>CAZSQG010000043.1:0-32061 GCA_964608615.1 uncultured Marinilabiliaceae bacterium
GTTATCCTTTTTGGTATTCGTAACGATGTAATTTGGAAATTATTGATAGTTAGATCCTTTTGTTGCACGGCCAATGACAGTCTGTTGATACATAGATAAATTAGATTCTTCGCTGCACTCAGGATGACAGGCTTACGTTTGGTAAAAGGAAATAGGAGAAGGCGGGCAACGCCCGCCTTCTTCTTTTTACTTACCAATATTATTGTGTTGTCATTTCAAACGAAGTGATAAATCTAAAAGTTAAATTGTTTCTCGGTCACAAGTGATAGAATATGATAAAAGTGCCTTTAATAATGGTAATGTGGTTGAAGATAATGGCTATGTAATAATTGTTGACTTGCATGAGTCTTTTGTTCTGTTTTGATAGTTTGTTATATTTGTTAAAATATAAAAAAATCAAAATGACCCGGATTAAAATAACTGGAGGCGCAAAAATTGGCTTAGGTGGCGCTTTGTGGCCTTTTGTATCGTTGATTATTAGTCCCAATCGCCTGGATTTGCATGCGTCAATTCTTGGTAGTTTTTCATTTGCACCATGCGATATTATCGGCATTGAACCTGTATCGGGCTTTTTGGGAAATGGTATCAGAATTCACCATAAAGTTAGTAATTACAAAAAGCGTATTGAATTTCAAACTTCCAAAGATCCAGTTCAAATCATTAATCAAATTCAACAGTCAGGATTTTTAGATAACAAAACTTCAAGTGTACAAAGTGATATTAGGGAAAAACAACAGCAGGGTAGTTTCTCCATACGAATTGTTGCCTTTGTTTTAATTGTTGCAATCTGGAATTTACTTTTCTTTTTTGATTTCTTCAATTATATGAATTCATCGGCTAATGCTATTCCATTGGGACATGGAGCTATAATGGCTGCTGCTTTTTTATTTTTCACAGCATTTTCAACCAATTTTTTACCTGGTTTTCGCAAATACATTCTTAAAGAAGGCAGAGATATAGCCGAGATAAGAACATTTCTTTATTTTATGATGTTTGGCACAGGAATGATGATCATCATGTTAAGCTATTTTTCGAAATTAATTGATTAGATTGTTTTTTTTTGAACTACTCAATAAATGTTTCTGTTTTATAAGTTATAAAACTTCTTTGACAGCGATGTGTTACAAAGAGCTTTAAATATAGTTATATGAGTGATAACCAAAGTATGATAAATCAACTTCTCAGCAGGCTTGAAATACTTGAGAAAAAACAAGAGTCTTTTTCAAATGATGTGGAAGCAATTCGTAAGGAGCTTTCTGTGTTGCAAAACCAAGAAAAAGAAATGGTTAGACAAGAGCTTGAGTCTGAAGAAACTGAGCTTGCGGAAATGCTTCATGAAAACATTGAATTGGTTACTGCCAAAGGTCCGGTTATTGAGCAGCCAACAATATCGAAACCGATTAATAAGCCTACGGTAACTAGCAAAGAAAGAAAAAACCATAATCTGGAGGAGTTTATTGGCGAGAATTTGATTAGTAAAATTGGGATTGTCATAACGGTAATAGGCGTTGCCATAGGTGCACGATATGCTATAGAGCACGAGATGATTAGTCCGTTAACCCGCATTATTTTAGGTTATCTTTTTGGTCTTGGAATGCTTGCAACAGGAGCCTACCTAAAGAAAAACTACTTTAATTTCAGTGCTGTTTTGGTAAGTGGAGCTTTGGCCATTATGTATTTCATTACTTATGCGGCCTATGATTTTTACGGACTGATACCACAAGTACTTACATTTGTGATGATGGTGGTTTTTACAATCTTTGCAGTAGCAGCTTCTTTGCATTATAATCGGCAGGTTATCGCACTAATTGGTTTGGTTGGAGCCTATTCAGTTCCATTTTTATTGAGCGATGGTTCGGGGCGTGTAATGGTTTTGTTCTCGTACATGGTTATTGTCAATATAGGAATCCTGGTTATTGCTTTTCATAAATACTGGAAGCCTCTTTATCATTCATCGTTTATCTTTACCTGGCTTATATATGCTGTCTGGTTTTTTGCGCAATACAATTCTCAGAAACATCTTGGCTTGGCATTTGGATTTCTCTGTGTGTTCTTTGTTATTTTTTATATCATGTTTCTGGCATGTAAATTATTGCAAAAGGAAAAAATCAATGTGAGCGATGTGATACTTATTTTGTCTAATTCATTCCTTTTTTACGGATTTGGTTATGCCATTATGTTAGATATTACAAATGGCGATAAGTATCTTGGTTTGTTTACCGTAGGAAACGCCTTAATCCATTTTGTTGCCACTGCTATTATTTTTAGAAATAACCTGGGTACACGCAATCTGTTTTATTTTATTTCAGGATTAGTATTAACCTTCTTAACCATTGCCATCCCTGTTCAGTTGAATGGTAACTGGGTTACTCTTTTATGGGCCGGCGAAGCTGCTCTACTGTTTTGGATTGGTCGTACCAAAGGCATCAGTGTTTACGAAAAGTTGTCGTATCTACTTATGCTACTAGCCTTTTTTAGTATTTTGCACGACTGGACGATGGTTTACGATTATTATAGTCCTGATTACCCTGAAACGCGGGTGGTCTTTTTGTTTAATATTCATTTTCTTACATCGCTGCTTTTTGTGGGAGCGTTTGCTTTTATTAATATGCTCCATCGAAATCCTAATTATTCTTCAGCCTTTGACAACCGAAAATCGTGGAAGTCCATTGCTTCATTTATTGTGCCGGCAATTTTAATTGTTACATTATATTATGCTTTACGTATTGAGATTTCAACCTATTGGAACCAACTCTTTACTGATTCATCTATCACAATTAATACTGAAGGCGAAGAGTATCCAAATTATTTTTACAACTATGACCTGCGCGAATTTAAAAATATATGGATTGTAAATTATAGTTTGTTGTTTTTTGCTGTTTTGTCATTTATCAATGTGCGAAAAATCAAAAGTATTGTTTTGGGGTATATTGGGTTGGTAGTGAATATAATACTGGTGCTTGTGTTTTTGTCGGGCAGTTTGTATTTATTCAGCGAATTACGTCAAAGTTATCTCGAGCATGACTTAGCTGAATATTACACGCGTGGAATAATGCATATTACCATCCGGTATATTTCATTTCTGTTTTATGGTGCATTTATAGTTTCGTTTTATCAATTAATCAAAGGAAACATTATCAAGGAAGATTTGAAAGTTCAGTTTTTTCTGTTAATGCATGTTGCTCTGTTGTGGATTGCCAGCAGTGAGGTAATTCACTGGATGGATATGGCGGGTTCAACACAATCATATAAGCTTGGGTTAAGCATATTGTGGGGTGTTTATGCTTTGCTGATGGTTGTTCTGGGTATCTGGAAAAAAGCGCCTTATCTTCGGTATAGCGCTATTGTGTTGTTTGGGGTAACCCTTGTCAAGTTGTTCTTTTATGATATTGCGCACCTTGATGCAATTGCTAAAACCATTGTTTTTGTATCACTTGGATTACTTATGTTGGTGATTTCATTTCTGTATAATAAATACCGGAGTTTGATATCAGGGGAGGAGCGATTGTAGGTGAATGATGAGTGTAGAATTTGGATTTTTATTGTATTCAAAAAAAATAAGCATGAAGGTATTAAAATATGTTTTGGCGGTTTTAATTATTGTTCCCGGTTTTTTATCCTTCGGGCAAATTGAAGATTATCGTTATAAAAGGGATTTATCTGGCATTACAGACCAATGGCACAGAATTGATATCCCCAATGCGGTGTTGTCAAAACTAAACAGGGATTTTTCAGACATTCGCATCTTTGGCTTTTCGCCGGCAGGTGATACGTTGGAAGTACCATACCTGATGTCGATTTCAACCGGTGAAAAAGTATTTAAGGAGGTGAAATTTACACTGCTTAATGAATCGCATAATGCAAATGGTTACTTCTACACTTTTGATGTGTCAACCAAAGAACAGGTAAACCAGATTGAACTGGACTTTAAACAGACCAATTTCGACTGGACGATAAAACTCGAAGGCAGCCAAAACCAACAAGAGTGGTTTACCATACTGGATGATTACCGCATTCTTTCAATCAACAACGAGTTAACTAATTATAAATTCAGTAAACTGGCCTTTCCTGATTCAAAATACCGGTATTATCGACTTTGCGTTAAAAGTGATGAAAAGCCTGAGTTTATTAAGGCTCACATCAACTTATGCAGAATTGTGGGTGCCGAATATCGCGATTTCAGCATTGAGTCAATGGATGTAAAGGAGAACAAAAAACAGAAACAAACCATTGTTGATATTGACCTTGGAGATGCTTTTCCTGTAGGATTTGTGAAGGTTTTTGTTCAAAACGGATTTGATTTCTACAGGCCATTATCCATAAGGTATCTGACTGATAGTGTTAAAACCGATCATGGATGGAGGCATAATTTTACCCATATTACCTCAGATATATTAACTTCCTTTGAGAATCCTGGTATTCAGGTTCCAAATACCGTTCTTAAAAAGATGAGGTTGGTGATTGATAATCAGAATAATCAGCCCTTAATAATTGATTCAATAGTTGTTAAGGGTTTTAATCACCAGTTGGTGGCACGTTTCCAACCTGAAGCAAAATTTTCTATTTATTATGGCAATGATTATGCATTTAGGCCAAGATATGACATTGAACGATTTGTTGATAATATTCCTGAGAATATATCCATAATTGAGCCTGGTGAAGAAGTCATCCTTTTCAAAGAAAAAGCCCTTAAGAAACCTCTTTTTGTTAATGAAGCATGGTTGTGGTTAGTAATGGTAGTTATAATTCTTGCCCTGGGGTGGTTTACTTTGAGTATGATGAAAAAAACAAAGAGCTGATTTATTATATTATATTAATCGTATGTATCTACTTGACCCAACAGATTATAAAAAAGTAATAGAGCCCATTAAAAAAGTCAATATCAATAGCTTGTTTGCTCGTTTTGTTGTGGAAGGAAAAATCAGTGGCTCCATCTATGTGGATGATGTTGATAATCCGGCAACCTTTTATGTAGTGCATCCTTATGGCATGACTTTACTTTTTGGCAATATCGGGAATGACGCATTTAACAATTGGTTTTGCGATTACGCTTTGAATAGTTCTAAAAGTCGTCAAAAGTACGAATGGATGCAGGCCTGGCCAAATGATTGGCACCTGAAGATTCAGCAATTGCTGGGCGATAAGTTGATGAGATTAGCCGATAACCAAACAGGGCGAACTGATGTTGTGGAAATCCACGGACGTGTTAATTTTAGGTTCAATATTGATAAATACAACGTTTTTAGGAATGCATTACCAAAATGTGAAAACCCTGTTGTGAGGGTTGATGAGCAGATTTTTGAAGGCATGAAAGGAAGTGTTGTTCCACAGTTTTTTTGGAAAAATGCCGGTCATTTCCTGACTGATGGTGTTGGATTCAGTGTTTTGGTGAATGGTATGCCTGCTTCTACAGCTTATACCGCTTATGTGGTTGATCATTATTATGAGTTGGGTATTGAAACGGTTGAAGCGCATCGAGGTAAGGGTTTTGCGCAGCATGCCTGTGCAGCCTTAATTGATTATCTTATTGAAAATAACTATGAGCCGGTTTGGGGTTGTCGTCTCGAAAATACTGGATCTTATCTGTTGGCTCAGAAAATAGGCTTTGAGCCTGTTTGTCAATTGCCTTATTACCGGTTGGGAGTGTAATCATTGTTCTATGACAGGGTTGGACGTACCTGTTGAATACTACTTAAAATATAGGCATGATTTTATTATTTTAAGTGTAATCAATATTGTAGATGTTTGAATTCGTAAAGAGGTTAATTTATGAAGAAAGCCTGAAATGTTGGTTTTTATTAAACCAGGCGGCATAGCAAATCAATTCCTGACTAGTAGTGTTAGTCTTGATTGTAATTCAGGCACAGAGTTGATAGTGAATGTGTTTTTTTCGGTATTCAGATAATTATTTCTACCTTTACAGTAAATAAACCAGGGGTGCCTACTTTAGGCTGAGATTATACCCTTTAAACCTGATCAGGTTAGAACCTGCGTAGGAAGGTGATGAGCAAATCAATATCGTTTAAGTATTGCTCCCTTGTTTATTCTAGTTATTAACTTAATAAACAATGTAATGGAGCAAATTGTATCAGCAGGGATTATTGATTCCTATTTTAAAAAACTCAAAGAAAATTTATCGGTTGATGTTGCAATTGCCGGAGGTGGACCTTCAGGTTTGGTTGCAGCGTATTATTTAGCAAAGAAGGGGCTGAAAGTCGCTTTGTATGAGCGAAAGCTGGCTCCTGGTGGTGGAATGTGGGGTGGTGCAATGATGTTTAATGAGATTGTTGTTCAAAAAGAAGCTCTTTCTATACTTGATGAATTCAATATTTGTTACCAACATTATGATAAAGACTATTTTACCATGGATTCGGTTCATGCTACTTCGGCTTTAATTTATCATGCTACTCAGGCAGGTGTTAAGATATTCAATTGTACAACCATTGAGGATGTTGTGTTAATTGATGAAAAAGTTTGTGGCATAGTTTTGAATTGGGCTTCGGTACAACGTGAACATTTACATGTTGATCCTCTTGTGATTATGGCCAGAGCTGTTATTGATGGTACCGGCCACGATTGTGATATTGCCCGTACACTGGAGCGAAAAAATAATGTTAGGCTTAATACTGAAACAGGGAAAGTAATGGGAGAGCGTTCTCTGTCGGTTGATGAAGCCGAACGAACTACTGTTGAAAATACCAAGGAGGTATATCCAGGGTTGTTTGTTTCCGGAATGGCCTCGAATGGCGTTAGTGGCGGATTTCGAATGGGTCCAATTTTTGGAGGTATGCTTATGTCGGGTAAAAAAGTGGCCGGGTTAATTGCTGAAAAACTCAATGTGAAATAGCATGGATGATTTTGGAATATATGTTATTATAACCAGGCCCCAATTGCCATATTCAACCATTGCCGAAAAATGTGTTAATCATGGCATAAAAATGCTGCAACTTCGTGAAAAGCATCTGTCAGATAAAGAGCTTATTAAAATTGGGAAAGAGCTTAGAAGTGTTACTAAAGGTACACAAACTAATTTTGTTGTTAATGACCGACCTGATATTGCTGCTATTTGTGATGCTGATTTTCTTCATCTTGGACAGGATGATATTTCTATTGAAGATGCACGCAAAGTTGTAGGCGAGATGAAAATCGGACTCTCAACTCACTCGTTGGAACAAGCGCTTGAAGCTCTAAGCAGTAAGCCTGCCTATATTGGTTTTGGACCTGTCTTTTATACAAATGCAAAAGTTAAACCCGATAAGCCGGTTGGACCAAATCTTCTAAAACAGGTTCTTGATTTTGCTGATGTTCCCGTAGTAGCCATTGGAGGAATATTCCCGGAAAATATTCATGAAGTAATTAATGAAGGAGCCAGCAATATTGCCATGGTACGTTACTTTATGCAAACATCTGATTTGGATGGTAGAATTCAGGAATTCAAGGAACTACTCAAAAAATAATGATTATGACTCAAATACAAAATGCAAATAATGGGATAGTTACGCCCGAAATGATAATAGTAGCTAACAAGGAAATGGTTGATGTTGAATGGCTTTGCAATGAAATTGCCCTTGGGCGAATTGTGATACCGAAAAACATTAATCATAATTTTACAGCGCGAGGCATTGGAAAAGGGTTAGGCACTAAAATCAATGCAAACATTGGGACTTCTGAGAAACATTGTTCTTTCCCTGAGGAGCTAGAGAAGATGCACACTGCCATAAAGTATGGAGCCGACGCGATAATGGATCTTTCTACTGGTGGAGACTTACGGGATATTTTGCAGAAAATTATTGCCGAATCTTCGGTTATGGTGGGTACGGTTCCTATTTATAGCGTTGCTACGCGTTTGTTAGCTTCAGGTTGCAAAATCTCAAATCTTGATCCCGAAGATTTGTTTGATGAGATTGAATTTCAGGCAAAGATTGGCGTTGATTTTATGACGCTTCATTGTGGTGTGACAAAATATTCACTTTCATTTTTAGATAATGATGAAAGAGTTTGCGGAATTGTAAGCCGGGGAGGTGCATTACTGAAGCGTTGGATTAGAGAAAATAATATGGAGAACCCGTTGTATGAACAATATGATAGGGTTTTGGATATCTGTAAGGAGTATGATGTTACTATTAGTTTGGGAGACGGCTTAAGACCTGGATGTGGTGCTGATGCAACCGATAGAGGACAAATTGCAGAGTTGTTAATTCTTGGCGAATTGGTCGACAGAGCCAGAAAACATGGAGTTCAGGTTATGGTTGAAGGCCCGGGGCACATGCCTCTAGATCAGATAGAAACAAATATGAGGTTGATGAAAAGGCTGTGTAATGAAGCCCCATTTTATGTTTTAGGGCCGCTTACCACCGATTCAGCGCCAGGATATGATCATATTGTTGGGGCCATTGGTGGTACTGTTGCAGCTATTCATGGAGCTGATTTTTTGTGCTATGTTACTCCAGCTGAGCATTTGTGTCTTCCTGATATTGATGATGTAAAAGAAGGGGTTATTGCAAGCCGAATTGCAGCCCATAGTGCCGATATAGTTAATAACATAAATGGTGCGCGTGAGAGGGATTATAACATCTCAAAAGCCCGACGTGATTTGGATTGGGAGAGCATTTATAACTACGCGATTGATCCTGAAATTGCACGAAAAAGAAAGTCTGACTCTGAAAGCAGTAAAGAGGATCATTGTACTATGTGCGGTAACTTGTGCGCCGTGAAAAATGATAGAAATCTTTAAGAAATATGGAAGGAATCCGGTGGTGTGATAGTTGGGGCGGTTGAGTAATGGATATAAATAAATAACCTCCAACAGATAAGTTGGAGGTTATTTGTTTTTTTGAAATTAAGTAAGGTTTATACCATTCCAGCAAAACCCATAAATGCCAGTGCCAGAATTCCTGCTATAACTAATGCAATTGGAGCCCCTTGCATACCTTTGGGAATGTTAAACAATGCTATTTGCTCTCTAATTCCAGCAAAAATTACAAGGGCAAGACCAAAACCTATAGCTGTAGAGGTTGAGAAAATCACTGCTTCAACCAGGTTGTAATCATTGCTTACCGTCATGATAGCAACACCAAGGATGGTACAGTTAGTGGTGATAAGTGGCAAAAATACACCCAAAGCCTGGTAAAGTGGAGGACTTACCTTTTTTAGTATTATTTCAACTAATTGTACCAGTGCTGCAATTATCAGAATAAATGAAATAGTTTGAAGGTAGGTAATTCCAAATGGTACCAAAATTAACTTCTGAACAAAAAACGTTACAATGGTGGCAATAACCATTACAAAGGTTACTGCTCCAGCCATGCCAATACCTGTTGATATTTTTTTGGATACACCAAGGAAAGGACAGATCCCCAGAAACTGGGACAGTACAATATTGTTAACAAATATGGCTGATATGACGATGATAAAATAACTCATATAAATTCCTCCTTATGCTTTTTTTAACTGGTTAATAAGGGCAATCAGGTAGCCAAGTGCAATAAAGGCACCAGGGGCCAGTACAAACACCAGCATGCCGTAATCTTCGGGGTAAAGGATTACGCCGAAGATTCTCCCACTACCAAGGATTTCGCGAATGCTTCCAAGCATTGTTAAGGCCATTGCAAATCCTAGTCCCATGCCTAGTCCGTCAATTATTGATGAAACAGGATTGTTTTTGGATGCAAAAGCTTCGGCACGACCAAGCACAATACAGTTTACAACTATAAGAGGTATAAATAGTCCCAAAGCTTCAAACAAAGCTGGAAGATAAGCCTGCATAATCATTTCCAAAATTGTTACAAATGTGGCAATGATTACAATAAATGACGGGATCCTGATTTTGTCCGGTATTACATCCTTAAGTAACGACACAAACAAATTGGCCATAACCAGTACAAAAGTGGTAGCTAACCCCATACCAAGTCCGTTTTCGGCCGATGAAGTTACCCCAAGGGTAGGACACATTCCTAGCAACAGGGTGAATATGGCATTCTCTTTAAAGAATCCTTTCGAAAAATTTTTCCATTGATTCATTGTTCCTCTCCTTTCTCATTATGGGTTTGAGTGGTTGCTGAGCTGGCCGCATCAGTGTTTTGTGAGAAAGTGGTATAGGCAATCTCAATGGCATGTAAAAATGCTCTTGAGCTGATGGTGGCTGCTGTTATAGCGTCCACCTCTCCACCATCTTTGCTTACAGTTAGCTTGTTACGGCCGGGATGCTTGTCTATAATACTCTGGTTACCTTTATCTGTCTTAAACCAATCAGTCATTTTAGTTCCAAGACCGGGTGTTTCTTTTAGTTCGAGTATTTTATAGTTGATGATGGTTCCGTCAGGTTTTAATCCAACCATGATCTTAACATCTCCTCCAAAGCCCCTGCTGGTACTTTCTATGGCCACTCCTAAAAGGTTTCCTTCTTTTTTTGCCGGAAATACCTTTAGTATAAGTCCTTCCTTTGAAGTAAGTTCATACATTTCTTTACCCGGGTCATTGTCGAAATTGGGTACTACTTCTTTTATGGCTTCCTGCTGTTTCATCAGCATAGCAGCAGCAATTGGCTCTTTAGTCAACTGATAAACTAAACCCAGCGAACTTCCCGAAATTGCTGTGATTATCATCAGGGTAAGAACCATATTTGGTAATGATGATGCACTTTTGCCCATTGTAATTTATCTTTTTGAATAATCAGTTTTATTGTTTTGCAATGGTTTCGCCAAACCTCTTAGGTTTAATATACTTGTTAATCAGAGGTGTAAAAGCGTTCATAATAAGGATGGCGAATGAAACACCTTCAGGATAGGAACCATATGTTCGTATAAGCACAGTAATAATACCTATCCCAATTCCATACAGTAACATTCCGCTTTTCGACATAGGTGAGGTTACATAATCGGTTGCCATAAAAATAGCACCTAGTAATACCCCTCCGGTTAAAAGATGGAATAGTGGATTGGCATAAGCTTGAGGGTCAATCAAATGTAATATTCCGGTAAAAATGGCTATGGAGCCTAAAACAGCCAGTGGAATGTGCCATGTAATGATTTTTCGTATTAACATAAAAAACAGACCCAGTATTAATGCTAATCCTGCGATTTCACCCGAAGAACCGCCCATATTACCTATAAAGAGATCCATATAAGAGGGCAATTTTGTCATTATTTCAGATATCGGATTGCCCGAAGCTAATCCTTCTTTAAGGATGGATAAAGGGGTGGCTCCGGTAATTGCATCAAGGTATGTGGCTCTTGATGCAATAGGAACAGGCCAACTGGTCATTTGAACGGGGAATGAAATAAGCAAAAATACCCGACCTACCAGAGCCGGGTTAAAAGGATTATTTCCCAGTCCTCCGAATGACATTTTGGCAATGCCAATAGCCACGGCTGAGCCTACAATAATAAGTCCCAATGGAATATTGGATGGTAGGTTAAAAGCGAGTAGAAGTCCTGTAACAGCAGCCGATCCATCAGTTATGGATGTTGCAGTTTTTAGCAGATATTTTTGAATAACAAATTCAAAAATAACGCATGCTGCAATTGCTGTAAGGGTAACAATTAGTGCCCCCAGACCAAAATACCAAAGTGATGCAGCCAATGCCGGTATCAGTGCTATGATTACTCCGTACATGTTTTTCTTCACAGAGTCGCCACTGTGAATGTGCGGAGATGGTGAAATTATTAGTCTGTTCATTATTTTAATATGTTATTTTATTTTTTTTTAAGACGATTTAATGTTGAAATGATAACAAGCTCTTTCTATGAATCTATCTTAAATAATTTTCTCTTAAATGCTCAGCAAAAAAATGTTCTGATTTTATTTAGTTCGGCTACGCATAATTTGTCCCACTTTAGCTTTTCCTAAACGGATGTAGTCGAGTAAGGGGCGCGATGAGGGGCATGTAAAACTGCATGAACCACATTCGATGCAATCCATAATGTTCTCTTCTTCGGCGCTGTCCCATATAGCTTTTTCAGCCAGACTCATTAAAAGGTAAGGTGATAAACCCATAGGGCATATCGAAACACATTTTGAGCAACGAATACAATTTTGAACTGGTTTACGGCTTGCTAAATCAGCAGATAAAATCAATATTCCAGAACTTCCCTTGGTGATAGGTATTTCAATTGATGATAATGCTTTACCCATCATTGGACCACCACCAATAACTTTAGCAGTGTTATCGGGCAAACCACCGGCTGCTTCAATCAATTCTGAAATGGATGTGCCAATACGAGCTAAAAAATTGGATGGTTTTTTCAAGGAGCCTCCAGTTACTGTGACAACTCTTTCAACCAATGGTTTGTTTTTTTGAACGGCTTCATACACTGCAAATGTCGTCCCAACATTCTGAACAACGGCTCCAACTTCAATGGGCAATTTACCCGATGGAACCTGACGACCAATACACGCGTCAATGAGTTGTTTTTCACCACCCTGAGGATATTGTACTTTTAAGGGCTGCACTGAAATGCCGTTATAATCAGTCGAAAGTTTGGTGAGGTAGGCAATAGCGTCTTTTTTATTGTTTTCGATGCCAATAATAGCTCTCTCAACTTTCAGAGCTTTCATAAGGATTGAAGTTCCCACAAGAATTTCTTCCCCTTTCTCCAGCATTAAACGGTGGTCGCTTGTAAGATATGGCTCACACTCAACACCGTTGATAATAAGAATATCACATTTTTTGCCCGGAGGCGGCATTAGTTTTACATGAGCCGGAAAGGTAGCCCCTCCAAGCCCAACAATACCAGCTTCGCCAATTCGTTTCAGGATATCTTCGGACGAGAGATTGGTTTCTTTTATCAGTGTGGATGAGCAATCAATGGAATCGACCCATTCATCTCCATCTGTTTTTATAATAATGGCTTTATGTTTGTAGCCCGATGCATTAAGTATTTCGTCTACTTTTTCAACCACTCCCGAAACGGATGAGTGAATGTTTGATGAAACAAAGCCTGAGGATTTGGCTATTAACTGACCAACCTTTACAGTATCACCCTTTGCTACAAGAGGTTCGGCGGGAGCTCCAATATGTTGTGAAATGAGTATTGTAACAGATGCCGGTACGGGCAACTTTTCGATAGCGTTGGCTTCCGATATTTTATTTTCAGCAGGGTGAATCCCGCCAATTGAGAATGTCTTTAACACGTTGAATCCTCCTTATTTTTTAGCTTCAAACTACAAATTTTATTTTTTAGCTGAAGGCTTATAACCATTTACTTATTTTCAATCACTTGTTACTAGTAATAATCACTAATCATTGAAAATTTCTAATCTACCTGTATTTTCTCAGCTTCTTCCTGCTCAGCTTTAGGTTTTCGGGGTGGAAAGTTAAGCTCGTGGATGGCTCCGGTAGGACAAACCTCTACGCATTTACGGCATAACTTACACTTCTCAAAATCAATATAAGCCAGGTTGTTTTCAATTGTAATGGCATCGTGTGGACAAACTTTTTGGCATTTACCGCAACCAATACAAGCCACAGAACAGGCTTTTTTCGCCACAGCACCTTTATCTTTATTCACACAGCTTACATAAATGCGACGACTTTTAGGGCCTTTGTTGCGAAGTTCTATTATATTCTTGGGGCAGGCCTTCACACACGCACCACACGATACACAGTTGTCTTCGATAATTACAGGTAACCCTGTTTTAGGATCCATGTACATAGCATCAAACTTACAGGCCTCCACACAATCGCCAAGTCCAAAACAGCCATATGAACAGCCTGTTTCGCCTCCGTACAATGCAGCAGCTACAGCACATGATGTGGCCCCTTCGTAGTTGTTAAGTCGCGGACGGTATTCAAAACACCCATTGCAACGCAACACTGCTACCATGGGAGCTGTCTGGATTGTTTCTTTACCCAGAATGGCAGACACTTTAGCCATCACCTCTGCTCCTCCAACAGGACAGTTTAACGACGAGATGTCGTCGGCTTTAACCAATGCTTCGGCAAATGCCCGGCAACCCGGAAAGCCACAGCCGCCGCAATTGGCCGCAGGGAGTGCTTCTTCGACCTGGTCGATACGTGGGTCTTCAAAAACTTTGAATTTTTGAGAAGCGGCATATAATATTAAGGCTGATAATGAGCCTATACCGCCTAAAGTAATAATAGTAATAAGAACAACGCTCATAATGGTTATTCGTTTATTGAATTAATGGTAAATGCAAATGTCTTTCTCATATGGCTGTCAGCCAGTTTGATAATAATAAAATAAGGAACTAAAACCAATAGGGCAAGTAATCCGGAAAGGTTTTCCTTTTGGGTAACAGCAAATGAAATAATAAGGGTGGATATCACCAAAATAACAGGAAGAACATATGCCCACCAGGCTGCTTTTAAACCAAGTTTATGGTTAGCAATTAGCATCACATGCTGGCCGGGAGTGAATGACTTTTCAGTAATAACATCGATGAGTTTTTCCTGTAAATCAGATGCATTGCAAGCTGACTTGGCATGGCACGATGCACAAGCTGACTGGCTCACAATCTGGACCGTTGTTTTATTGTTAAGCGATCGTACTACAATTCCTTCGTGTTCTATTTGTTTCATTTTCGCTATTTAGTATGAAGCGAGTAGGGCACAAATGTATGTAAACTCTATGTATTATGATCGCCTGATAATGTCGCGTATTGTGATTTTTGTTTAGAATAAATAAAAATAACAACCCTTATTATTTGTTTCTTGTTGAATGAATGAAGGTTATATTGCAATGTTTACATTACAATATTGATTTAAAAATGTGAAATTAATATGTCGTTTTATTTAACGGACAGAGATATCAGAGAACAGATAATATTATATGGTTAAAGGTGGATAATTCTCAGATCGGTTTTAGGGGCGGTTGGGAAATTTGTTTGCCACATTTTTAGCAAACAGATAAGCATATAGTATGATACTTAATGCTTTTATATCTATCCGTATTTCTCATTAAACAATCCTGTTGAGATGCTGTTGTGTGTTATTTTAGAGGGCGTTACCCGTCTTTACATGTAAAACCTTTTTAGTAAATGTGTAGAGTGCTTTCTCTGGTACCAGTCGTTAAAACCTAATTCAATAGCGTTGGTCGATATGGAGCCAAAACTAAAACTACGGTATTTATCGATAACCTCGAGGAATTTTTCTTTTTTCAATAAAGGTTTCTTAAAACGAACTACAGTTGAATGAGCTGTTTGAAGGGAATATCGTTTATCAATACTTTGCTCAAGAGTTGTGTTTTTAAAGTTTTCCCGCAGATTTTCGCGGATTTCGTTTAATGTGTTATCAATAGGAAATCCCTGTATCATTACACACGAGGGCGACATGGTAATACCTTTGAATTCAATTTCAATAGTCTTATTAATGGGTAAGCATTTTTGAATAATATCAATATAGTCGGGTACATGAATTGTATTTAGCTTAAATCCACTATAGCACGAGATTATTGACAAGATGGTAATATGCATGTCGGTTGACGGATAGTAATACTGGTTGGGTTCAATAGCTTTGAGATCATTAATAAACCTGTTAATTAAACTTTTTACGTCGTTGTTGAGGCGAACAATTACTGTGATACCATACCGGTTGTCATCAGGTGAGTCAATTAAATTATCAACCTGACAGTTGTTGGTTTTAATTTTAAGTAGTGAATTAGCAAAAAGTTCGTTGTAGTGTTGGGTTAGGTTCATATTTTTAAATTGAAGGCTCTTCTCTTAATTTTGCATACCTGATTTCATCACAAATCACGCCATTTTTGTAAATCGCTTTTTTGAAAACCGCTTCTTTAGTAAAACCACATTTTTCAAGTACTCTTTGCGATGCAGGATTGAAATCAAAGATACCGGTATAAATTCTCTCAATGTCGAGGTTTTGAAAACCATAATCACAGATTAGGTTAACAGCAATAGTCATAATGCCTTTGTTCCAATAGGGTTCTCCCAGGAAGTAGCCAATTTCGGCCGATTTACGGTAAACATCATTTCCCTTAATCAGGCTGATATTTCCAACATGGAGGTTGTTGTATTCTATTGCAAAAAGCTGAGGAGGATCAAACTTTGAACACATATCAAGAAAATTCTCTGCATCTTTTAAGGTATAAGGATGTGGGAAACCATCTCTTAGATTTATTGCAATTTTTTTATTGTTTGCTAAATCAGCCAATCTGTATTTGTCTTCGGGAGTGAACTCCCTCAGCTTGATGTTGTTCTTAATCAATTCAGTCATGGATGTTTAATTTAATTCTTTTTTAAGAGAATTTAGGGACTGTTTAAATGGTTCAATATGATGCACAGTTAAATTTAATGACCGATTTATTGATTCTGCTCACTCTAATCCATTTAGAGCCGTTTGTATTTTGATTTTCACTTTTCAGTTTGCAGTGTCGAAATAGTTTGCAAATATTGCGCTGGATTAGAACTTTATAGTCATAGGTTTTTCCTAATGCTATATGGGTTTTATCCCAAAGCTTAGGGACTCCGTTTTAACTAACTTATCATTCCCCAATTAATCTTAGCCCGTGCCAGTTTGGTTAGCTGACGGGTAAGTATCTGGTTTTCTGTTTTCTCAAGCAAGGGATCGCTGTCGAGGATTTCCTGAGCTAAATCGCGACCCATTTGCAGTATGCGGCTGTCTTTTGAAAGACTGGCGATTTTCAAATCAAAGGGGAGACCTGATTGCATTGTGCCTTCCAGATCACCTGGGCCACGAATTTTCATGTCGGCTTCAGCAATTTCAAAACCATCGGTGGTATGTACCATTATCTCCATCCGTTTACGTGTTTCCTCGGCCAGTTTGTAGGAGGTCATCAATATGCAATAGCTTTGTTCGGCCCCGCGGCCCACTCGGCCCCGCAACTGGTGCAATTGCGATAACCCGAAACGTTCAGCGCTCTCAATTACCATTACCGAGGCATTTGGGATATTTACCCCGACTTCAATAACAGTTGTAGCCACCATTATTTGTGCTCTGCCCGATGCAAATTCTTGCATAGCTTCTTCCTTTTCGGATGGTTTCATACGCCCGTGAACCATTACTGTTTTCTGGTTTGGGAAGGCGTCTTGCATATAATCATAGCCTTCGGTAAGATTTTTAAAGTCAAGTTTTTCCGATTCTTCAATTAATGGATAAACCACATAAACCTGTCGTCCTTTTTCAATTTCCTGATTTAGAAAACGGTTTAGCTGGTTACGTTTATTATGATAATAGTGTAATGTTTGTATTAGTTTACGACCGGGAGGCAGCTCATCAATTACCGATACGTCCAAATCGCCATAAATGGTCATTGCCAGAGTACGCGGAATAGGTGTAGCTGTCATCACCAATACATGGGGCGGGTTAAGGTTTTTCTTCCATAAACGGGCTCGCTGTTCCACTCCAAAGCGGTGCTGTTCATCAATAATAACAAGCCCCAGATTATGGAATAATACTGATTCTTCAATGAGAGCATGGGTTCCAATAAGAATTTGCAGGCTGCCATCGCGAAGCGATTCGTGAATAGCATTGCGTTCTTTTTTCTTGGACGATCCTGTTAAAAGCGCCACGTTAATGTTCAGTGGCTCAACTAGTTTTGAGATGGTTTCGAGGTGCTGATTAGCCAGTATCTCAGTTGGAGCCATCAGGCAAGCCTGGAAATTGTTATCGAGAGCAATAAGCATAACCATAAGTGCCACCAGAGTTTTACCACTGCCCACATCGCCTTGCAACAAACGGTTCATTTGTTTTCCGCTTCCAAGGTCGAAACGGATTTCGCGGATAACGCGTTTTTGCGCTTCGGTAAGCGCAAACGGAAGCTGATCAGCATAGAAGCGGTTCAAATATTCACCCACCCGCGAAAAAACATGCCCTTTAAGGTTAAGTCTTCGCTGGGTTTTTAGTTTAAGGATGTTGAGCTGGATATAAAAAAGTTCTTCAAATTTAAGACGGAATCTCGCCTTTTCGAGACTATAAGTGTTTTGCGGAAAATGGATAGTACGTAACGCCTCATCAAGATACATCAGCTTATTTTTCTCTATCAGATGTGCCGGGAGAGTTTCTGGAATTTTTCCATTGTATGAGAGAAAAAGGTTATGTACCAGTTTTTGAATAGCTTTAGAATTGAGAAAATTACTTTTCATCTTTTCTGAAGTATTGTAATGAGCCTGAAAGCTTGACTGTATGCGTGGTTTATTATCATGAAACCGCTCAATTTCGGGATGAACAATATTGATGGCCCCGTTAAAAACAGATGGTTTACCAAAAACCACATAAATCTGGTTGGCACTGATGCTGTCCTTAACAAATTTTAGTCCTTTAAACCACACCAGTTCAATGGTTCCCGTTTCGTCGGTAAAAATGGCTGTTAGTCTTTTTACCCTACCTTCGCCAATAGTTTTAATTGATGCAATACGTCCCTTAAGCTGAATGTGTTGCATAAGAGGGTCTATCTCCTGAATAGTATAAAAGCGGCTGCGATCGATGTATTTATATGGAAAGTAGTAAATAAGATCTTCAAAGGAGACTATTTTTAGTTCCTGTTTCAGGATTTCGGCCTTTTTGGGACCAACTCCCGGAAGATACATGATATTTAGTGTAGCTAATTCCGACATGTTTACAATCCAAAAATAATGGAAAGGATTGAGGCTTGCAAGGGTTGAAACATCCCTCTTTATTTTATCTTTGTAAAAAAATGGATTTATGAACTGGTTTCAGGCCACACGTTATCTCTCTTATCTTATTAATGCACGTCACCGGAAAGGATTTGGAATTCATTCACCTTTTGTTTTCGAATTGGTTGCTAATTTGATGCGTGAGCCTTATGAATATTATGATTTCAAGAAAATTAATGCCTGGCGTAATGCTCTAAAGAATAGTAAAGAAGAAGTTGATATTATTGATTTAGGTGCCGGCTCGGTGGTAACAAAATCAAAAAAACGAAAAGTTGCCAATATAGTGCGTCATGGTAGTATCCCCAAAAAGTATGGAGAACTTCTTTTTCGAATTGTAAACTGTTATAGTCCTAAAAGTATTCTTGAACTGGGAACATCTGCCGGAGTAAGTTCACTTTATCTTGCATTTCCAAATAAAACAGCTCAATTCATAACAATAGAAGGCTGTCGTAACATGGCAGGTATATCGCGATACACCTTTCAACATTTTGATTTAAATCACATACAAATTCTTAATGGGCTTTTTAACGATCAACTTCCTGTGGCTCTGCGGCAGATAAATAAGCTTGATTTTGTGTTTTTTGATGGCGACCATCGCGAAGAACCAACACTGCGTTATTTTAATTTATGTCTTGAGAAGGCACACAATGATAGTATTTTTGTTTTTGACGATATACATTGGTCTGAAGGGATGGAGCGTGCCTGGAATAATATAGTTGCCAATCCCCGTGTAACTGTTTCTATTGATTTGTTTCGGATGGGAATTGTATTTTTTAGGCGCGAATGCCAGAAAAAACATTACGTTGTGAGGTTTTAAAACAAAAAGACTCAGGATGTAAAACAAAGATATGAGAACCCAGAATTTATAATGAAGACCAAGAAGGGAGAATTGGGATATGGTTTTATTGTTTATAAAAGAATAACTGTTCTTTGAATAGCTATTTGTTTTATCTTGTGATTAAACTAAAATTTGCCCCGGATGTCTAAATGTTCAAAACTGTTTCAGAAGGTCTCACAAATCTTCCGGTTTTTAATTATATTACACATGGTTTAAAGAGACCAAAAAAACATATCAGTCATGTTGAAAAATGTTATTGAAATTGATGGAATTGAAAAAAAATATCTGGTTGGCACGCAGGTGGTTCATGCATTACGGGGTGTTACAACTTCCATCGAACGTGGAGATTATGTTGCAATAATGGGGCCTTCCGGTTCGGGGAAATCTACATTAATGAATATTATAGGAGCACTTGATACTCCCAGTTCAGGATTGTATATGCTAAACGGAACAGATGTGAGTCACATGCACGATGAAAAGCTAGCCGCTATAAGAAACCGTGAAATTGGATTTGTTTTTCAAACATTTAATTTACTTCCACGTTATTCAGCCTTGGAGAATGTTGTTTTGCCATTAGTATATGGTGGTATTAAAAAAATTGAACGTATTGAACGAGGAGAAAAGGCTTTACGTAATGTGGGTCTGGAAGATCGAATGACTCACAAACCCAATGAATTATCAGGAGGACAACGTCAGCGGGTTGCTGTGGCAAGGGCGCTTGTTAATAATCCATCCATAATATTAGCTGATGAGCCCACGGGAAATCTTGACAGCAAAACTTCTGTTGATATTATGCGTTTATTTGGTGAAATTCATGCTGCCGGTAATACCATCATTTTGGTTACACACGAAGAGGATATTGCCCGTCATGCACATCGTATTATTCGATTAAGAGATGGCGTAATCGAGTCTGATGAACGAAATAAGGATGTGATTAGGTTAAATTAATGTTGTTTTTAATATTAGTGATGTATATTTTTATTACTTATAGTGTATGATAACCTCAAGTAACAGGCGTTAAAAAAAAAGTCTGAAACGCAGGTATATCATATATTGTGATTGGGAGGGAATATATTTAATTTTGAGTTTTTCATTGTATTTGGAAAGGAATTATAAAGAGTTTGATGGGAAAAAGTCAGGTATATACAAAAACAGGAGATAAGGGTTTTACAAGTTTAATTGGCGGAACGCGTGTTCAAAAGCATCATTATAGACTTGAAGCTTATGGTACAGTTGACGAATTAAATGCCCACATAGGCATGATACGTTCGTATGATGTTGATAAAAAGAGTATTGAATCCTTATGTCGTATTCAAAACCAATTATTTACTGTTGGCTCTTATTTGGCAACCGACGAAACGGCTTCGGATTTACGTACACGTTTAAAGACTGATGAGAAAGAGATTGAATTCTTGGAGCAGGAGATGGACTTTATGGAGGAAGCATTGCCACCATTGAGGAATTTTGTATTGCCAGGAGGGCATCCGGCATTGGCTCAGTGCCATGTGGCACGAACAGTTTGCCGACGTGCTGAACGCCGTGTAAATGCCATGGCTGTCGAAGTTGAAGTGGATGAATGGGTTATTAGATATTTGAATCGTTTATCTGATTATCTTTTTGTATTATCGCGTTATTTATCAAATTATTTCAATATAAATGAAATTCCATGGGCATCTGGCTTGTAGAGTTTGTTTTTTTTTATAATTTCGCCGAAACAGCATATTCATAGTAATAATAAAATAGTAAGAGAAAAACCTATTAACTTATGTATTGGACTCTCGAATTGGCCGCTAAGCTCGAGGACGCGCCGTGGCCGGCAAGTAAAGACGAATTAATTGATTTCGCTATTCGCTCAGGTGCTCCATTGGAAGTTATTGAAAATCTCCAGGAAATTGAGGATGAGGGTGAGGTTTATGAGAGTATCGAAGACATCTGGCCTGATTATCCCAGCAAGGATGACTTCTTCTTTAATGAAGACGAATATTGAAATATTAAAAAAAAGGACCTTTATGGTCCTTTTTTTATCTTTTTGGAAGTGTTCTATCGAACAAGAATTCGCTGTAATTGGTCTGATTTGTAGGTTCTGGTGCTTTATCCTTAATAAAAATATCGCTTCTCTTTTTTGGACGAAAATCTTCAAGCCATCTAAACCCTTCGAGTCGTTGCGATTCAATTGGCAAAATTAATGGAGGGTTAAGATTTCCAGTGGGTTCTTTTCGTAAAATGATACTGTTTATTTTCTTATCTTCTAAGAGAATGGTCATGTTACTTGATTCAGCCCTGTTAACACCAACAACAATATCTTCATCTTTGGGATAATAAATTGTTTGACCATTCCCATCCACATCAATACGATAAAGCTGGTTATCACGCATGTATCCGGTCATCAACTTTCCTTTTATCTGGTTGTAATTTAAGGTGTCTTCCTTTGAAATGATAAAAGAATTATTGATAAGTTCGGCCTTATATAATGCTTTGTTTCGTGTAAAGAGACGAATGGTTTCAGCCGTCATTTGGTTTTCCTGTGCCCATATTACCGGAGTGTGATAGAAGGTGTTTATGGAATCGCGAAAATCATAAACCATAGAATCACATCGTCCCTGAAAATCAATACGATAGAATTTTACATTACGAAAGGCTCTTACCATGCGTGATTCTGTGTCGGGGATAGGATCGGCACGCAACGTATCGGCATGCAAAAAGAGCGAGTCGTTTTGCTGAATCTGAATCATTACAGCATTTTTTGTTGCCAGAGCTTTTTTAGTTAATTCGTTATAATATCCGTAATCGCCGGTAATAATTATATGATTGGCACTATCTTGCAAAGCCATTCTCGAAAAAACCTCTCCAAATCCATTGTTTCTGTTGTAAAAGATGGTGTCGCCGGTTAAAAGCTGATCATCGCCTTTAACGGAACTGTTTTTTTCAAGCTGTGCAATATTCTTTTTTGTATCGTAATATCCGGCTTCAGAATAAATTGTATTCTGATCACTGATGATGGTTGTAGGACCAACAATTTTAACAATCTCTGAAATGGTATTGTATTTCATGGTATCCGAATACATGGTATAATCAGGATTCGTAACTACCACATTATTTTTAAATTCAACTTCTTCCAATTGCGGGTAATAATATCCCCACGAACTCGTAAGAACGTTTTCCCCACTGATGATTTTTCCTCCGTTATAATAGTAGGCCAGGTCATTTCGGCGATCGTAATCGAGAAACTCAGTGGTTAGAACAACATTTTTGTTAACCATTCGAACCTCTTTACGCACTTTAGCCATTTCATCGTTACCAAAATAGAAAAGTTCTTTTCCGTAAAGGTGAATGGTATCGTTCTGGATTACATGAATGGAGCCATAGGCTTCAATCCAGTTTGAGTCACGATTAAGGAAAGCACTATCGCAATACATCAGGGTGTTAAGATGACGGAATTTAACGTTGCCGAAAAGAGCCTGCACATTTTTACCGAAACGAAGAGCTCCCTCCAACGTTTCGGCATGTTCGATATGTATTTGAGTACGTTTTGTTTTGGGTTCCTGTGCCGGGGTAAAACTCACCCAAACAATAATTATCGGGAAAAAAAGGAATCGAACAAATCTCATTAATAAATGGTTAATATTTACAATTGGCAACCACAAAATACGATTCAGATGTAAACTGAAGGGAACAAAAAGAATGCTTTATCATAAAGTTAACTTATGTTGAGTTACTTTATCCATCCTTTAAACTCAAATTCACATTTAACCCAGCTAGGGCTAAGATTAATGTATGTTTCCTGTTGTTTTTTCTTAATCCATTTTTTAAAGTTTTCTTCGTTTTTTTTGTTCTCAAGTAAGTTTTGTAAAAGCTGGTAATCATCAGTAATATTTGCCCGGTGAGGCTCGGTGCGAGATTGTAGTTTGACAATGGCGAAGTAATCTTTTCCAATTCTTTCGTCTTTCATTAAAAACGCATTGGTTATTTGTTCTACTTCGATATTTTCAATTTGTCGGTATATTCCCGGGGCTATTTGTTGAATTTCGAATTTGGTCGATTGAGTGTAGGGGTTTACCATTATTCCTCCACTAGCTCTGGAATCTTTGTCCATCGAAAACCTCAAAGCGGCCTCTTCAAATGATATTTTGCCTTCGCGAATAATATTGGCTAATGAGTCAGTTCTTTCCTGGGCTTCTTTAATTGCTTCGGTGGAGGGTTTTGGGCGTAATAGGATGTGTCGAACATTTATACGATCACCCTGACGGTCGATTAACTGGATGATGTGAAAGCCAAATTCCGTTTCCACAATTTTGGAAACCTTTTTTTTATCCTGAAGGTTGTATGCGACCTGTGAAAATTCAGGAACAAGTTCAGCCCTTGCTAAAAATCCAAGTTCACCACCACGAGCCGCACTGTTGGTGTCATCTGAATAAAGAACCGCTAAGGTAGCAAAATCTCTACCTTCATTAATTTGACGTTGAAATTCACGAAGACGCGTTTTAACAGCTTCAATCTCATCGGTTTTAATGCGTGGATAAACGGTGATTTGCTTTACTTCAAACTGTGCCGGCACCATAGGAAGACTATCGGCAGATGATTTTCTGTAAAAAGCCCTAATATCGGCAGGCGTTACTTTAATATCACCTGTAATGCTTTCCTGCACTTGCTGCGTAAGCATCTGGTTGCGCACTAATTCACGCTGTTCATCTTTAATCTGATAGAGAGGTTTGTTAAGCCATTCTTCTAATTTTTCTTTTGAGCCGGCGCGATTGATGAATTCGTTTATCTGCCTGTCCACCTGCGATATAACCGTGTTCTCGCTTACCTCTATACTATCAATTTTTGCCTGCTCAAGTAAAAGTTTCTGAAGCAGCATCTGTTCAAAAATGTGACATTTTAAATCACCCTCAAAGTTTGAACCCTGCATGATGGCTTGTTGATATTGATATTCTATATCAGAGCGCAGAACAGGGTTGTCACCCACTACCGCTATAACCTCATCGATAATATTGGATTGACTCAATAAAGTGGCAGGCATAGTAAGAGTAGCCACTAATAAGCCAATGAAAATAGATTTTGCTTTTAACATGTTAAAAATTTTGTGGTCAAAATTAAGAAAACTAATGGAATTTCACGATTTTATCTCGTAAAGCTTCTTCATACAAATCATGTTCCAGCCTTAGAATAAATTCGCCCCTTTTTTTATTCAGTAATATGGCTTTAACCCGATCCTCAACATAATTAAGGGGTGCCGTGTTTCCGCTAAGCATAAATTCGTGTATAGCTAAGTAATAGTTATATGTTGAATCCTCTGTTTCGTAGTTTCTGGTATATTGTAAAAACCTCTCTTCGTTATTAATTGGTTCCGGTAATGTTGAGTTGATACGTCGGAAAGGGATCCAGTTTTCAGCAAAAACCTCGTATTTTTTAGCGTTCTGAAAACAATAAGCTTCAAGACTAACAAGGTCTTCTCCTTCTTTTGCGCGGTACCAACGTCTTAGTTGGTCCTGGTTGGGAGCTCCTTTTGGGACTTTTATGAATATTCCTTTGATTATGTTTTCCTGAAGATTGAAATTATCGCGCATTTCGCGGTAATATGCTTCAATTTCACGGCTTGTAATTAAGGGTGAATGCTTTTGCTCTAAAATTTTTTGCTGGTATAAATGAACTAGTAAAGATGTACGGTAGTCCTGTAACTGCTGTTCAACGTTCTTTTCATCAGGAGTAAGGTTTATTTCAGCCTGACGTAACATCAGTTTCGTTTTTACCCACCTGCTAATATAATCTTCAGCAAGGGCAACACTATCAGTGGTGCTTAACTCTTTTGGTATTGCCTTATTAAGGTCTCCCATGGTAAGAACATGTGTGTCAACTGTAACAATTGGATTATTAATAGATTCTTCCTGTGATTGGCTGCAAGAATTTATTAACATGAGTGCTGCTCCTGTTAATAAGAAGAGCATTGCTTTATTGTTTGTAGTCTTTCTTTTGACCATGATTTTAATTTTTTGCTTCACCAGATGTTTTTTTTAATATTTTTTCATAAAATACAGGCCTGTGCTTTAAACGTAATTTGTTTAGCCACTCTTTTTCCTTATAATCCTGAAAGTTACTAATTACCATTCCGCGGCAATTATCGTAAGGGATTATTTTTCCTGTCATGATGGTTCCCTGCCAAAAAACAGACCCAAGTGTTTTATAAGCGGGATTCGATTCAGGTAATTCGTTTGTCTTTACTGGGTTTTGCTCAGTAAGTATAAATGGAAAAGTTCCATCGTTGCAACAATAATCTTTCTGGTTAACCGATTTTGTCTTCAATATTTGTACCAATGAAGTTTCGGGAGCCTTTTTTAATTCTTTAGTGAGTGTTTTTATTAGTTTACTATTGGTAACAATACATTGAGTTCCCTGCAAAACAGTGGGCTCAGAAAATTCGTTCAGATTATTCAGATAATAACGGTGTAAGGCGGCTGTATCGGAATCGGCTTTTGACCATATTTCGCGATTGGTGAGTTCAAAAATTAGTAATCCATCGTGATACTCATTGCTTAGGTATCGAAATTGCTCGTTTGTGGATGATAGTAATTCTTTTTTTTCCTTAATAATCGTTTCTGATATCATATTGTCCAAAGCTTTTTCAAAGCCAACCCGGCCTTCTTTGGCATTAAATGATTGTTTTTTCTCCAGATAAATAATGAATTCAGCTGCTGAAACTGAAGCTGTTTTGTAACTGAATAACGGCTGGTTGACGCGATTAACCATGCCAAAATAAGCATTGTTTGAGAGTTCTCCGTCAGAGATTGGCTTTACCAATTCGTTCCAGATATCTTGATGCAATATAAAATATTGGCTTTTACGCTTGCTGTCAATAAAAGCTTTTTGACCGGCAAGGTTTCTTTCATCCCTTGCCATCATGGTTGTTATCAATGGTTTTAGGGTTTTGTAATCATCTATAGGTTGGAGTTCAATGCGTTTAATAATGTGCCAGCCAAAAGAAGTGCGAATGGGTTTCGATATTTCGTTGTCTTCTTTTAAGTTAAAGGCAGCGGATGCAAATTCCGGGACAATTTCGTTAAGCGCAAAAGGTTGCATCTCTCCTCCGTTATTGGCGCTATTGGTGTCGTGTGAATGCAATCTGGCTATTTGGGCAAAATCTGCACCTTTCAGCAGTTCAATGTAAATTGAATCAACGAAGGCCTTTTCTGTTGCAACCATTTCAGGAGTTGACTCCTTTGTAAAGGTTCTCATAATATGGGCTGCCTTTATCTTTCCGGGATTAGGTATATTTTCATGAACTTTTATAAGGTGATACCCATAAATAGTTCGAATAACAGATGAAATTTCACCCGCAGGGGTGTTAAAAGCCGCTTTCTCGAATGGATAAACCATTTGAAATGCTGTAAAAGAACCAAGTCTCCCATGGTTTTGACGTGACGAAGGATCATCAGAATATATTGATGCCAAAAGGTTGAAGTCTTCGCCATTATGGATCTTCTGTCTCAATTCAATAATTTTTTCCCATGCTTTTATTGTATCAGCCGGACTTGGATTTTGCGGTAATCCAATAAGGATATGGCTGGCATTTACCATTCTGGTCATATTTTTATAAGCATCACGAGCTAATAATTCAATAGCTGCTGAATCAACTAAAAATGAAATAGCCAGTTGCTCACGGTATTTGGTGAATTCTGATATAAATTCCGGAATTGTATCTAATCCTTGATTTTGTGCTTCAACCACTTTCAGTTTATAGTTTATAAAACGGTTGGCAAATTGTTTTGGTATTTCGTTATATCCTTCAATATGGTTATTTTTATTGTAAATGTGCCAGAATTCATTTGCCGGAAATTTGTTTGAACCAATTGTCAGAATTGTTTCATCCTTTTGTGAATATGAAAATATGGTTATTGATAATAGATATAAAAATCCCAATAATCTTAATAATTTCATACGTAAATAATTTGTTTTTTAGTTGTTGTATAGCCTCCCGTCTTTCAGTCGGGACAGGTAGCCCCGCTAATGAGTTGGGGAACTCGCAAGTGGATTTTGGCTCCGCCGATTTTCAATTCATCACTGTTTGTGATTACCGAATCATGGCTCGTTTCACATGTTTATATTTTATTTTTTGTCATAGGAAATTCGCAAAAAAAACATTAACCTGTATGTTGAAATTTTTACTGTTGGGTGTTTTTTTAATTTTAAACTCTATAAATTGTTGCTCTTAATAGTCGAATACCCAATGGATTCATTTAATAGTGGTGCTTTTTTAATTAATATGGTTAACTAAAAAAGTGTGAAAAATTAATCATTTTCAGGCTATGTTCCAATTTTTTTGCTGAATGTGCTTATTTAGAGGTAGGGCACTTATTTATTTTTATCATACATGGAATCGCCAAGTGTTATTATGATTGGCTGATTGCCAGAGTTTGACTTATTCTAAAACCTGAAATATAATGCTTTACTAATCCAATAGTCAAGCTCTCTGACTCGTGGTTCTAATGCCATATACAAATACTAGATTATATTTGATGTTTGTAAAAAAACTAAATATTATGCAACGGAATTTCATCAATGTTATAATAAAGCTGTTTGTAGTTTTATGGATTTTCTTTATTTCTGATGTCTTAGTTTTGTCGCAGAACGATGTTATGATGCAGGCGTTTTACTGGGATGTGCCTGTGGATGACTTAAATAAGAATGGTACATGGTGGGATAATTTGACTTTTAAAGCTGATGATTTAAAAGAAGCCGGTTTTACGGCTTTATGGGTTCCTTCGCCATCCAAAGGAAATTGGGGGATCTGGGATATGGGGTATGGCATTTATGATCATTATGATTTGGGGAATTATTATCAAAAAGGAAGTAAGGAAACCCGTTTTGGTAGTAGGCTGGAACTTGAAAAGATGATTGCCGCCATGCACGATATGACGAATGGGGCACAGCGTATTGATTTGTATGCCGATATAATTTTAAATCATATCTATGGTTCTGATGATAATTTGGAATCTAATCCTGCTGTAAAAGGATATGTTTTTGACGAGGCATTCCGTCACAATAAGCAGTTTGTACCCTATCCGGCAAATGAAATTACATGGCGATTATCAAACGCTAAGGCTGGCAATTACCACATAAAGATTAAAAGTTATAATCAGGATTATTCCAGGTTGATTGGTGAACGAGGATATGATTTTCAGATTGACTATGCAGGGTCTGGGTTTAGCATCCAGCACATGTGGGAGATGGAGCCCAATGATGGAATTGGACGATACAATATCTTTCCTGGCTCGGGTTCTACAGTTCGTGGATTTGCCCATTACAAAAATGATGTGGACGAATATTTGGTAAAGCTGGATACAGATGCTGATATTGTTATGAAATTAACCGCGCGTCAAACTGATGGTAGTACCTGGAATTGGGGCGACCAAACTCAAGGGTTTTATCCTTTTGAAATTTGGTATAATAGCGAGAATCTTGCTCCTTCAAGACTTGAAGCTTTTACAAATACAAAAATTACTTATTCCATACATAACGGGAGAGGTGAGAAAAACTATTCATGGGATTATTCGCATTTTCATCCTTCTGATGAACATGACTGGTTGGGCGATTGGGGCTCTGACGATGAAATAATCAGCAATACTAAAGGGTACGGAAATGATTTAAATACTTTTTCTGAAACGGTTCAAGAGCGTATGAATGATTGGGGAAAATGGCTGGTTGAAGAAGTCGGTTTTGATGGTTTTCGTCTCGATTTTGTACGAGGTTTTCAGGAGTCATATGCAGCATCGTGGGTCAATAATTTGCCGAAAATTGACGGCAATCAGCGCTTCGTTGTTGGAGAATACTGGGGTTCAGGTAGCCGCATTCAAAAATGGGTTAATAAGATGGCTGAGCTTGGAGCCAATGTTAACTGTTTTGATTTTCCATTGAAAGCTACGTTAACTGATTTGTGTAACGGCAACGCCGGATTTGATATGCGAAAGCTAAACAATGCCGGATTGGTTAGAGATAACTTAGGGGGTAATTTGCCAGGTACTTATGTTGTTACATTTATAGATAACCACGATACTGGCAAAGAGCATGATCAATGGGTAACAAAAGACTGGCATTTGGGCTATGCTTATATACTGACTCACGAGGGACGTCCTTGCGTGTTTTATCCACACTTTTTCGGAGTAACTCTTAAAGATTTTAGTAATAACAATAAAGAAGTTGAAACACCCTCGTTACTCCAGCAGGAAATACGAAAGCTGATGTTTATACGTAAAACTTATCTTGATGGTACTATTGCCGTATTAAGTCAATTGGGTAATCCATTTCCCGAAAATGATGTCTCGGATGTGTATGTGGCTCGCCGGCAGGGTAATGGAAGTAAAAAAGGAGCTATTATTGTTATCAATAACGCCAATACAACCAAAGGATTATGGGTTGATACTACTCCAACGGGATGGGACGATTTTAGTAATTGCGTTTTGGTAAATGCTTTTGATGAAACTCAGTTCTCTCGTGTGGATAATAATGGTCGTGTATGGGTTGAAGCGCCTCCAAGAGGCTATGCGATTTATGTGTTAAATGATGACTATGTTAAATGCGATTTGTTATAAAAGTACTTTTTATTGGAGGACCCGGAAATATCAGCACAGTTGCACGTTACTTGTTCGTTAATAATGGTGTTGATTTATACCATTTAACACGGCAATATATCTTTATTAGTTCGGCATCGGCTTATCAAAAGCCATCAATGGCTGGGGCAATTACCGAGGCAACACCGCTAAACAAACAATCTATCTTGAATAATTAGGAGCCTCGCTTGTGATTGTTACATCGTGAGGATGTGACTCATCAACTCCGGCATTTGTAATTCGGGTGAATTTGGCTTTATGCAGTTCTTCAATGTTTTTAGCACCACAATAGCCCATTCCGGCCCGTAATCCACCAATAAGTTGATATATAACTTCATACAGAGTTCCTTTGTAAGGGACGCGTGCTGAGATACCTTCAGGAACCAATTTTTTTATGTCATCTTCCATGTCCTGGAAGTATCGATCTTTTGAACCTTTTTGCATAGCCTCAAGGGAGCCCATGCCCCTATATGACTTGAATTTCCTTCCGTTAAAGATGATTGTTTCGCCAGGCGATTCTTCCACTCCGGCAAGAAGCGATCCTGCCATAACAGAATGTGCTCCTGCAGCGATTGCCTTAACAATGTCGCCACTATAACGTAGTCCGCCATCAGCAATTAATGGTACGTCAGTTCCTTTTAGTGCTTTAGATACTTCGTAGATGGCCGATAATTGTGGAACACCAACTCCTGCAATTACTCGCGTGGTACAAATGGAGCCCGGGCCAATTCCAACTTTAACGCCGTCGGCCCCGGCTTTTGCCAGATCAATTGCGGCTTCGGCAGTGGCAATATTTCCAACAATAACTTCAAGATTGGGGTTTAAACGCTTGGCCTCTTTGAGTGTTTCTATTACCCCTTTTGAATGGCCATGAGCAGTGTCAATAACAATAGCATCTACATTGGCTTTTACCAGAGCCTCAATTCTTTCAAAAGTATTATAAGTAACACCAACACCGGCTGCAACTCTTAAGCGTCCTTTTATATCTTTACATGCAAAAGGTTTGTCCTTAGCTTTGGTTATATCTTTATATGTTACTAGTCCTATTAGTTTGTTGTTTTTATCAACCACCGGGAGTTTCTCAATTTTATGACGCTGTAAAATGGCGACAGCGCTCTCAAGATCAGTTGACTGTGTGGTTGTAACAAGATTCTCTTTAGTCATTATGGTATCAATCTTACGATTCATGTCAGTTTCGAAACGTAAATCACGATTTGTAACAATGCCCACCAAATAACCATGTTCGTCAACCACCGGAATCCCACCAATTTTGTATTCACTCATTAATTGAAGTGCGTCTCCCACATTACGCCCGCGCTTGATGGTTATTGGGTTGTATATCATTCCGTTTTCGGCACGTTTTACAACTTCAACATGTCGTGCCTGTTCGTCTATTGTCATGTTTTTATGGATAACCCCGATACCGCCTTCGCGTGCAATGGCAATGGCCAATCTTGATTCAGTAACTGTATCCATTGATGCTGAAACTATGGGGGTGTTCAGCATAATATTCCTTGAAAAGGGAGAGGATAAGTCCACTTCGCGAGGTAAAACCAGCGAGTACGCAGGAATTAGCAGTACATCATCAAAAGTTAAGCCGTCTGATACAATTCGATCTTGAGAGAATGACATAGGAGGAGCTTTTGAGGTTTGTAATTACAGCAAATTTAAGGAAAAATAGTATATGTCATTCCATTATGAAACACATCTATTCGAACATTTTTCAAATAGTCACTCACGCTAATAATTATCGGGTTAACAGATTGTAAGCAAGTCAAATTTTGCATTTTTAATCACTAGTGACCGAGAAATAATTTAATTTTTAGATTTCTCACTTCGTTTGAAATGACAGCACAATAATATTTCCTTTTACCCAACGCAAGTTTGTCATGTAGAGCACAGCGAGGGATCAAATTATCAATGAATCAACAGACTGTCATTGGCCGTGCATCAAAAGGATCTAACTATCAATAATTTCCAAATTACATCGTTAGCAATGCCAATAATGATAAT
>CAZSQG010000044.1:0-31594 GCA_964608615.1 uncultured Marinilabiliaceae bacterium
AAACAAAGCGGACGAGAGAAATGTGAAACATCTTCTCGCAATGAAGTAATTCAATCATCCCAAGTACTTTTATAAAAAAATTTTTAACCTGAATGAATTAGCTGAAAGTTTCCAAAAAAAACAAGGAGCGCTAACCATTCGAAAACAGTAAAAAATGCCTAGATCAGTAAACGCTGTTGCTTCAAGAGCAAGAAGGAAAAAAGTTCTTAAACTTACCAAAGGATACTTTGGAAGAAGGAAAAATGTATGGACAGTTGCAAAAAACACCTGGGAAAAAGGTCAGCAATATGCATACCGTGACAGAAAAAGAAAAAAGGGACAATTCAGAGCATTGTGGATTCAACGTATTAATGCCGCAGCTCGTATTGAAGGAATTTCTTATAGTAAATTAATGGGGTTGATGGCCAAACAAAGCATAGAGATCAACCGTAAGGTTTTGGCCGATTTAGCCACAAATCATCCCGAAGCATTTAAAGCCGTGGTAAAAAAAGCTATGGAAGCATAATAATTTTCTAAATATATCAAAAAAAGGCCTTCTGTTTCAGAAGGCCTTTTTTGTTTACTAATATCCAGATGCGTTGCAAACCACTGGAGTGATGCCGATGAAATGAACTATAATTGGATCTTTTTTATACTAATAAAAGGTCGTTACAGTTTGACGAAAAGGCTGGATTTTTTGCTGTGCTGCCAATGACAAGCTTCCGATTCATTGGTTATTAGATCCTTCGCTGCCAATGACAAGCTTTCGATTCATTGATTATTAGATCCTTCGCTCCGCTCTGGATGACACCGCACCTTTTTTAGGCGATAGCTGAGGGCTTGAGGGGCGAGCTCCGCTCGCCCCTCAAGCCCTCAGCTATCATACGTACTACCTTATTGTCATCCCGAACGGAGTGAGGGATCTAACCTTTAAGTAAACATGTTATCCTTTTTGGTATTCGTAACGATGTAATTTGGAAATCATTGATAATTAGATTCTGCGCTGCAAATTAAATGCTCCCTATTCTTTGAAAGATAGATCCTTCGCTACACTCAGGATGACAGCCTGTCGTTGCGTAAAAGGAAATAGTAGAAGGCGGGCGTTGCCCGCCTTCTACTATTTCCTTCCCTATATATTATTGGATTGTCATCCCGAACGGAGTGAGGGATCTAATATTCAGTGTTTCAGGATCCATTCTTCCAAATCTAGAGGACTGTCATCCCGAGTTGCCACCCAATAAATTGGGCAAAATGTGAACATGACAGAGAGAGAGCATAAATCTGTCATTGGTAACGCAGTGAGGGATCTAATGTTCAGTGTTTCAGGATGCATTCTTCCAAATCAAAAGGATTGTCATCCCGAGTTGCCACCCAATTAATTGGGCAAAATGTGAACATGACAGAGAGAGAGCATAAATCTGTCATTGGTAGCGCAGCGAAGGATCTAATTATCATTGAATCAACAACCTGTCATTGGTAGCGCAGCGAAGGATCTAACTACCAATGAATAACAACCTGTCATTGGTAACGCAGTGAGGGATCTAATGTTCAGTAATTCAAAAATCTTCAATTGGCCTGGATAAATTTGGCTTTGCAGCACGTAATACTATTTCATATCTAATCATAAACAGTAACTTAAAATCCATCACTTTTTTTATCTTTGTTGATGTAATAAATGGAACTGTTTTTGAACACCTTTAAATTATAAAACGAATATGCTAGTAGAGAACCATAATCACCAATGAATCAAAGATGGATGCAGTCAAAATAACTGACATGAGGTTCTCCCAATAAAACGGTACTAGCTATACGACAACTAAAAAACAAATTACTTGTATGAAAATAGCACTTATAGGATACGGTAAAATGGGCAAAGAGATAGAGAAAATTGCCGTCTCACGAGGTCATGAAGTGGTGGCCCGAATAGATCCCTTCAATGGCGAAGATTTCTCATCGCCATCATTACCGCAGGCTCAGGTTGTTATTGAGTTTACCACACCCGAAACAGCATTCAACAATTACCTGGAGTGCTTTAAGCGTAATCTTCCTGTTGTTTCGGGTACTACAGGCTGGTTGCAACATCTGGATGAAGTTAAAGACTGGTGTAACAACAAGGATCAAAGCTTTTTTTATGCTTCTAATTTCAGTATTGGTGTAAATGTTTTTTTTGAGTTAAACCGCCATCTGGCCCGTTTAATGAACGATTTACCCGAGTACGAAGTAAGCATGACTGAGGTGCATCATACTCAAAAAAAAGATGCCCCAAGTGGTACTGCCATTACTCTGGCTGAAGAATTAATTGAAAATATTTCACGTAAATCAAAATGGGAACTAAATGAACAGTCGTCACCCGAAAGCATTGAAATAAAAGCCATTCGTGAAGGAGCAGTTCCTGGTATTCATACCATAAAATATGAATCAGATGTTGATGAAATTACTATTCATCATAGCGCAAAATCGCGCCAGGGTTTTGCTCTTGGAGCTGTTTTAGCAGCAGAATTTATAGTCAAAAACAAAGGTTTTTTAACTATGACTGATCTCCTTAAATTCTGATTTTTTCTGTTAAATCAAACGAATTTTTGATTTTATAAAAGTAGTTTTCATAGATATACCTATAACAAAACACATTCGTTATTATGCAAAAGCAATCAACTGCCCACATCATCAGATTCTCAATAACTGCTATTATCTTTTTGCTAACGGTTATCTGGATTGGTAATTACTGGCTATTACTTGGCCTGCCTGTTATTTTTGATATATACATTTCTAAAAAGGTTCCGTGGGATTTTTGGAAACGTACTAAAGACGGTAAAAAACCTGCTGCCTGGATTGAATGGGTTGATGCCCTGGTATTCGCCTTGGTGGCTGTTTACATCATCAATATTTTCTTGTTTCAGAATTATAAAATACCTACCTCTTCGTTGGAAAAATCAATGCTGGTAGGCGACCATTTGTTTGTAAGTAAAGTGAGTTACGGCCCACGAATGCCTATTACTCCAATATCATTTCCATTGGTTCAAAACACCTTCCCCATACTTAATACAAAATCGTACACCGATTCACCAATATGGAAATTCAAAAGACTAAAGGGATTCAGACAAATTGAACATAATGATATAGTTGTATTTAACTTCCCCACGGGCGATACGGTACCCGTTCTTTATACCAATCCCGATTATTACATAACCATTCGTGAAATTGGAGAACAACAAATTGCAGCCAATCCCGACCTCTTAAAGGGGCAAAATGTGAGTTCGGAATACGACTTTACACAATTCGCCAAGAGTCTGGGTCGTAAGGTTGTACAAAACGATCCAAACCGTTTTGGCGAAGTTATTGCCCGCCCTGTTGATCGCCGCGACAACTATGTAAAACGCTGCCTGGCTCTGCCCGGCGACACATTTGAAGTCAGGAGCAATCAGGTTTTTATTAACGGAAAAGCAGCCAAAAACCCTGAGAATGTTCAACATAATTACCACATTATAACAGATGGAACCCTACTAAACGAAAGGTTTTTCGATAAAATGGGAATATCCAAAGAGGATGCTGACCAGGGTGGCGTTGGGCCACATTATGTTTTACCTCTTACAGCCGAAATGGTTGAATCGGTTAAAGCCCTTCCTATCGTGAAATTTTTCGAAATTGATGAGTACAAAGCCGATTCAAGCGCTCAGGTGTTTCCTTACAGCAAATACTGTCCCTGGAGCCGCGATAATTATGGCCCGCTTTGGATTCCTAAAGCTGGAGCCACCGTTGAATTATCTCTGGAAAACATACTACTTTACGAACGAGTCATCACTTCGTACGAAGGCAACAAACTTGATGTTAAAGGCAATACCATTTATATTAATGGACAACCTGTAACTTCTTACACATTTCAGATGGATTACTACTTTATGATTGGCGATAACCGCCATAAATCAGCCGACTCACGTTACTGGGGTTTTGTTCCCGAAGACCATATTGTTGGCCGTCCGGTGCTGGTTTGGTTATCGCTGAATAAAGACAAGAGTTTTCCTGCCAATATTCGTTGGAACCGTTTCTTTAAAATGGTTACCAATGACTAGCATCATGTTAAATATCGACTACCCCTCACCTAACCCTTAGGGGGAACACCAAAACACACAATTAAAGATGTCATTTTATTGTTGACATAACACTAATATTTATAAACTAAACATTGACAAATAAACATTGTTACGGCCTGCTGTGATTAAGAATTGGAAAGGATTATTGAAGGGCCTTATCTGGATAGGATTGGGTTTGCTGTTAGCTGATTTAGTTTATAGTTTTGGCGTTGAGCTCATTACTGTTCCTTCGGCTTCTATGGAAAAAAGTATTCCAACCGGCCGTTATGTATGGGTAAAAAAAATGATACCCGGGGTAAGGCTGTTTCCGAATAATGTAAACCTTTACTCTCGTATGCCGGGATGGAGGAAAATCAAACGCAACGATGTTGTTGTTTTTAATTTTCCGGATGCCGATACCATCCTGGTAAACCGCAGCGATGAAAGCTATCATTATCTAAAGCGTCAATACCCCGATTTTAAGCGCTTACTCAAATCCGGAGCATGGGGTAGCGTCAAACACCTGAAGGTTCATAAACGCCCCCGAATGATCAAAAGAGTGGTAGGTTTACCCGGCGATACTTTACAGATTTCGGCAGGCGCCATTTTTATTAACGGAAACAGCATTAATGAGGGCGAATCCATTATCAGACTGTTTAAATGGACCGCTGATCCTGAAACACTTGAGAAATTAATTGAAACTTCTGATTTGAATCCGTTTAAAAAAGATGACTTCTTCTTTCTTGAACTGTCAGACGACCAGTATAGAACAGAAAAGAAACTTGAAGAATATTGCAAACGGGAGTTGCTTGAAATGAATTTACCCGATCCAAACATCTACCCCTTCATATCTTCTACTGGTTGGAATGCCGATTATATGGGCCCCGTTTATCTGCCTAAAAAAGGAGAAAAACTAAGCTTAACAACACAAAACATTCATCTGTATAGTCGTATGATTTCAGTCTTTGAAGAAAACCAACTGGAAATTAAGAATAACCAAATACTTATTAACAATATACCTGTGGTTGATTATACCTTTAAACTGAATTACTATTGGGTAATGGGCGATAACCGCCCCCACTCGTTCGACAGCCGCTATTGGGGCCCTGTACCTGAGAACCATATTTTAGGTGTGGTGGCTGAGTAATATTAGGATATTGAATTTTTTGAGACGCTTAAACCTATAATTCAGTTCATTACTTATCGTATCTATTACCCAAGAAATAAACTGATAAAATAAGTTTCATTACAATTTTTTACTTAACCTGAACAAGCCACAACCAAACAAATTTGCACAATACCTGTTGCAGCTTCGTAATTTATTACTTTATTAATCACATTTTTCTACCGTTCTGTCGCCGCTCCGCGCCTTTTGACTAACAGTCAGGGTTTGACTTAAATAAACCCTCAAACATAATATTTAACTAATCAAACAATCAAGCACTTACTTTCTATTCAAAGGTTTCGCCAAAAGGAGAGTCTGTGAATGCGTTTTTCTTCACACTTTGCTCCTCCTCTATTGGTGCACTTTGAGCTGAACCGGAAGTACCATAAGGGTCATCTGGATTAGGTGGTGTATAGAGTGACGTCATTATCAAAGTTACCATCTTATCCAATTCAACTAAATCAACAAAAGGCTTTATATAGATTCTCTTCTTCATTTAAGATTTATTAACCCGGACTATTTCATACAAATTAATCTGGTAATAAAACAGTTAAAAACTGCCCATAATAGATTTAAAACCGTGTACAAAATTACGCTTTTTATTAATACACAACAACTTTATAATTTTTAACCTCCTCAAAAACAGGACCCTTAATGGTCACAATATAGGTTCCTGCTGACTGAACCGGAATAGTGTTAATCATATCATTGGTTATCATCCCCTTGCTAATTCGCCTGCCACTGACATCGCTCAATTCGTACTCAAATTGGTTTTCAGAATAAGGAACCTGAACAAAGATTTTCTGATCCTTACTAAACACCTTGACCAATGTTCCAATTGAAGGCTCATTAATAGCGGAAGGCATTTCCTGAATAAATTTAAGAACAAACCTTGAATGGTTTTTACCGGCAACGGCAACATCAAATTCATAGCTACCGCCTTTAGTCATATCAGTAACATTACCACAAGATTTATCTATTAAAAGTACTTTCACATTCTCCAAACTGTTAAGAACCATGTCAAAAGAATAAGTCCCACTATTTTGAGCTGAGTACCCAAGTGCCATTTCCATATACTCGGTGTAGGGAATTCCATTAATTGCCGTCTTCATGCCTCCCGCCAGAGTATATACTTCAAGCACCTTTGAACTGTTTGAGAAATACTTCTGAGCATCAAACCGATCAACCCCGGAGACGGCTTCAGAAGTAAGTATTACAGCGGTTTCGTCCTTATGTGAACCATAAACGCCAGCCAATTTAAAATGAGGCATAACATTACCTGTTGAACCTGATTTTAGGTAGGATGTAGTATTACTTCCCATATCTGAAGGCTTAAAAGTAATGCTACCTGATGTATATTCGGCTTTCACTTTAATTAAAAATCCATGATTCGAGGGTATCCAGGGATCAGTTATATTAATCGACACACCACTCTCGGAGCTGTAAGTTCCATAAACTCCCTCAAAATGTTTCCATATCCAAACAGCATTCTCAATCTCGGGCGATTTAGTAATAGTTTCCCAGTTAACCGCAGATGGATATGGATTACCCACCATATTCCAACCATAACCTTCGCCATCGGTAAAAGTAGCATTTGCAACAACCTCGCCATCATTAATGGCTCCACTAAAAACCAAATCCTGCGTGCTACGGGCAAGGTAACCCCGTCCAATATCCATGGTGCCAATTGCAAACTCAACAAAGGAATCGGAGGTATTGTCATACCAGAACATCCGGTCTGTGGCTCCTAAGCTTGCTTTTGTAACTCCCGCAACCGGCGATGAAATAATGTATGTTTCGTTTGAAACACTAACAACCTGATCGATATGAACATTAGCAGGAGCTACATTCAATGTTCCTCCCGTTTTTACCAATGAAGCATTTATGTCGGGAGAGGATTGCAAATTAAATATACCGTTAATGTTTAATATACCACTACCTGTAAGAGTCACAACTGCTCCTGCCTCAACAATCAGATTATTCACATCAACCGATTCATCATCAATAACCGGAAATGCAGTAGCAGTAGCCGGAATTATTACACTTTTACCAGAAACGAAACTCCCATCCAACCAGTTGTCAGATAAACTCCAATCGGAATAATCTCCTCCACCTGTCCATTGGTTAAGCTTATCAGTTTCAAAATTGCGCGTTATTACTGTTGTACTGTTTCCATAGGCATCAGCAATTGATTGAATGGTAACAGTATACTCAGTATTTCCTGCCAGCGGAGACATTGGCGTTAGTGTTACAGTTTCTCCAGTAGCATTCACCGAGAAGGTAAACGGAACATCAACCTCTCCATCCTTAAGGCTAAAATAAGTGGCATCAATGGCCTCTACTCCTGGACCAACATAGCCATAAATCATTTCAGAAAATACAATGGATATTTCAGCATCAACGGGAACTATCATATCACCATTAGCAGGATTTGAGAGTCCTGGTTCAATAATTGGAGCATTACGGTCAATATCAATTCTAATTATCTCACTCGCTTTTTCTCCGGACAATGCAACAGCATACAAATAGTAACTTGTCCCTTGCGGTGTTGACTCATTAAATGCATTCAAATCCGACAATAGCGTGTTTGCTGTCATTACACTGTTAAAGGCAATTTTGGCTGAAGTACCACTCCCATTTAATCCATTACTGATTTGTTCAGCATCAGGAGCTGGGGTCCCCGTTCCGGTAACCACAAAATACATATCACCATTTTGGTCGGTCTGCCCGTTAAAGGTAAAGACATCAGCATCCTGAAGGGTTATGGAAGGATAGCCTGTAGCCCAAAAAGGAGGTGCTGTTTCGATGGTGAAATACCAATAAGCAGGATCACTTATTCCGGGAAAATTTACGCCTGTTGTGGCAGAGCGAACAAAGCCAGGATCAATCAAAACGTAACATTCAGTACCATAAGGCAATGTTGTACTTGTTAAAGAAACAGTTAGCTCATTATCTACAATTGAAACCTGACTACTTGTTCTTGAAACAGTTGCAATTTCATTATTTAAAAGATCGAATATCTTAAAATAACCTTCTGTTCCAACTACAATATTTTCATTAAAAGCAACTGACAAAACAGGATTACGCGAAACTTCTATGGTTCCCGAAATTGGGGTGAGACCTCCTTCAATAATGGATGGAGGATCTGCTTCAATAATAGTAACAAAGTCCCAGCTATCCTTATCAGTAAATCCCGCGAAAACTTGCCCGGTTTGGTTTAACAATGCACCATCACCAATCGTTACATAATAATGGGTATCACCTTCAAAACTTTCATGCGTTATCGTTAAAACATTATCAGTTATAGATAAAAATGAACTGGTAATACCCCCAGCAACTTCGAAACTCTGAAAAACAGTTAAATCATCATACCGACGAATTCTAATACTCTTTGGATTGTTCTCATCGGCCTGAAAAAAAATATTTTGATTAAAAGTTACTGTTAAAACATTATCAAGCCAAACATCAGTCGCACCATCTAAAGGATTGAGACCCGTAACCTCTGGGACTGGAATGAATGAAGTAAAATGCCATAAATCCTTACTTAAAAGGCCTTCAAACACAACGCCAGCAGTTGATTCAATAGCACCTGATTCAATGACCACATAATACTCAGTTCCTTCTTCAAACGTGTTGTGGGTTATAGAAAGCTGATTATTGGTTATTGAAAGCCCAGCATCTGTTGAACCCATGCTTTCCCATACTACAAAGCTTTGGAAATTTGTGTCGTCAACATACTTCTTAATAAAAATGGTACTGGGCCCGTCGCCAAATTGAATATCCTGATCAAAAGTTACCGTTAATATATCGTCTAAACCTACTCCTAATGATTCATTGTATGGATTTAAAACAGTAATTTCCGGACCAGGAATTACAGCTGTAAACCTCCAATTATTACTTTCACTATTATCAATTCCGGTAAAGCCTGTAATAGCACCCTCTGCTATGGTCACATTATACTGTTCACCGTTAACAAAATCAGGGATAGGATTAATTATTAGCTGACTTCCGCTAACAGTTATTTCAGTGCTGGTATATCCTGTGCTTATAAGATAATGACCTAAAACAGCCAAGTCCGAACTTCTTATTACTTCTACAACTCCTCCTGAGCCTTTACTTATTGTTTGATCAAATGTGAGTGTCAGGCTCTTATCAATTGCAACGCCGGTTGCTCCCTGAATTGGATCATATGTTATTATTGTTGGAGTTGGATTAATAGTAGTAAATCGCCAGTTGTTTAATGAAGAGTTGTCTATCCCTTCAAAATCGGCAATAGCTGTATTGGCTATCGTAACATAGTAAAGTTCTCCTTCTTCAAAACTAAATTGGGGATTAATTATTACCTGATTACCGACAACTGTAATTTCTGAACTGGTAAAGCCAGTGCTTATAAAATAGTCTCCAACTAATGCAAGACCTGAACTCTTAATTATTTGAAGAGTCCCACCAGTTCCTTTACTTATATTTTGATTAAATGTTAGTGTAAGTGTTTTATCAATAACAACATTTGTTTCATCTTGTAATGGATCGGAACTTGAGATTACTACAGGTAAAGGAACGATTGTAAATCTCCAATTATTACTTTCACTATTATCAATTCCGGTAAAGCCTGCAATAGCACCCTCAGCTATGGTCACATAATACTGTTCACCGTTAACAAAATCAGGGATAGGATTAATTATAAGCTGATTACCAACAACAGTAATTTCACCACTTGTAAAATCTGTACGAATAAAGTAACTTCCCAAAACATCATTGTCCGAACTTCTAACAATATTAACAATTCCTCCTGCACCTTTAGTAATTACCTGATCAAACGCTATTGTTAACACCTTATCAACAACAACATCAGTTGCATCTTTCATAGGATCAAAGGTTACCGGAGTTTGTGCACTTAAAGCGGTTCCAACAATCCCAAACACCACTAATATCCAACTCTTAAGTATAAATTGTTTCATAAACCAGCTATTAAAAGTTACTCTTAAACAAAAAGCAATAATCCGATGAGAGCATTCATTCTTTTAAAGAACAATACATCAGAATCTACAAAATTACACTTTTTTACGTCAAAAGTATAGTGGGGTTGCATTTATGAATAACAATAATTGATAAAAGCAAGATTTTGTGTGATAAAAAAATTACAAATTACACAGGAGTTCCAGTCTGGTGGCTGATAAGTTAAAAACAAAGACCGGAGTGTTAAACAGAAAAAAAATACTATTAGCTGTTATCCTAAATCTTGATAAACCGTAATATTAGACTAAATGAATATCCCAAATAACAACTATTTGATCATTTCGCAAAGAAACCCTAAAGATTTTAGCACCAGCCCGAAGCAAAGCTTCGGGTTTTATTGATATAGTTCAGGATTTTCATTTTAAACTATTTGAAGTGATAGGAAATTGCAGTGCTTGAATTAAAAAGTAAAATATGATATATCAACTCAAAGCCACACTTAACAACTTAACTGATAGTTAATAAATCAGCTGTAGTCTCAGGCTTTTCCTTTAGCAATTAAGAAGCCTTAATCTCGCTTTTAGTTGTTACCCATAATATTCTATTCATCAACCCTTACCAATCTGCCCAAATAATCATAGTGTGGACCATCTGCCAGCTTTTCAAAAACGAATCCGTTTTGATGAGCATAATATGATAATAGCTCATCATCGATAAACAACCATGGAAAGCGCTTTCCCTGCTTTTCGTCATAACTCATTTTATATATCACCTCTCCATAATACCTTCCACTTAAATTAACAAGTAGCGAACCATCATCATCTAAAAAAAGGTAACGCAGATCGGATGAATCGAGCAATATTTGTCCACCGGGAGCTAGCAGTTTTGCAGCCTGCTTAAAAAACCTGGGTAGTTGACTGATTTTTCCCACCAAACCAATGCCGTTCATCATCATCAGAATAGTATCGTACCGAACCTCTCCGGTTAGGGCAAAAAAATCTTCATTAATCACATGCTTTACCCCACGCTGTTTCATCACCTCGCACGAGAGCGGTGACATTTCCAGGGTATGCACATCCAAGTTTTGCTGTTGCAGATACAAAGCATGCGATCCCATACCGGCACCTACATCCAAAACCTTACCACGGCAAAACATCAGTGCCTTTTGTTCCAGAGCCGGCATTTCACAAAAACTGCGGAACAGATACCTTACCGGTAACTCATCGGTTTCGGCAATATCGCTCCAAACCTTGATAGTTGTATCTCTATTCCCGGACAGCATGAAATCAATCCCTGCCTGTCCCATAATATCATACTGTGGTTGTATCATAAATAATAGCTCATTAATCTGATATAATTACCTCAATACCAGCTTTAGTAAATGAATCGTAATCTTCCTGACGTATTCCTTTGTCAGTAACGAGAACATCTATCAGGTTAATTTTCGCAATAACCGCCATACTACGTTTTCGGAATTTTGAAGAGTCGGCCACAACAATAACCTTTTTAGCCATTTTAAGCATTGTACGGTTTAAAGCTGCTTCTTCGAGATCAGGAGTTGAAAGACCAAGATTTATATCAATACCGTCAGCCCCCAGGAACAATTTATCGAAGAAAAATTGCCCAAAACTATCTTTAGCTAAAGAACCAACCAATGATAGGTTCCTCTTGCGCAATGTACCTCCCGGAACTATCACCTTTACGTTTTCAGCCTCTACAAGAGCAACCGCAATATTTAACCCATTGGTGATAACAGTGAGGTTTTTAAACTTTCTCAGATAAGGTATTATCTCAATGGTTGTGGTACCACTATCGAGAACAATGGTATCACCTTCTTCAATGAGTTTTGCTGCTTTACGACCAATGGCACCTTTTTCGCGCACATTCTTAACACTTTTCCCGGATATCTGAAGATCAAAATTAACCTTGTCGACTTTTATAGCTCCACCCCTGGCCCTAATGAGCAAATTTTTCAACTCCAGCTGAGACAAATCATTTCGTATGGTAACTTCGCTCACTCCAAACTGTTCACTTAACTCCTTAACATTCACCTGGCCGCTTTCGTCCAGAAGTTTTAAAATTAAACCACGACGGCCAACGGTTGTATTTGGATCCAAACTACTCATTGATTCTTTGTTTTTATCTATCACAAAGAAACAAAAAAAGAGGGGCATTAGGAAAAAGATAATTCAACCTCATCGTTAAACGTAAAACACAAACCAAAGATGTAAATCAATAACGCAACGAGTAAAAAAATAAAAAAAATAAATTTCCCAAAAGAAAATTGCACTCAGGACATCCCTTTAGGAGAACCAAAAATGAATAGTTATTTATTTTCTTTCTGTTTTTTTTCGATACTAATCACATCTTTACCCATTTGAAAAACCGAAATGGTCTCAGTTAATCCTTCAGCCAGCTCCTGCAAACGATGGGCTGCATTAATAATTTCTTCTGAATTAGACGCATTTCGTTGCGTAACCGAATTTAATTGTTGCAGAGCATTATTAATTTGTTCCACACCTGATACCTGTTCAAGCGAAGCCATTGCGATTTCCTGAATAAGAAGAGCCGTTTTTTCAATTTCAGGGGTTAACTCTTCCATCTGGTCACGTGTTTCCTGCGAAGAATCAATGGTAATTTTCGACACACGATTGATTTCATTTGCTACCATTTTACTTCGTTCGGCAAGCTTGCGAACTTCAGCAGCCACAACAGCAAAGCCTCGTCCTTCAACACCAGCCCTGGCAGCCTCTACAGCAGCATTTAAGGCAAGAAGATTGGTTTGAAGAGCAATTTCTCCAATCACTGATACCTTTGATGTAATTTCCTCAAGGTTTTCTGCAGCAATTATTGACGATTCATTACTCTTCTTCATTCCTACCGCAGCTTTTTGAGCAATAGCTTCAGTTTTCTTTGAGTTTTCAGTAGTTTGTTGAATATTAGAGTAAATTTCTTCCATTGAGCTGGCAACTTCTTCGGCAGCTGAGGCTTGTTCATTGGCACCATCCGACAAATCTTCGGATTCCTTTATCAGCTTCTGACTCGATTCAAGAATTTCAATTGCACTTGAGGCAATATTACCAATCATTGTCTTTAAACTTAAAACCATATTATTTAAAGCAAGTGATAGTCGTCCCACCTCATCTTTTCTTGTTGTATCAAACTTTACTGAAAGATCGCCAGCTGCAACCTGTTCGGCATAACCTATCCCAACAATTATTGGTTTGGTTATCGAAATGGGTAAAAAATAGGCCATTACTAAACCTAACAAGAAAATTAAAGCAACCGCAACAATTATTAGAGTCTTTACAGCACTAACAATCGATGTGGTATCATTGCCCATCTGTTTCATCTGATCCTGTCCCAAATCAGCAACAGCCCTAACATCCCACATGATGTTTTTGGCAATTTCAAAACCTTTGAGCTCTGCAACTTTTACGGCTGAATAAGATTGGATAAAATTTTCCGCTTCAATAATAAAGCTAATCAATTTGCTTTTTACTGTCCCTTCTGAAAAGTAGCGGTCAACATCGATTTTAAGCTTGCTTAAAATGGCTTTATCTGTTTCCATCGCCACTGGTGATCGCTGAGCTGCTTTATTCTCAATAAGAGCCCATGTTCCCAATGCTTGACGTATTGTAAGTTGAACCTGAACATTTCCCTTTGATCTTTCTCCTATTACAACTAGTTCTTCAACCATTCCATTAAGCTCATTGCGTAAATCAACAACTCGCTTTTGCATTGGGAAAAACTCATTAAGATAATCTTTATAGCTTATCAGCAAGGTTTTTAGTTGCTGTAAATCCTCTGCTTTCGATCCGGATTCAAGTTGAGAATCAATTTTTATCAGATTATCAAGGGCCCCCATTATCCGATCTTGTTCAAGTTGAATTCTACCAGCAAAATAGTCTTCACCAGTAAAATCGAACGAACGGGTAAATTCCGAAATTCTCCACCATGTATGAGAAACTTGCGTAGCCTCGTTAACTGAAGGAATATATTGATTTGAAAGAGCATTTATGCCTTTATTAACCTTAAACAAGCTCATCAATGTAAAAACACCCATTACAACAGTTAATAACAGAACCATACCAAGAGTACTCCTAATCTTGGTGTTTATATTAAAATCTTTCCAATTCATTATTTTGATTTTTTTATTAATGAGTTATGCCTCAAATCCATCCTATTCATAAAAGTGGCTTCTTTTGATTATAACAACAGAACTTATTCTCTAATATGTTTTTTTTGCAACCAGTTTGGACAAAACTGCGTATAAACATAGACTTTGTTACGAAAACTTTAGAAAAAAGTTGTGCTCAAGAAGCCTGATTTTGTGTCTTTTTAATACAATTACGTACTAGTGAGTGATTAAAAATTTTATTTAATTAAATAAACAACAAAAAAGGCAATAATAGATCTGCTGATTAATTAATATACATTATCTTTCTTAATCTCTTTTTATGATAAAATAAAACAAATTCAATAAACGACAGATCACAACATCTTCGTTTTATCATAACAACATAATAAACAAGCCTTTACTTGTCATCCATAATTTAAAAACACAATATGATACGTACAATGAAATTTCTGGCACTTATTCTTATTATTTTTTGCACTTTAAGTTGCACAAATAAAAACGAAGTTAAACTTGGTTTCCTTTACACTTCTGAAACCATGTACCGATTTTTTAAAGAAGGAGAGTTTTTTGAGGAGCGTGCAAAACAACTTGGAGCTGAAGTAATTGTTAAACATGGCGATAATAATGATGCTCTTCAGTATCAGATTGCAATGGAAATGATTGATGAAGGCATTGATGTTTTAGTGCTGGTGGCTGTTAATAACAATACAGCTAATGCCATTGTAAGAGATGCTAAAGATAAAGGTGTTATGGTAATTGCCAATAACCGTATGATTCCAAACAGCGAACTTGACTGGTTTGTTGCCGGAACAAACAAACAACTTGGAGTTGACCTGGCAACGTTTGCAATTAAAAACAAACCTTCTGGTAACTATATCCTTTTTGGAGGAGATCGTTTTGATAAAAATGCAGTGGAAATACAAGCAGCCATGGATTCAATCCTGGCTCCTCAAATAAAATCTGGTCAGATAAACATTCTGTACCGCACGTTTATAGAGAATTGGGATGGCGATAATGCCGCTTTTGAATTAAACCAGATTATCTCTTCATTACCCGAAAAGCCTGATGTTTTACTAACGTCAAACGACGGAATGGCTGAGGGTGCTATTAAAGTACTGGAAAAATATGGTTTAGCAGGCAAAGTATTAGTTACCGGACAAGATTGCCAGCTGCAAACATGTAAAAATATAATAGCCGGTAAACACAACATCTCACTTTATCATCCCTTAAAAGAAATTGGTTATAAAACAGCCGAACTTGCTGTGGACATGGCACGTGGAGAGAATCTTAAAAAGCACAAAACTTCAGTGACAAACAATGGATTAAAAGAAGTGCCAACCCTTAACATCAATTCAATTCCTGTAACCATTGAAAATATTGATAAGGTTTTAATTGAAGGGGGTGCCTATACACGAGAACAAATTTATGAATAATGCCATTAATTCTTATCTTTGCGCGAATTAAAAAAAAGCGTTGTGGCACACTCCAGAAAAAACAAACCATTACTTGAAAGATTAGTTATTACTGATGTTGCAGCCGAGGGAAAAGCTCTTGGGAAAGTGAACGATAAAGTTGTATTTGTTCATCAAACAATCCCTGGCGATATTGTGGATGTGCAGGTTACCAAGAAAAGAAACAACTATTACGAAGGATATCCCGTTCACTTCCATTACTATTCCGATTTGAGAGTGGAGCCCTTCTGCGAACACTTTGGAGTATGTGGAGGATGTAAATGGCAGGCTCTGCCATATAAAGAACAGCTTTTTTATAAACAGCGTGAAGTATTTAATAATCTTTTGCGCATCGGCAAGGTTGAACTACCCGATATCAGTCCTATATTAGGTTCTGAACATGAACAGTTTTACCGCAACAAACTTGAGTTCACCTTCTCAAACAAAAGATGGCTTACAAACCAGGAACTGGAGACTGATAAAGAATTGATAAATAACAATGGGGTTGGCTTCCATATCCCGGGTATGTTCGACAAAGTTGTTGATCTAAATAAATGCTACCTTCAGTCCGAGCCATCAAACGCCATACGCCTGGCAATTAAGAAGTTTGCGGTCAATAACAATCTTTTATTTTTTGATCTCAAAAAGCAGGAAGGTTTTTTGAGAACTCTAATTATCAGGACTACTTCAATTGGTGAAGTTATGGTAGTTCTTGTGTTATTTCACGACGATGAACATGCCAGGGTTGCTCTTTTCAACCAATTAATGATGCAATTCCCTGATGTTACTTCATGGGTATATGTTATTAATAACAAAGCCAACGACACCATTACTGATCAAACAATTAATCTTTTTGCCGGCCGTGACTATATATATGAAGAGATGGAGGGGTTGAAATTCAAAATTGGCCCCAAAAGTTTCTTCCAGACCAATTCACTTCAGGCATTAAACCTTTATAGAATAACACGTGAATTTGCAGGACTAACAGGGAATGAAACTGTTTACGACCTTTATACAGGAACCGGAACCATTGCCAACTTTTTAGCACCCATGTCAAAACATGTTGTTGGCATTGAATATGTTCCTGAGGCAATTAATGATGCCATTGAGAATTCAGCAATCAACAACATCACAAACACTACTTTTTTGGCTGGCGACATGAAGGATCTTCTTAATGCTGATTTGTTTGCCAATCACGGACATCCTGATGTTATTATAACTGACCCGCCTCGCGCTGGAATGCATCCCGATGTTGTACAAACTATTCTGAATGCAGCTCCTGAACACATTGTTTATGTGAGTTGTAATTCGGCTACCCAAGCTCGTGATCTCAACCTTCTGGACCTTCGTTACCGTGTAACCCGTATTCAGCCGGTTGATATGTTTCCCCATACCCACCACGTGGAAAATGTTGTATTGCTTGAAAGAAGGTAAGTTGAAGTAACATTTGATAGAGTAAGAGAATTTATTTAGATTCAGGCATTATAAAAAACCATTTTATTATGCTTGTAATCATCTCTCCATCAAAAACACTTGATTTTGAATCAAAAGTACCTATAAGCGACTCCTCAGAGTTGCGATTTGCAAGTGAAGCAAACGAATTGGTGAGTCATCTCAGGAAATTATCTTCCTCCGACCTTATACAACTAATGAGTATTAGTAAGAATTTAGCACAACTCAATACTACACGTTTTCAGGAATGGCAATGGCCCTTTAGTAAAGAAAAATCCCGACAAGCAATTTTTGCCTTTAAAGGCGATGTTTTCACAGGGCTTGATGCCTATAATCTGAATGTTGACAACATCCGTTACTGTCAAAACTCTTTACGCATACTTTCGGGTTTATACGGCCTGTTGAGACCTCTTGATACCATCATACCTTATCGGCTTGAGATGGGAACAAAATTTCAAACTCAAAACGGAGGCCACCTGTATGCTTTTTGGGGAAATAAAATATCTGAACTTCTAAAGAAAGATATGCATGAAACGGGCCATAATATTTTGGTAAATCTGGCAAGTAATGAATATGCTAAAGCCATTGATTTTAAAAAGCTTAAATACACTACCATCACGCCAGTATTTAAAGACTTTAAAAACGGCCAATACAAGGTAATTAGCATCTTCGCTAAAAAAGCCAGGGGATGGATGACCCGCTTTATTATTGAAAACCAACTTAGTGATCCTGACGATTTAAAAGCCTTTGATATAGGAGACTATCATTTCAACAATAATTTATCTAAAGAAAACGAGTTAGTCTTTACCCGACATTAACTCACTATTTATAAGCTTTTCTTGTTAAAAAGCTCCAATATTTTATTTACCTTACATACGCAAATATTTAGTTTCAAGAGTTCATAATATGGACTTCTGAATACCTAACTAATAAAAAAGATGCTTATTTGGCAGGTTCAAACCAGACAAAACGATGCGGATTGAACACCTGAGTTGGTAATTATTTTAAGCAATCGGAAACTAACCTATACGCTAAGATCTGATTGCACCATTTATTAAGCAAATAATAACTAATAATAAATCCATAAAAATGAATCCATCACCTTACATCGAACGGTATGGAAACCTTCTTAAACAGGAGGTTTTACAAACACTGGATGAGCAGATTCTTCCGAATACTTTTGTATTGGAAGCTCCCGAACCATTTCCTGGTTTTTATAACTATTATTCGGACCATCCAATTGAGAGCAAACCCCTTTATGTCTATTTTGTTGTTAAGCAACTCTACACTCTGGAGCAGATTACAAGAGCAACACAAAATATTCGTAAATATTTTCATGCCGATTTTAATGCTGCGGCAGGAGTGGTTAATATTTACAATAAGGAGTTCAATGTTATTAGGGTACGACACCTTTCAGATTACAGCCAAATTTCCGAATTACAAGCCTGCTATATGGACGAAGGCATAGAATTTCGAAAAAAACCAGGAGGAAAACTGGCAGGACCAGCGGTTATTCGGATTAAAAAATTCTTTATCCTGGAAGAAAAACATCCAGGTGTTTTCTTTGATATTACTGAAAAAGATCATGGTTACTTCACCATTCCACAGTATTTATCCTGGAAATATTTTGAAGACCTGACTAAAAAGGTGAAATTCAATTGGGAAAAACCATTATTTGATGCAGCTATAGGTCACTTTCATGTGAATTTTGGCATTCAGGATATGATCAGGATTTATAATCCAAAACTTGATCTGCAATATCTGATGGATGTTAGGAAACTTTATTTTGACAAAATGAAATAAACCGATTACGTTTTAAATCGAATAACTTAGCCCATAGTTGTTAGCTCAGACCTTCAATAAGCTATCAGCTATGGGCTTTTATTTTCCATACAGGCTAAAATCTGTTTCCCTGTATACTATTACTTGCCTATTGCAGCTTCATATCGCTCACTTATCACATTCCAGTTTACCACATTCCAGAAATTATCAACGTAATTGGCCCGCTTATTCTGATATTTCAAATAATAAGCATGTTCCCATACATCAATGGCCAAAAGTGGCGTACCCCGTTCAGCAACAACATCCATCAAGGGATTATCCTGATTTGGGGTAGATGAAACAAACAATTTTTTATCGGCATTAACCGACAACCAGGCCCAACCACTCCCAAATTGCGATTTGGCAGCTGTTGAAAACTCCTCTTTAAACGCTTCCAATGATCCAAATTCTGTCTCAAGAGCCAATACCAATTGAGCTGACGGACTACTCTGCCCTACCGGTGCCAAATTGAGCCAAAACAGTTGGTGATTGTAATATCCACCAGCGTTGTTACGAATGGCCAAATCTAAATCCGAAACATGAGCAAAAATATCGTCAAGCCTTACTTTTTCAAGTTCAGAACCTTCAATGGCCTTCATGAAATTTGAATAATAAGCACGATGATGCCTGTCGTAATGAATCTCCATAGTCTTAGCATCAATATAAGGCTCCAAAGCATCATATTCATAAGGCAATTCAGCAAAAAAGTGCCCTTTAAAAGTTTCATCGGCTACAAACTTATACGGCTCTTGCTTATTTTTATCTACCGGAGTTTCACAAGACCATAAAATGGCTAAACCTAATACGATTAAAATCTGAAAGTTTTTCATGTTCTTTTTATTTAGTTTTTAATTGCCAGAACTTCACCATTCTTTTCTATTACATATCAACGTTATATGATTATTGTTTTATCAATAAACCTAAATCATATAACGCCAAAATATATTTATAACCACAGAATAAAAAACATTAAGTCCAGGCATAAATTAGAATATTCATTTAACAAAAACACCACTTAGGGTATAATGTTCATTAATAACTTGATTTTAATCCTGTTCACATTTTTTTTAAGAGTTAAACACTTTACTTATTCATTGAATTTCGGGAACCACCCCAAAAATTATTGGCAATGCGTAATTCATAATTAGAGTTTTCATGATTTTAATAAAACACTCTAAACTCACAACTATCAAAAAGCACTAAAACCCACACGGAAAATATCATTTTGTAAGTTTATCGATTAATATGGTGTTATTTTTTCTCTTTTATTTGTTTTCTAATTATGATTTCGTATTTTTGCAGCCATAATATTATCATTTTAACATTTTAACAAAAAACAAACAGCCATGTGCGGATTTGCAGTTTATACAGGAGATGACAAAAAGCTTAAGCTAGAAATGGCCCATGAGTTTGGAAAAATCCAATACCGCGGACCGGATAACACAATCATTAGAGATTTTGGAAATAATGGATGGATGGGATTTCACCGCTTAAAAATAATGGATCTTTCAGATGCAGGGAATCAACCTCTCTCATATAATAACATACACTTGGTTTGTAATGGTGAGATTTATAATTTCAGAAGCATTCGTGAGAAATACATGTTATCCTTCCCTTTTATATCGAATAGCGATTGCGAAGTAATGCTCCCACTGTTTCTGGAAAAAGGGATTGTGGGCATGGCCAAAGAACTGGATGCCGAATTCGTTTGTGTTATATTCGATGAAAAGAAACGTAAGTTTTATGCTGCCCGTGATCCTATTGGTATTCGTCCACTTTTTTACGGATACACTGTGCATAACGACATTGTTTTTGCAAGTGAGATGAAAGCATTACACAATGTTTGTGACAAAGTATATCCATTCCCTCCGGGTTACTGTTACGATGGTGAAGAGTTTGTTAAATATGCCGACTTGTCGGATGTTAAAGAATTTGTTAAAGACGATCTGGAAGAGATTTTTACAAATATCAATCAGTTATTCACCAAAGCAGTTGAAAAACGCATGGATGCCGATGCTCCGGTTGGGTTTCTTTGCAGTGGAGGACTTGATTCGAGCCTGGTGTGTGCAATTGCAGCGCGTTTAACCGACAAACCAATTAAAACCTTTGCTGTTGGAATAAACGAAGATCCCATCGACACAAAATATGCAAGAGTTGTTGCCGACTACCTCGGTGCCGATCACACAGAGGTTCTGTTTACCCGACAACAAATATTCGATTCTCTCAGCACTCTGATATATAACATCGAAAGTTGGGATATCACAACCATCAGGGCATCGATGGGCATGCATCTTATTTGTAAATATATTAGTGAAAATACTGAAGTTAAAGTACTATTAACAGGCGAAATCAGCGATGAAATCTTCGGTTACAAATACACCGATTTTGCTCCCAATCCCGAAGCTTTTCAAAAAGAAGCTGAAAAAAGGCTGACGGAGATTTATATGTACGATGTGTTAAGAGCCGATCGATCCATTTCATCGAATGGATTGGAAGCAAGAGTTCCATTTGGCGATATTGATTTTGTGAAGTATGTTATGAGTATTTCGCCTGAAAAGAAAATGAACAATACAGGCATTGGAAAGTATTTGTTACGTAAAGCCTTTGAGGACAATTATCTGCCTAACGAAATTCTTTACCGCGAAAAAGCAGCATTCTCTGATGCAGTGGGTCACAGCGTAGTGGATAGCCTTAAAGCTTATGCCGAAGAAATTTATTCAGATGCTGATATGGTTAATGCAGTGCATAAGTATCCATTTGCTACTCCAATCTCAAAAGAATCACTGATGTATCGTGACATTTTTGAGAGTCATTTCCCTGGACGAGCTGAATTAATCAAAGATTTTTGGATGCCTAACAAAGAATGGCAAAACTGTAATGTAAACGACCCCAGCGCACGCGTGTTACCAAACTATGGGAACAGCGGAGTATAATAAGACATCTAAACTAAACCTATACCTGGTGGATTCGGGGGCCCTGCTACTTTGGGGATTGTGTGTGGCGGCCTCCGGATTCTTTTTTTTTACTAATGATGATTCCAATTAAAAAACAGATTCTGTTAAACTGAACAGGACTAATCCCAACACCCGAAAGTAATTGAAGGGCCACAATAGGCCCTTCAAGTTACTTATAATGTTCGCTGCAGGAATTGCAGATATTTACTTTCCAAACTGAATCCAATCCACCTCTATGGCTCCGCCATCTTTTAACATAACAACCAGATCAGAAACTCCGGGTTTCAATCCGGAAACCTTGGCATTGACAACCTGCCATGCATTTGAGCGGGGAATCTCGATTTCGGAAACAACCAAACCTTCAGGACTGTTTAATCTTCTTCAATTTTTTACCGCTAAAATCCACTTTATTGTATTGCACCCAGGCATTCTTATTACTAAGAATTGTTTTCCACCCCTTAAAAACGCTGGAAGCATCGATAAAAGCAATAGAAGCTCCGGATTCACTCATTGCGCTGTACCGGTCAATTTCAATGGGCTGCCTGGCATTTGCAAGTCCTACACCACGTAGGGTTGGCTTCACTTTCTGAATAGTACCGTCAGCATTAAAGAAGAGACTATCAACCCTTACGGAGCGGTTCTTATCAAATTGCGGTGAATAATCATTATGATGATAATACAGATACCATTGTTGATTGTACTCAACAACTGAATGGTGATTTGTCCAGCATCCTGTAGGCGACTCATCCATAATAACACCGGTCATCTTAAAAGGCCCCATTGGACTATTTCCCATACCATATTCAAGTCGCTCAATGGTATTTTCCACATGGGGGAATGTCATATAATAAATTCCGTTGCGTTCAAAAACCCAGGGACCTTCCTTCATCCCTTTTTGAGGCAGATCAGCAATTACCATTGGTTCTGAATCGAGTTCCAGCATATTATCCTTAAGCTTTGCAACAAAAATCTGCCCCATCGAATAATAGATATATGCCTGTCCGTCTTTATCGATAAGCACATTAGGATCAATTCCGTTTATTCCTTTAATGGGTTCCTTTTGCGCAACATAAGGTCCTTCAGGCTTATCAGCAACAGCCACCCCAACGCCAAAACCTCTGCGCCGATGTTCACCATCAGATTTGACGTTTGCAGGGAAATAGAAATAGTATTTACCATTCCTTTCCACACAATCGGGTGCCCACATGCTATAGGATGTGGAATCAGCCCAGGATGGATCGTACTGGCTGACAATCATTCCATGGTCTGTCCAATCAATCAGGTTCTCGGAGGAAAACACGTGATAATCTTCCATACAAAACCAATCCTTACGCAGTTTCTTTCCTTCAGGAGCAAGGATGTCGTGCGACGGAAACACATAAACTCTCCCGTTAAAAACCCGTGCTGACGGATCGGCTGAAAACTGGTTACGGACAATCGGGTTCTGCGCAAAAATCGTATTCCACTGCACAGACAAGATGATCCCCAACACTATAAAAGTCCTGAATAACCTAAGATTTTTAATCATCTGATAAATATTTAAAATAGTTATTTGAAAAAAAACATAATTACTGCATCAAAACAACACCGCCATTTGTTGGAATTATAACCTCTACCTCCTGATTCTTGCGGAGTTTTACCGTGGTTACCCGTCCATTCAGCTCCTTGTCGTCGCTATACATCTTTAACTGGGAGCCGCCATCGATCATGGGTAAATTCAATTTCAACTTCAACGTTTCATTTTGGGCATTGATTCCAACAATAAACCATTGCTTTCCCTTACGACGCGCCAAAACAACATATTTCCCGGGGTAGCCGTCAATGAAACGCACTTCGTCCCACGTAGTAGGCACCTCTTTCATAAAGGCTACAGCCCATTGAGGTGCATCGGTAAGATTATTAGGTGCCAGCGCGAAATGCTGAACACCGCTTTGAAACAAAACAGCAGTAGCCAGTGCGAACACATCAGAGGTCATTCGTTTGGAGCCCCTATTGGGGATATTTCCAAAATTGTAAAACTTATTGAGGGTGCTGCCTCCAAAATCCATACTACCCACAGCATTGCGAATAAATGGATGCAGACTGGCACTAAAAGCCTCCCTGTCGCAGCTTCCCTGGCCAAAGTGCAGATTCTCACTGGCCAAAACAGCCTCACTTGATGCGAAGTTAGGAAACATGCGCTCCCAGCCGCGTGGCAGGGTACAACCATGAAAAACGACCATCAAGCCAAAATCATTGGCATCATACAAAATATCTTCGTAAAGTTTAATGGTGATCTGTTTATCCCCTCCAAAAAAATCAACCTTTATTCCCTTTACTCCAATTCTTTTCATCCAGGCCATCTCTTTACGACGTGAAATGGGATCACTCATTATCCCGCGTGGGCCCTGTGGTGCATCATTCCAATAGCCATTTGAATTGTACCACAAGTAAAGAGCTACTCCCTTTTCGGCTCCATAATTGGCCAGCTCTTCAATTTTATCGTAACCAATCTGTGTATCCCACAGGGCATCTACCAAAATTGTTTCGTACCCCATGGCTGAGCTAAAATCAATGTAAGCTTTTTGAACATCGAAAACCGTACCTCCATCCATTTTCATGATCCAACTCCACGAACCTTTTGTGTAAGTATAATTTTGCGATGCTTTATAACTGGATTCCACCACATCGAACGGCACGGTGGTTTCAACAATAGGCGCCAGCGACTCGCCAACGGTCAGGGTACGCCAGGGTGTGTAACCGGGAAGCTGAATACCGGGAGCTGAAGTTCCATTACCATTGTTTTCTGCTTCCTGAGGAAATCCGATGGTGTACAAACCACCCTCATTCCCTATCAACCGGCTGCCACAATAACGACTGTCGACACCAGTTTCCGAAATCAACACCCAGCCAATATTATTCACTCTAAAAAGAGCGGGGAAGGTATAACCTGCACTCCAGCCATTTTTACCCATCGCATCGTCGGCGATATAGGATGTTTCGTAACTCGGAGCGGTTCGGGCAAAACCTGTCATGGGTAACATTTGAGGACACAAAAAAGTGGTGGTTCCTTCGGGTAATACAAAACCCGTTGCTTCTTCATTTATTACAGCCGACAACCTGTCGCCCTGTGGATATACTTTATAACGAAAAGCCACATCGTTGTTGCTCACCCGAAAGATGATATCAAAAGCCGGCTTTTCATCCTTCAAAAAAGTTAAAACTGCTTCATTTGCCCGGTAATGTACATTGCTGTTTTTAATGTTGGGCAATGAATACGATTCATCCAACTGGTTCTGTTGAACCTTTTCGATCAACGCCAATCCCATGGAAAAATCGCCCACATTGGTTTTTAATCCCAGAGGCGATGATTCCAAAAACGTTTTCCCTTTGTATACTATATTATAAACGGGAGTACCACCGTTTTCAACTATTATCACTTCCAGATTTCCATCCGGACTACTAACTTTTTGTTCACCAGCCCTCGAAGCGCCAATAAAACAAAAAGAGAAAAATAAAAGAACCCAATACTTCTTCATTATAAAAGTTTACATTATTAATTTTCTGTGATCTGATCACTAATACGGAAATAATCAAAATCGGCGGCGCCACCAATGTTTTTAGTAGCATAATTAAATAATCCAAAACGGTATCCCATAAAATGCTTCAAAGAGTATTCCATCTTTAACTGGTCACCAATGGGATTCCATGCTTTACCGTCAAGGCTGTAAAAGAAACGGGCAATATCAACGCGCTCCTTGAAATCACACTCAATTTTCAGATAAACCTTGCTCTGGTTTAGCGGAAGGCTCTGTAATTCGGTAGGCACATCGGTTTGATTGCTTACCATAAAAAGGTATTTCAGGCCGTTTTCAATTTTCACCCCAACCTGGCCAAACTTTCGTTGTAAAGCCACTAACCCTGCAAAATCGCCCTCTTTCATCTTTGACACATCCAACATAGTTGTACCCGAGCAAACCGGACCAAAGGTACGCTGGGTAAGCGTGTTTCTCGACTCCATGAATAAAGAGTCAATGCGTCCGGTTTTAAGACGCAGATATCCTTTACGCTCGGCAACCGACCAAAGTGCATTATCGGGGTTATGATTCCATTGCCAAACCAAAGGAAGTGCTGGATCTTTCTTTTTACGCTTAAATTCATCACTATTCACAATACCGGGAATCAGTCCCTTACTAGTCGGTAAATCCAGTGTGTCGGGTACTTTTCCGGCCACACCCAAAACAGGCCAGCCATCTTCCCAGGTTACAGGAACCAGATAGGGAATCCGCCCTACTGAACCAAAATCGCGGAACAGATAGGCAAACCAGCGGCCATCGGGAGTATCAATCATACCACCCTGAGCCACGCCTTTATCCTGTAAAACAACCCGCCCTTCCCAAGGCCCATTAATGTTATCGGCACGATGCACAATTACGGTGCGCATGCCACCACGGGGCCAAACAATATTGAAAAGATAGTACTTATCCTTTACTTTAAACAATTGAGATCCTTCGGCATTGAGCATGATGTTTTGCCCTGCTGGAGCGCTGGCATTTTCAAGAAGAACCCGTCGTGTTCCTTCTTTCACGCCCGAAAGGTCATTTTCGAGCTCCATAATTTCGAGCTTGCCACCTCCCCAAATCATATATATTCGATCATCGTCATCGAAAAACACGGTATGGTCATGGTACGAAGGGCCAAACGAGGTGGTTTTCCACTCACCTTTTTCAAGGTCGGGCGTAGTGAACACATAGGTTTTATTGGTGGTTTGAGCGAAAGTGGATACATAGAAAAGGCCATTATGGTGCCTGATACAACTAGCCCACGAGCCACGCCCATAGGTACTTTGTCCGTTCACCAGATTCATGGCATCCACGTTGGCCAGAGTATCGTAAGCATAATTAATTATTTCCCAATTAACCAGATCTTTCGATTTCATAATGGGCACACCCGGTGCCATATGCATGGTGGTACTGCTCATATAGTAGACATCACCAACGCGCACCATTGACATATCGGGGACATCCGCATAAATCAAAGGGTTTTGTGCTAGCTTTTGTTGTCCATTGGCAGTGTAAACCAATGAATACAAGAGAATAATGCTTAACAAAAGAATGTGCTTTATTTTCATCTGTCTATAATTTTATTTTTAATAGTCGTATAATACTCCTCAAAAAGTCATTTATCAACCAAACAGCTAAGTTATCTAAACAGAAGTTTCATTTTCAAATAATGAAATACTTCTCATATAAATCTCTACCCTTTTCCGTCCCCCTCCCCCTGATTGCAGGAATAGCCGTCAAGCTAAGGATTAGATCTAATGCTTACGCCCTTTCGAGGGCTTATGTTTGAGAGCTTACATAAGACCCAGGACAACGCCCTGGGCTAATGCTATAAAGCCCTTTCAGGGCTCAAACAGGCAATTAAATCAATGCCCTGAAAGGGCATCAACAATAGCATAGGGCAACGCCCTATGTAAAGATCAACACATTGAATATAAGCCCTGAAAGGGCGAAAGCACTTCTTAGCTTGACGGCTATACCTGATTACAGGGCGAAACATTACTAATTTTTTACCGTTATTGAGAGTACCGTTAGCGACTGAGGCTGAACGGTAACCGATACGTTATTACGTTTCAGATCAGTCTTAATAACTTTTGGAGAAACAACATCCGGTTTCTCAAAGGTATTAACGGCATCTATTGAAGGGGCAAAAAGAGTTTCACCCTCCACCCCAACGACCGACTGACCTTCAAATGAAAGATCAATAGAAGCATTATTATTAGGGTCAATATTGGTAATGGCCACATAAATTTTACCGTCTTTTCCTTTTGCTGCGATGGCATCTAAACGGGGCAGACTAATATTTTCGACCTGATACTGACCAGCCTCAAAACTGACTGGTATGAACTTGGCATCCTGAAATGGCACATACATTCGAAACGCATGATAAGTTGGGGTAAGTACCATTTTTTCATTCTCTGTAAGAATCATAGCCTGTAACACATTGATCATTTGAGCAATATTAGCACCTTTAACCCTATCGGCATGACGGGCGAAAATGTTAAAGTTCAATGCTGCTACAATAGCATCACGTTGTGAATTTTGCTGTTGTAAAAAGCCCGGGTTGGTTCCTTCGGTTGGAGCATACCATGTACCCCATTCATCAACTAAGATTGACACTTCTTTGTTGGGATCATATTTATCCATAATAACTTTGTTATCGCTGATAAACTTATCCATCGTGAGTGTTTCCTCTATTACCGCAGCATATTGTTGCTCATTAAAACCGGTAGCCTTAATAATTGCAGGCCACCCACCCCTGGTATATTTATGCAATGAAAGGCCCTGTATATTCCAGGTCCATGTTTTTTTCGACCAGGCTTCCATGATAGCTTCGGGATAACCAAAGCTATATTCATCGTACGAGTCGGGGCCAACGGCAACAAATTGTGAATTAACACCAAGATTATAATTGGTGCAAAATGTTGCAAACTTTTTAAGTTCGGTAATATATTCTTCGGGAGTAAAAGGACCTCCACACCCCCACACTTCGTTACCAATACCCCAATAAGCAACCTCATAGGGCTCAGGGTGCCCATTGCGCGTCCTTTCGTCGGCAAGCGACGAGCCGGTGGCAGTGAGATATTCCAGCCAATCGGCTGCTTCCTGAACCGTACCCGAACCTACGTTGGCCGAAATAAAGGCTTCAGAACCAATCTGATCAATAAAATCGAAAAACTCATGCGTTCCAAAGGTATTGGGTTCGGGAGCATCTCCCCAATTAACGTTAATCCTCTTCTTTCTCTGGTCAGCATTTCCAATTCCCTCTCGCCAATGATACTGGTCGGCAAAACAACCACCCGGCCATCGCACATTTGGTACTTTAAGAGCTTTTAAAGCTTCAACAACATCAGTTCTTATACCTCTGGTATTTGGGATCTCGGAGTCAGCTCCAACCCATATACCACCATAAATACCAAAACCCAGATGTTCGGCAAAGTGTCCGAATATATTTCTATTAACCTCAGGTCCAGACTGCTCAGTGTTAATTATAACTTTTACCTTACCATTTCCCTGAACATTCAAGGTGCATACACTGAATAAAAACAATAAAGCCAGCACGCCCTTAACATTACATAGCCCTTTTGAGTGAAAAAAATACTTCATAATATATATATTAATCAAAAATCATTTTAGCTGCAAACAATGCATTCATCAGAGCAAAAATCATTGAGGTAAAGCATCGTTAGACGATGTAGTATACAAGCCCAGCAAACAACCAGTAAACCCTCCGGCTACATTGGTCGAAAGGATATCGCCCGATACTTTTCCACCTAAATTTACAAAATCAGATCCATTTATTGAATAGCTGAATTCATAGTCATCACCTTTGGCTTCAACCTTCAAATTAATGGGATTCTTAATATCGATTGGTGTACTGGCAATAATTTTTGATTGAACAGCCTTGCTTCTTTGTGGTTTTTCATTCCGTTGAAGCAAAAGATAATAATTATCGCCTTTTTTAGTGATGCCAAACACATAGTTTGAATGCTCATTCTGAAGGGCCACTATCCCTGCCAGATTCTTTTCGCTGGTTGGTTTGTACGAAAGCGTTGTTTCAAAAGAGAAATGATGGTGCTGTTGACGATGAAACAACGTTGAGGTAGGCTTCACCTCTTTAATATTAACTGCAAACGGTTTAATCTGTAATCCCTTTTTTGTTATGGCAATAAACTCCTCACGAGGTCCACGTAAACCAATCCAGCGGTAATCCAATATTTGAGATGTAAAATCTTCGATATAGGTAAAGTTACCGTTTGGAAAGAACCCCTCCTTACCGGTTTTGTTTTCAACACCTTTGGGTAGTTTGAGTTTGGGTTCCATAGGAACAAGACCATTTTCAAAAACCGGAAATTCACCCGACCAGTCAACCGGAAGAATAAACGTTTCACGGCCTGTGTTCACCATATCTTTTTCGTTAGGTCGGATAGCCAGAAAAACCCCATAAAACTTTCCCTCGGGAGTTTCAACAAGGTCGGCATGACCTGCCCAATCGATCTTATTGGCCCGCTCTTTTGGGAAATGGCGTTGGGTTAGAATCGGGTTGCTGGGCGCAGGAACGTAAGGACCAGTGGCATTGTCGCTAATAAAAATAACCTCACTGTGCCAATCGCCTGTTCCTCCTTCGGCACACATCAGATAATACCTTCCATTGCGTTTATAAATGTGTGGCGCTTCAATCCAGATAGGTTTCTTATTGATATCGACACCGCCATTAACAATAATCTTATCGGACCCTGCAATTACCTGATCATTTACCATATCATACTCCCATATTTTAATCACGCGGTGGCCTTCGTAGAGTTCTTTTCCAGCGTCGGGAGCATCGTTGTGTACCACATAGGCTTTGCCATTATCGTCGAAAAACAACGACGGGTCAATTCCTTGAAATTGCAATTTGTAAGGATCGCTCCATCCTTTTAAAGGGTCCTTTGTTTTCACAATGATATTTCCAGCTCCACCAGTAAATGCAGTAACAATCATGTAAAATGTATCGTTGTTAGGATTATATGTAATACCCGGTGCATAAACTCCTGCACTAATACCACAGTCGAACACATTTAATTGTGAAACACGGTCCAGAACGTGACCAACTTGAGTCCAGTTCACTAAATCTTTAGAATGAAAAATGGGAACCCCCGGAAACATAGCAAAGGAGGAACTTACCAGAAAATAATCCTCTCCCTTGCGCGTAATAGCCGGGTCAGGGTAACAACCTTGCAAAATGGGATTGTAAAACTCATCCTCTTTTAATGGATTATTGGCATAAACCGGGTCGTTACCGGTGTACACAACTTGCGAAAACGCAGGAATATTCTGACCTTTTAAGGCTTTTGGCCCTTTATTCTGGCTAAAAACAGACACATTCGTTAAAGTTAATACAATCACTAGTAACAACACCTGTTTTCTTTTAAAACAGATCATCTTAGATTTTTTTTCCATCGTTCAATTGGTTTAATATATTTCAATAACTTATACGCTGTTCAAATATATTGTTTTATGATTAACAATAGTTCATCAATTCTTTGTAAAGTATTTATTTTGATTATTTAAAAACAACAAAAACAAATCAGCCCCCTCAATTTCGGAGGTAAATACACATTCTCAATCAAACTATCTAAATTCCTAACACATTATTGACTTTAGTATTAGGCTAATCATATTCGAGACAAAGTAAAGTAAGTCCTTAATAATGGGATAAAATTATGAGTGTGATATCATTTCTGAAAGATGCTTATATATCTATAACCCTCACAAATCTTCTCCATATAATATATCATCGGTACCATAATCACCAACTGCGGACTTCAAGATAAACAAAGAAAATCAGGCAAATAGCTACAAGGTGATCAGAAACAATCAGCTCAACAAATAATTGAATCTAAATTGTTATCAAATCTAATAATTATGCAACCATCACCAACAACTACATAAATGGTTTATTAGATTATTGAAATCAACTAAAGTTTAAAAAAGGCTAATAAAAATAACTTATTAAACACTTTTTAAATTGGTTCTACTGCAAATATAGTGGAAGGTATTAAATTTGCCCCATGAAAATAACCG
>CAZSQG010000045.1:0-31220 GCA_964608615.1 uncultured Marinilabiliaceae bacterium
ATATGGAAAAATGGGCGCTGGCACTCGCTGCCCTCAGGACATAATGCTATTACCACACCACTTTTTAGTTTAAAAGATAAATTCAGAGTGCTGGGAGAGGTCTTTCGCAAGCCTGGGACTAATCCTGATGAAACGTTGGCCGATATGGTTATTAGGCGTCTGGGTCGTAGTTTTCTTGATTATGCAGTTGATCCTTTTGTTTCGGGGATTTATGCCGGCGACCCACACACACTGGTTACACGATATGCTTTACCCAAGCTTTATAATTTGGAACATAAATACGGTGGTTTTATTAGAGGTGCGCACAAAAAACATCATGAACGCAAAACAGAGCTGGAAAAACAAGTGTCGAAGCAAGTGTTTTCGGTTAAAGGAGGACTAAGCAAACTGGTTGATGCCCTCAAGCAGGTTGTTGGAGATGAAAACATTACTCTTAACATCTCAGACCTTAAGATAGCTAAAGACAATGAGGGGTTTGCATGCTCTTTTCTACATCAGAATAATGAAGAACAGATCCTCTCCAGTATGGTAATAACAACGTGTAACGGAAAAATATTACCATCGATATTACCATTTGTTCCCAAGGATTTACTTGATGGCGTTTCTAATGCCAGATATGCCGGAATTGTTCAGGTGGCTGTTGGGTACTCAAAGTGGGAAGGTGTTAAACTGAATGCTTTTGGAGGTTTGATACCATCTAAAGAGAACCGAAAAATTCTGGGTGTTTTATTTCCGTCATCGCTTTTTGATGGGCGGGCACCACAAGGCGGAGCCTTGCTTTCGGTTTTTATGGGCGGTATTAACAAGCCGGAGTTCTACAACATGCCTGTCTCTGAAATTGAGGAGATGGCTCTTTTGGAAATTGAGCAAACGTTGGGATGTAAAAAGAAGCCTGATCTTCTGAAAATTTTTAGGTACCAATGGGCCATTCCTCAATATGAGCAGTCAACCGGTGCTAGGTTAATAGCTATTGATAGTATTCAAAATCTCTTTCCCGGACTTGTTTTGGCCGGAAATATCCGTGATGGCATTGGCATGGCCGATCGGGTAAAACAAGGAAGGCAAATTGCAGATCTTTTGATTCAACAATCATGAAGAAACGTGCTTTGCTTTTGGTTAATGTAGGGACTCCCGATAAGGCTGAGAAAAAAGCAGTGCGCCGTTTCCTGACTGAGTTTTTAAACGACAGGCGGGTGATTGATATCCCATGGCTGTTTCAAAAAATTCTGGTAAACCTGATTATCATTCCTTTTAGGATAAATAAATCAACCGCATTATATCGTAGGTTGTGGACTAAAAATGGCTCGCCATTACTTTATTTCCTAAACAGTATTGTTGAAAAGCTGCAAGTGCAGGTGCAGGAACAATACCATGTTTACGGCGCCATGCGTTATGGCAATCCATCGTTGGGAAGGGTTCTTAAGCAAATAAATCAGGATGGAATGGAGGAACTAATCATTCTGCCGCTTTATCCACAATACGCTTCCTCCACAACCGGTTCAGTAGCTGAGAAGGTTTTTGAAGAAATTGGTAAATGTCAGGTTATTCCTGCTATTCGCATTATTGGTCAGTTTTATGATCATCCGGCTTTTATAAAAGCTTTCTCGAGCCAGATTGAAAAGTTAAATCCGCAAGAGTACGATCATATAATTTTTTCTTTTCATGGACTGCCCATGAAGCATATAAATAAAGTACACCCTTCTGTCGCGGGGAATCAATGTAGTTGTATTTATGAAATGCCTGCTCATGGTACTCTTTGCTACAAAGCCACTTGCTACGAAACAACGCGTTTGCTGATAAAGGAATTGAATCTTAAGCCTGAAAAAACCACCGTTTCATTTCAGTCGCGCCTTTCAAAAAACTGGCTAACTCCCTTCACCGACAACTCAATAATTCAACTGGCCAGGAATGGCGCTAAACGTATTCTTGTTATCGCGCCTGCGTTTGTAGCCGACTGTCTTGAAACCATTGTTGAAATTGAGGATTATAAAACCCTTTTTCAAAATCATGGAGGACAGGATTTGCATTTAGTTCCCAGTTTGAATGATGAGGATGTATGGGTGCAAGGTATCCTTGAAATTATTCGGGATAATGAAATAGTGTAGATCAAGGGTATTGAGTAATTTCCATGTGATATCTTAATAAAATCTACTGTGTCGGCTATATTTAATGGCACTAAATATTCTTAAGAAGAATTGATACTTGAGGGAGAAAAATAAATATTGCTATTATCAATGCTGTTATGGAGCCTACAAGAACAGCAGCGGCAGATAAATCTTTGATTTTTTTTATTCTTTCATGTTTCGACGGACTAATAAAATCTGCAATGTTTTCAATTGCTGAGTTAATTATCTCTAACGAAAAAACTAATCCAATTGAAAAAACAATTGCAATCCATTCAAATTCAGATATGTTAAAGAATAATCCGGCAATAATAACACCCATTGCTGCAATAATATGTATTCGTGCATTATGTTCTTCTTTAATAAGAATCTTTAATCCGTTAAATGCATATACAAAGCTTTTTAGTCTTTTGGCTATGGTGAATTTTTGATTTTTCATCAGAGAGTATTATCAGTTTTGATAATAAAGATAAAATAAAATCCTCCTTTATTTAATCCTGTTCTAGGATGAGTTGTATTTCTTCTGACAATTTGCTAAATTTGCAACATGGTTGCAAATATCAATATTGCTAATGATATTCTTAAAAGTAAAAACCTGAATGTTACGGAAATCCGACGTCAGGTTGTCAATCTTTTGCTGGAGCCTGGCCGTGCTCTTACTCAAAAAGAAATTGAAGAAGCGCTTGAAGAAAAAATGGGTAGGGTTGACAGGGTAACATTATACCGTACAATTAGGGTTTTGCTAAAAAAAATCGTAATCCACCAAATAGCCATTGATGCTCAGGTTGTAAAATACAAATTGGCAGGTGAGTATAAAATTAATAACCATCCTCATTTTCACTGTTGTTGTTGCGATAGGTTGGTGTGCATGCCTCAGTTAAAAATTGAACAAGAGATGCTTCCCGATGGTTTCGTGATGCAATCAAGCAGCCTGGTAATTGATGGGGTTTGTCCTGAATGTAGTGGAAAGAGGACAAAGAACAAAAAATGAAAATTTATTTTATTGGGATATTAGTAGAGTGTTTATGAGGTTATTAGAAGTAGCAGGTTAGAAGTAGCTGTTATTGAAATACCTAAAATCAGCAGATGTAATTATGATTAGCTGCAAGTTAGTGTTTGGCTTAAGTTGAGATCTGAAACATAATGTTTTACTAATTAAATTGTTAAGCGCGGATTTTTGGATTTAATGATATACGCATTATTGACCATGTGATTATAAATATTGTTTAAAAATGAAACGATTAATTTTTTAGTTTATGAAGGCAATAAATAAATCTCTTTTCCTGATTGCAGTTCTTATGCTTACCGGATGTGTACAGAAACAGGATAGCTCCAATGTTGTATCAGTTAGTATATTACCTCAGAAATTTTTTGTGGATGAGCTTACGGGAGGTTCGCTTGAGGTAAATGTGATGCTTCCACCGGGAACCAGTCATGCTACATACTCGCCCACGCCCTTGCAGTTTAAGAAACTTTCAAATTCGAAGTTATACATTCATATTGGTTATCTGGGTTACGAACAAGCGTGGATTGGCAGATTAAAAGAGCTGAATCCGGATATCGAGAATCTTAATCTTTCTGACAAAACAGAGTTGATAGGCGAAGAGGCTTTTGAACATGGCGATCATTTACACATGGGAAGTGTGGATCCGCATATATGGATGTCACCGGCTGTTATGCTTGAAATAATGCCGTCGATAAAATCATCGCTCATAAGTAATTACCCATACCTGAAAGATACCATTGAAGCCAGATATCCTAAACTTTTAGCTGAAGTGGAGGCAACACACCAAAAAATGATTCAAACAACCAGTTTGTTGACAAATCGCCGTTTCCTGATATTTCACCCTGTATTAACTTATCTTGCCCGCGATTATGGTCTTGAGCAATCTTCCATTGAGCAGGACGGTAAAGAACCATCTCCGGCTCAGCTGGCCAGAACTATTGAGATAGCTAAGAATGAAGGTGTTAAAATTGTTTTTATTCAAAAGGAATACGATGTTCGCAATGCTCAGTTGGTTAGTGAGGAAACAGGAACCAAATTGGTTCAAATTGATCCAATGGCTTATAACTGGGTCGAAGTAATGAATGAACTAATTGTTAAATTTCAGGAGAACCTGCGATGAGCAAACCAATAGCCAGACTTAATAATATAATTGCAGGATACGAATCTGAGCCGATTCTGAGAAACATATCTATTGATGTTTTTAGAAACGATTTTATTGGGGTTATTGGTCCTAATGGAGGAGGGAAAACTACATTGATAAAGGTTTTACTTGGAATATTAAAGCCGTATAAAGGATCAGTGACTTTTCCTTCGGGAAAAATCAGCATTGGCTATCTGCCTCAAGCCAGTCAAATCGACCGGAGTTTTCCCATTACTGTTAAGGAAGTGGTTCAATCGGGTTTGGAGCCGGCCAATAAGTGGAATCCTGTTCTTTCGGCAGTTCAAAAAAAGAAGGTTTATCAATTGCTTGACGAAAGCAGTCTTTTGGGATTGGCTAAACGTGCTATCGGCACATTATCGGGTGGCCAGCTTCAGAGAGTATTACTTTGTCGTGCCTTAATAAATAATCCCGATTTGCTGGTGCTTGATGAGCCCAACACTTATGTGGATAAAAACTTTGAGCACGAGCTATACCTCTGGCTTAAAGAACTTAATAAAAAAATGGCCATCATTCTTGTGTCGCACGACATTGGAACCATCTCATCATTGGTGAAGACTATTGCCTGTGTAAATGGTGATTTACATTATCATCAATCCAACACTCTTTCGGCCGAGTTGCTTAAAGTTTATAATTGCCCCATCGATTTGATAGCCCACGGGCCAATCCCTCATCGTGTTTTAAAAAAGCATAATAATGACTGATTTAATATCACTTTTTGGATACCGGTTTTTTCAAAATGCTGTAATAGCATCTGTGCTAACAAGTATTTTGGCTTCAATGATAGGTACTTACATTGTTTCACGAAAAATAGTATTTATTAGTGGAGGTATAACCCATGCTTCGTTTGGAGGAATTGGGATGGCTTATTTTATGGGTCTTAATCCTTTTTTAGGAGCGGCCGTTTTTTCAATTTTATCAGCTGTTGGAATTGAATGGATTTCGCAACGTGGCAAAGTGCGTGAAGATAGTGCAATTGCCATTCTTTGGTCTTTGGGGATGGCTGTTGGTATTATTTTTGTCTTTCTAACGCCCGGTTATACACCCAATTTAATGAGCTTTTTATTTGGCAGTATTCTTTCAGTTGGGCGAGTTGATTTGATTGTGATTTTGATTTTAACGCTGGTAACAGCGTTATTTATGATTCTTTTTTACCGGCCTATTCTGTATTCAGCTTTTGATCCTGAATTCTCCAAAATTATGGGCGTTCGGGTTGAGTTTTTCCGATACACCATGTCGGTGTTGATTGCTTTGGCCATTGTGGTGAGTATTCGAAGTATGGGAATCATTCTTGTTCTTAGTTTGTTTACCATCCCGCAGGCAACAGCTATGCTTTTTACTCATAATTTTGGGCGTATTATACCCATCTCAATTGTCTTTGGGTTAACAGGTTCTTTACTGGGATTGTTCTCGGCATACGGGTTGAATATTCCTTCTGGAGCAGCTATTATCTTTACACTAACAATTCAATACCTGATTTTTAAATTAATTATGTGGGTCAGGAGCCTGATTGTAATGAGATAGTAATGGATGTTTTGTAAACGAACATGCTTTCGGTGCTAATGTTTCAGGTTATCTCATCCATTATTTTGCTATCAAGTAATGCTTCTCCAACTATCATATCAAAAGGTGAGGTTATTTTAATGTTCTCGCGATTTCCGGGTACCAGCGTTATTTTATGACCCGATGCCTCAACTACGGACGCATCATCGGTAAAAGCGCCAACCCATGGCTGTTGGTAGCATTTTTTGAGCAGATTGGTTTCGAAAACCTGCGGCGTTTGTACCAGGCGGTATTCATCGCGTAAACAAGCAATACTATCTTCACCCGAAACCTTGCGTAATGATTCAATCGACTCGGTAACGGGTATGGCGGCGCCATTTTTTTTAGCCATCTCAAAACAAGCTGCAATTGTTTTAACCGAAGCAAAAGGCCTTACTCCATCGTGAACAGCCGTTATGCCGTTGTCCTTAATAGTGCCTAATCCATTTAAAACACTGTGAAAACGTGTTTCGCCGCCAGGCACGATGTTGTGCAATAAGGTAAATGAGTGTTTTTTGCATAGTTCTTTCCAAAAATCAATTTGCGAATGCGGCAATACAAGAATAATGGAAATATGTTTGTTATATAATACAAATTGCCTGATGGTAAGCATCAATATAGGGAGTCCCTTTAAAAGTAAAAACTGTTTGGGAATTTCACCTCCCATCCTGACACCTTGACCACCAGCAACTATTATTACTGTTTCATTCATCGAAAAATCAATTTTTGTTTCCTGTATTATATTAATTTGCAAATTTCAATACAAGGAAAAAGCAACAGAAGAGTTCTTTATTTCACAGCTAAGGCAATAAATAAAGGGAGTCCACCTGATACTTTAACACCTGAAAAGAATATCCTTAAGGTAATAACTAATTCCTGTTTTTGAATTATGAATCAGCTGGCTTCTTTAATCGAAATTATTTCAGGTATTTATATCGTTTAATGCTCTTCTTAGGCGTTTTCTCAAACTCTTCAGGGAAGAGAATTATTTTGGATATTGACATAAAGGCTGGCAATTCTGCGTTTATTTCGGACCTCAATTTTTGAAGTCTGGCTTCTATATCTTTGTTGGTGAAATTAAGGTTCTCGCAGGCTTCATAGTCGGGATAAACTAAAGCTTCAATTTTACCATTATTCTCTCGTACCAGGCATTCCTGCACAAATTCATTATTACCGAGAACAGCTTCAATCTCTTCGGGATAGATGTTTTGCCCCGATGGTCCAAGAATCATGTTTTTGCTTCTACCGCGGATGTATATAAAGTTTTCTTTGTCGATAACACCCAGGTCGCCGGTACGAAGCCAGCCATCATCGCAGAAAACGTCACGTGTAGCAGCCTCGTTTTTATAATATCCAAGCATCACGTTGTCGCCAAATACTTGAATTTCGCCCACCTCATTGTATGGGTCAGAGCTGTCGATTCGTACCTGCATACGGTCAACAACGCGTCCGGCTGAGAAATCTCGTGTTTTATTGGCGTGTTCATAGCTTATTAGGGGGCCGCATTCGGTCATGCCATATCCCACTGTAAGCGGAAATTTTATCTTTTTCAGAAAAATTTCAACATCTTTATTAAGAGCCGCTCCTCCAATAACCATTTCCTTAAACTCTCCGCCAAAAACAGTAGTAAGATTATCGCGAATCTTGTTGTAGATAATCTTGTTGGCTAAAGGAAGTTTTATTAGAACTTTTAATCCGGGATTATCAAGTTTTGGCATAATCTGCCGTTTAAAAATCTTTTCTAATATTAGTGGAACCGAAAGGATCAGATGTGGTTTTACCTGCCTGAAAGCTTCTGTAATAATTTGTGGTGAAGGGGTGCGGGTTAAAAAGGTTATGTGGCAACCCAGTATAAAAGGCCATAAAAACTCAAATAAACAACCATAGGTGTGTGCCAGTGGAAGGAATGATACAATGCGGTTCCCTTCAACCAGGTCGAAAACATCAGCGGCGTATTGAACATTTGACCAAATGCTTCGGTGGGGTATCAGAACACCTTTTGAAAAACCTAGAGTCCCCGAGGTATAAGAAAGAACCATCACCTCTTCCGGTTCTATCTTTGGAAAATTAAGTCGATTTACATCAAAGAGTCCTTTCCCTTCGGCTTTCCCTCTGGCTTTATTTAACGCTTTTTTTGTCTTTTGGTGGTGATCCAGAATTGGCTTAAAATCAATAATTGAAACAAAGCCCTTAATATGAGGAATCTGAGTATTGTCAATTTTATCAAACATCAGCTCTGTCACGAACAGCAATACCGATTCGGAATGGTTGATAATATGGTGAATGTCATTTGAATGGAAGTCGGGTAAAATTGGCACCACAACTGCACCATAAGTTATGGTACTAAGGTATGTAATTGCCCAGTTCGACATGTTTCGGCCAATAATAGCCACCTTATCACCTTTTTTTATACCCATTTCATGAAAAAACTGATGTAGGAAATAGATGTTTTTTCCTACTTCTCTGAAAGTGAATCCTTCGCCATGAAAGTCGCTAAAAGCCTGCAAGTCCGGATGCTTTTTAATCACATCCTCAACCATGCTTATATATCCGTTATTTGTCATTTGTTACTTTTTTAGTTCTGAAAAATTACGAACAAAACTGGTCAAAATTCTCTTTTTTTTTCCATTATTCAAAGGATTTCAAGAAATCATTAGCGTTTAAAAATAGAAGTGAATCATATACTTATAATTAGAGAATATGAAATTTCGTAATAATAAATGAAATAGCCCATTAAAAAGAAAAATAATTATGTATAGTCAGAGGAGTCGATTAGTGAAATGACCGAAAAATGATATTTTTATCGATGATAAGATAAGTTGATAAGCTATAAAATGACTATTTTCGGGGGTGTTTATCTTTATTGGTAATAGAATCTGTTAAAATGAAAGAAATAAGTCTATTGAGACTTTTGAGTGAGACAAAAAGGTTTTATTTGCTGTTTTCAGGAGGTTTTGACAGCAGTGCCATTTTAGGTTGTGCTGTAAAAACAGGTGCTGAAGTAATTCCGGTTTGGATCGATAATGGCTTTAACCGGGCCGGGGAGAAGAATATACGGCAGCAGGCTGAAAACCTTGGTTGTAATTTTTTGAAGATAATACAGGTTGACCCTTCTGTAAAGGTTTTAAGTAACCCCGTTGAGCGTTGCTTTTTCTGTAAAGGTGAACTGGCTTCGCCTGTGATAAAACTTAGTGATGCTCCGGTTTTTGATGGAACCAATGCAAGCGATAATGATTCGTACCGTCCCGGCATTAAAGCCTTAAGGGCTCTTGGTGTGCGATCGCCTTTGCAAGAGTTAGGTATCTTTTCGGAAGAAGCTATGGCTATTGCCATAAAACTGGGTGCCGATCCGCTATTGGCTAACATGGAGAGTTGTTTGGCAACACGCTTTAACTATAATGTACCAATAATTAATAGCCAGTTGGATATTATTAGAAAGATGGAGCAGTCCCTAATTATCAAGACTGGCGATTTTAACGTACGTTGCCGGGTTGACGATAAAGATCACCTGCGTATTGAATGTAGTAATCATGCGGGCTTTATGCTGCTTCAGGAACCGGACTTTCGCTCAGAAATAGTTGAAATGGGCAGGAAAGTCGCTACATTTGTTACACTTGATCTGGAAGGAGCCCGGAAAAATATGTTTGATAAAATGCGGAACTTATGACGTTTGATGAACTTTTTGACCAGATAAAATCGGGAAATTTAAACCGGCAGGAAGCCCGTAAGCATTTTTCGCTCGACTGGATTGAGACGGCTAAAAATTATATTGCCGATGTGAATCGGGGAACTCGTATCAACATACCTGAAATTATTTATGGAGAGTATAAAACCGTTTCGCAAACAATTGAGATTGCCGATGCCTTGCTTGAGCATCATTCATGTGTACTGATTTCAAGAAGCTCTCATAATTTCGAACTGGTTTCGCATTATCAATCTGAGCATACCGTTCACGAATCCCCTCTTTTGATTGTAATTGGTGATATGCCGGCAACTCGTGGATCAGTTCTTGTTATTAGTGCCGGAGCAGCTGACCATCCTTTTGTTGCTGAATGTGAATTGGCGTTAAGGGCAATAGGTGTTGAGCCTTTGGTTTTTGAAGATAGGGGTATTGCTCATCCAACGCGGGTACTAGAGGCTTTAAAAGCCGGTGTGGAGAACGATGCGGCGGCAGTAATTGTGGTGGCAGGAATGGAAGGAGCATTAGCACCATTTGTTTCATCGCTGGTAGCTTTGCCGGTAATTGGAGTTCCAACATCGATAGGTTATGGGTTCAGGGCCAAAGAAGCTGCCTTAACCTCTATGTTAGCCTCGTGTGCACCCAATCTTGTGGTTGTAAATATTGATGGTGGTATACGTGCTGCCGTAACAGCAGGATTAATAGCGAAGAATCAGATAAGAGACTAAAATGTGAAGCGCGTCCCTGGGTTTTCGGGACTCTATCTCCTTACCTATTAATAGCCACGGAGCGGCGACAGAACGGTAGAAAAAATGTGACTAATAAAGTAGTAAGCTGCGGAGCTGCGACAGGTATTGTGATAATTTGCTTAGTTCTGGCTCCAGCAGGAAAGACTAATAAACTATATACAAATGAAATTATATATTAATCCACAGGGGGGGATGGCAGGAGATATGTTTTCTGCTGCATTAATAGATGCCGGAGCTGATAAAACAGTTGTGGTTAAAGCTATGCTTACTGCTGCTGAAACCATTGGTCGTGCCTCAGTTATACATGTTAAAACCTCCGATGATTGTTCCCGGTTACTTATTAGAGTGGAGCACCATCATGGTCATCTCTCATCGCATAAGGCCATTCATACCCTTGAACATCTCTTCGAAGATTTTAAAATAAAGCCATTATACAGCGATTTTGGTTTCAGGATGTTGCGTGCACTTATAATGGCAGAAGAAAAGGCCCATGCACGACATGATTTCCAGATGGATTCTTTGCATTTTCATCATCATCAGAATCATCATGAACATCACAACCATGATGATCAACCACATGATCATGACGAAGAAAAATTGGAGAGTCATCATCACCATCACGATGAATCACTTTACACCGAGCCTGAAGTATGGCTGCATGAGGCTCAGGATATATTGATTGATATTATGGGTGCAGTTGTTGGATTGCAGGAATTAAATGCACCTGTTAAAGCTATTCTGGCTTCGCCTGTTTCCTATGGAGGTGGCTCTGTGAGCTTTTCGCACGGGATATTAAAAGTGCCCGCGCCGGCAACGCAGGAGATGATTGAAAAAAATAATATCCCGGTAATCAAAGGCCCAATTGAAATAGAGCTGTTTACACCAACGGGAGCGGCTCTTTTAACTGCTCTTGAAGCCTTTCAAACAGGCGTGCTACCTCAGGTGGAGCCATTGTTTCATGGAAAATCCAGAGGAACTAAAGATTTACCTATTCCCCCACTGGAGGTGATGATTTTTGAGTAAAAGATATTAATGTGGTAGTTTATACATAAACATTCCCAATTTTAATTAGTTTGGGAATGTTAAGCAGTTTTATTTTGCGTCCGTTTAACTCTATTAGTTTATCAGTTTTAAATTCAGATAGTAAACGTATAACTGATTCGGTAGCGGTTCCAACCATATTGGCAAGTTCTTCGCGTGTTAACGAGATCTGAAGATTATGTTCTTCGTCCAGATCAAACGTATCCATTAATAACAATAATACTTCAGCAAGTCGCTCCCGTACAGTTTTTTGGGCAATGTCGGTGAGGAATTTATTGGCTTCGCCCAATTCGCGGCAGGTTAATTTCATTAGTGACATGGCAAATTCGGGACTGCTTTTAATAAATGCAGTTAATGTATCGCCCGGAATGTAGCAAAGTGTTGCATCCTGAATAACACGTGCGGTTGTACAAGCCAATTCGTCGCTGATGACCGACCGGAATGCAATTAAATCGCCTTCGCGGGCAAAACGGATGATTTGTTCTTTTCCATCAAAACCTGTTTTGTATATTTTCAGAATACCACTTGAAACAATGTAACTGCCGTTTATGCGGTTACCTTCGTTATATACAACATCTCCGCGGCTGTAAATATTGCAAACCATATCCAGAGAAAGTTTTTCAATCTCCTCATCAGTAAGTCCTTTGAAAATATCATAATTTCTTAAGTTGAGGTTCTCAAAACCTGAATTTTGCTGAACATTCTTCATGGAATATAGTTATTATAGTAACAACAATCCGTTTTCTAGTCATTGCAAAGATATAAACAAACTAATTATCTTTTCAAAATTGGATAGATATCTCTAAAGTTTAATCTGGTTATTTTCAAAGGCAATAATCGGGGCTCAATTTTAAATAGATTAGACAGTAGGATGTGTAATATACAAATAAATATCTATATGAAAAACAAAGTAAGTATCAGATGGATAGGGAATATGGCCTTCGAAGGCGAAGTTGGTGGTCATAAAATAATGTTGGACGCAACACACGAAAGTGGAGGGGGAAACCAGGGGCCTAGTCCCAAGCCTCTGATGTTATTGGCACTTGCTGGTTGTACCGGTATGGATGTGGTTGCCATCCTGAAAAAAATGAGGGTTGAATTGGACGATTTTCAGGTTTTTGTTGAAGGAGATCTTACAGAAGAGCTCCCCAGGCAATATGAAAAGATGAAGGTGATCTTTCAGTTTAAGGGGAAGGATTTGCCTAAGGATAAACTTGAAAAGGCTGTTTCATTATCGGAAGAAAAATATTGTGGTGTTTCAGCCCTTTATAAGAAAGTGATTCCTCTAGATTATGAAATACGAGTGGTGGAATAAATGTTTTGTGACGTATAACATAATATTAAGGATTGCGTTATTATTATGAATCCTTTTGAATGTTGTGATTGTCTGAATTTTGGGATAAGGATTCTTCTCTTCTGATATTCCAAATAGTGAAGAAACGTTTTTATACCACTTTAAAAGGAAAAGTAATATTGATTTCTCTTGCAGGAATCGTTACTGTTATGCTTATTCATTTGGCTATTGGTTATGCTTTTGAGCAAATGAATGACAATATTGACCGTTTGGCAACTCCAAATGAGAAGATGGTTCTGGTTAATCGTCTTTTTAGGGATGTTTCTCAAATGAATCATCTTCAACGGGAAAAAGCTGTTTTGGGTATTAAAGATCCTTCCGTAGTTTTTATTAAGGAATCAGATACTATTTATTTTATTATTGATTCCCTTCGTGTACTTTTTATGGACGACTCACTTCAAACCAAACGAATTAGTGAGATTAGTAAGCTTTTATCCAAAAGAGAGAAATTATTTATTGAATACCTGAATCTTCTATTCAGTCAAAGTAAAAATCCTGATTTAAGTGAAGTTCTTGATAAGTTAACACACCGGTTAAACAGCAAGAAGGGATCGGATAGGGTAATTAAATATGAATCTACTACAACCACCAAAACTATATCTTCGGACACAATAAGGGAGGAGCGTTCAGGTTTTTTTCGTCGTTTATTTGGCAAAGATCTATCATCCGATGAAACACCTGGTGTGATACAAAAGGAAATAATTAATGAAGATGTGACGATTGTTGTTGATACAATTGATTTGGATGATAAGGATGCTTTTCTTACTGTTTTTGAAAGCTCTCTTGATAGCCTGCGTAAGACTCAAATGCAACAATCAGATAAGCTTTTACAAAAAGAGTTGATGCTTCTGAATGCTAACAGTGGAATTATTCATGAGATAATTGATATTATCAATTCTGTTGAACAAGAGGAGTTGAGTAGGATTAATCAATCAACTGGGTTTGCGTTTACTACTACACGAAAAACCATCAAAAGGCTGAACTTTATTGTCATAGTCTTTGTTTCGGTTTCGGCTTTTTTAGTTTTATTGATAATTATTGATATCGCCCGAAGTAATAAGTATCGCAAACAACTTGAGCTGGCGCATTCCGAAGCCCGAAAGGAAGCTGAAGCTAAGCAACGTTTTCTTTCAAATATGAGCCATGAAATACGAACTCCCTTGCAGTCAATTTATGGTTATGCCGAACAGGCACGTCAAAATCCCGATGCAAAAATAAATCTTGATGCCATTTTTTATTCGGCTGATCATCTTTTGAGTATTGTTAATGAAGTGCTTGATTATTCAAAATTTTCATCGGGCAAAGTGGTCTTGGATTCTGCTCCGTTTAACCCGAATGCTGAAATAAGCAATGTGGTTGCTGCTATGCGACCTTTAGCTGAAAAAAAAGGTCTTGAGTTATTATTTAATAAAACCGGCGATGATAATGTGTTTGTTTCCGGTGATGCATACCGCCTTAAGCAAATCATATATAATGTTTTGGGAAACGCTATAAAATTCACCGATTCGGGGCGTGTTTCTGTTGATGTTGCCATCATCGAAGTTGGAGATATCGTTAAGCTGAAATTTGATGTTACTGATACCGGAATTGGAATTTCCAAAGAACATATTTCACTGATTTTTGATGAATTTGGACAGTCTCATTCGTCAAATTCTGCAAAATACGGTGGTACAGGACTTGGGTTAACCATAGTCAAAAAGATGATAGATATGCATAAAGGACAAATAAACGTTGAAAGTGAACCTGGAAAAGGGTGTTGTTTTAGTATTATTATACCTTACCGTAAAGCGGAGGTTAAGGAATTTCAGCCGGTGGTTAATGTAGCAATAAATAGAACAAACCCTAATCTGGTTTGGTTTGCCGATGATGATCCTTTAATTCTTAATCTTGGAGAAGCTGTTATTAAAAAGCAAAATATATCATGTAAAACATTCAATTGTGGAGAAGATCTGTTAAGTGCCTTTAAAAATAACAAACCGGATATTATATTTCTGGATATGCGGATGCCGGGTTTATCGGGGTTAGAGGTTTTGAAGTGTATCAGAGAGCAGGAGCAGGGACAATCTCCGGTAAAGATTATTGCGCTCACGGCTCAGGTGCTTCCTTCTGAACAGGCTTCGGTTCTGAGCAGTGGGTTTGATGGTTTGATTCTTAAGCCTTTTAAGGAGATTGATTTGCTTAATGTTTTAGGGCAAAAGATTGATAAAGAGCAAGCTGACAATTGTAGTATTGATACTATTGTAAAGATGGCTGGAAGTAAAGAAGAAGCGGTAAGAATTATTCAATGTATTTTTGATGAGAGCTGTAAAGATCTTAAACAGATTAAGAAAGAACTGTGGATGAACAACAGGGAGGCTCTTTCTTTATTGGTTCACCGGATGGCCGGACGGGTTGGTCAGGTTAACGCTATGGGTTATGTCAGACAACTACGTCATGCTGAGCGTGAGCTGCATAATGGCTTAAAAGGTCAGGCTTTGAAGAAAACTATTAATGATATAATTAATAATGGTGATAAATTTCTTTCAATGTTGACAGAACAAATTAATTGACTTTATAACTGTTTCAACTATCTGTTGTTTGAGCTTATTTAATGCCATATTTTTCCATTTTTTTGTATAGTGTTTTACGATCGATATTTAAAATTCGTGATGCTTTTGATTTGTTGCCACTTACTTTATCCAGTACAGTGTTTATTTGTGTCTTCTCTGTATGTTCCTGAATACTCTTCAAATTGTTTGTCTCAGTGGGCGATGAATCGCTTGTTGTTTTAATATCTACAAATAACATCTCTTCGGGAAGATCCTGTTTAATGGCCACACCGTTTTTTGAGAGCAGTACAATACGTCGTACGGTATTCCTTAACTCACGCAGATTGCCCGGCCACTCATAATTTCTGAATATATCCAATACTTCGTCGGATAAAACGGCCACATTTCTTGATAAATCACGGTTAGCCTCATCCATGAAAAATCTCGTAAAAAGAAACAAGTCTTCATAACGTTCTCTTAGAGCGGGAACTGTAATTTTAAATTCATTTAGTCTGTGGTAAAGGTCTTCGCGGAAGTCCCCGGCTTCTACACTTTTCATAAGATTGTCGTTAGTGGCCACAATAAGCCTTACATCAATTGGGATAAGCTTGTCACTGCCAACGGGCTGAATAACCTTCTCCTGTATGGCTCGTAAAAGTTTTACCTGAACCTCGTATGAAAGATTTCCTATCTCATCAAAAAAGAAAGTCCCGCCCGAAGCTAGCTCCAATTGCCCCTTACGATCATGTAAGGCTCCTGTATAAGCACCTTTAACAAAACCAAATAATTCTCCGGCAGCTAATTCTTTTGAAAGTACGCCACAATCAATGGGGATAAATGCTTTCCCAGATCTTTTGCTTCCATTATGAATAGACCTGGCAACATATTCTTTTCCGGTTCCACTTTCGCCCTGAATGATGACGGACATATCGGTTGGGGCAACAATATCGATTAGTTCGTTAAGTTTAACTGCAATATCGCTTTTGCCCTTAATAAATTTGTATTGTGCATTATCCTTAGATTTACTGATGCTATCTTCTTTTTGTTTATCCAGCGATTGGTTTATTACCATCATTAGCTCATCAGGATTAACAGGCTTGGTAATGTAATCTGCTGCTCCCAGTTTCATCGCTTTTACAACAGTTCGAACATCATAGAAGCTGGTCATTATAATGGCAGGGACTTCCCGGTTTTGTTCGCGGATAAGAGATAACAGCTCAAGTCCGTTTCCATCGGGTAATCTGTAATCGAGAAGAAACAAATCAAACTTTTGGCTATCAATGGCTTTTCTTGCATCAAGGCAAGTACTCGTAAGGATTGGATTTAGTCCTTTTCGTTTCAGAAAACTTTCTAAAACCATGGAAAATGAGATGTCGTCTTCAACAATCAATAGCTTAATCATAACCCGGTGGACTTATTTGAATTTTTAAGGAAGTGTATCAAAAAAAACGTTTTTTTTGAAGTGATATTATGTAAAAGTTTAGAATTAGTGCAATTTACTTGTTTTTTCACTGCTTTAGGCGTGATGATAGAAACAGACCACACAACCTTTAATAGTGAAAAAAATGAATTTATTATGATTTGGATAAATGAAAAGAGGGCGTCTCGTTATTATGAGACGCCCTCTTAATCAAAACTAAGAAGTCAATAATCCTTTAATCGGTGTTATTTTAAAATTTCACCTTCAGGAGAGATGTTTACCGATTTTGATTCTTCTCCTTTTTTAAGCGAAATTTGAAAATGCTTTTTGTCAGCTTTTTCGATACAGACGGCTTCGCTTATGGCCCAACCGTCAGCTATGCTGCTTTTTAGTGCTTCTTTTACTGCATCAGGCAGCTTGTCGGCTTCAATAACAGTTTTTACAACGTCTTGTTGCTCAATTGTAATTGTTGAGGTATTCATAGATGCAGTATTAGCTGCATAGGTTGTTAACCCAAAGAAAGACAAAAATAAGGCTGTTGATAATACATTAATCTTTTTCATGATAATAATTTATTAATGAAACATTACATTGATTTGTATAAACTAATTACTATACTATCAAAAATGTGCCGCAAAAATGTGTTGTTATTATCGTGTTGAAGGTTAGTGATGAAACATCTTTTAACGATTGGGTAAAGTGTGGAATTATTCCCCAGGGTGGGTGTTTTATACACAAAAAAAGCGTTCAGATAAACGCTTTTTTGTGATTTGATATTAGAGTGCTGACCTGAACTGTTCCAGAAAACGAACATCATTTTCGAAGAAAAGACGAATGTCGTTAATCTGGTATTTTAACAGTGTGATGCGCTCAATTCCCATACCAAAGGCAAAGCCGGTATATTTTTTACTGTCAATTTTGCAGTTGTCGAGTACGTTGGGATCAACCATGCCACAGCCCAGAATCTCAACCCAACCGGTATGCTTACACATGTTGCAGCCAGAACCACCACAAAGAGTACATGAAATATCCATTTCGGCCGATGGCTCAGTAAACGGGAAGTAGGATGGACGCAATCGGATGCGGGTTTTTTGTCCAAACATCTCTTTGGCAAAATACAGTAGTGTTTGTCGCAGGTCGGCAAATGAAACATCGGTATCAATGTAAAGACCTTCAACCTGATGAAATATACAGTGAGCCCGCGCTGAGATAGCTTCGTTACGGAAAACGCGACCAGGAAAGATGGCTCTGATGGGTGGTTGCTGGTGTTCCATTACTCTTACCTGTACCGATGAGGTATGTGTGCGTAATAGTATATCGGGATTTTTATTTATAAAGAAGGTGTCCTGCATATCACGTGCGGGATGTTCGGGTGGAAAATTAAGTGCTGAAAACACATGCCAGTCATCCTCTATTTCGGGGCCTTCAGCAATTGTAAAACCCAAACGGCCAAAAATATCTGCTATCTGGTTGCGCACAACCGACAAAGGGTGATGTCCGCCTAAAGGCATCGATGTGCCTGGTAATGTAAGATCTGTTTTGCCGGTGAACGTATCGCCCTGGTCAAATTGATCCTTTAACTTTTGAATCGTATCCTGGGCAGCATTCTTAAGTTGGTTCAGAGCCATCCCCACAGCTTTCTTTTCTTGTGGTGGCACGTCTTTGAACTGCTCAAACAAAACAGATACTAAGCCTTTTTTACTCAGGTATTTAATTCTTAAATTTTCAGCATCGGCAGCCGACTGGGCCTTAAGGCCTTTTATTTCTTCAACAAGAAGATCTATTCTCTCAAGCATCGAACAATGTTTTTTGACCAATTTGAATGACAAAAGTAACAATTATAGCGCTATATTAATAAAAATATAACTCCAGATTTTTATTATACGCAATAATGAAAAGTTGAAATGAGCCATGAGTAAGTGTCCTCACACGGGGGAATAGCATTCCGCCTTTCAGCCGGGACCAGGTTGTCCCGATTTTTAGCGAATTATCTGGCGAGTTCCCCGCCTTTGTTGGGCGACAAGGGCACGTCCAAAAGACGGGAGGCTATGTGGCAATAAAAAACTAAAATTTATACAGATGAAAAGGGTATGTTTTATGGAGCTTAGGGTATATCTATTTCTCCAGAATCTCTATTCGGCGAATACGAATATCAACTTCGGGGCGATCAACATTATAGAGTTTTACTCCGGCAATTTTATCTATTATATCCATTCCTGCTACAACTTCGCCAAAAACCGTATAATCATTATCAAGGTATGGCGCTCCACCAATAGTAGTGTAAACTCTTCGTTGCTCGGCTGAGAATTTCATGTTTTTTTGTTGTTCCATCTTGTCCAATTCCTGATGATTGAAAACGCGACCACAGATTATGTAAAACTGTGAACCATCTGAGAAATTACGCGGATTTTGTTCGTTGGGGAGCTTGGATGCTGCTATGGCTCCACGACGGTGAAATATGCCTGGAACTACTTTCATTGGGATGGAATAGCCGGGGCCCTGCCAGCCAACAACATCATCGTGCCCGGCATGGCGCGTGTCGGCGGCCCCGCTTTGAATCAGGAAATCCTTTATTACGCGGTGAATAAGAAGGCTATCGTAGAAATCATCGCTGACCAACTTGATGAAATTATCGCGGTACTCGGGTGTTTCATCAAAGAGCTTTATTGTAAATGATCCCATACTTGTTATTACCCTGAACCCTCTCACTTTTTTATGAGAAATATAAACCTTATCGGATTTTGTACTCAATTTAATGATGGGCTTTGGTGCTAGTTGTTGTTGCATCAAAGTGTCTATCCATCGGCTTTCTATAACTGTTGTAATGATGGAGTCGGCTTTAATTATACGCTGTTGAATGATGCCGGCCAAAGCATGATCGCAAAAAAATGCTGGTTTCCCTGATTCCAAAACACTTCCTAAAATTAAAAATGTTGACGAATCAGTAGCTTGATGACCAACTACGGCACTTCGGCTTACAAATAAATCCCTTTGAGGACGCAATAAAGTGTAGAGAGTGTCCTTATTATCAGGTGCTTCAGCAATTTTTATGAAATTGTTATTACGACGTTTTACTTTTAATAAAACCAGATTAAGATGAAAGTTGTAATTTGTATAGCCCTCCACTTCAAAGTATTGAGTAGTGCCTGGTGCGGCAATTTTAGCCCGGTAAGCTCCCTGTATAAAGTCGAGATTTGTAACAACGGTTTCTTTATCAACAAAAAAACCAAAACCTTTATTAATGGGGCGCGTGTAATGATCGGATGTATGGATTTCAACCATTCCCAGTATGTTGGTCTTAAACGAACCTCTTTCAACCGGTTTGGAAGAGGTCTGTTTTTCTGTGCTTTTTTGACCACAATCTAAAAATAGTATTGTTGAGAGTCCAAGAAAAAGTAAATATATGAATGGAAAACTCCGATTCATCTCAAGTAAATTTATAACGGGTTAAATATGCTTAATATACTTAATAATTTTACCGGATAACTATCTCCTTTTCTTCTCAATAACACTCCTCGATAGTAATAACCACATCCTTCAAAGGCCTGTCGTTTTTATCAGTTTGCATTACGGCAATACGGTTAATCACATCCAATCCTTCCACTACTTCGCCAAATACGGTGTATTCACCGTCAAGATCGGGACATCCGCCAACAGTAGTATAGGCTTGGCGTTGTTCGGGAGTAAAAGTCAACCGGTCAGATAAGGCATACTCAAAATCTATTTTAGATCTTATTTCGCCTAACCTGCGATTAAATTCATGTGGATCATATTGTTTTAGGCTGTCTAGCTCTATTTTATGGGGAAGATAGAATTTTCGTTTCAGTTGAGCGCGTATGGGATTATTAACTTTTTTTTCCATCATATCCAATTGCTCCGAAGTGAAAACGCGGCCATGAACAATATAAAATTGTGAAATGTCAGACATTCGAAAATGGTTGATTTTTTCGGGTTGACGTGGAGCGCAGATGGCTCCTTTTTTGTGAAACAGCTCTTTTTTAAATTCGGAGCTAATATTCTGACTAAACGAGCCGTATCCTATGTGTTTTTGGGCTGGGGCATTTCTTGAATCTGACGATCCACCCTGAATAACAAAGTTTTTGATAACTCTATAAAACAGTGTCCCGTTAAAGTGTTTATTGTTAACCAGTTTTATAAAGTTTTTCCGATGTTCGGGTGTTTCGTTGTAAAGCCGGATGCGCATATTCCCCTGATTGGTTTTTATACATACATAGTATATAGGTTCCTGTGCAATTCCTTTATGAGGAGAAAGCATCAAGCCAGCAAATATCAGTAATACCCGAAAAAGAATTCTGCTGTTCATTACATTACTCTTTAATTACCATAATGCTCATTGTTACGTTCTTAAGAGGGCGGGCAGCATCGTTGGTTTCAAGAGTAGCAATGGCATCAATAACATCCAGGCCTTCTTCAACTTCTCCAAAAACGGTATATTCGTTGTCAAGAGCTGGTGTGCCACCAATGCTGGTATAGACGGCCCGGTGTTCTTCCGGAATTTTGAATGGTTTAAGTGCTTCTATTTCGGGCGTGGATTCGGCCAATAGTTTATCCATTAGCTCCTGAATACCTGCGTTATCGCCTGCTTGCTGAAGACGGATAAAGGTTTCGCGATGCTGGTTCATGTATTTCATCATTATTGTCTGACGCTGTTGATCGGCAACAACTTTTTCCAACTGGTCGAGCTCTTCACTGGTGAACACCTTGCCCTGAACAATATAAAATTGTGAACCTGATGATTTTTTTTGAGGATTAGCCTGGTCTCCCTGACGGGCTGCAGCCAAAGCGCCTTTTTTATGAAAGTGTTTTGGGTAAATGATTTCAGCATTAATTTTATAACCAGGGTCGCCATTTCCAAGCTGTGCGTCCAATAAAGCATCGCGCGAATTGGGGTCGCCTCCCTGAATCATAAACTCATTGATAACGCGGTGAAAAAGCAGGCCGTCATAATAGCCCGAGCTCACCAGTTTTATAAAATTATCGCGATGTAATGGTGTATCATCATATAGCTTGATTTTAATGTTGCCATAAGTGGTTTTGATTAATATCTTCTCTTGTTTTTGAGCACATCCCGAAACCTGAAGCATAAGAATCAAGAGGAATAAAATATTTATAATTCTCATTTTGTATGTTGTTTTTTAGTTTAATACGTGGTTTAAGTAATCAAGCATTGCTTTTTTTAAGAGATGCTTTTGCAACGAAGGAGTGAGGGTGTTTATGTTTTTTAATACCGCAAATTCGGGCCATCCATGTTCGTCTTTACCTGATTGTTTTAAATAACCAAGCAATTCAAAAAGAGTGCACTTCCCAAGGTTTATCAGGTCCCATTTTTCGTCGCGTGAGTATTGCCTGAACCCTAAGCCGCGCTCGTGCATGCCTATAATAAAGAGCATAAAGTCGAAGTCGGCTATTACTTTAAAGTGTTTGCTGACTTTTAGGATCAGTTCATTCCACTGTTCTTCAGTAAAGTCTTTGATAGTGTCCATTTTTTAATTGCATCAAAAATAACAAATTGGTTTAATAGTGCCAAAATCAATATGGGTAGATTATGAATAAATCATTCAGGTATTTTTAGTTACACTGAATTTTCAAAACTAATCATCCAGGTTTAATATAATGTTAAGTGGATCAGATAAAAATCTCTATTAATTAGTCCTCTCCAGCTAAAAAGCTGGATCGCTTTTTTGTCATGATACAAAAAACAAAACAGTCTATTGTCATATCAAATATAGATTACCCCTAAACCCTGAAGGGGAACCCAAAAATACGCAACTAAAAAACGTCATTTTATTGTTGACATGACACTAGGCTGCCCGATAAATTCATTTCTTATATTTGCCCTATCTATGTGCGGTCGGGTGATCTTTTAACATTTTAGAAGCTTTGTGGTCATACAAAGATCGGATTTTACAACGAAAACACTTCCTAAAAGGATGATAGATTGGTGGTTATAGAGAAATGATTTGACGATGAGCTTAAATGGTATCGACTTGATCCGTAAGAGAAATGAAACTTGTAAATTCTTACACCAAAACCCCAGGAGAACCCTACTGTGGATGGTTTTTTATCAATTTTTAGTTCGTGACGCAGGCGTGGACTGTAACCGGCGGCTAAATAAAAATTTTTAGATGGAACAAACTCGGTTCCAAAAGTAATGTGACGAATCAATTTATCGCCCCAGGGGTCTTCTGACTCATTGGTGGAGGAAAGTGACTCGCTATCTGTGATAGTATAATCAAGTGATCCCGAAAGCAAATCCTGAATGGTTAATGAAAATCGAAAGGGAGCATGAGCTAATTTTTTTGATATTCCGATTTGTAGATCGGGGTGAAGACTTTCAGTGGGGCTGTCGCTGTATGACGAGATTTGTTTTCCAAAATTGCGGAAAACAATACCTCCTGAAAATAATTCATTAGGGTGTCGGTAAAACAGGCCTGCATCAAAAGCCATTCCCCACGAGCTGTATGATTCAATGCGACTAAAAACTGGTTTTATGGATAAGCCTGCGGTAATGCGTTGGTTGATTTGTCGGCTGTAGCTCAGTTGAATAACCGATTCGCCGGCTGTAAATGAGCCTGTGATGGTTCCGGTTTCATCGGCAGCAACAAAATCGCCATAACCAATGTGCTGAAAGCCTAAGGCAAAAGTGCCCACTTCACTAAAATTCCATGCAATGCCACCATAGCCATAATTAATTCCTGCAATATATGGCACATAACTTATTGATACTTGTTTTGAGAATGTTGAATCAAGCAGAGCGGGATTATGGATGAGCATGGCCAGATCATGTCCATCGAGACCAACCTGATTGCCTCCCAGTGATGCTATTCGTGCCGATTGGGTAAGATGTAGCAGCCCAAACAGGGTCTCTCCGCCTTGTTGCGCTGTAATAGGGAGACTGATAACTAAAGAAAGTAGTACTATGTATTTTTTTATTCTTTTCACAGAATTTGGTAAAAGGTTGACTTTTTTACAACGTTAAAATTAGGGTTTCATTATGACAAAATAGTTTTTTAAAGGTATAATTCTTCACGGTTTTGCTAAAGAGTCAGTTGGGATAAATTATTGAGATGGATGCTTTATATTATCAGGGAATTATAATACGGTCTTTTTGATTTTGTTTAAGCATTAAAAATCATCATTTAAATAAGAGAAATTTTATTTGCTTTTCTGTTATAACTCCATGAAAAACACTAATATAGTAATCCGATGACTTTGTATAACAATGTTTTTAGAGAATTTGCAATTGACTTAAATTAACCATTGATTGACAAAAAAGCCCTGTTGGTTGAATCCTTTTAGATTAGCGAAGAATGATGATGAAATTTGATCCAACAAATAATGTTTTATGCAAGTAAAAAGAAAAAACTCACCCGACAATTTTCTGGTATTTAAATCGCTACCCGAAATTCATTATTACGATAGTTTTGAAGTAACATTTTCGTCACAAAACAAGCCGGAATTTATTGATTGTTTGAATAATCTTTTTTATTCATGGCCATGGTGGGTTGACTGGCTTTTTTTTCTCCGAAAAGGGCTGGCCGTAATTCTTCGAATAAATAAGGGCCCCAAAATGGAATTAAAGTCGACGAATATAACTCAAACTGAAATAGCAAAAGGATCTGAATTTTTCTTTTTTACTGTCACTGATCTCAACGATGAAGAGGTTGTTTTATCTGCTTTCGACAGCCATTTGGATGCCAGTATCTCAGTTAATATTCAAAAGACTGATGCTCATTACTGTATATGCTTAACTACGGTGGTTATGTTTCATAATGCGACCGGACGAGCTTATTTTTGGATTATTAAGCCTTTTCATATTCTTATCATGAAATCGAAACTTAAAAGCCTTTTACAATTGTATAAATAAAGGTTTTTTGTAACAACAACGATAAAGGAGGTCTCACAGGGTAATCGAAGATCGGCGAAGCCAATGATTATCTGGTGAGTTCCCCCGCTCATTAGCGGGGCTACCTGTCCCGACTGAAAGACGGGAGACTATACGACAACTTAAAAACAAATTAATTACGTATGAAAACATCCATTATTTTATTACGCATAGCAGGCATCATAAATATTTTATTTCTGGTGTTTCATCTGGCATTTGCAAAGCTTTTTAACTGGAATCAAGAACTATCTTGTTTGTCGCAGTTGAATTATAGTATTATGCTTACTTATCATTATATCGTCATATTGGTTTTGTCATTTATGGCTTTGATTCCCTTGTTTCAAACAAAAGCATTATTGAGTAGTAGTTTAAAGTATGGTGTGCTCACAATGTTTTGTCTGTTTTATATAATCAGAATTATTGCAGAGTTTACATTATTCGGAATTACAGATCATTCGTCTGTGATTTTTATTTTATGTGCATTACCGGTTGTGTGTTTTGTTTATCCAATGGTAAAAAGCCCAAATCAATAATTCTAAAAAGCACAATTCAGCGTTGTTTTGTTATTGCAATGTAACCACTGCTAATCCTTTCATTAGCTTCAGGTATTGATGCTAGAGTGTAAGCAAATTGTGTATCCAGTTTTTTTTATCTTTGTGCTTAACAGAAACCATTATAAACCATTATCGTGAAGCTGATATCCTGGAACGTTAACGGCATACGTGCCATCGCACAAAAGAACTTTTTTGATGACTTTAAGTCCTTAAATTCCGACATCCTTTGCCTGCAGGAGACCAAGGCGCAAGATGATCAGGTGGCAGAAACGCTGGCCACAATTGAGGGTTACTATCTTTACAGCAACTCAGCCGACCGCAAGGGTTATTCGGGTACCGCTATTCTCAGCAAAACCGAGCCTTTGTCGGTCACCTACGACATTGGCATGGCCGATCACGACGCCGAGGGCCGGGTCATCTGTGCCGAGTACGAGCAGTTTTTTCTGGTCAATGTGTATGTCCCCAATTCCGGCAATGACCTGCGGCGACTGGCCTACCGCCAGGGCTGGGATCTGGCCTTTTTCAATTACCTGAAAAAGTTGGAGGAAAAAAAGCCTGTTATTGTTTGTGGCGATTTTAATGTGGCCCATAAAGTCATTGATTTGGCACGCCCAAAAGCAAATTATAACAAGTCGGCCGGCTTTATGCAGGAGGAAATTGACGGTATGGATCGCTTTACGGCCGGAGGATTGACGGATACTTTTCGCCACTTTCATCCAGATACGCCGGATCGTTACTCATGGTGGAGTTATCGTGCTGGTGCCCGCGGCAAGAATATAGGCTGGAGAATCGATTACTTTTTGGTGAGCAAGACTTTTTTACCTCAGGTAAAAAAGGCGGATATTCTTGATCAGGTGATGGGGAGCGATCACTGTCCGGTTCTCCTCGAACTCTAAGGGTCTTTGCAATTCTAAGCCAAATACTGCATTTTTTCTATTACTTTTGCAGGCATGATTGAGTTTTTGTTGAACCCTCTACATGTTAGCCCATTCGTATGGCTGGCCACATTTGCCTGCGCCTTTATCAACGGACTTTCAAAAGGCGGTCTGAAAGGCTTGGGCATGGTGACAATTCCTGCCATGGTGTTTATGTATGGCGGCATGGCTTCAACGGGACTTTTGCTGCCCATTCTTATTTTTTCGGATATGTTGGCTTTTCGGATGTACCGGAAAAATACTCAATGGCGTCAGGTGAAAAAGCTATTGCCTTGGGTGCTTCCTGGTTTGCTGATTGCTGTTGTTGTGGGGAAATTTATTCATGACGGGACTTTTAGGGATGTTATTGCCATCCTTATTATTGTGAGTCTGGGCATCCTGCTCTTTTTTGATTTTTTTGGTAAAAAAATCAACCTCTCGCAATCGCCCATTCTTTCGGCCATCACCGGATTTTTAGGTGGCTTTGCCTCCATGATTGGTAACGCAGCCGGCCCAATTTTTAACCTTTATCTGTTATCGACCCGCATTTCAAAGAACAGCTTCATTGCCACTGCGGCGATCTTCTACCTCACGTTAAACGTGCTTAAAGTACCCTTTCACGTATTTGCCTGGCACTCCATAACCTGGAGCACTTTTCACATGAACCTGCTGATGATACCTGCCATTGTGGGTGGTGTTGTTGCGGGCAAAAAAATCGCCAGCTACATTCCCGAGAAAACTTTCCGTTATCTGGTACTGGCTATAATTGCACTGTCGGCGCTTCTGCTTCTGGTTAAATAGCGATTGGCATCCAACACTATCCCGATGAAAACTTAAATCGGGATACTTTAACGACAATTAATCTGATTTTATTAACAGAAATCATCTGAGGCGGAAAATTAGCCACAAGAAAACAAGACCTCCCGGAACCCTCATTAATTAAAGCATATAAATGATTTTCTGAAAATTTTACCGAACACCAATGTTTCATATTTATAATTGAGAGACATCTGCAACCATTATTAATCGTGGGCTAAGAAACGAGATATGAGTATGCACATGGAGCATAAAACATGGGATAAAAGTGGTGGGATTGTTCCTTTTTATACCTTTGGTGAGAGTTCGAAAAAAGTATTTACTCTAGTTGTTACAGGATTAGCATGAAACTGTCTTTAAAAATATTTATACATGCCATTTATTGGATGGTGTTCCTGATGTTTACTGTAATGGTGAGTCAGGCTCCTAAATCAGGAGTGTGGCCATCGACAAGCCAGATTCAGCCACATATTATACTTAATTTGTTGTGGGCTGTTACTATTTTTTATCTTTTTTACTTTTGGTTCATCCGCTTTTTCGAACAGGGCAAGTTTGTTAAATATCTGACTTTTTCCATTTTGGTCAGCATTTTAATCACTTTCATCTTTTTACCATTGCACAAGCTTTTATTTACACAGTTTGAGATATTTAATTACAGGAATTTTGTAGCACCATTGGTTGGAACATTTATTATTGCTCAATGTGGATGTTTAATCAGAGGGTTCGAAAATTGGGTTGCCGACGTAACCCGAAAAAAGGAGCTTGAGAATCGCAATCTGCGCAACGAACTAGAGTTGCTAAGATCGCAGATTAACCCACATTTCTTGTTTAACTCGCTCAATAATATTGATTCGCTCATTCGAATTAATGCTCAATCGGCATCCGATGCGCTCATTACCCTTTCAGATATGTTGCGGTATATGACTTACGAAAGCTCAACTGATCTGGTTCCTTTGGAGAAAGAGATTACGTATATTCAAAATTACATTAAGCTCCAGAAACTTAGGTTTCCCAGTCAGGAATATATAAGGTTATCTCTTCCCCAGGAGTGCCGAAAAATAAAGATGGCCCCCATGTTATTTATACCTTTTATTGAGAATGCCTTTAAGCACTCCGAAGATATTGGTCAAACTCCAGTTATTGATATGGAAATGGTTTGTAAAGAGAATAATCTGATATTTACTTGCAAAAACAGTATTGGTATTATTCATAGCAGTTTAAAAATCGGAGGTTTTGGACTTGAAAATGTACAGAAACGACTCCAATTACTTTATCCCCAAAAGCATCTTCTAAAAATAATAAAAGAAAACAGTACATTTAAAGTTGAATTACAAATTTGGTTCTCATGATGCTTTCATGCATAGTTATTGAAGACGAGCCTCTTGCTACCGAAAAGATAAAAGGATTTATTCAGCAGGTGCCATTTTTAAATTTGCTTGGTTGTTTTCCCCGATCTACCGATGGCCTGTTTTATCTTAAAACCAACCTTGTTGATTTGATTTTTCTGGATATCCAGATGGAACAATTAACGGGGATTCAACTCTTACAAACGCTTTCGCAAAAGCCTTATGTAATAATCACTTCTGCCTATTCCGATTATGCTCTAAAAGGCTATGAGTTGAGAGTGTTTGATTATCTGCTGAAACCCTATTCGTTTGAACGGTTTCTATCGGCCGTAAACCGGGTTTTTGACGATGCCTTGCTGAAAGTTGCGCCGGTGCAGGATTCCGGAAACATCTTTGTTAAAACCGAATACCGCCTGGAGAATATTCTGGTTGACGACATTCTATACATTGAGGGCATGCGCGAATACCTCAGAATACATCTGGCCGATAGAAAAATTATGACCAAACAGAGCTTTAGTTCCTTGTTGACTCAATTACCATTGCATAAGTTTGCCCGGGTTCATAAATCGTGGGCTGTAGCCATTTCGCGTATTCAATCAATTGAGCGCAACCGGATAGTTATAGACGGTAAGTATATTCCAGTTGGTGATAGCTACAAAGATGGTTTCTTAAAACAGATAAAAATGTAATAACATATCTAAACAGGTCCATTTTCGGTTGATTCAATTGGGGGTGGAAATAAGCACCTCAAAAAACTTTTATTACCATTGAATATTTTAAACAGATGACAGAAGGAAAAATATTCGGATTTGAGAAAAATGTTTTCTATGCCGGATTGACAAGTTTCTTTACTGACACATCCACTAAGATGATATATAGTGTGATGCCCCTTTTTTTATTATCAATAGGAGCGTCCAAGACCTCAATCTCGCTAATTGAAGGAATTGCGGAAAGCACAGCTTCGTTATTTAAAGCTTTTTCGGGTTATTGGAGTGATAAAATAGGGAAAAACAAACCATTTATGATTATTGGGTATGGTATAACTGCCTTGATAACTCCACTGTATTCATTCGTAAAATTGCCCGTTCAGGTATTGTTTCTTAGGTTTTTTGAACGTGTGGGCAAGGGCTTGAGGGCAGCGCCAAGAGATAGCCTTATTAGTGGGTCAGTTAAAAATAAAGAAGCTGGGAGAAGCTTTGGATTTCATAAAGCAATGGACAATAGTGGTGCTATTTTTGGACCAATGGTAGCTTTTTTCTTTTTGTACTTTTTTCCGTTAAATTATACTAACATATTCCTATTCGCCACAATCCCTGCAATTTTTGGAGTCGTTACAATTATTATCTTCATAAAGGAACCAAAAACAGGAGAAAATGTAAATAACGTTAAGTTTCAATTGAAACAACTGCCTAAAAAATTCTATTTCTTTCTTATTGTTATATTTGTATTTACACTTGGTAATTCGGCCGACGCATTATTACTTGTTAAAACAGTTGAGACCGGAATTAATAAATCGTATATTCCTTTTGTGTATATGATTTTTAATACTGTATCGGTGCTTTTTGCGATACCTGTTGGAAAATTCTCTGATAAAATTGGTAGGGAAAAACTTATTATTTTTGGTTTTTTTGTTTATGCGGTTGTTTACTATATGTTTGGGAGGTTTAATAGTATTAATATTTTTATTTTATTGTTTATTATGTATGGGATTTATAGTGTATTGACTGATAGCAGTCAAAAAGCAATGGTTTCGGATATCGTGAGCAAAGAGTTAAAAGGTACGGGGTATGGCATTTATCATGCGGTACTTGGTATTACACTGTTGCCGGCTAGCTTAATTGCTGGTTTATTGTACGATAAGGTTAATTCAAATGCTCCGTTTTATTTTGGTTCGTTAATGGCGATAATTGCCACTTTATTAATGCTGATTTTTACTTTATTAGATAAAAAAGATCAAACGGTTGTTTAAATATTTAAAAAATGGATAGGACAAGAGCAGGATATATTGAAGGAATTGTTTCGGTTATTATTAATTTGCTATTATTTGCGCTTAAATTGTGGGCCGGTATTGTAACAAAGTCAATCGCCATAACAGCCGATGCATGGCATACGCTTTCTGATTCAATGAGTTCAATTGTTGTTATTGCAGCAATAAAACTATCTTCCAAAAAAGCTGATAAAGAACACCCTTTTGGGCATGGACGATGGGAGCAAATTGCCGCGCTATTTATTGCCTTTTTACTTGCAATTATTGCTTATGATTTTTTTAGGGATTCAATTTTGCAGTTCAGCAAAAGGGAATCAACATCGTTTGGTACAATAGCCATTGTTGTAACTGTTATTTCTATAATAGTTAAGGAAGCCTTAGCTCAATATGCTTTTTATGTGGGACGAAAAACAGATAATGTTACTGTAAAAGCTGATGGATGGCATCATAGGACAGATGCTTTATCGTCGGTGGTGGTCTTAGTGGGTATTTTGTTTGCAGAACAGTTTTGGTGGATTGACAGTGTTTTGGGTTTGATTATATCATTAATTTCCATAGTGTCAATTATTTAATAGATTTGACAAATGCTTCGTATACCTCTTCAGGATCAGGAATCATACCTCCCTGACGACCGTAGAAGCTGACAGGAACCCTGCCGTTAGAGATGAGTCTGATGTCTTCAACCATCTGTCCTGAGTTAAGTTCCAGAGACATAATGCTCTTAAGCTGAGGTACTAATGCGTTGAGTGCTTCTTTTGGATAAGGGTAAAGAGTGATAGGACGGAGAAGGCCGAGTTTGATGCCGTGTTCACGAGCAATATCTACAGCGGTCTCGCCGATACGTGACATACAGCCGAATGCTACGATAAGGTGTTCGGCATCTTCTGTCTTGTAAGTGGAGTAGCGTACTTCGTTTTTCTCAATCTCTGCATATTTCTTCTGCAGTTTGATGTTGAATCTTTCCTGTACGTCGGCTTCAAGTGCCAGCGAAGTAATGGTGTTGGCTGCCCTGTCAGGGGTTTTCCCGATGGTAGCCCAGCTGGAGCAGAGTTTCTGGATTTCGGCGTCGGTTCTTCTCGGTTTAGAAGGTCTGAGT
>CAZSQG010000046.1:0-31085 GCA_964608615.1 uncultured Marinilabiliaceae bacterium
GACAGGGGTATTCCTTGGGAATTGGTTTATACAGAGGAGTATGAGCTCAAAGAAAAAGCTCAGGAAAGAGAACGTACTATTAAAAGCCGTAAATCCCGACTATTTATTGAAAGCTTGATAAAAAAACCGAAGTAGCACAGTTGTGTGGAGCATCCCGCTTTTCAAGCGGGAGTGGTCCTGGGTCCACCCGATGTTCATCGGGACCGCTGGGTCACCAAATAAAAGAGAGATTGTCGATAAGGCGGTCTCTCTTTTTTAATTAATAATGGCACCTATGTATGTTTTATACATTTTATATAGTGAGCGTTTGGATCATTATTATGTAGGTTACACCAATGATATTGAAAGGCGTTTATCGGAGCATAACCGAAGGAAAGGTAAATACACAGACAGGGGTATTCCTTGGGAATTGGTTTATACAGAGGAGTATGAGCTCAAAGAAAAAGCTCAGGAAAGAGAACGTACTATTAAAAGCCGTAAATCCCGACTATTTATTGAAAGCTTGATAAAAAAACCGAAGTAGCACAGTTGTGTGGAGCATCCCGCTTTTCAAGCGGGAGTGGTCCTGGGTCCGAAAAGATCAACCCTTGTCAAGGACGCCTGGATTTCATTATTCTGTTTTGCGATTTCCTTGCGTTTGGAAATCAATATAAACGCATTCTAGAAATCAAATATTCCGTTCCAGGAGGCAACCCAATCCGTGACTTTTGTACATTTTGAACCGTTTTACCCACAAATCATTCTCTTTTTGCGGTTTCTTAAAACAGCCTTTAAAACCTGCATTCTTTTGCGAGATACATTTATGTATGTAATACCAAAAAGTTTTATACTTCTTCTATGTCCAAAATTTATACTGTTACTTAGGTATGAAATATTTATTAAAGTATTATGATTAACTTTTATAAAATCTCTTTCATTTAGCGCTTCTTCGACCTCATTAAATGCTTCTTCTGAAGTGTAATTTTTGCCTTTACTAGTATAAATAGTTATAAAATTTGATTCTTTTTGGATGTGAGTTATATCCTTAAGCTTTAAAATATGGTTTTCTGGAATGGTTGTCAACATAAATTTAAAGTCATAATAAAATTAACTGCATGTCTCCATCAATCAAGTTAAGTTTGCAATATCTTGAATTTCTATAACTTGCTCTAAATGTTGTAATCAAGACAATATACATGTTTCCAGATGCTTACGATTTTATTGCTTGACCGAAAGGGATAAGCAGTTAAAATCATTTTACACTGTTTATAATAAAAACAAGACCTTACACTCACCTCTTCTTCTTCAATTAACAAAAAAGAATTGAATGTAGTCGGTTCAAGGCTTACGTTTTCATACATTCAAAATTTGTTTTTTTGAATGCGGTTCATTATTTAACTCTTTTGCAATTAAGTACGACTCTTTTATAACACTATTGGGAAAACCATAAAGCTCAAGTATTCTTATAGCATTTCTCGATGTTAGTTTCCCATACTTAAGTTTATAATCAAAGGCAACACTATTATTCATAACAATTTCACTGAAATGAAATAAATCATATTCATCTTTTAACATATCAGTTAGTTCAATATCATGAGTAGCAGCAAACACAATATCTTTATTATTATTTAAATTAGAAAGAATCGCTTTACCTGCTGCTATACGTTCTATTGTATTAGTGCCCTTCAATATTTCGTCAAGCAAATATAAGTTACAGAAGTTGTCACTTTTGTTATTTATCATCTCTTTTATTGTAAGCACTTCTTCAAGGTAATAACTTTTCTCATTTAACAAATCATCACTTATTCTTATTGAAGTATGTAAGTGCATAACAGGGAATGATATAGAATCAGCAAAACAAGTGTTTATTGTATGTCCAAGTATATAGTTAATACCTATAGTTCTAATAAAAGAAGTTTTTCCTGACATATTAGAACCAGTCAATAAAATTGAATTTCTTTGTATAGAAATTGAATTTCTAACACAGTTTTTAATTAGAGGATGGTATAAATCTATTGCTTCCATATTCTTATTTGAGCTAATTATTGAAGGAATAGAATATGTATCTACACTACAACGTAAATCTGAAATTGAGCATAAAGAATCAACTTTACCAACAAATTCGAATATAGACTTAATGTCGTTTTTGTATCTCTTTATTTTAGATAAAACACTAAACAATAAAATTGGCTCAATAAGAAACAATGTTTTTAATAATTCTACAACAAGCCAAAAGATTAAATAAATATCATTTTGCAATTTATTACTAAATATATTAAGCACCAGCTGGTTCTTTATTTTATCTAATGCATTTAAATTAGTAGTTAAGTTTGGATTGATATATTTTAAATAATCATACCGATATAATTCCTTTGCCACATTATTCATTAATAAAACCTGTGGAATAGATATGGAATTCATTACCAAATTCTTTTTGTTCCAATAATGAATGCCAGTATTTATTAATAGCAATCCAATTAGTAAGTAAATAACCACTGGGACAAATGGTAAAATTAGAACATTTACAAAGCTAATGTTTGCCAATACTAATATCCAATAAAACCAAGTAGGACGTTCAAGCAACTCATCTTGAAACAAACAACTAATATAATATGCATCTTCACTGCTTAATTTTCCTAATATTGCTCTTATTTGGCTTTTATCCCTTTCTAATTTCTTTAGAGTGATTTCATCAGTATTATTACTTTCGAAGTCATTCTTTAATGCCCTAATCCTATCATACAAGAATTGCTGACCAATTTTAGAACTAGTCCGGTCAATAAACTTAAATATTTCGTTTAAATCTAAATCATGCTCTATTCTTTCTGATATAACCTGAAAATCCTCTTTATGATTTTTCTTCTTGAAATACCTTTCGATTAATTCAAAATTAAAAGTCGTATTTTTAGTAACTAAAAAATTTACTTTTAGTTTTGTCTTTTTCAGACTATTATTAATTGAACTTCTTAAGAAACTCAATAAATTCAAAACATCCATCTCTAATGAGGTTTAAAGAAACAATTTATTAAGTTCTTTTTGGTTTGTATCAGAAATCTTAGCGTAATTATTTACGCTTATGGATAGATTAACAGTTTCGTATGTTTTACAATCCTTAATCAAGCCACATTTATCACAATCAGGGCATAATGGATATTTAATCCCTTTAAGAATATTCTTATAACTAAAATCTTTAACAACTTCATTTCCAACTTCAAAACCAAATTTCTTAATCAGTTTTGAATACGTTATTTTTGATTCAACATCATTTGCTTTATCTTTTAAATATAGGATTGAAGCTTTGTAATACGGATATTTATCAATATCTATTTTGCTTAAATGTATATTCATAAAGTTTAATGCCTTTTCATAATCTTCTACAAAAACAGATAACACTACTAGGAAATAACTAACCTTTAAGTGGCCCCATAAACTATTATCTTTAAAATTTAATTTAAGAACATCTTTCATTAGTTCCAATGGTTCATTATCCAAAGCTGAAATCAAGAATTTTGCTTTGAACTTATCCATTTTTGAAAATGGATAAAAAGCATCTTCAATTTTATCACTTATAAAACTTCTTTGAACTTCTGATTCATCCCTATTTCTGAAAAGCGAAGGACTTTTTTTCCCCAATACAGATATTTCAGGTATAAATACATGATAGGTCGGAAATCCTAAGAAAGATACATCCCTAATGTAAATATTGAACCCTAGGTTATTAACAAAAGAAGCTAATGACTTGATTTGATCTTCATAAGAACTATCTCCATTAAATATATTCAGATCGAATTCATAGCTACTTTTCGAGTTAAATAAACTTTTTGGAAAAACACCTCTTCCATCAATGGTAAATTGCATAAGCTGCTCTTTACGCATATTATTTGATGTTTTATCATTTTTTAAAAAATAACTATGTTCAACAAGAGGAATTGGAAGCATAGCACCTTCTAATTGTTTTCTTTCTTTTATTCCTTGAAATATTTCCTGAAGAGATCTTGAAAGAGCAATAGGAAAGTGCGTGTCCGAACCAACATTAAGTCTATAATAATTACGTCCCTCATCAATTATTATTGTACCAATACAAGGTAGTCTTTTCCCTGCAGAAAAATCCTTAATAATAACTTTGTATCCTTCTTTTTCGATCTCTTTAATCTGAGCATATTGTTTACTATAGTTTTTTAAAATATCTTTAGGAATTGAAGGAGGAGTTAACTGATTGTTATAAATAAGATTTGTAGAATACCTCTCCAAAAGCTCGCAAATACCTTGAAAAATAGCCTCAGCAGGGCTATTGCCTGCACACATGCCATTAGACCCTGTTAAACTATGAAGTATATTGAATGGGAAATATTGAATTTTTTTCTCTTGCAGATTATAGAAGGGGACACCTATTACACCTTTAAAATTATTTTCCTTTAACCTATTAAAGTATAAATCAAGATATTCATAGAACTCAGTCTCAATATCATTTTTAAAAGCATTTAAAAAATCTGAAGGTAATTCAAAAACTTCATTTTTAGTCATGATACGTTCATCTGGATAAAAACAAAAACCTGTATCATCTTTAATCTTTTTATACAACCTTCGTGTTAAGGCCTTTGCCCCTAAATGTAGATTGTTTTGCAATCGTTCTAGAAATTCTCCATAAGCACTTGCTAAAGCATACTCTTTATTATCTCCTTTACCATTGGTGCCAAATCCATCCAAAGTTTCAATTCTCACAGAATGAAACCCTTCAAAAATATTATGCCATACTATTTCGAATGTAAAGCAATCTATATTTGAAAGTATATGTCTTATACGGTTTATTGTTGTAAGAGGTTTATGTATTTTATAATTTCTATTTTTTAAATAGTATTCCATGTTTTAACGAATAAAGTGAATGGATTAAAGAAAAGCAATATCACTCCTATTTTTAGGAGTGATATTACCAATAAAAAATTTAAATAACTGCTCGTTCTGATGTAATCGCAAGACATCCTGCTGCAAGCATTGCCATAACAATATGTTTTTCGTCAATGGACTTTACAACCACACCAGTTTCAAATAACTGTTTCATTTTGGTTAGAATTATCGGTTTTGGCTGCATTATAGAGGCATCACCATTCTCTTTTAAACTCTTCAAATAACACCTTATATAATAGTCGTTATAAGGATTTACTTGTAAATATATAAAATTACCTTAATATAAGTAACGATTTCATAAAAAGTAATAATAATCACAAACTAACGAATTTTGCAGGACTTCCATTAATTAATTAAGCAGAAAAAACTATTAGCAATGCGAATTAAGAGTTGAGTTTTCTCTGTGTCTTCTTTGTGACTCTCGGTGAAATAGTATTTTCTTACACAGAGATTCACTGAGAAACACTGAGTTGATTTTTGTACAGTTTTATTCAAATTTCAACCTCACTATTCGTTGTTGGTAATTCAGGAAAGCGAGAAATTTAAACCCTTTTAGCCCAGCGGGATCTCCGAATAAAAGAGAGATTGTCGATAAGGCGGTCTCTCTTTTTTAATTAATAATGATGCTATGTATGTTTTATACATTTTATATAGTGAGGTTACACCAACGTTGCCGTTCCTTTAAAGAGTCGAAGAACCAGCCTGTTAATTTGGATTTGAATTGTATATTTGTAGAAATTGTTACATGATTCGACAATATGACAAGTAAATCTCAAATAGAAGTTGAAAACAAACTTATTTCTATAGTTAAACAAAATGAGCAAGACTATATCTGCCTGACGGATATGGTAAGAGATGAAGAGGGTACAGACCATATTCGTAACTGGATGAGGAATCGAAATACCGTTGAATTTATCGGATTATGGGAAACTTTGAATAACCCGAATTTTAAACATGTCGAATTCGACACCTTTAGAAAACAAGCTGGATTAAACAGTTTCAATTTAACACCAAAAAAATGGATTGAAGCGACTAATGCAATAGGATTAATTTCCAAGTCAGGCAGATATGGAGGAACTTATGCTCATAAAGATTTAGCATTTGAGTTTGGCTCGTGGATTAGTCCAATGTTTAAGCTTATGTTGATTAAGGAGTATCAAAGATTAAAGGAAATTGAGAGTAATCAGTATAACCTTGAATGGAATGTTAAACGCATTTTAACGAAAACAAATTATTTACTTCATACTGATGCTGTTCGAGACTGCATTCTGCCTGAGAAAAATTACGACAAAGATAAAGAATGGCTAATATATGCAGAGTAAGCTGATTTGTTGAATGTTGCATTGTTTAATTGTTCAGCTATAGATTGGCGTGAAGCAAACCCTGATAAAGCAAAGAAAGGATTAAACATACGTGATTTTGCTAGCATAAATGAGCTTGTTGTTTTATCAAACCTTGAGAACTTTAATTCAATTTTAATTCGTAATCAAATTAATAAACCTGAACGCTACAAACAGTTGAAAGACATTGTGAAAATTCAATTAAAATCACTTGATGAACAGGATTTTATGAAATCATTGAAAAAAAATTCTGACGACATCTATATTGAAAATAAAAAGAAACTGGAATAATCAACGAAACGGCAACACGCAATATAACCATTGTCGGGCGCAGTGGTAGCTTGAAAGTGTCTGTCACACATCAACTTTTGTAACGGTTGACAGGGATGTCGCCCGCTCTACGCCACTGGTCATATTGCCAACCGATATTGAAAGGCGTTTATCGGAGCATAACCGAAGAAAAGGTAAATATACAGACAGGGGTATTCCTTGGGAATTGGTTTATACAGAGGAGTATGAGCTCAAAGAAATTGAATTTTAGAAATGTAGTTTGTAGTCGACATTATAATACTATATTTGTTTTATTGAATCGACATTATTATGGATGTTTTATTTGAGTTTCAGGAAAACATGTTACGTCTGGTAACAGGTGATTTCAGAAGATACTTGCATGACCAGATCAACTGGAAGCAACGGATGATTGGAATTAAGGGACCTCGCGGTGCCGGAAAAACCACGCTGATGTTACAACATTTAAAGTATGATCTGGGACTGCCAGTAAATGCACTCTACATTACTGCTGACCATACCTGGTTTTATAATCATACCTTGTTAGATACAGCCAATGATTGGTACAAGCAGGGCGGAGAAATCCTGTTTATAGATGAAGTTCACAAATATCCAAACTGGTCAGTTGAATTGAAAAACATATACGACGGTTTGCCGGGGATGCAGGTTGTTTTTTCAGCATCATCTGCTCTTGATATATACCGAGGCGAAGCGGATCTGAGCCGGAGAGTGATTAGTTATTCGCTGGCAGGTCTTTCGTTTCGTGAGTTTTTGTTGTTTACAAACAAGATTGGTTTTGATACTGTAAAAATTGAAGATATTATTAAAGATCACCGAAGTTTAAGCAGAAAAATTACAGATGGTTTTCGGCCACTTCCGGCTTTTCAAAAATATCTGCAAATAGGTTATCTTCCAATAATTGCTGAAGGAGAAGATTCTTACCGGCTGAAATTAAACCAGATAATAAATACTATTGTAGATGCTGATCTGGCATATATAGCTACTTATAATACAGGAACGGCAACCAAAGTGAAAAAGTTGTTAGGAGTGATTGCAGAATCGGTACCTTTTAAGCCAAATATTGCAGCATTATCCAGAAAGCTGGATTTGAGTAGAGATAGCGTGTATCAATACATTTATCAATTAAAGGATGCAAGATTGCTTAATACGTTGAGTTCAGAAGGCAAGGGTGTATCTATCTTACAAAAGCCTGATAAGATATTCATGGAAAATTCAAATCTTGCTTTTGCGTTAAAAGACAACCCAGACATTGGAAATATCAGGGAAACATTTGTTTTAAACCAACTATTGAATTCAGGGTTGCAAGTGAGTTTGCCTTCTGAAGGCGATTTTAAAGTTAATGAATTGACAATAGAAGTTGGAGGCAAAAATAAGAATACTTCGCAGGTAAAACATTTGAATAATTATTTAGTTGCAGCAGATGATATTGAAATTGGGAATGGAAATAAGGTTCCGCTTTGGCTCTTTGGATTTTTATACTAGAATAATAAAATCCATCATGGTTTGTCCCCAAGAGTGAAGTGTCGTTGTAAGTCCGTTACTGTTAGTCAATAACTGAACGTTTACCTGTCTAATTAAGATGTATTGTATCATTGCTCCAAAGCACATAATTAGAATGACTCTTCTCTCCATTTCAAATTTGCTAGCTGGTTCAATTTTTATTTTTCTAGTTTTTCATGGTTTTTGTTCTCGATATTTCTAGTGCGTCACATAAGCCAGAGAGTCCTCAGCATTTTTTTAATTGGAATTTTTGTAGTTTCAATTGGTAATCTTTTAATAACTTATTTGTTGTTAGGATTTTTTCCTCATTAATTGTCATGATTGAAATTATCTCATGAGATATGCAAATCTCAAACCATTAACGAATTGGATGTCTTTGTTTGAATCGAATTAATGATGAAAAATTAATGAAAGACTAGAATAAAATTACCAGTGGGATGACTATTTTGAGGATGCCTTGACCAATAAAGGGACCGGTACTAATCTGGGCGTGGATATAACGCTGGAACGCTTCATGACCCATGACTATTACTACTTGATGACGGCTTCATTTTTTGATTCAAGGTATACAGGGGGAGATGGAATAGAGCGCAACACATCGTTTAATCGCAACTACGTTATCAACTTTCTTGGGGGAAAAGAATGGAAGGTACGTGCCAATAACATTATTGCTGTCAACGTTAAGGTTGCCTATATGGGAGGAAATCGGTTTACGCCTCCCGATCAGATAGCTTCACGTCAGCATGAAATGGTCGTTCTGGACGAAGCCCGTGCTTTTGAGTGGCAGGAAAACTCTAAGCTCTTTATCGATTTGGCCATCAACTATAAAATTAATCGGCCCAAAACAGCTCATGTCATTACATTACAAGCCAAGAACCTGCTGGCGCAAGAAGAAATGTTTGGTTGGGCCTACGATTTTGAACAACAAAGAGTAGTTGAATATGGTTTAACCATGGTTTACCCCTATTTTACCTACCGGGTTGAGTTTTAGTAGAATAAGTTTAGATTTAATCTAGCAATGCGAATTAAGAGTTGAGTTTTCTCGGTGTCTTCTTTGTGACTCTCGGTGAAAAAGTATTTTTTTTACACAGAGATTCACTGAGAAACACTGAGTTGATTTTTGTACAGTATATTCAAATTTCAATCTCACTATTCGTCGTTGGTAATTCAGGAAAGCGAGATATTTAAACACCTTTTAGCCCAGCTGGGTCACCAAATATTGAAAGCTTGATAAACACAGATTTCCATAGAATGCAAAGCTTTTGATGAGCCTGTTGTACCTAATATCAATGAAAAAAACAGGGCTCAGAACCGAAGAATCTGCTTAATTATTGAGTAGTATTTGTTAAATTAAATCACCTGTTTTAAAAGAGACTGTCTCAGAAAGACTGAGCAGTCTCTTTTTTTTGTATTTCTGTTTTATATTCTTTTCTTTTGTTTTTTCCTTTTTATTCTATAAAGGGCTTATTGCAATGCTTAATGTCATTATTCTATTTTTTTAACGATATTCTTGATGAAGATTAAGTAGTTTATCGCATTGACGTTTATAGTAATTTTTGAATGGCATGAAACGAGCCATGAGTAAACTTCATCACACAGGGAAATGATTATCTGGCAAGTTTTCCCGCTCATTAGCGGGGCTACCGGTCCCGGCTGAAAGACGGTAGGCTATCTGACCGATAAAAAATCAAAATATAAACAGATGAAAAACTCAATTCTTGAACAGGTTCGTGAGGAACTTAAAAACAGTGTGGACGAAAAAACGAAGTACACAACGCAACATTTTTTCAAAGAGACAATTAAAGCCTATGGAGTAAAAGTTCCGGTTGTTAATAAAATCAGTAACCTGTTTTTGTCCGAAATAAAAAAAGAGAAATCCAAAGAAGAAGTTTTTGTATTATGTGAAGAACTTTGGCGTTCAGGTATGCTCGAAGAATCGTTTATTGCATGTAGCTGGTCGTATGCTGTAAATAAAAAGTTTGAGCCATTCGATTTTGAAATCTTTGAGCGTTGGGTACAAAACTATGTTGATAATTGGGCTTCTTGCGATACATTATGCAATCACACTATTGGGGCCTTTATTGAAATGTATCCCCGGTTTTTGTCAAATCTAAAAGAATGGGCAACCTCCAAAAACCGCTGGATGCGACGTGCTGCAGCTGTTTCACTGATTATCCCGGCGCGGAAAGGATTATTCCTGAACGACATTTTTGATATAGCTGTAATATTACTTGCAGACAAGGACGATTTGGTACAAAAAGGCTACGGCTGGATGTTGAAAGCGGCAAGTCAGGCCTCTCAGAAAGAAGTCTTTGATTTTGTTATGAAAAACAAGACAACCATGCCACGAACAGCACTTCGCTATGCTATTGAAAAGATGCCGAAGGAAATGAAAGTGGAAGCCATGAAAAAATAAACCTTCGAAAATCATTTGAAGTTTAGCCCTGCTTTTCGGGCTTGCGAATGTTGAAACTGTCGTTTGATGGAATATAATTTCCCGTCTTTTACAAACTTAGCTCCCGTTTGTTTGAACCAAAACGAGACGTTGTTTTTTACACTTAGGTTGTGAATTTCCATCACCCAGTCGAAATGGCAGGGACGTGCCTCGTAACCCGATTCACCACCCACGACAACCTGTTCTATCCACGACCCAATATCATATTGACGCAAATCAATTCGTTCCAAAAGCGGTTCGCAAATAAGAACTTTGTGCTTTATTGGCAGAGCTTTATATATCGGTAGGCGATAATCGGTTCGGTCCTGGTTTTCGATGGTGCAGCAAATTGTTACATTATCATAACCGTTGCCCCAATCGCAGGGCAAGGTTTCCTGTAAACGGTCAATGCGTTTAGTAATCATCAGGAAGTTCAAGTCACTCCGAAGGCGCATCATTTGCCATGCTTCGGTGCGCCAGGGGTCGGCATCTTCAACAAAGAAGTCGGAAGTGAAACAGGTATAAACCAGTGTACCCGAAGGCATCTTATATTCACCATTGCGTTTTTTGCGAACTGGTAAATCAAAATTCTTTGTTTTTACCACTATCGAACTGTCAATATCGTGTTTGGCATCGCCCCGATAAACATAGCAATGATTGCAGCCTGCACTTAGTTTGTGGCACCCGTGCCATAGGTTCCACATCATCGACCTGGGCTCAATGGCATTCGTAGTCATATCAAAAACAATATTATTTCCGCCATTGGGGTTCAATAACAGCCAAACTACCGTCGTCCGACGAATGTTCTTCAAGTGAATTTTCTTTTGACTGGATGCAGATGTATACCATTGGTTCGTCAGATGTGTTGCAAAGCCCTCTTTTTCCTGCAGGTGCAACCCGAATAACACTGCCTTCGGTTATGGGGAAACAATCATCATCGACTTGATAATATCCTGAACCTTTCAGAACAATGTAGGTCTCTTCGTTCTTACTGTGAAAATGGAAATAAGGAAGTTCTGCATGTGGAGGTAATGTTGTGAAAGATATTTCAGAACCTGTAGCCTTTGTAGCTTCCTTAACAAAAACTTTTCCCGTGATTTTCATTTGGGTTTTTGCATGAATTATAGAATAATCCATCAATTTGTCTAAACTGCCGACATTGATTGCCGTATAATTTTTATTTTCCGAAATTATTTCTACTTTTTTCATCTGTTTATATTTTGTTTTTTTTGTCAGATGCAACTCGCCAGATAGTCATTACCCTGTGTGAGTATGTCGTACTCATGGCTCGTTTCATATGTATATAATTTATTTGTCAATTATTCTTTTGATGTGGCTCTATTCTGATTTGTGTGGGTAAACATAAAGCAAAATCATTCTACTTTTTTTATTACCCTCAAGCCGGGCGGACTCTTACTTTTTGGCTACAGCCCCAAAAAGTAAGCAAAAAAGGCCGCCGCTGCCGTAAAATGGCTAAAAATCACAGGTCTGTCCTAAAATCTGCGAACTCGCTGCGCTCAAACAGCGCAGATTTTTTAACGGCCAGTCCTTTGATTTTCTTAACGCCATTTCCCGAAGGCGGTTTAGTTAATCTGGTTTATTCATATTTTTTTAAATTATCAATCAATATTTTTTCAAATCCGGCAGTGAATTTAAGTCCACTTAATGAGCCCGTTGTAATATTTTCTTTATTTAATCTTTCATTAAACCAGTCAACAATAAAATCAGGTGCATAACCTCCAGTGCTTATTTCCCTATTACCAAATGCAATCATTTTTGGATAATCTTTCAGATACTCTTCTTTTGATTTTATTTCCCTGTTTTTTGAGTAAAGATAAAATTGAATATCATAAACTAAATGAGATAACTCGTCAGCATGTAAAGCAAAATATCCTTTCTCAATTGTTAATTCAGTCAATATATTTCTTAAGGTTTTATCAAAATTTAAAGCAGATTCTTTGCTAAAGAATTCCTGAAGAATATCTGAAAAACTTCCTTTTTTTATTATTTTCAGGTTGTTTTGCAAATCCTCTTCAGAGGTGTCATACACATCGTCGTTAACCAGTCCGCGTATAAATGATTCAAAGTCTTTAGCCAAGAAGGTTTTTTCATAATCCGATTCCTGATCAATATGAACAACCTGAGGTTCACCATTCTTACCGCATTCCGAATAATCGAGCAGTATCATATCATGACCGGCAGATGGGCAATCACAAATATAGACGCCGTCGTCAGGATAGCCCCATTCTTCAATCATAAAGCGGCTTCCCAGTTTTCCGCATAACGAATATGTTTTGTTTCTTCCAATTGCCATAATTCCGGTAATGGCCACATGATCATTGGCCCAGGATGTTGGTTCTTCAGTGGGGAAACATGCATTTATTGGTATTCCTCCATTATGTAGTTTCATTAATTCGATGTATGATACTGGCAGTTTATATCCCAGTTCTTGTTCAACCGATTTAATAAGTTCATCTGTAGGGATTTCTTCAACATACTCCTTTAATGAGTATTCGCTATCGTCCCAAAAGTCAGAGAAATCAAAGTCTTTAAACATTTTTAGCTCCATTATTATTAATATATTATAGTCTCATCTATGTTGTGGTTCTTCACACTAAACATCTTCAGTGTACTATTTTAGTGCTAATTTGTGTAAGTTCACTAGTAAGCCTAATGTTAAGACCATTATTAATTGAAACATCCATGCTAATCCATCAAAAAAAAATATAAAGCTATATTAATCTCAATGTTCATTGTGGCGGATCTATATTTTTTGCCCTAATTTACAATAATTTTTCACAAATGATTGTACCTGAGTTATTGTGATATGCATCGTATGACAATCTCCAAAGATTTGATTGCAACCCATCTTTATGGCTCTTACTATATCTCATTTGAGAACTCACTTTCTTTTATTAAGCTTATTCCGGAAAGGGTTTATACCATATGTTCAATAACACTTAAGCGGTGTTGGAATTTTACATCACCTCTTGGTATCTTTGATTATATTTCAGCATCAATGAAATACGTCCAGATCGGAATACGTCAGGAGATTGTTATGTCGGATATGAGTATTCTGGTATGACGTTGGCTTGTACGTGAGTTACTGTTCACGATGCATGCTTTCTTCTAACATTAGCATTAACAGAGGCACGATAGAGGTAATGTAGAAAGTGATAATTACACCATTATTGTGGATGTTACAACCAATTAAGGTAACTTGAAAACGATTTTTTATAGCCCCATAATATTTTTGGCAAAGCAGTTTATGGAAAATCAGGTGGTTTAGAAAGTTTTTTTAATGATTCACAAGCGAATAAATTCATAATACGAATATGATGAAACGAAGATTAACACTATTAACAATTATTGCGCTGTTTGCAATTTTCAGTGCAAATGCGCAGCAAGCCTTATGGGGTGCAGCTCCTATTGTATCTCCTGAAGTGAATTCAGATAAAACAGTAACTTTTCGTTTTATGGCTCCGCAAGCTGATTCTGTTTTTGTTACTGGTGATTTTTTAATTCCTACGAAAATGAAAACACCCAGTGGTGTTTTGGATGGGCCGGATAAAGTGTTGCTAACCAAAGATGAAAACGGTTTATGGATATTTACCTCTGAACCGCTTAAGTCAGATCTATACAGCTATTCATTTATTGTGGATGGTCTTAATACCGACGATCCTAACAATGTGTATAAGATTCGCGATGTCGCATCTGTTTTTGATGTGTTTATTGTTGGTGGAGGTAAAGCTGACTTGTATATTGTAAATGATGTGCCTCATGGTACTGTATCGCGTCGCTGGTACGATTCTCCGGGCAATAATATGACCCGTCGTATAACCATTTATACGCCTCCGGGGTATGAAAACAGTATAGCCAAATATCCCGTTTTGTACCTGTTGCATGGAATGGGAGGAGATGAAGAAGCATGGATTGCTTTAGGACGTACGGCTCAAATTATAGATAACCTTATTGCTCAGGGAAAAGCTGAGCCAATGATTGTAGTGATGACTAATGGAAATGTGTCTCAGCAGGCAGCTCCGGGCGAATCACCTAAAGGCTTGTATAAACCAACTATGCAGCTACCCAATACCATGGATGGTAAATTTGAAGAGACTTTTGTTGATGTTATCAGGTTTATTGAAAGCAACTACCGGGTAAAAACCGATAAGGCTCACCGGGCCATAGCCGGATTGTCAATGGGTGGTTTTCATTCGTTACACATCTCGCGCTACTATCCGAACACTTTTTCATATGTTGGATTGTTCTCAGCTGCTATCTTGCCAAATGAACAGGTCTCATCAAAAGTGTATGAGAATTTTGATGAAACCCTTAAAAAGCAAAAGGAGAACGGTTATAAGCTTTACTGGATTGGCATAGGTAAAACCGATTTTCTTTACAAATCAGGTGTTGAGTATCGTTCCAAACTCGATTCAATGGGCATGAAATATACTTATGTGGAATCAGAGGGGGGACATGTATGGCGTAACTGGAGAGACTATCTGTCTGAATTTGTGCCTTTATTGTTTAAATAAGTACTTCAGGTAACCATAATGTAACTGTTTGTTATTTAGCCTGTCAGACTGGCATAAGTCTAATGAAATCACTAAATTGTCTTCAGAATGAAAACTATTTGTTTTGTACTTATTAACTTATTTATTCTTGGTTTTAAAGTGGGAAATGCACAGCAATCTGCCTTGCTAAAAAATGAATCAAAAATTGATTTGTTAATCAAACAAATGACGCTGGAAGAGAAGATTAATATGCTTCATGGAAAGCATATGTTTGTATCTGCCGGCATTGAAAGGTTAGGTGTTGCCGATATGAAATATGCCGATGGCCCTTTTGGTATCAGGGAAGAAATGCAGCCCGACGGATGGATGCCTCTTGGATGGGAAAATGATAAAGCTACTTTTTTCCCCACAGGTTCAGCATTGGCAGCTACCTGGTGCCCTAAACTAGCCTATGATTATGGAAAAGGAATGGCGCGGGAAGCACGTTTACGCGGTAAAGATATGATTTTAGGTCCCGCAATTAATATTCAAAGAATACCCACCGGTGGGCGCACTTATGAGTATATGAGCGAAGATCCGGTTTTGTCGGCAGCATTGGCTGTTGGATATACAAAGGGTGTTCAGGATAATGGCGTTGCTGCCTGCCTAAAGCATTATGCTTTGAACAACCAGGAAAATAACAGAGGAACCGTTGATGTAATAATCAGCGAAAGAGCCATGCGTGAGATTTATCTGCCTCCGTTTAAGGCCGCTGTACAGGAAGCAGATGCTTATGGTGTTATGGCTGCTTATAATAAGGTTAATGGTTGGTGGTGTGCCGAAAATGATGTGCTGCTTAATAAAATTCTAAGAAACGAGTGGGGATTTGCAGGTTTGGTTATCTCCGATTGGAATGGAACTCACTCAACAGTTGCCTCTATCAATAATGGCTTAAATGTTGAGATGCCCACAAAAAAATATCTGGGGAAGGCATTGCTTGATTCGGTCAATGCCGGGAAGGTATCTGTTGAAATCATTGATCAGCGCGTAAGAGAGATCTTAAGAGTGCGATTGGCTATTAAACCGGTTCCTGAAAAGGAGGCAAATAATGAAATGACCTCCCAGGCTCCTCAGCAGAAAATAGCATACGATGTTGCCAGTAAATCAATCGTGTTGCTAAAAAATGAGGGCATTCTTCCCTTAAACCTAAATAAAAAGCCAATAATTGCTGTAATTGGTGATAATGCAGAACGAAAAATGGCTAATGGGGGTGTTGGCGCAGGCGTTAAGGCATTGTACGAGGTTTCACCCCTTGAAGGACTAAAAAACAAAATTGGTAACAAAGCTGAAATTATTTATGCACAAGGTTATGAGCCTGAGGTGCTTGATTGGGCAAGATTATATGGGGGGAAATCAAAAGAAAAACTTGATAAGGAAGATCGCGAAAAAGCTATTCGCAATGAGAAACTGAATAAAGAAGCTTTAGCTGTTGCTGCTAAAGCTGATATCGTGCTCTTTTTTGCAGGTAATAATAGAGCTGTTGAAACAGAGGCCAGCGACAGAAAAGATATGATATTACCATCGGGGCAGGATGCGTTAATACAAAAGTTAGCAGAAGTAAATTCAAATATTATTACCATTCTGGTTAGTGGAGCCCCAAATGATTTGAACACAGTAAAGCCATTATCAAAAGGCTTGTTAATGTCATGGTTTAATGGAACAGAAGGTGGAAATGCTCTTGCCGATATTCTTCTTGGAAATATTTCTCCCGGTGGAAGACTACCTTTTACCTTGCCAATAAAACTGGAAGATACGCCTGCCTATGCTTTAGGTAATTATCCCCAGGGGGTAAAAAATAAAGACGTTTTTGTTGATTTGGTTGAGGATACTGAGTCACAAATCAAAAAAACTAAATCAGTTAAAAATGAAGATCCCAATACGGCTTATTATTCTGAAGAGTCTCTGGTGGGTTACAGGTGGTTTGATACTAAAAATATCCCGGTAATGTATCCCTTTGGTTATGGGTTAACTTATACAACCTTTAGCTATTCCAATTTATCAACCGATAAAGATAAATACAGCACTCAGGATAATATTGAAGTAACATTTAGTCTTAAGAATACGGGGTTAGTAGAAGCCGATGAGGTAGTGCAGTTATACATTCATCGAAAAAATCCATCTGTTGAATGGCCAAATAAAGAGTTGAAGGCCTTTAAACGGGTAGCACTAAAGCCGGGGGAATCCCAAACAGTAACGCTAACTATTCCGGTGCAGGATTTAATGTATTGGAATGAAGCAGGTGAAAAGTGGGAACATGACCTTTGTGATATTGAAATAATGATTGGAGCTTCCGTGGCAGATGTTAAGCTAAAGAAGGTTGTTTCATTGCATTAAGACATAGCGTAGAAGGAATTTATGAAGTAAAAGTAGCAGCCTCAGCCAAAGCTGTCTATGGAACAGTACACTTTGAATTGCCCGGTGAATTAGTTGTTGAAACGGTTTCAAATGCTTTGACTCCTGCGATGCAAATAAATAAACTTACGAAATAATCCGCAAATCCAGACTTCTATTGAAAGCTTGATAAAAAAACTAAGTTAGAAATAGCCGAAAAAAAAGAACATGAAACGAGCCATGAGCAAGTATTTCTCACACAGAGGAATGACTCTCTGGCGAGTTTCATTTGACAATTGAATAACAAATTATTGTCACATGAAATTCATGTTTATTTTTTTCGGCTTTTTTTTGTGGCTATGTAGAAATAGTCTGAAACAGAAGCATACGCATATTTCTGTTGGGAGGAAAGAGGCAAAAAAGCGGTATGGAATAGTTTTTTGTCTTTTAGCCGGGTTATTTGGTTCTCCGGCAGCCTATAACCGGCATTATAGGCCGTTGCGTACCACGCGAGTTTTTCCCTTTTGCCAGACCAGCATATTTGGGCGTAACGCTGGTCGAGGATTTTAATAAACATCAATAAATAAGTTGTCTGCCAACGAATGTCTTTTAATCGCTTAATGCGTTCCGATCTGGCTTTGCGTGTATCTGTTGTGTCGAAGGAGTAGTTTTCGGCGCTCAGTAGTTTAATTTTGTATTTGAGGTAGTCGGTTTCGATTTGTTGGGCAAAAGAGGGTTTCATCTGAAATTGCCCCACCGAGAAATCGGCATACCTGCTGCCAAAATTTACATATAGGGTTTGGAGTGTGGTTAATTCCAGGTGGTCCTTAATGGCGCTGTATCTGGTTAATTCGGGAAACACTATGGCCCATGCAAAATCGGGAGAGATGCCGACGCCGGCAAATCGCAGACTGATATCGGAGCGTGTATAAATAAAATCACAGGCGTTTTTATAATCTTCCCCAAAAACCACCGAGAAGTCGGTTTCATGATTGAAATATACCTCGCCTCCCCAAGTACCCTTGGCCCCTGGGAGGACGAGTATGCCAACCAGCAGAAATATGTTAAGTGTTTTTCTCAAAATGGCACATTATTAAATAGCCTTTTTATACAAAACTATCTGGTTGGCTGGATTAAGGCAAAGCCATGTTAAGTATGCTTTACCGTTGAGCACTTCTGCCTTTATCTGCAGCGGTGCCGGGTACGACTGTCCATCGCTGAAAACCAGCTTTTCATAACCAATAAATGCTGCGTAACGTTTGCCATCGGTCGAGATCCATACATCACAAAGCGATGGGGCATTTTCACCGAAATCTTTAATCATTGTTCCGTTCACGAATAATTTGTTTTCTGATAAAAAGTACCAATTGTCGCCACCTGTAACGCAAAAGGCGGGATTGTCGGTTGCATATCCGAAATTAAACGGCCCAATTTTTTTATCCGAATTGATATAAAGATAACTTTCCACCTCTTCATCTTGACTGTTGGTTTCAATGCCATATTTTGACTGAATATTATCCATGAAGGTTGTTATTTCTTCAGGAGTCATGCTTGATAAGTCCGTTGACTCCATCTCCGTCATCATTTTTTCGTAATTGACTGCCGTATTACCTGGAGATTCTATTTCTGAACCACTCATGGATGCAATTGCAACCGTCCCTGAAGGGCTGATGGCAATTTTCTGGAATTCACCCTGTAATTCAATCAATTTTCCGTCGGGTGTCAAAAAGAGTGGCTCCCAGTTGTCGTTTGTGCCTAGCACTGCAATCTTTGACTCGTTGGCAGATACCGCTAGTTGAGTAATTTGTGAAAATTCAGTATAGGTTTTTCCGTTATAAACTACTTTTACCCGGTCGTTGCCGGCATTTTGAATAAATTTTTCGTAATTATTGCTTTCGGATTGAAATACGGAGCAGTTGGAGCTAACATATTCCTCGCTGCAATCGTTGTAGGGGATGGATGTTTTTTTTAACGGCCCTTTTCTGGTACCATTATCGTAAAAAAAGTATTCATTTCCAACGCAGGTTACAAGTTTTAAGCTACCATGGGTAAACGACATGGGTATGCACGATTCGTAATACATCGGTTCTTCGTTCTTTTGCAGGGTGATAAGGACTTTTTGTTCGGCTTGTTGGGCCAACAAAGGGTTTGTATTCAAAGCCAAAAAGCACATTGAAAATAGTATTACCGATTTTTTCATTTGTATATTATTTGATTAGTTTATTTGTCAAAAAGGAGCTATTTGGCAAGGAGCAACCTGCCAGGTCATGAGTACAACTAAGTTGTAGGTAGGTGTTATAATGAAAATTGATTGAATTACTAAACTCAAGTTCCAATTCTCCCATAATAAGGTAGCTTTAGTTGGATAAACTATGTAACGGTTGGTCGTTGGGTTGTGCCTGCATGGTGAATGGAATTAATAGTACAGGCAAAGTCTGCGTTAAGAAATGTTTCATGAGATTGATGTTTAGTGTTAGGTTATAGGGATAAAGAATAGTTAAGTTCCAGAGGAAAGGGTTCTCCTTCTGCCAAGGGGTTTAGCTGAAGGATCTTATAAGAAGAAGTCCAATTCTTTTAATACACATAATCCATAGTGTTAATATAGAAAAAACTATAAATCCATATCGTGTTGTGAGTCGTCGTGAATGCGGTAGTCGAAGGCTTTACCAATGGCGTTAAGATACATGATTAACGGATCTGCATCAGGCGTTGCGGTCAAATCCAGATTCACATCTTCAAACGAATTCCGTTCAATCAAATCCATCATCACCGGATAGAGCTTTTTCAGAGCTGTGGTTTCTTTATTAATAAGATTAAGATTTCGGGGCGAAAAGGCGGCACAATACTTTCGTTCTTCTTGTTCAATTTTATGGAGCATGTTCCAGTGGGCCTGCCCGTAGAGTGAATTTAATTTTTCAAACAAAGGGTTTATTTTATCCTCGTACCAGGCTTCAGCCTCTTTTTCAAGTCTGGTTTGTTCAATCGCAATTGGCATTATCAGAGACTGAATGGTGTTTGCATCATTGTAGTTGCTTTTGGCCTTTTGGTATTGCGCCATTAATTCTTTCTGATTCTGTGTATTGGTGTTATAGGCATTATGCCTGGCTTGCTGCGCCATTTGTATAGCATAGGCCTGCTGTTGGGCTTCGCTCATGTTGGCCAGTTTTTCATAATCGGCACCGGTAATGCCGGAATTCTTCATGGCACTTTCAATCAAGGCCTGCTGATCAACCTCGATGTTATCCTGGTTATACCTGCTTTTAGCTTTCTCTAAAGCCACGGATACGGCTTCGTTAAAGCGGTTTTTTTCTTCCTCGGAACAATTGCAAACATCAGTGGGGATGCCCAGATTAGTGGTCTGTAAAGGTTCCTGAGCCAAAACAGGTGGCTTAAGGAATAAAGTCAGAAGCAAGATTGTTGATGAAAGATGCCACGAAACGAGCCCCGTCGAACGTTTCGGTAGACAGGAACATAGCCTCCCGGCTGAAAGACGGGAGGCTCTTCTACGACTAAAAAACAAATTGTTTACGTATGAAACGAACATGATGGCGGAGAAACACAACCACGCATGAATATAGCCATCATGGAGTTCCATACGATAGTTAAAAAACGAATTATTTACGTATGAAAAAGGATGATGGTAAGTAATACCGCTAAGTTCCCTTAAATATGCTATGGTTAGAAATAGTTTTGGGGCCATCGTAAAAAAGGTTTAGTCAAAGTTTCATGAATTATTGCTATTTGTATTAACTCAATTTCTCCTACTGGTAATCGGAAAAGGTAATAGATTCGGGCACCTCGAAATTGACAACACCGATATTGCCGGTTGTAATTTCAACGGCTTCCATCACAACTTCATTACCTCCAAATGAGGATACAGTTTTTAAAGGGATACCTTCCCAAATCCACATCGTAGCTTTCATCGGTTCTTGAGTGGAGACTTTTAGGCAGCGTTTGCCGGCAATCTCTTCATAGCCCAATTTTTCAATTCCATAACGTTCAATATCTTCTTTCGAAATATCTTCATAATCGGTTGCAGTAGCTGAATAATATTTCACACGTGTACCTTCGTTGGAATCGTAACTCCAGTTGTATTTATATCCATTGACAATCAGTGATATTCCTCCTGCTTTACTGTCCATAATCATCATGAAGTTTTCTTCGTATTGGCGTTCGCCATATTTATCGAACCACCACTCCCGGGTCATCTCCTGCCCGGCGGCTTTATTTTTGTATTTTACATAACCCGATTCGATGTTGAAAATCTTTTTAGGTGCATTCGTTTTGGCTTCGGGGATTTTTTCAATTTCTTCAATCAGGTCAGTCACCTGGTCGGTCGTTGTTTTCTCTTTTTTGCTGCCACAGGCAATAAAAGTTAATGTGAAAATGGCTATTAAAGATACTGAAGTGATATTTTTCATTGAACTGCGATTTAAAAATTAATTGACTGAAGTTTTGTTGTGTTAGTAAAGTATATGCGGGGATTGTCATTTAGATCGAGCCAGCCTGTTTGAGCTTTTTTTACAATACCAATATTTTTGTCAATCCAAAAGTAATCTACAATGTTTGAATCAAATTCATAGGTTTGCTTAACCTTATAACAATTGGTATAGGTGCCAGCTTCAACGGTAACGGTTTCTGAAATTGAAATAATTTCACGGGTAATGGTGCCCAAATCTTCGTCTTCTACTGGTGCAACCCATTTTTTACCCACTTGTCCGTTTTTGTAATAAAGTGGAAACAATTCATTGGGAACTGCACCTGATTCATCGGCAAAAAACTCATCGTTTGTGAACCAAACATGTTCTGTTTGATTGTCATTCAGTGAATTGGTGTTTGTGATTTCAATAAAGCCGTCTTCATTAATGGCTGTAATTTCATAAGCAAAGATAATTGATGATTCAGCACCTTCGGCATGCCATTCATAGGTCCAATTATTCCCAACTTCCACAAAGGAAAAGGCCGATTGATTGTTGTTTTCTATGGGGTCTTTTTCGCAGGCTGCCATAGTAATGGTAAGTGCAATGATTGCCAGGAAATTTGTTTTCATTTGATAGTTTTTTGTTTGTTTTTAGGATGTAAAATATCAGACCATAGATTTATCATCTGTGGTAAAACTTTCCGGCAGCCACCGATTCTATAATTGAAAGGGTGGTGTTGGAGGTTTTAGAAATAAAATTTTATCGCTTTATAATTTTAGAAATTCAACCCGACGGTTTTTAGCTTTACCCTCGCTGGTGTTGTTCGATTCCATTGGAGCGCTTTCGCCCTTGCCATCGGTTTCAATGTTGCCGCCATTCACCTGGAACTGGCTTGCCAAATAGTTCTTAACCGAGGCGGCTCGTCGTTTGGATAAATCAAGATTTTTGGCGTCGTCGCCATCGCTATCGGTATGACCAACTATTTTAACGCGCACCGATGGGTTTTCTTTTAAAACGGTGGCAATCTCTTTAATGGCGCCATACGATTCGGGTTTAACAACATCTTTTCCCGAATCGAAATAGATACCGTATGATACCAGTTTGCCTTCGGTAATGAGTTTGCTGCGTGTGTCGGGCGAGGCGGTGGTTATTTTCAGGTTCGACACAAACGGGTAGGCATATCTGTCCCATCCGCTAAAGCGAAAACGGTTGAATTTGGTACCAGTGTAAATATTGGTTGGCATGTCCAGAGCCTTGCGTCCTTGGTGGTAAATGCGAACCCTGCGGTTTTGTATCCATATAATCACGTGGTTGGGTTCCTCCTTTACAACAGGGTTTGTTGTGGATTGTCCATCGAGCCAATCGCCATTTGTAATGTTGTCGTAACCAAGTGTTTGCCAACCATCGGCGGCCATGCTTATATGGAGGCCTTTTACTCCAGGGTACAAATCGTCGGTAAGTTCTTTTTCTTCGGGTTCTTGGTAAAACGTTAGTTGAAACCCATGTTCAAATTGCGCATCCGGAATAATATCAAACTCCATAATGAAATTGGATGGAAAAGCAATTGGTTTGGTGTAACAATAAACGGCATCCTGTCCATTCATGTGAAACCAGTTACCGGGTGCCAAATTCACCGTTTTTACTTCGGCACTGCCGTTGGTGGTCCAAAGAGCAGGGAAATCGCCAACTGCATCCTGACTGAAATCTTCGAAATAGAGAATTTTATCACCGGGAACAAAGTCATACTGAGTATTGGCCTCCAGTTTTTGCTTTTGTTGTTGAGGAGTCTTCGCGGACTCTATCTCACTGGATTCATCCTCTGATTCTTCACCTTCATTATCACTTTCTTCTTCTTCTTCTTCTTCCTCCTTATTTTTTGTGTTTTTTTTCTTTTTAAAAATGCTGCCAATACCTTCCTCCAGTTTATCCAGGCTTTTGTCTATTCCTTCATCGGTGCGTTGATCAGCACGATCGCGGCTTTTGTCCTTTACTTTTCCTTCAACGTCAATTTGAGCTGAGGATGTAATGGCAACCATAAAGGCAAGCATTAGCGCTAATAAAAGTTTTGTTTGCATGGTTTCAGTCTTTTGGGTGAGTTACATATGGTTAATAAATTCTTATTTAAATTTATGCATTTAATTATGAACAAATTTATGTAATGGTTTTTTTTAAGTTTACCCCCCAAAGGGGGATTTTTTATGTTTTTAATCAGAGCCTTAATTCACATATCCATTAGTTAAATAAATAACCCTTTTGGGGGTGTTTTTATTGAATGTAATTTCTTTATTTTGTATTAAGTAAATAAAAACCAAATAATTTAAAAGGTCAATACCTTTGCTTACGAACCTTAAGGCATGGGCTGTTTTAAACTTAATCAGCAAATTTACCTGTATGCAAAACCGTTCCTGTTTTTTATTTTTTTACGTGTTGTTGGGGCTGGTGGCCACTCTCTTTTTATCATATCCCATACAAGGTCAGAATCAGGCCAAAGTCGACAGCCTACTTAATGTTATAGTTCAGGCTGTCCCCGATACCAATAAAGTGTGGCTGCTGTTTGATTTGGGCGAGCTATACGAAGAGAACAGTCCCGAGCTGGCAAAAAAATACTATAATCAAGCTCTTGAGCTAAGCCAGGTGATTAATTACACCAGAGGCTACTTTATATATGCTTCTGGGTATACCTATATTTTAAATAGCCAGGGTGCTTTTGATTCGGCCATCATTATCAATCAAAAGGCACTGGAGTTGGCCAGGGAGGAGAACCATCCAAGGCGTATAGCTACCATTTTGGGTAATATCGGAAAGTCGTACACCTATAAGTCGGAATATGAACAAGGACTACAATATTTCCTGGAAGCCATGGGGTATATTGAAAAAGCAGGCGACAAAGATCTTGAAGCAAGCTTTAATGATATATTGCAGTGTCTGTACCATTATCTCAAGCAGAACGAAAAGGCTATTGAATACGGAGAAAAAGCGGTGGCCTATTTTAGTAAAGATTCATTGGGGTACAGTTATGCCAATGCCTTGATGAATCTGTCGACCAACTATATGAATCTTAAGCCGCGTCAAATTGAAAAAGGGCTGGAGGGACATCTTGAAGTACTGAAAATTGCCCGGGCTACCGATAACCTAAGAATGGAAGCCACGGTTTTAAACAACATTGCCGATTGTTATAACGAATTGGGAAGGACCGCTGAAGCAAGGGTTTATAATGAGAAAGCTTTGGAAATGGCTCGAAAGATGAATTCGGTAAGAAGCATTTTCACTTCGGTGATGCGCTTAGGTTATTTCGAGTTACGCAGTAATCATTTCAGTAAAGCTGAATCGTTTTTCATGGAAGCTCTTTTGTTAAGCAAGGACCATAAAATGCTTAAGGAGGAGAAGACCTGTACCGGGGCAATGGTCGATCTGGCCTATGCCAGAAATGACTACCATGCAGTTAAACAATTTGAAACACGGCTTGATTCATTGAGCAATCTTGTTTTGAATGATGCCATTCAGAAAGCAATACTGGAGTTGGAAACAAAATTTGAAACCGAGAAAAAGGAGGTCAGGATAGCAGCTCTGGAAAAGGAACGACGAACCACTTATTGGTTGGCGGGTGCTGTTGGTCTGATTTTTATTTTGGCCATTGTTTTATTAGTTTACCGCCATCGTTTGATAAAGAACCAGAAGATGCTGGTTGAGCAACAGGTGAAACAATTGGAACAGGAGAAGCAATTAGTGGCTACACAGGCTACTCTTGACGGGGAAACTGCTGAACGAACAAGGCTGGCGCGTGATCTGCACGATGGATTGGGAGGCATGTTATCGGTAGTACGTTTGAACCTGAAGGATGTAAAGTCCGGTGGTTATATTGCTGCAGAAGAGGTGACCCGTTTTGATAAAGCATTGTCCATGCTCGACGATTCGATCCGTGAATTACGACGGGTTGCCCACCATATGATGCCTGAATCGTTGTTAAGGTATGGGTTAAAGGTTTCGCTGACTGACTTCTGTAATGAAATCCCTTCGGCTCATTTCCATTATTTTGGCGATGAGAAACGATTGGATGGCAATCTGGAAATTCTAATTTACCGGTCGGTACACGAATTGGTCAATAATGCCTTACGTCATGCAAATGCAGACAATATTAATTTGCAGGTTATTCAGGAAGCCGATCGGATTTCCATTACCGTTCAGGACGATGGGAAAGGGTTCAATACGGCAACAGAGATTAAGGGAATGGGGCTGGAAAGTGTGACTAACCGGGTTGCCACCTATAATGGTAAAATGAGTGTCTACTCATCACCCGGAAGCGGTACTGAAATCAATATTGAATTTGACCTAAACACAAAACCATGATACGTGTTCACATTGTTGACGATCACAAACTGCTGGTTGAGGGGCTGGTAAAACTCATTAACGAATCGGCACAGGCAGAGGTGTCGGGCCTATCCTATAATGCTGCACAATGTAAGTTGGCTTTAATAAGTGACATTCCCGATGTGTTGTTGCTCGACATTAATTTGCCCGATGCCAATGGTGTTGAGTTATGTGCCGGGTTAAAAGCCATGTATCCAACCCTGAAAATACTGGCACTTACCAGTTATGGCGAATACTCTGTGGTGAGACGGATGATTGAAAGCGGCGCCTCGGGTTATGTTCTTAAAAATGCTATGAGTGAAGAGGTTTCGGCCGGCATTGGTGGCCAGGGGTGAAACTTTTCTTTGTCATGAGGTGGATGTATTGATGAAAAAGAAAGATGTTGATTCCATTTGGTTAACAAGGCGAGAGCGTGAATTACTCAAACTAATAGTAGAAGGGTATACCAATCCTGAAATTGCAGAAACCATTTTCTTAAGTCCTGAAACCATCAAAGGCTACCGCAAAAATTTGCTTATGAAACTGGGGGCAAAAAATACCGCTTCACTAGTGAAAATGGCTATTGAGCAAAAGCTGATTTGATCGGTTCTTTTTGCTAAAGGTCTGGTAGCTGTTTAATACTAATTTTTGGAATGTGTTTTAAATGATTAGAGATTTGGTGCTGATTGACATCGGGACTAACTCTCTAATCATAAAGTAAAATAATATCCCTGAATATTTCCCATCCCGGGGCATAATTAAACTATGCTTTACATACGTTTGAGAGGCTTCTTCCAAATGACCATCCAAAATATTCATCCCCCTTATAATTTAAAACATCATTTTGGGATGATGTTAAGCTGGTGTTAATCTTAAGTCGGGAGTTTATACAATCTTAATCTATTCTCAACAATAAGGGAATATTTCTGAAATATTAAAGACTTAAAATTGTATTGATAAATCAAGAGATTGGTCAATGCATTTAATTGTATTGTTTTTTAAAAACCAGTTCAAGCTCCTGCCTTTAAAAGAAATAAGAGAAAGTACTTAGGCTGGGTTTTTTGATGAGTGTAAAGTATTAATAACAACTGAAAAAACTTTAAAGACATGAAAACACTAATGGGTTTATTGCTGCTAATGCCATTTGAGACCTTTTCAAAGAATATGGGTGTTTACAGTAGTCGATCCAATTTGATTAAGGATATGGTTGAAAAAATATACCCCGAAGGGAATTTAAAATCCGGGTTCACTTTTAGCAAGGTTTGCTTCGAAGATGCTTTATGTGAAATGACTCCGGTTACCGGCTTTTTTAGTGAAAGTGTAGAAAAAAAGCACCTGTTGTTTGATGATTCCTATACCAATGAAGTCCCTCTTGGGCCCGGTAGTTTGTCTATGCGCACCACCATTCGTAAACCGATTATTTATTCTTCGGTAAACCGGATTTATAAGCATTTGAAATCGGAATGCCGCAAAGGTAATATTAGTGTCTCAAGTGCAGAAACTGATTATAACCATATTCTGGATGTGGCATTAACAGCCCTTTATTCCAATTCAGAAGAGTTTGAGCTAAGTGTCCGTTCATTAAAAACGGTTGAAGACCGTCTGCAATTGTTTAAGTCGGTTAGGTTAACCGATTGAAATACTCATTGAATCAAGAAGATCCGTATTATCATTTTTTATCTATAAACCATAACAGTTATTTCTCTGTGCTTTAATTCTTTATCGATATAATTTAACCCGTATTTTTTATGAGAAAAAACATTTTGGTCGTGATGTTGCTCATCATGACAAGCATTTCTTATGCCCAATCCCCTGAGATTTCCGGAACCGTTAAGGATCCCACAGGAGTCACTTTGCCGGGTGTTAGCATCTCGGTAGCCGGTAGCACAAACGGAACCATTTCAGATGTCTCCGGAGGGTATCGCATTAACGCGCTGGCCAATGATCATTTGGTTTTTTCTTCTGTTGGCTATATCTCACAGGAAGTGGAAGTCAATGGCAGATCTGTTATTGATGTCATTATGAAAGAGCTGTCCATTGAGGTCAACGAGGTGGTGGTAACTGCTCTGGGAATAGGTCAGGCGAAAAAGTCGCTGGGATACACCACGCAGAGCATAAATTCGGAACAGATCGGCACCGTAAATACAGCTAATATTGGTGCCCAACTGAATGGGCAGATTGCCGGCTTAACCATTAATAATCCAACAGGGATTTTTCAAACGCCCGAGTTTTTATTGCGGGGAAAATCTCCTTTGATAGTGATTGATGGAGTACCGGTTGAAACTGATTTTTTTGATGTTTCATCATCTGATGTTGCTGATATTACTGTGCTAAAGGGAACGAGTGCTTCAGCTTTGTACGGTTCGCGCGGCCGCAATGGGGCAATTCTGTTAACAACCAAAAGGGCAGGGGAGGATGGTTTAAAGGTTGTACTCAGCCATAAAACAATGCTTACAGCTGGCTATACTGCTTTTCCGGAGACTCAAACCGAGTATGGCAATGGATCTAATGGGAAATATGAGTTTTGGGACGGACAGGATGGCGGCATCTCTGATGGGGATATGATATGGGGGCCAAAGTTCTCAGATGGGTTGATGATAGCCCAATGGAATAGTCCAATTTATGATAATGTTACAGGTGAAACCATCGAATGGTATGGCGATGTTGTCGGAACCCAGTACAATGATAAATCAAGGTATTCAAGGGTTCCTGTTTCATGGGAATATCATGACAACCTTAAAGACTTTTTAGAAACCGGGTATGTGACTACCACAGAATTGTCAATTGAGCAAAAGACCGACAGGTCGAACACCCGTTATTCAGTTACCTATTCAAAGCAAAAGGGACAAGTGCCTAATTCAGCACTTCATTTGGGTGGTCTTACCTATGCCAATCTTTATAAGTTAACAAAGACGCTTTCTCTGGACACAAAATTATCGTATAACAAAGTTTTTTCACCCAATTATCCGCGCTATGGATATGGGCCCAAAAACCATATGTACACCATTTTGATTTGGATGGGAGACGATGTTAATGGGAAGGATCTGGCAAAACATCATTATATTCCTGGACAGGAAGGCTATCGCCAGGCTAACTACAATTATGCCTGGTACAATAATCCCTACTTCGCCGCTTATGAACTCACCCAGAAATATGATAAAGATGTTGTAAAAGGTCAGGTGACTCTTAAATGGGATCTGGCTAATAATTTAAGTGTTCAGGGTAGGTCATCGGCTGTTATTAATAAAATTTTTGAAGACCGTAAAAGTCCCAAGTCCTATCTCAATTATGACGATCCAAGAGAAGGCGATTTTAAAACATGGAATACAGGACAGGTAAACCTTGATAATGATATATTATTAACCTGGAATAGCCATCTAGCCCCCGAATTATTGTTTACCGTTAACACCGGGGCTTCTACCTTTTATAAACGCTATCAGCAGGAACTTAATGCCACTGATGGATTGATTGTTCCCGAAGTTTATTCGCTCAATAACTCGGAAGGAAATATTATTGCGTCAACTTATGAGCAAGAGAAGACTATACGAAGTGTTTACGGCATGGTTAACCTCGATTGGAAAGATGCTGTTTTTCTGACTTATGCAGCGCGTAACGACTGGTCATCAACATTGCCGGGCAATAACAATTCTTATTTTTATCCATCAGTGTCAGTAAGTTCAATGGTCTCGAACCTTATAAAGCTTCCTTCTTTTATCGATTATCTGAAAATTTACGGTTCCTGGGCTCAGGTTTCCAGCGATCTGGATCCCTATAAAATTGCTGCAACGTATTCAAATAATGGTAATTATGGAGGTGCAACCCGGTTGGAGTATCCTTCGGGCATTGTAAATCCCGATATTGAACCTGAAAAATCTACCTCTTTCGAACTTGGCTTATCTTCTTATTTTGCGAAAAACCGGATTGGGTTTGATTTTACCTATTACAAAGTAATTGATGAAAACCAAATCCTTGATCTTAGTATTTCGGAGGCATCGGGTTTTAGTAGCCGCAAGGTAAATGGTAACGGGTACACCACCGAAGGGTTTGAGGTAATGGTGAATGCAATCCCTATAAAGACGACGTCTTTAAACTGGAGCATTAATTTGAATATGAGCCATATGGTAAAACGCATAACCGAAATTTATGGCGGAACCGCAAAATATGGTAATTATTCGTTGAATGAACGAATTGATAATTATTACAATACGGGTTGGATGAAGGCCCCTAATGGGAAAGTGATACTTTCGAAAGAAACAGGGTTGCCTGTTAAAGATCCTTTTCAACAGAGATTTGGCCATACCGAACCCGATGTCAGGTTTGGGTTTATTAATTCAATAAAATATAAGCGTTTTAAAATTGATGTTGATTTTGATGGAGCCATTGGAGGAGTTATGCGATCGTTAACCGTGGAAAAAATGTGGTGGGGCGGGAAACACCCCAATTCCACCTCCTATCGCGATGAACAGTATGCTACTACGGAGCCTGTGTATGTGCACGATGGCGTTAATGTGGTAAGTGGAGATTTGGTGACCGATGTGAAAGGCAATGTGATTTCCGATTCGCGGGTTTTTGAAGCCAATTCAACTGCCGTCAACTGGCAAACCTGGTGTCAGAATTATCCCTACATAGCCCGTGTATCAACAGATGAGAGCGAAACTTTTGCCAATGTTTTTGATCGAAGCTTTTTAAAACTAAGGCGCCTAAGCGTTTCTTTTGATGCATCGGAGTTGTTGCACATAAGGGGCATCAAAAACATTGAGTTTTCAGCTTATGGCTATAATCTTTTAATGGTGAAGAAAGCTAAAATAATTGATCCTGATTATGGCAACGACGATAATCTGCAGGATCCGTCGGCGAGGTATCTTGGGTTAGGCCTGAATCTTACACTCTAAACACCTTGTAGAATGAAGCGGGCATGATTCGTAAAACAGTAAGCACAGATAAAAAGTAATCATGCAAGGTTCAC
>CAZSQG010000047.1:0-30600 GCA_964608615.1 uncultured Marinilabiliaceae bacterium
CACAAAAAATCAGGTGATTCATAACAGGTTCTTCAGCCAAGGGAGTTTCTCTCCTCTTCAATTTTGAAGAAACCACTTCCTGAAACCGTTGCTCCTGAATATCCCATGCTTCTTTATAATCAATTGTTCCAAGATTTGTGAATTGAGTTTTTGTCCTCATAATACTTGAATAATTATTTCATGCTTCTATTAAAGCGCAATATTTTTTCCCTTCATTAAAGAAGCACAAAAAGATTGTAGTCACATATTAAAAAACTACGATTAACATATTTAAATCAATATTATTTAGTTAAGCATTGCCTAAGACCACTCTTTACCATTCTTTCGCCACTCTGTAACTGACTTATTTCTTAATAGCATCTACATGTCGTTCAGCATGATATGAAGATCTCACCAACGGACCACTTTCAACAAACTTAAATCCTTTCTTCAAGCCTTCCTCTCTAAAAAAATCAAATTTTTCAGGAGTCACATATTCCACCACTTCAAGGTGATTAACCGAAGGTTGCAAATATTGACCAATAGTCACCACTTTAACCCCAACAGCTAATAAATCATCCAGACTTTCGAGCACTTCATCATCTTTTTCTCCAAGCCCCAGCATAACACCCGATTTTGCTACAACTCCAGCCTCCGAAATATACTTTAAAACCGAAAGACTCACATCATAACGTGCTCGCGAACGAATCTCCGGTGTCAGTCGTCGAACAGTTTCCAGATTATGACTGATAACCTCCGGATTCGCCTCAATAACCTGATTCACAAGGTGATTTTTTCCCTGAAAATCCGGGATAAGAACCTCCATTGTTATTCCGGGATTGAGTTCTTTAATTTTCTTAATTGTTTCAACCCATATGCCTGCTCCACCATCTTCGAGATCGTCACGGTCAACCGATGTAATAACCGCATGCTTCAATTTCATTATCTGTATGGAGCGGGCTATTCGCAATGGTTCATTAAAATCAACTGGATTGGGCCTTCCGGTTTTTACATTACAAAACTTACATGCACGTGTGCAAATATCACCTAAAATCATAAAAGTAGCAGTCCCGTTTCCCCAGCATTCCGCGGCATTGGGACATTTACCACTAGTGCAAATGGTATGTAAACTATTATCGCGGATGGTTTTATTCATCCAGTTATATTCTGAGGTATTTGGGAGTTGAATTCTTAACCAATCGGGTTTTGATACCCTTTTAATTATTTTCACCATTTTTTCGTTGTTTGTTGGTATACGTCCAATTCTTATGCAAAGAAAATAAGAAAATCCCTTATTTTTCAAAACAATCATCAACTAAAACCAATCTCTTTAATTAAGATATGCAATTCCATATGGTTTAGTTAAGCAATTTACTATGAATTAATTTCCTTAAATGGAACAGCAATCAGGTCAACACCTTTAGGGTAATGAGGGGTGAGTGGCAAAACATCATTAATGGCATCCTAAACAAAACAACATTAATAAGCATATAGATAAAAATTACTCCCAGCCCAAATAACCAACTTTGCATTAGAAAAAATAACATTGATTTTTGCATAAAGTTCAAACACAACAAAATCCTTTTTCCTCTTTTTAAAGGTTATTGTATATCTTTGCTCTGATTTTTACTATTAAAAAGCATGAATTCGATTTATAATACAAAAGCATGAATCAACTTGAATTAAGCGAACAGGAACAGATACGCCGCGAAAGCCTCAAAGAACTTGAAAAGATAGGAATTAATGCTTATCCTGCTGATGAATTTCACGTAACACATTATTCGCAGGATATCATAAAGAACTTCGAAGGCAATGAAGAAAAGCTTGCTGATGTTACATTAGCCGGGCGTATAATGGGCCGTCGCATTATGGGAAGCGCATCGTTTGCAGAGCTGAAAGACCAACAAGGACGCATTCAGATTTATTTGCGCCGCGACGACATTTGTCCCAATGAAGATAAAACTCTTTACAACACAGTTTTTAAACGTTTGCTTGACATTGGGGACTTCGTTGGAGTTCAGGGAAAAGTATTTAAAACACAAACCGGCGAGATTTCAATTCATGTTAATACACTTAAAATACTGTCGAAATCGTTACGCCCACTACCGGTTGTAAAAGAGAAAGATGGTGTTATTTATGATGCCTTTACCGATCCGGAGCAACGTTACCGCCAACGCTATGTTGACCTTATTGTAAACGATCAGGTAAAAGACACCTTCATTAAACGCGCAAAGATTATAAATACCATGCGCAATTTCTTTAATGAGCGTGGTTACCTCGAAGTTGAAACACCCATTTTGCAAGCCATTCCCGGAGGCGCAACAGCAAAGCCATTTATTACCCATCATAACGCTCTCAACATTCCTCTTTATTTGCGTATTGCCAATGAATTATACCTTAAGCGACTAATAGTTGGCGGATTCGATGGAGTGTATGAGTTTGCCAAAGATTTCCGTAACGAAGGCATGGATCGTACGCACAATCCCGAATTCACAGTAATGGAGATTTATGTAGCCTATAAAGATTATAAATGGATGATGGATTTCACTGAAGAGATGATTGAGCATGTTGCCATTCAGCTTCATGGTACTTCAAAAGTTCCATTTGGCGATAACATCATCGATTACAAACGTCCCTTTAAGCGCATTACCATGATTGATGCCATTAAGGAACACACTGGTATTGATATTTCCAATATGAAAGAAGATGCTCTTCGGGAAGTTTGTTCAAAATTAGAAATAGACATTGACCCCTCCATGGGTAAAGGCAAACTTATTGACACCATCTTTGGAGAAAAATGTGAACATCATTACATACAACCCACCTTTATTATTGATTATCCGGTTGAAATGTCTCCTCTGTGTAAAAAGCACCGCGACAATCCCCAACTAACCGAACGTTTTGAACTTATGGTTAACGGAAAAGAACTTGCTAATGCTTATAGCGAACTGAACGACCCCATCGATCAGCTAGACAGATTCCAGGACCAGATGAAACTATCGGAAAAAGGAGATGACGAAGCCATGTTTATCGATCAGGATTTTGTACGTGCTCTTGAATATGGGATGCCCCCAACATCGGGCATGGGTATCGGCATTGACCGTCTGGCTATGTTTATGACCAATCAGGCTTCCATTCAGGAAGTACTCTTTTTCCCTCAAATGCGGCCTGAAAAGAAAAAAGAGAAAGACAGTCCCGAGAAATTTAAAGAGCTTGGCATTTCGGATGTATGGATACCAATTATTCAGAAAGCCGGATTCACAAAAATTGAAGAATTACAAAAAGCCAACGCAAATAAACTGCATCAGGATTTATGCGGTTTAAACAAAAAGAACAAACTTGGACTCACCAATCCCACTAAAGAAGAAGTGGCCGGCTGGTTATCAAAACAGGTATAAAAGACTATAAAAAACTCGGACATGGACGTAACAACGTCAAAATTTGGAATCATTGGAGGTGGTAGTTGGGCAACTGCCATCGCTAAAATGATCCTAAATAACGAAGATCATATCAACTGGTATCTGCGTAACCCAAAACTGATAGAGAAGTTCAAGCGGGACAAGCATAATCCCAATTACCTCTCGTCCGTAGAATTTGATACCAGCAAGATAACATTTTACTCCGACATAAATGAAATTGTGGATCATTCCGATGCACTGATTTTTGCCAACCCGTCGGCATTTCTAAAAGACACCCTTGCTCCCCTGGATATTTCATTAACAGATAAGTTTATTGTTTCAGCTATCAAAGGATTGGTGCCTGATGATAATCTAATTATGGGTAGTTATTTCCATAAAATACACCATGTTCCACTAAACCAGTTTGCAGTAATATCGGGACCGTGTCACGCCGAGGAAGTTGCGTTGGAACGGCTGTCGTATCTCACCATTGCCTGTCAGGATATTAAACGCGGTCGTGAGTTTGCATCTAAATTACAATGCAATTTTATTAAAACCACCGTTACCGATGATATATACGGAACCGAATATTCAGCCGTTTTAAAAAACGTGATGGCCGTAGCGTCTGGAATTTGTCATGGGCTTGGCTATGGCGACAATTTTCAGGCAGTACTAATATCCAATGGTATACAGGAAATTAAACGCTTTGTGGATACTGTTCACCCCATAACTCGTGACATAAAGAGTTCAGCCTATTTAGGCGACTTATTAGTGACCTGCTATTCGCAGTTTAGCCGTAACCGTACTTTTGGCACCATGATAGGCAAAGGATACTCGGTTAAAAGCGCCCAACTTGAGATGCTGATGATTGCCGAAGGTTACTATGCCGTAAAAAGCATAAAGGAAATTAACGACAAATACATGGTGAATATGCCCATAACCGATGCTGTTTACAACATTATTTATGAACGAATTTCACCAACCATTGAAATAAAGCTTCTTACCAACTTACTTAGATAAAACAATAAACACCTATTTATACTATGCAAAAGATTTTAATAGACATAACCAAAACTGCCGGTTTTATCCAGACAGGTGCAGTACAAAAACTTGGGAAAGATATACTTGCACAGCAACAAAAACTGCATAATAAATCTGGTGCAGGAAACGAGTTTCTGGGTTGGCTTAACCTACCCTCGTCCATTTCTTCATCTGAATTGAATACCATTAAAGAAACGGCTTCGGCAATAAAATCAAAAGCCGATTTTGTTGTTGTTGTTGGTATTGGCGGAAGCTACCTGGGAGCCCGTGCTGTTATTGACGCACTTTCCGATTCTTTTGATAATCTGCGTACTCAACGCAAAAATCCGGTGGTGCTTTATGCCGGTCAAAATATTGGCGAAGACTACACCTATGAGTTACTCGATCTATTAAAAGATAAATCATTCGCCGTAGTTGTTATTTCAAAATCGGGAACTACAACTGAGCCCGCCATTGCTTTCCGTCTTTTAAAAGAACTGCTCGAGAAAAAATATAGCTCTTCCGAAGTTAAAGAACGCATTGTTGCTATAACTGACGAGTCAAAAGGGGCTTTGCGTATCCTGGCCAATCGTGAAGGCTACAAAACATTTGTTATTCCCGACAACATTGGCGGACGTTTTTCAGTGCTGACTCCAGTTGGCTTATTACCAATAGCCATTGCCGGAATCGATATCGACAAGCTTATTGAAGGTGCACGAGAAATGGAAAAAAACATTGCTCCTGAAACTCCGTTTGAGCAAAACCCAGCAGCCGTTTATGCCGCTGTTCGAAATCTGTTATACCAATCGGGCAAAACCACTGAAATATTGGTAAACTACCAACCCAAACTGCACTTCCTGGCCGAATGGTGGAAACAACTCTATGGTGAAAGCGAAGGAAAAGAAAACAAAGGTATTTTCCCAGCTGCTGTTGATTTCACCACCGATTTGCACTCAATGGGTCAATGGATTCAAGAAGGAAAACGTAATATTTTTGAAACTGTATTATCAATTGAGAAACCTAAACATAAAGTGCTAATCCCTACCGATAAGGACGATTTGGATAAACTCAACTATATAGCGGGCAAACGGATTGATGAAGTTAATAAAATGGCCGAACTTGGAACCCTTGTAGCCCATGTGGATGGTGAGGTCCCTAATATTCGCATTGCTATTCCAGAACTTAACGAATTTTATCTTGGCCAGCTTATCTATTTCTTCGAAAAAGCATGTGGAATAAGCGGTTACGTATTAAACGTGAATCCGTTTGATCAACCAGGTGTGGAAGCCTACAAAAGCAATATGTTTGCTCTGCTTGGTAAACCTGGCTTCGAGAAAGAGACTGAGGCAATCAGAAAAAAACTTTAGTAACGGTAATTTTCTTCAGCATAGAAAACATCGCACCTCAAAAGGTTCATCAGTCAGGGTTTCACTCCAAGTGTAACCCTGACTTTGCTTTAAGCACCACACAATTTTTGAAAACAGAAATGAACCTCCATGCCCAAAAGTATTACTATCTATTGTATCTTTGAGGGAAGAAAATAACTGAGAGATGATTGATCAGGCTACGGTTGACCGCGTTATTGAAGCTGCACAGAGCCAAATCACTGATGTGATTTCGGATTTTGTCCACCTAAAAAAAAGGGGGATAAACTACATTGGTCATTGTCCCTTCCACAACGAAAAAACTCCTTCATTCATTGTTTCGCCCCACAAAGGTATTTTCAAATGTTTTGGCTGCGGTAAAGGCGGAAACGCAGTAAACTTCCTGATGGAACATGAACAGATTACCTTTGTAGATGCCATCAGAACACTTGGAAAGAAATTAAATATTCACATTGAAGAAAAAGAAGCCAGTGATCAGGATCTGATACAGAAAAATGAGCGCGAAAGCATGCTGGTAGTTACCGATTATGCTTCCCGCTATTTTACCCGCTCACTTTTTGAAACAGATGAAGGACAATCAGTTGGATTGGGGTATTTCAGACAACGCGGTTTTCGTGACGACATAATCCGTAAATTTCAGTTGGGTTACTCACCCGAAAGCAAAGACGCATTAACCCGCGAAGCCCTGGTTCAGGGATATAAACTGGAGTTTCTTGAAAAGACAGGACTCTCCATTGTCCGTGACGAATACAAAGCCGATCGTTTTAGGGGACGGGTTATTTTTCCCATCCATAGTCTTTCTGGTAAAGTAATCGCATTTGGCGGTCGTATATTGCAAACCGATGCCAAAGCAGCAAAATATCTCAATTCGCCCGAGTCGGAGATCTATCATAAGAGTCAGATTTTATATGGTATTTATTACGCCCGTCAGGAAATGGTTCGCCAGGATAGAGCCTATCTGGTTGAAGGTTATACTGATGTTTTATCATTCCATCAGGCAGGGATAACCAACGTTGTTGCATCATCAGGAACAGCACTAACGATAGATCAGATAAGGCTGATGGCCCGCTTTACCCCCAATGTTACCATTATTTACGATGGAGATACTGCCGGAATTAAAGCCTCTATACGCGGAATTGATCTGGTACTTGAGGAGGGCATGAATGTGAAAGTGCTGCTGCTGCCCGAAGGAGAAGATCCGGATTCCTTTGCCAAAAAACTGGGTGGCGAAGCTTTGCTCGACTACATTAAAAAAAACGAGACCGATTTTATTAAATTTAAAACGGCGTTGCTTCTTGAAGACAGTAAAAACGATCCTATAAAACGCGCCCAACTTATTCAGGATATTGTACGCACCATAGCCATGATTCCTGATCCCATAATCAGGTCGGTATACGTTAAGGAATGTAGTAACCTGATGAAGGTTGAAGAGCCTGTTTTATATATCGAAATTGGTAAGATTAAAAAGAAGAAACAGGAACAAGGCCGCTCATTCATAAGACCTGCCGATGGAACAAATTCCTTCGCAACTCCGGTATCTCCTTTACCGGTTCTTACATCATCAACAAATCCTTTTGAGATAGAAGAACGCGAAATTCTCAGGTTTCTCCTGAAATACGGCGACTATGCCCTGGGACCTGTAAACACCGGTGGCGAAGAAATAATAATGAGTGTTGGCGAGTACATTGTTCATAATCTGAGACAAGATGAGCTTAAAAGTGAGAATCCTTTACACAATATGATTCTAGAGCTTTATGAGGAACAAATGAAACAGCCAGGATTTTCAGTACGTAAATATTTTGTTTCTCATCCAAATCCTGATGTCAGTCGAATAGCATCCGATTTGATAGCCAGAGAATATATCCTCAGCAAAATACATCAACGGTCAGGAGAGATAAAAAAGGATGACGAATTGCTTGACTCCTTAGTACCCAGGGTTGTAAACGAATTAAAATGGAAAATGATAAAAGTACGTCTTGAGCAAAAGCGTCAACTCCTAAAAACCGCCGAAGAAGCCAAAGACGACGATTCCATGATGAAAGTGATCAGGGAAATTGTAATTCTGGAAAATGTAAAAAAAATACTCTCACTTCATCAGGGAGAAAGAACAATTATTTAGTCGTTGCAAGTAAACGCCAAATACTGTCCCGCAAAATATGGGCTTTACTTTCATTCCGAAAAACAAGTTTTTGGCATCGGAATTTCTTTGCGTTATAACGTCTAAAGCCTTCTATTTGAAGCATTATTATGAAAGACTGAAAATGTTACAGTTTTTTTGCAGATACAAAATAACGGCGAAAGGAGAAAAAAAGACTGGGAAAAAACAGGCAAAACTTGATCAACTAATATCCCAAATGTCAGGACTAACTATCAATTTTTAAATTACAACTTAATGAAAACCCTATCACATAAAGACAAGGAACTTATCGAAAGCATTATTCGAAAATGTGACATTTGCTTTGCAGGTGTTGTAACACCCGACAATTTGCCCTACGTTATCCCAATGAATTTCGGATACGAAAACAACACCATTTATTTACATAGCGCTCCTACAGGGAGAGTAATCACTTGTTTAGAGAGTAATCCCAATATTTGCATTACATTCAGCACCGACCATAAGCTTGTATTTCAACATCCCCAGGTAGCTTGTAGCTACCGTATGAAATCAAAAAGTGTTGTTGCATTTGGCAAAGTTACTTTTATTGAGGACCTTGAAGAAAAACGTACCGTACTTAACACCATTATGCGGCAGTATTCCGATAAAGAGTTCCAATACAGTGATCCAGCAGTTAGGAACGTTAAAGTATGGGTTATTCCGGTAGACGAAATAACCTGTAAAGAATTTGGGGCCCCTCATGATGCATACAAAAACAAACAAGAATAATTTCCAGTAGTATCATTCCTTTTTTTAAATAAATTTGTAACTGATTTAACCCTTAACTACCATGCGAATATTCTTTTTTGTTTGTTTGTCATTTTTCATCTTTAACCAGATGGTTCTTGCTCAGGAAATGCCTGAAAAAACCCCCGAAGAATTTAAACTTGTTGTGAATGAATCATTTGGCTCTGATAAAATTCCAAAGACCCTTGAAAAAGCACCTGAGGGACAATGGTTGATTTCAAAAGAAGGTAAGTCAGGGAAATCCCTCAAATACATTGGCAACCAGGAACCAATAAAGTCAGATATAAGACCCATAACAAAGATTCTTGTAAAAAACTCCGGATTTAGCTCCTTTATTTTGGAGGCTGATATTGAGCAATGTGGACGCGACTACGAATGCCGCGATGTTTGCATAATCTTTAACTACATAGATGATAACAACTACAATTTTATTCACCTTGCCTCTATTACCGGTGAACTTTGTCATGGAGTTTTTGAAATAAAAAACGCAAATTTAACCTTGCTCACCCCTGAATCGGAAAACCCCATTATCTGGGGCGTTAAACAATGGTTTCATCTGCGAATAGAAAAAGGCCTCAAACCCGAAAAACTATGTGTTTTTTTAAACAATAATCTTCTTTGGGAAATTAATGATATTAAAGAAGGTTCCGGACAAATAGGTTTTGGAGGGCCTGATGGCTCAGCTAAAATTGATAATCTGAAAATATGGGCGCAAGAAATATCAGCAGTAAAAAATAATACTGAAGAGATTACAAAATAAAACCCTGAATTTTACTTCTCGATTAACATAAATTAAAGCCTAATAATTATAAAAATATAACCTTACTTTTTTATATTGAAATACAATTAGTTTTTAATCCTTACAATATATGACCCTAAACTATATCTGGATAGCCTTTTTTCTGATTGCTTTTGTGGTGGCATTAATAAAATTGATCATTTTTCAGGATACTACCATTTTTACCGAATTGGTAAATGCAACTTTTGAATACGCCCGCTCCGGATTTACCATCTCAATAGGGCTTACAGGCATTCTGACCCTATGGATGGGTTTTATGAAAATTGCCGAGGATGGTGGTATGGTAAAACTGATGTCACGGGCCATCGGACCATTTTTCAATCGGCTATTCCCCTCTCTCCCAAAAAATCATCCGGCTTTCGGATCAATGATGATGAATATGGCCGCCAACATGCTAGGACTTGATAACGCAGCCACTCCAATGGGACTTAAAGCAATGAAAGAAATGCAGTTGCTCAATAAACATAAAGATACTGCTTCAAATGCTCAAATCATGTTCCTGGTTCTCAACACATCAGGTTTAACAATTATACCCATAACCATAATGGTTTACCGGGCTGAGATGGGAGCCGTGAATCCTGCCGATGTTTTTTTACCAATACTGCTGGCTACATTTTTTTCAACACTTGCCGGTATTATGGCGGTTGCCGCAGTTCAGCGCATTAACCTGCTCGATCCGATTATACTGGCCTACCTTGCAGGAACAACGATATTTGTTGCCGCAGTCATTGGTGGATTATCCATGCTTGAGCGCGACCAGATACAAACTGTTTCATTATTATTGGCCAATTTCTTTCTCTTTGCTTTAATCATCACATTTATTTTAAAGGCATTATTTAAAAAGGTTAATGTTTACGAATCTTTTATTGAGGGAGCCAAAGAGGGTTTTTTCACTGCCGTAAAAATCATCCCCTATTTGGTAGCAATATTAGTTGCCATTGGAGTATTCAGAACTTCGGGAGCAATGGATTATATTGTTGAAGGCATTGGGGCCTTAGTTGCCTGGATGGGTTTTGACACACATTTTGTTGGCGCACTTCCTACAGCACTGATGAAGCCACTTAGCGGCAGTGGAGCCCGTGGTATGATGATAGATGTGCTAAAGACAGAAGGGGCCGACTCTTTTGTAGGCCGCCTGGCATCAACAGTTCAGGGAGCAACCGACACAACATTTTATATAATTGCAGTTTATTTTGGTTCGGTAGGCATACGAAAAACTCGCCACGCAGTGCTTTGCGGCCTCTTTGCAGATTTTGTTGGAATAATTGCAGCTATAATGCTTGGATACCTTTTCTTTGGAGATACAATTGGACAATAAGGACAAACGAACAAGAAATTGGACAAACAGTTTTGATTAAAAAACGGTTTTAACACCGTTAAAACTCACTCTAAATTCTGAAGGAGTGCAACCTTGTTTCTTCCTAAATGTTCGATTAAAATTAGAGATGTTATTAAAACCACTTTCATAACACACCTCAGAAACACTTTTACCTGTTTCTATTAACAACCGCGTAGCATTACCCAGACGAATCTCATTTACAAACTCAATAAAAGATTTACCAGTACGTTGCTTTATTAGCCTACTGAACGAAACAACCGACATGTTCAGAATCGCAGCAGCTTCGTTAAGCATCATTTTCTTAGTAAAATTATCGCGTATATAATTATATATTTTTTCTATACGCTCACTATTATGAAAATCGTTTCCATCTTGAAACGAAACATTGGTTAGTAAATGCTGATTATGCGAAATGGAAAGATCGAAAAGCAATGATTGAAACTCCAGAAATGAATCGAATCCCTTTTTCTGGGAAAGATTTAAAAAACGCTTTTCCAGAAATTTGGCGGTTTCTTTGGAAAAGAGAACTCCCCTGTTGGCATTCTGCAACAAATCCTTTACAGGTTTTAGGAGGTTTTTGGAAATTAACGGTCCTTTAAAAATGTCACCTGAAAACTGAATTGTAATCTCGTGCAATAACTCTTTACCCGTATTACGGAAGTTTTCCCAGCCATGATAAAGATTAGGGCCAATTATTATCAATTCATAATCATCAATTTCTTCAATATGATCACCAATAACTCGTCTTCCTCCTTTAGCCTGATGGATAAAATTTATCTCATATTCGGGATGAAAATGAATAGGAAAATTAAAAAGACTTCTTTGCCGGTCAAAAACCAAAAAACAGTCATTATCATTTAATGGGGTTATCTCCCTATGAATGTTAGCTTTCATTTTCCAATCATTTATGTAATCCTGTTAAACACATTACACTTTTTTTAAATGTTTTCACAAAAATAATTTTGTAATAATACATAAAAAGACAAAATAATACCAAAGAAATTAGAGTTTTAACAAATTCCTAACCATTATGTACACCCCTATTTTTAAAACACTTATAAACGCTTAATAATTCTAAACAATCAAGATGTTGTTATTATTCTATTTTAGTTACTCTCTTTTATTCCTATAAATGACAAAATAATATTGGTCAAATATGATGTTTGGTGGGTTAAATTCTCTATTAGTTAGTACTCTCCCGCTAAAAAGCGGGATTACTTTTTTGTCAGGACACAAAAAACTAAACAGCTCATTAACAAAGGTTTCATCCGGGAGCTAAATTCCTAAAAGCTCTAATATTTCTTAGGTTGCGTGATCTATTTTGGTTTAACTGTCCTCATATAATTACCTTATTACAAAGAAATGACCATGTATTGTATTATCGTAGCAATATATAGTTCTCTAGTTATAAAATCATTAAAATAAAAACACTAATTCGGCTTGCAGCAATTACTCGAATAGCCACATTAGCCCTTATCATCAATACCTATTCCAATAAGGAAGAACCAACCCTTATTCCTGAAGTGACCTTGTCAAAAACAACATTCACTTTCCCACACAACGGAGGAACAGAAACTCTGACTATATAATACTAAAATTCAATAACAATAACAGTTAATTCAAAATCTCTAAAAATTCGAGATTAGATGACTTGCACTAGTATTTACATTGGTTGCAGATGATTTTGGCACTATTTAGGAATGAGTTAACAATAGTTAATTTGTATTGAATAGTACAAAAAAAAGACAAAAAAGTATTAGCTAATATGATACAAAACAGACTAATTTTGACTGTCGCAAAGAAAAGTGTAATAGAAACACTAACTTTTTATTACCGTCTATCTTTCCAAATATTATAATCCTGCGCATAAGCGCCTTGAAAATTAATTAATACGAAGAAAAATGTTTGTCTAAAACACTAAGTTAAAAATAATCAAATTATGTTTTAGAAACAAAACAAAAGCTCAAATGCAAACACCATTAAACTCTAAAAATTTTAAACTAACTCAAGAACTATGAAAAAAAGAAGTTTGGTTTTCATTCTTTGTTTGTTCATAGGCTTCACCATTTATGCCCAGAAAAGGGTGACTGGTGTAGTTTATGATACACAAAACAATCCTGTTCCCGGTGTTACAATAATGGAAAAGGGCACCACCAATGGCGTTATCTCTGACGTTAATGGCAATTTCTCCATTGAAGTAGCCAGTGAAGCTTCGGTATTGGCTTTTTCATTTGTTGGAATGGAAAGCCATGAATTGGTCGTTGGGACTCAGACTAACATTTCAGTGACCATGAAAGATATGGTATCTGATCTGGAAGAGGTAGTCGTAATTGGTTATGGTGTTCAAAAGAAGAAACTGACGACCGGTGCAACCGTCCAGGTTAAAGGAGAAGATTTGCAAAAGCTTAATACCGTTAGCGCTTTAGGTGCCTTGCAAAGCCAATCGCCCGGAGTAAATATTACTCAAAGTTCGGGCCAACCTGGAGAAGGTTTTAAAGTTACCATACGGGGTTTGGGTACCATTGGGAATTCATCTCCATTATATGTAATAGATGGAGTGGCCGGTGGTGATATTAACAATTTGAACCCCGCAGATATAGAGTCAATAGATGTATTAAAGGATGCAGCGTCAGCTGCCATCTATGGAGCAAGAGCTGCCAATGGTGTTATTTTGGTAAGCACTAAAAAAGGAAAGTCTGGGAAGGTATCACTATCTTATGATGGCTATTATGGGCAGCAATATATTTATAAAATGCCTCCATTATTGAATGCTAAAGAATATATGACCATAATGGATGAGGTAAGATTCAACAGCGGAACTGCCGGGTATAATTGGGCAAATATTTTGCCTGAAGATCTTTATAATTCTATTCAAGACGGCTCCTGGAATGGTACAAATTGGATAAAAGAGTCCTATAATGAAGGAGCCCCCACTCAAAACCACTCTATCAATTTAACGGGAGGAAGTGATTATTCCACCTTCTCTTTAGGTTTCTCATACACAGGACAGGAGGGGATTTTAGGAGTGCCAACCCAATCGAATTATGATCGGTATACATTAAGAATTAACTCTGATCATGTTGTTTTAAAAGCTAAAGATTTTGACGCCCTTACAATTGGGCAAACATTAAATTACGCTTACTCAGAAAGGTCCGGAATTGCTACTGGCAACCTCTATTGGAACAGCGTCCACGACTTGTTGATAACTACCCCATTACTGCCGGCCTACGATTCTGAAGGCAACTTATATGATTATTACGACAAAACAGATAATGGCTGGTTATTTGATGGAAATACAGCCAACCCAATTGCCAATTATGCACTTTCAACCAGAGGAAGGAACCTCTCAAAAAATCACAACCTACAGACAAGTGCATATATCCAAATACAGCCGATAAAGAATCTGATTTTCAAATCCCAATATGGATTCAAGATGTCGGCAAACACTTACCGGTCGTATGATATGATCAGGCGTTTAAGTAACAACACCAACATTACTACTGAAACTGCCAATCAAAACGGAGGTGCAGGTTTTAGCTGGACACTGGACAATACCCTGTCATACAGGTTAGCACTCGATGCCCATTTAATTGATGTAGTTGCAGGCCAATCGGTTGAAAGGTGGGGCTTGGGTGAAGGAATTTCCTCCTCCGGTCAAAATACGATTTTCTTAGGTTCCTGGAAAAATGCTTATGTAGATAATACCAACCCGACCTCCATTACCCAAATGTCGGCCGGAGGAAGTCCCTGGGGAAGAGGGGCTTTAGCTTCGTTCTTTGGCCGTCTCAATTACAACTATAATGAGACCTATATGGCCTCTGTTACCTTAAGAGCGGATGGCTCTTCAAACTTCGACCGTGGCAATCGATGGGGGTATTTCCCCTCTGTATCTGCAGGTTGGGTGCTCAGCAATGAATCATTTATGGAGGGAACTGCCTCTTGGATGAATTTCTTAAAAATCCGTGGTAGCTGGGGCCAAAACGGAAACTGCAATATTGACGGGTTCCAATATCTGACAACTTTTGCTTTTGATGATAAAAACGTTTATTATTTTGGAAGCGATAAAACCACTCAAACGATTGGAGGGTATGCCGACATCTTGAAAAACCCGGATATCACATGGGAAACCTCCGAACAAATTAACTTTGGTTTAGATGCCCGTTTTCTGGGTTCAAGATTAGGACTAGCCTTTGATTATTACGTTAAAACCACAAATGATTGGTTGGTACGTGCCCCCATTCTTGGCACCTTCGGATTAGGAGCTCCTTATATTAATGGTGGTGATGTTGAAAACAAAGGTTATGAAATTGCTTTATCCTGGAATGATCGGGCTGGAGACCTTAACTATGGGGTAAATCTCAATATTGCCTCTAATAAAAACGAAGTTTTGCGTATTGCAAATGCCGAAGGAATTATTCACGGTGATGCGAATGTATTAAGTCAGGGAACTACTGAAATGTACCGGGCCCAGGAAGGTTATCCCATCGGGTATTTTTATGGTTACAAAACAGCTGGAGTTTTCCAAAACTGGGAACAAATAACGAATACTCCTGTAAAGTACAGTACTGCTCAACCAGGAGACTTAATTTTTGTAGACAACAACAAAGACGGTTCAATTACTGAAGAAGACCGTACCATGATAGGTAATCCACATCCAGACCTGACTTTAGGTTTAGCCATGAATTTTGGATACAAAGGATTTGACCTTTCTGTAACCACCTATGGTGCTTTTGGACACCAGATTGCAAAGTCCTATCGTTCCTTTGCCGACAGCCCGATACAAAACTATACAACAGATATTTTTGGCCGCTGGCATGGAGAAGGGACTTCTAATAAACTGCCTCGTCTTACACCTGGGTCACACTCGAACTGGCAAAATATATCAGATATTTATATAGAAGACGCTGACTTTTTGAAAATCCAAAACCTTACTTTAGGTTATGACTTCAAAAAATTATTCCCAGCGATGCCTCTTGGTCAGGCCCGTATTTATGTACAAGCCCAGAATCTCTACACTTTCACGGGATATTCTGGAATGGATCCGGAGATTGGCTACGGATATGACAAATCGTGGGTTTCAGGTATCGACCTTGGATTCTATCCTGCTCCTAGAACCTATTTGATTGGTATTAATCTCAAATTCTAAACTGGTATTTTTATGAAAAAGATATTATTTCTGGCTATCGCAGGAGTTTTATTTCTAACTGGCTGCGAAGATTTTCTGGACTCAGAGAATCTCACAAAGAAAAACTCGGAAAACTTCCCTGTCAATGAAACCGATGCTCAGCAGCTACTTACTGCTGTTTATGCAACATTGAATTCTCCCGTATCTGATTGTGGCACCAGCTACTTTTTAACAGCTGAAGTTGCCTCTGACGATCGTTTTGGTGGAGGTGGTGAAAATGATAAAGATTTTCAGGCTGCCGACCACCTGATGTACACTAATGTTAATCGATTCAGCACATTCTGGACCGAAAGATACAAAGGCGTTAACAGAGCTAATATGGCGATCGCAAACTTAGGAAATGTGGCTGACGAGGATTTAAGAAATCAGAAAATGGGTGAAGCCCTGTTTCTGCGAGCCTTTTCGTATTTTGAATTAACTAAAATGTTTGGTGACATTCCATTTATTGAAAAAGCCCCCGATAATGTTGAGGAAGCAAAACAAGCCCCCCAACAAATGGATGCTCAGGAAATTTACAAATTTATTGGATCTGATTTATGGGAAGCCTATTCGATTATGCCCTCCTATAAATGGAATGAAGTAAGTTCTGGCACTGTAACAAAATGGGCCGCAGCAGGATTATTGGCACGGGTTTACCTTTTTTATACAGGATTTTACGAACAACCATCTCTCCCCTTAACTGATGGGACCTCGCTTTCAGCAGCTCAGGTAGCCGCAGCTCTTGAAGATTGCATCGAAAATTCAGAGCATGGTTTAGTTGATGATTACCGCAGTTTATGGAGCTATTCAAATAAAGTTTCTAAAAAAGATTACCCATATGTGGAAGATGCCGACGAATGGGTTAGAGATGGTCAGAATAAGGAACATGTTTTTGCCATAAAATTTTCTTATCTGGCAGGTTGGCCTGCTAATGGTGTAACGGGGTATTCAAATCAATATTGCTTGTTTTTTGGCATCCGTGGTGCTGGCGATGACAAACAGTTTATTAATTTATTCCCCTTTGGACAAGGATGGGGTTCGGGACCAGTTAACCCAGCATTATGGGAAGAATGGGAAACTGATGAACCTGATGACCCACGCCGTGAAGCTTCTATCTTAAATGGAAACGAAACAACGGATTACATTTACGGAGCGGATAGCCAAATGGAAGAATCCGGATTTTGGCAAAAGAAATATGTGGCAACTACCGCTTATAAAAACAAAGAGAAGGGTGATTTATACAATAGCTTTACATCGACTTCAGATTACTATGGCGATGGAGAAAGAGATGACTTTCAATGTTCTCATAGCGTTGACCTTGCAGTAATCCGATATGCTGATATTTTACTAATGCACTCTGAGTTAACCGGAACTGCTGATGGAATGAATGAGGTACGATCAAGAGTTGACCTTCCGGCAGTTGAGTATTCTCTTGAAAATATTCAAAAAGAACGTAGATACGAATTAGCCTTTGAAGGGGTACGTTGGGGAGATATTCGTCGATGGAGAATTGCTGAAACGGTGTTAGCCAATCAACTTAATCAACCTATTTATAACAGGGGCATTGCCACTGTGATGAAAGACCAGGGAGCCGGATATGTTTCGCGATATTCGATAACTAAAGGCTTTATGCCAATTCCCCAATCTGAAATAGACCTGTCAAATGGAGCTTTGGTTCAAAACCCCGGGTGGGATAATTCGGCAGTATTCAGTAACTGGAATGATTAACCAGCTATAATTCATAAACTAATAAATCAGATAATATGAAAAAAATATTAATATCGCTTAGCGTTGCCGTTCTTTTATTTACAGGCTGCGATCCAATTGAGGATCGCGATGGAATTGGAACGGGCATTACAGATGATGAGCTTATGGGAACAGTTACCGTGGTGCAGGAAAACGGGAAAAACATAAACCGTGTAATATGCGATTCCCATAGTCCGGTTAACACAACCTGGACCAATGGTGTCCTCTCCAAGCCTTCTGCTCATGCCGAACTAACCATGTTTGCAACAGGTGATCAGGTAGTCACTCTAATTGGGTTAAATGCTGATGGCACTCAGGTTTCTAAAGAGTTCACCGTTAACATTGAAGAAATGTCTCCAAACTATCCGGTTGCTCCAGAATACGCATTGTTCTGTGAAAATGGCGAAAAAGTATGGGTTTGGGATCAATACACTGGAATTTCTTCAAACTCAACAGCAGGTGTCGTAGAAAATGCACCATGGGGGAACGGAGGTTATTTGGGATCAGTTGGACCCGCCTGGTGGAACGTTGGAATGAGTGATCTGGATAATGAAGCCACGAAAAATGAATGTGCCGGAGATGGAAAAGATGCCTTTATGACCTTTAAACTAAATGGCCTACAATTGGTTAAAAGCTCCGGTGCAAGTGGAACATTTAACTTTGATATGTCTGATATTACTTTGGAAGGATGGGACATTGGGAAATTTAAAACAAGCAGTGTTAATGTGCTCCTTGGTGTGAACCCAAATAATAATAAAGCACCAGTTTATGAGTACAACATATTAAAATTAAATGAGGATGTTCTGTGGTTAGCATCTCCTTCACCAGGTGCCGGATCATGGGGGGAAGCCTTTTTTTGGTGCTTCCGGGCTCAAGGATCTACTCCGGAGTAATAATTACCATCCTAAAATTTAGGTAACATTTTAAGAAAGATAGGGATCCCCAGAGGGCCCTATCTTTTTCATAAATAACAACTTTATATGTACACCAAAAATCCTTGAAAACATTGCTTCCTTATGATTTTTTTACTTACTTCAAATTAAGGATCTGTTTATAATATTTTATACACTAATACTTTGAATTAAAAAGCACCAACCAAATGTTCAATTCCCCCCAAAAAATAAACATCCTTTCTTCATTCCTTAGTGGATTGGCTATTTTTCTGTTTTGGGGAGTTATATATCCTCATCATCTTTTATTTCAGGAACAATTTCAATTATTCCAATTTTCTTTTGATTATTTAATTGCTACATTATTAATACCAGGAGGTTTTGCCGATTATACAGGCCGGTTTTTAACACAATTCTATTATTATCCCTGTATAGGAGCATGTATCATCACCTTATTATTACTTGTTATTCAGATCTCGATTTGGCTCTATTCTAAGAGAGTGACATCCGAGTCTCCAACATTTTTTTATCCGTTAACGTTCATTCCTGTTCTCTTTATCCTTCATTTCCTTGTTGATGAAAACAGCATGCTTTCATTCATAATTGCATTACTATTATCATTATTAGGTGCTTTAACAAATACCCGTTTTAAAGAATCAAGTCATCGACGGGTCTTTGGATTATTATTAGCGCCACTTCTTTTTGGTTTAGTCGGAGGTGCATCCTTTATATTCATTGTTTTATCGTTACTATTTGAATGGACTCAATCAAAAAAACGCAATTCAGGTTGGATTCGGTATTCTATTTTACTATTATTACTCTATGTCTGCACCATTTTCATCTTTCGAAATATCACTAATTATCCATTATTAAGAATTATACAGGGAATTAATTACCATCGCTTCCCTGTTCCAAACAATGCAACCACAACCATCATCCTATTAGTCGCCATAATCCCATTTATAATATCTTTTTTAAGCCATCACCTTAGGGTAACCCGAATATTCCTGTTCTGGGGAGTTTTTATGGTTCTCATCATTGGAACAGGATATGGGACAATTTATAAATCACTTGACTTTGCTAAGGAGGAAGCCTTCGCCTTTGATTATTTGGCCCGAATGCGTCAATGGACAGATATTATAAAAAGAGCAGAAAAGAAGAAACCTTCCTCATCCATGGCCATGAGCTGTGTGAATCTTGCTTTAGCCAAAACCGGGCAGTTGGGAGAAAAAATGTTTACTTTTCCACAATACAACGGTCGGGAATCACTCTTACCAGGTTATCAAAGAGATATGGTAACCCCTGTTTATTCAGGTGAAGTGTATTACCATTTGGGCATGATCAATACCGCACAACGGTATGCTTTTGAGGCCATGGAATCCATCCCCGATTACCAAAAAAGTGTGCGATGTTACAAACGATTGGTTGAAACCAATATTATTAACGGTAATTATATAATTGCGGCTAAATATATACGAATCCTAAAAAGGACACTCTTTTACAAGAATTGGGCTTATAAAATGGAACGATACCTAAACGATGAAAGTGCCATTAATAATCACGCAGAATTTGGATTATTACGAAAATGTGCTTTCAAGGATGATTTTTACTTTAATAATGAGACTCAGGATATCATGTTAGCTTTTTTATTAAAAAGTAATCCAAATAATAGAATCGCCTTTGAATACTTGATGGCCCTTAAGTTAATAGAGAAGGACCTACAGGGGTTTCTTAATTTCTATACGCTTGGACATGAAATTCCCTATTTATTTATTCCAAAGCACTTTCAGGAAGCGTTAATTTTCACATGGTCGGTTAATCATAAAAAGCTGGAAGAGCTACCCTGGAAAATCAGCATCCAAACCATTGAACAAATGAACGCTTTTGCTTCAGTTTTCAATTCAACACAATCGGAAAGCAGAGCACAAAAATTGGAAAAATTCGCAAACACATTCTGGTATTATTTATTGATTCAAAATACCGAACATGCATAAATCGTTATCCATACTCATGATCCTGATTTTTTCTTTTTCGTGCAAAGAAAAAGTAACCAATACAAAAATTATTAACAAGTTACCCTCCATTTTCCCCGATTATACAGGAGTAACCATTCCTTATAATATAGCACCTTTAAATTTCACTTTAAAAGGCGACTATGATGTTCTGGATGTTGAGTTTTCAGGGAAAAATGAAAGCGCTCTACATATTCAAAACAGAGGAGCCATCGCTATTCCTGTAAAACAGTGGCATGAGTTTCTTGATATTAACAAAGGCGATAGTATCTCTGTGCTGGTTCACTTGAAAAAAGAAGATTTGTGGTATCAATATAAGCCCTTTACTCTTTATATTAGTTCTCATCCAATTGATTATGGCATTGTATATCGATTAATTGCTCCGGGTTATGAAACCTACAGCAATATGGGCATCTATGAACGTGACCTGTCGAATTTTAAACAAAGAGCCATCATTGAAAACACCCAAATCACAAACAGTTGTATGAATTGCCACACGTTTAATCAGGGCAATCCCTATCAACAAAGCATTCATATTCGGGGAGAACATGGTGCTACTTTAATTAAATCCAATAATCAAATTAAAGTATTAAAGTCCAAATCCGATTCTATATTAGGATCCATAATGTACCCCTACTGGCATCCATCGGGCCGTTACATCGCGTATTCGACAAACCTGGTACGACAGTCTTTTCATACCACTCCAAATGATTTAATTGATTCTTTTGACGAAAATTCTGACATTCTTCTTTACGACATTGGCAATAATCAATTAATCTGCAACAACCTGATTGCAGGGAAAGCCTTTGAAACATATCCATCCTTCTCGGCCGATGGAAAGACCATGTATTTTTGCACAGCTGAGCCAAGAAAGATGCCTCAGGAAATAAAAAAAGCCCGTTATAATATCTGTTCTGTTCCATTTTTCCATGAAACAGGAACCTTTGGAAATAAAGTAGATACTTTGATACATGCAGTTTCAGAAAATAATAGTGCTACTTTGCCAAGAGAATCCCATAATGGCCGTTATCTCATGTATACAATGTCGGACTATAGCAATTTCCCTTTGTACCATAAAGATTCAAACCTTTGGCTTCTTGATTTACAAACAGGAATTAAACGATCTCTTGATGAAGTGAATAGTGATTATGCCGAAAGCTATCATAATTGGAGTACAAATTCTCACTGGTTTGTTTTTGGAAGTCGTCGGGAAGATGGTATGTTTACAAGGGCTTATATAGCTTATATGGATGATAATGGAACAGCAGGGAAACCATTTCTACTCCCTCAGGAAAATCCATATGAATACTACCAGGACTTATTCCTATCGTATAATTCAATGGAATTTGTTTCGGGTAAAGTACCTTTTAATGCCAAAGAAACAGAGAATTTGCTGATGTCGTCCAAACGGATAGAAATGGAATTTATTAGAAAATAACAATATGATTAAAAGAAACTTCGTTTATTGCCTCTTGTTTTTAGTTGTGTCATGTCAATCTCCAACATTTAAAATTGAAGGAAAATTATCTGACACTAAGTATGATGGTGAATGGGTATTCCTGGTTCCCATGGAAGAGCACACTGTTGCCGATGTAGATTCAACCATTATAAAAAATGGAGAATTTTCTTTTTCAGGAACAGTTGAACGTATGGCCATCATTCGAACACGGCCACAATTAAGAATAATGCTCCAGGAATTACTTGTGGTAACCGAACCAGGAATTATCAATGCATATTTAGCAGAGAACAGTACGTCAACAGGAACTCCGCAAAATGATGCATTACAAAGATGGAAAACTCATAAAGAAAACATGATTATTTCCTGGAATTCAATTAATAAAGAACATAAAGCATCACTCCTGCCCGATTCGGTGAAACATAAACAAAAACTGGATAGCATAATAAAAATATCCCACGAACTTAATTACACTTTATTAAAAGAAATGGGAAACAATACCTTGGGGCAATTCCTGTACAAACACACCGGGAATGAGATAGCAGAAGAAAAACGTATGGAAATCGAGTCCCTTTTCAAATGAATTAAGTAACCAATTCATTACTATCAGAGTTTTCGACAAGCATAAAACCCTTCATGGATTATCAAGCAGAAAGATGAAAAGTCCTATTAAATTCACCCCAAAATCAATAACAATTACCGCATTTTTATGGGGAATCGTCTGTTTTCTTTTTTTTCAGCTTTTTTATCCATATCATTTATTCCATCGTGAACAAATGCAATTGTTCGTGTTCACAAAGGATTATATTGCTTCATATTTTGATTATCCGGCATGGCTTGCCTGTTTAACGGGCGATTTTTTCACCCAGTTTTTTTATTACGTTGCAGGTGGAGCAACTACCTTAACGATAGTTTTACTACTTCTGATTTGGACCGTTTATAAAACTACCCGCAAAATTTTCGTTCCTGGATATGCCCTAATTATTGCATTAATAATAACTACTATAGAAGCCCTCCGTAACACAGGGTTGACCTATCCGTTATCTTCCTCAATATCATTATTGGGTGGTTTTTTGTTGGGCTGGATCAGTATATCATTAAACGTAACCAGATTAACTGCGTTTATCGTTAATATATTTCTTCTTGGTATAGGTTATTGGCTCTTTGGTTATGGCATATGGATTATCCTCATAATCATTTTAATACATGAGATTAAAGAATTTAATTGGCAAGCCCCGCTTTTATATGTTTTATTTGTATTGGCCTTCCCAATGATTTTACGCAGCCATTATTTATTAACATTATATCAGTCGTACCAATATCCATTAAAAACTGTATGGAGCAATTATTTGAATCTACCTGACATAGAACGAGAATTGATTCTGTCAATGGATATCGAAGGGTACTTTGGTAATTGGGATGTTGTTTTAGAAAAAGCAAAACAAAAAGATCTAAAGAATACGAGCGCAACTTATTTTTACAATCTGGCCAATAGTCATATGAATGATCTTCCAGAAAACTTGTTGAACTATTACCAACCGGCCTCGAAAGGCCTATTTCTGGAAATTGGGCCCCACTCTTCTGTTCTATCAATCCTGTTTAGTAATGAAGCTTGGTTTTTGTTAGGAGACATGACCCTGGCAGAACATTCGGCCATGCTAGGCCAGATCTTCTCATACAATAACAGAAGTAGCAGAATGATAAAACGATTGGCAGAAATAAACCTGATCACTGGTGAAACAAAAGCGGCAGAAAAGTATTTATTAATTTTAAATCATACACTTTGTCATAATAACTGGGCAAAATCAAGAATGCCGCAAAATCAAACGGAAGCATACAGAACCTGGCTGGCTGCAAAAAAAAGGGGCCATACTAAAATTGACACTTTACGATCAGGATTAGATGTAGTTACCTCACTTAGAAACCTCTTGGATAATAACCCTGCGAATCATACCGCTTGCGACTACCTGCTTTGTTATCAATTGCTTAACAAAAACATCCCAAGTTTTGTGGAGGATTATAGTGCCTACTATAAGCCTTTAATTTTCATGCCCAAAAAGATTTATGCAGAAGCTTTACTTATTTATTTGATTCAACAAAAGGTTTCGGAGAAAGAATTTTCTTCCTACCAAATACCTGCTGAAATAGTTAAGGATTTTTCAACATACACAGAAATGTATGATAAAGGATTAGCCGAGCAACTTGAGTCTGATTTTTCTAATTCCTACTGGTTTTATTATCACTTTGCAACATTCCAAAAAAAATGAAAAAAGGATTTCTCTTCATAACTATTATTAGTTTTTTGGTTGGAGCATGTGTCCGCAAACCTGAAAACATTAAGTTTGTGCATGAATTGCCCTATATTTATCCCGACTACATTGATGTTACAATCCCTGTTAATATTGCACCCTTAAACTTCATTTTACAAACCAATCCTCAGGCTATTGAAGTAAAAGTTATTGGAAAGAAGGACAGTTTGGTTATTTATGGAAAAAACAAAGCTTTCTTTCCCTTAAAAGAGTGGAAAAAAATTTTACAATCCGAAGACACCTTAACCGTATTTATCACTGCTCTGGAAAAAGGAGCTTGGGTCTCATATATCCCATTTCACTGGTTTGTAGTAAACGACAAACTAGACCCCTACCTCAGTTATCGTCTGATTGAACCGGGTTATGAAGTATGGAACAGATTGCAATTATGTGAAAGGAATATAGAAAATTTCGATGTTAAAGTTATGGCTGATAACAATCTGCTAAATACTTCTTGCATGAATTGCCATATATATGGTAATAATAGTGAGGATTTATCGATGTTTCACATACGGGGCAATAATGGTGGCACTATCCTAAACCGTAATGGAGTGCTTCGTAAACTTGCACTTAATGCTAATGGGATGATTTCTAGCGCTGTGTATGGAGGATTTCATCCTTCTGGTCGCTATGGAGTTTTTTCAACCAACATTATTATTCCAAATTTTCATTCATCGGGTAGCCAAAGATTGGAAGTTTTTGATACTAATTCAGATATTGTTGTTGTGGATTTTGATGAAAACACTATTCTTCAACCTGCTGTTTTAACTGATTCACTAGCTCTTGAGACTTTTCCATGCTTCTCGGCCGATGGTAAAACAATTTATTATTGTGTTGCACCAAGAATGTCTTTACCCGATAGTGTTAAGCAAGTAAAATATAGCTTGTGTTCCATTACATTTGATGATTCCACTTTTACATTTAGCACCCAAATAGATACATTATATAATGCACAATATTGGAATAAGTCAGTAAGTTTTCCAAAGGTTTCTCCTGATGGGAAGTACATTCTTTATACTATTTCTGATTATGGAACTTTTCCAATCTGGCATCAGGAGGCAGACCTCCAATTGATGAATTTAGAAACATTTGAAATTGATAGCCTGAAAATTGTTAACGGGAAATATTCTGACACTTATCATAGTTGGTCTTCGAATAGTCGCTGGATTGTTTTTGCTAGCAAACGTGACAATGGATTGTATGGGAAACCATACTTTTGTTATATCGATACCTTTGGCAAGGTTAATAAACCGTTTTTGCTTCCACAGAAAAATCCAGAATACTATAATTTTACATTAAAATCGTTTAATATCCCGGAACTATCAAAGGATCCGGTTCCATTTAACTCTAAAGAAATTGAAAATATTTATAACACCTCTGATGCCGAACAGTTTCAATATGTCAGCCAGTAATTTGACCTTTGATAAACAATAAATTAAACGATCTTTCTGATGATGAAAATTAATATAAAACAATGGGCAACAATCGAGAACTTACAAACATTAGGATTTTTCCTGTTTTCCTTTGTTTTCTTTGCAATATTTTATCGGGCTCATTTATCTTATCAGGAACAGCTTCAATTTTTTACATTTACCATTGAGCATTTGATTAATCAAATAGCTGCCCCAGGAGGTGTTTCAACATTCTTGGGCTCGTTTATAACCCAATTCTATTTTTATCCAACGCTTGGTGCTGTATTTATTTCTATACTTCTAATCACTTTACAGCAACTTGTTTTATCTGTTAGCAGAATTGTTAATGGAGAAAACCTGTTTTACTCCTTAACATTTATTCCGTCTATAATTGCAATAGCGCTTTTATGCGATGAAAATTATTTAATATCAGGTGTTATTGCTTTTAACTTTCTTGCCCTTTTCGTTTTTCTTTATTTGAAAATTGAAAAGACAAAAATCCGAATGCTTTTATCAATCATAGCCCTCCCCTTTATCTATTGGATTATCGGAGGGTTTTATGTGTTTTTTTCTCTTTTAATACTAACCTATGAGTTTCGCAAATTTAAAAAGTTCAAACCATTATGGTTCTTCTTTTCCATTTTGCTGATTTCTTTCATAATGCCGTTCATTGTAAAGCAACTACTCCCTCAATTACTCTTAAAACAAATATTTTTTGGTGTAGGATTTTTTCGTTTCCCGGTATATTCAACCCTGATATTCTGGGCGCCTCCATTCTTTATCGTTTTTACGCCCTTTTTCATTGCTCTGCTGCCCAAAAAAATCACCCAAAAATCTATTTACAAACATATTCAAATCCCTTTCATTTTTTGTGCAACTTTCATTTTTGTGGGAGGCTTTGCTGATTTCAATAAAGAAGAGATAATGGTATATGACTATTATGCCAGAACAAGGCAATGGAATAAAATCCTGATAAAAGCAAACAAAAGCCAACCCCACTCTCCACTTTCTGTATCCATGTTAAACCTGGCCCTGGGCAAAGAGAACCTGCTTGGAGAAAAAATGTTCGGTTTCTTTCAAAATGGTACTGAAGGATTATTTCCGGCATTCAGCCGGGATTTTACGACCCCTTTGATGACAGGTGAAATTTATTACCATCTTGGTTTAGTTAACACTGCGCAAAGGAATGCTTTTGAATCAATGGAAGCAATTCCAAACCATAATAAAAGCTCCAGGGGTATTATGCGATTAGCAGAAACAAGCCTTATTAACGGAGACTATGTTTTAACCGCTAAATATTTGAAGTTATTACAAAAAACGTTGTTTTATCGGCATTGGGCTACTCAAACAATGGAATATTTAGGCAATGACGAAAAGATTAATGAACATTCAGAATGGGGACAAATACGTAAAAATAAAATTTCTGAAGATTTCTTTTTCAGTGCTCAGGAACATGATAAAATGCTGGGGCTTCTTTTTGAATCCAACAAAAATAACAGAATGGCTTATGAATACCTTTTGGCTTATTGCTTATTATCGAAAGATTTGAAAAAATTTTCTCAATATTTCCCTATGGGCAGCCATTTAATCTCAAATGACATTCCTTTGAGCCACCAGGAAGCCCTTATTTACCTTTGGGGTTTATCGAATATGGATCCCACCCAAAATATTCCATTCCCAATTAATAATTCTGTTAAGGAAAGAGTTATGAAGTATGGTCAAATTTATACGACTCAAAGAGATGCTAAAAGAATTCTGCTAAAAGAATACTCGAACTCCTACTGGTACTACTTACATTTCAGAAACTAAAAAAAAGAGAGATATGAAGCGATTGAGGTATACTTTGTTAGTGTGTTTACTAACGTTACTTGCTTGCAGGGAAACAATTGTGGTAAAGGAGCATATTAATAAACTGCCCGACATTTTTCCGGATTATACCGGCGTAACAATACCCTCCACCATTGCCCCTTTAAATTTCAAATATAACGGACAATATAACGCCATCGCTGCCGAGTTTACAGGCAATAATGGCCAGATTCTTAAAATCAGGGGAAAACAAACAATTGATATTCCAATAAAAAAATGGGAGAAATTACTATCCAACAATATAGGCGATAGTTTACAGGTTACGGTATCCATAAAAAAGGAAAATGATTGGTTCCAATATTCTACTTTTGCAATTTACATCAGTTCCTATCCTATCGACTATGGATTAGCATACCGGCGAATAGCTCCAGGTTACGAAGTGTTCAGCCACATGGGTATTTACGATAGAGAGCTGTCCTCTTTTAATGAATCTCCAATTGTTGAAAACACCTTGTTTCCCGGATCATGTGTTAATTGCCATTCATTTCAACATAATAACGCATCAACAATGATGTTCCACCTCCGGGGTCCATCGGGTGGAACCATACTGAATACCTCCGATGGCTTGCAAAAACTAATTACAAAAACCGACCAGACAATTGGAAATTTTCAGTATCCCTATTGGCATCCATCCGGAAAGTTTATTGCCTACAGTGTAAACAAAACAGCGCAGACTTTTCATTCGAGTAATCCAAAACGAGTTGAAGTATTCGATTCGGAATCGGATGTTTTAGTCTATAATATCGACCAGAATACAATCCTTACCACCAAAGCCATTTGTTCTCCTGACTGGTATGAAACATGGCCTTCGTTCGCGCCAAAAGATAGTTCTTTGTACTTTGCAACAGCTCCCGCACAACCGATGCCAGTCAACTACAATAACATAAAATACAGTCTTTGCCGAATCGGTTTTAACAGCCAGAATGGTTCCTTCGGAAACAAAGTAGACACCTTGTTTAATGCTTTTATTACTAATAAAAGCATTGCCTTTCCCCGCATCTCACCCGATGGTAATTATTTATTGGCTACCACTTTAGACTATGGGAACTTCCCAATTTGGCATAAAGAATCAGATTTATTACTTTTTGACCTTCAATCTGGAACAAGCAGATATTGCGATGAAATAAACAGTGGCGATGTTGACAGTTATCACTCATGGTCAACGAATGGAAGATGGATTGTGTTTAGCAGCAGAAGAATAAATGGATTATACACAATGCCTTATCTGGCATTTTTTGATGAAAACGGGAATTTCGGTAAGCCATTTCTCCTCCCACAAAAGAGTCCCGATTACTACGACAACACATTGTATTCGTTTAATATTCCCGAATTTATAAACGCCCCGGTTCAACTGAATATCCGGGAACTGGGAAGGACCGTTCAAAGCCCCGGCAAAAATGTTACATTTATGCAAACCGGTAAAAAATAACCATATTTGCAGCTGCAGAAACCCGTCGGCCAGGTCAGGAAAACCTCAATGGTATCCAACCCCGATGGTTAACACTAACAGAATTCCGGCTTTTTACCAGGAAAATGATTACGCGTAGATGAGAAAAGTTTACCATGCCATACTTCCCTCAAAAGCTGACTCCTTTGAAATTGAGTGGAACCAATGTCTTCAACAGCTTAAAAAGCTTCAAAACAGTCATCTGAAGCTTTTTAAAGCCACTGTTTTTATTGATACCCACGATGACCAGGACTATTTTTTGAAGCAGGCGACCATCCGTCAATCCATACAGAGCCATTTCGGCCATCACCCTCCGGCCTTTACCGTTTTGGCCGAAGCCCCCGAAACGCCTTTCAGTGTTGCTGTTGAGGCAGGGCTGGTGGATGCTTCCCTAGCCCGGTTATACTTCAAAACCCTTAAAGAGACCTCTTACGCTGTTATAGAATCACCCCGTTCAAAAGAGGTGTGGGCTACCGGTTTGGGCAACCGCTGGGGCGAAATGTCCATTGAGCGTTCGGCGATAGAGGCCTTTGAACAAATGAAGCTGATTTTAGAGGCCGAGGGCCTGTCGTTTAACCACATCGTGCGCCAGTGGAATTACATTGCCCGCATTGTTGATTTTGACAATGTGGGAGAAGACCGCTTTCAGCATTATCAGATTTTCAATGAAATCCGAAACCAATACTACCGTAAATACCGCACGGTGAAAGGCTATCCGGCTGCTACAGGCATCGGCACCCGGGCCGGTGGCGTATCCATCGATTTTTGTGCCAATTACTTGTCAGATGAAAAACAGGCCGTTTCCATTCAAAACCCGGAACAGGCAAATCCCTATCTTTATGATCAGGACGAACTTATTGGTTCTGTGCTTACAGGTAAAACATGTAAGCAGGCTCCGCAGTTCGAAAGGGCAAAACTTATTCTCACTGATTGCTCAACACTTTATGTTTCAGGAACGGCATCAATTATTGGCCAAAAAACCATTGGATTAAATGATATTGAGCTGCAAACCAGAACCACCATCGACAATATCCTGAAATTATCATCACCCGACAACCTTCAAAAACAAGCGGAAATTAATATTTTAATCCCTAATAGAATTTGCATCTTCAGAACCTATATTAAATATCCGGAACACTTTAATGTGGTAAAACAAATTTGTAAAGAAAAATTTGGCTCCACTCCTGCTGTTTATGTGGTGGCTGATATTTGTCGCGAAGATTTGCTTGTAGAAATTGAAGCCGAGTTTGCAAATTAACATCTTATTATTCAACCCTTGGTTCTTCATGCATTTAGGCTCTGTTAATCAGAGATCTTCTTTAACACCATAGTGATCATTAACGAAACTTCATTTGTTACAAAATTGGATACATGACTTAATGTATACATTTTGGTTGTAACAATACTTGTTATATAGTTTTTCAATATTGTCCGGTAAAAAATATTTTCTTCGTTCAAGTGCTTAAGCCGCACGGG
>CAZSQG010000048.1:0-30349 GCA_964608615.1 uncultured Marinilabiliaceae bacterium
TCTTGAAATTGTGTCATTAAAGTTGATTTTCCACAACGCCTAACACCTGTGGCAATTTTAATTAAACCACTGTCTTTAAGAACACTAAGTATATCTAAGTACCGTTTACGCGCTATTGTTTTCATAGAGGAAAGACAAACAAATTCCTAAAACTATTAGAAAATAAAAACATTTAGGAATTTCATAGTTCGCTTTTGGGTCAATTTCGGTTTATTGCATTTTTAAAACAGCCTTAATCCTAAAGTGTTGGCGAAAATTCTTTCTATATGCAAAAAACGGTAAGTTCATTTCTGATCATTGGTGTCCGGTTAAAATTCATAGAATTGTTTTTCTCAAGATTATTTAAATCGTAAATTTACTTTCAATTTTGTTATCTGATCAGCTATGAAATGAGCATGAGAATTTTTATATCGACGAAGTCAAAATCATACTCGCAAACATAGATGACTACTAGTTAATTCCCCGAAAAATCGGGGCTACATCTCCCCTCTGAAAGGCGGGAGGCAATGTGACCATTGAAAAACAAATTATAGACACATGAAAGAGCCCAATTGCGAAACCTGCCCCATAAAGGCTAAATATGACAACAACCCCAAATCATTGATTGGGAGATTCTGGCGTTGGCATATCAATTTCTGTCCCGGATGGAAAGCGTATTTCCGATCTTTGGATGATGAGAAAAAACAAATACTGACTGAAAAATATAAGCTAAAAAAGTAATTCCAAAAAACGCTATCCTAATAAATAGCTGATTGTCATTTCGAGTTGCCACTCAATAAATTGGGCAAAAGGTGAACATGACAGGGAGATTGTAAATCTGTCATTGTAAGCGTAGCGAAAAACCAAACCCATTTGATATGGAAATAAACGCCCTCTTACATTGAACATTAGATCCCTCACTCCGTGCGGGAGGACAATAAGTTGCACGTATGATAGCTGGGGGTTTGAGGGGCAGGCTCCACCTGCCCCTCAAACCCCCAGCTATCTCCCATTAAAAAAGAGCGGTGTCATCCTGAGTTGCCACCCAATTAATTGGGCAAAATGTGAACATGACAGAGAGAGAGCATAAATCTGTCATTGGTAGCGAAGCGATGGATCTAACCCTTAATTCATTCGCGGCAGCCTGTCATCCAGAGTCGCCACCCAATAAATTGGGCAAAATGTGAACATGACAGAGAGATCATAAATCTGTCATTGGTAGCGCAGCGATGGATCTTATTATCAATGAATCGCAAACCTGTTATTGGTAGCGCAGGATCTATCATTAGTAACGAAACGAGAAATCTCAAAGTCAATTTATTTCCCGGTTACTAGTATTTTTTAGTATTCTTCTGTTTGAACACAATTTTCAAAACACTTCACTATCATAGATCTTTTAACAATGTAATATTAAAGATTTTTGGTAGTGTGGTAACAATTACGCTTTCTTTGTTTAGTCATGGGTCATAATCAGCAAGGGATCTCCAATAAGATTCTGGTAAATAGGGCGATAGCGGTTTGTGTCATAAAATTTTGCAACGTTTACCTTTTTTATGCTTTCGCCATTTGCATCTTTACGAACAACATCAATAGGAACATAATCGTATTTCCCGTCACGTATGCATACCATCTGTCCGAACATGCCACGAGCAATAAGATCGAGAGCCAGGTTTCCATAGGCAGTAGGAACAATAGAGTCGAGAGCATCAGGTTGTCCTGAACGTACCAGATAACCCAGTTTCTGATTCATGATATTTATTTCACGTCCATTATTATATTTAGCGGAGCGTTTTTTTAGTTGGCTACACACAATCTCCCCAATACCTCCCAGCTTTTTATGTCCAAAGCTATCGACCTCATTACTGGCATATATCTCATCTGCTCCTGCCATTTTGGCTCCTTCGGAAACCAATAACACCGCATACTTGCTGGGATTGTGGTTGCGGTCCTCAACCATTAGAGCTGTTAGTTTTTCTATATCAAATGGATATTCGGGAATAACGCAACGATCGGCTGCGCCACCTAACGTGGGTAAAAGGGCGGAAAAACCTGCATTACGTCCAAACACCTCAAGTACGAGAAAGCGTTCGTGTGAGCCGGCACAAGTTCTTAACTCATGAGTCAGTTCAATGGTGCGTGTTATACAGGTGCTAAAGCCTATGCAATACTCTGTGCCAGGCACATCGCCGTCCATTGTTTTGGGTATGGCAATAATCTTGACACCTTCCTGATGTAAGCGATAGGCATAACTAAGGGTGTCATCTCCGCCAATAGGAATAAGATAATCGAGTTCAAGATATTCAATATTTTCAAGTGCCGATGGAGTAAGATCATTTATCGGATTTTTATATTTTCCTCTTAAATGGTCAGGCAGATCATTAAGAGCTACCTTGTCGGCCTTTGTACGGCTGGAGTGCAGAAATGTACCACCAGTACGGCCAATTCGATTAACGATACCCTCGGTTAATTCAATGCAATATTCTTGTTCATTGAAAGGTTTTGATGGATCGATGGAAATAACACCTTTCCATCCGTTTTTTATGCCAATAACTCGATAGCCTTCGCGTATGGCACGCAAGGTAGTAGCACGAATAGCCGGATTTAACCCAGGAACATCACCACCTCCAGTAAGAATACCAATGGTTCTTGCTTTTGAATTGTATGTTTTCATAGTTTAATAAGGATTTAATAAGCGATTCAGAATTTCGATACTACCATAAAAAGTGATATGAATCTTACTTATTGAATTTTGCAATTAAAAATCAACAGCTTCGTTAAGTTTTTCAACATCAGCTTTGTCTCTTACTTTATAAAGATTGATGAACTTTTATGATTAATTTCAAAAACCTTAAATTAATTTGCCATTAAATACAACCAAATTTTCATTAATCAAGTCCAAAACGATATCCGATTGAGAATGTAATTGGCCACAGGCCATTTTTAAAATCCACTCCAACATCATCTTTTAAATAATCGATATAATCATTTACTGCTGAATCACGAACGGGGAATAAAAGTGCCATTGTCCAGAAACCTTTTTTATAAGAGCGTTTCCCTGTATCAATACCTAACCCAAATGAAGTACCATAAAATAGTTTATTATAACTGGTAGCATTGGTTACTGCTATTGCTGCATTATAACCATACATTCCAATCAAAAAGAAATTTGTCCTTGTTTTTTTTTCCGACAGAAAACGAATCTTGGCTCCAACATTATATCCCATTCCTGCAATTGCATACCCTACTCCACCAAAAAAACCAATATTTTCCTGCGGATACAGAAGAATATTACCTCCAATTCCACCATAATCCAACCCCATTCCGATACCTAAAGATACCTTTTCGGCATTGTTATCAATAATTGTTTCTTTTTCTTGTGCAAATAAACTGAATGTTGAAATTAAACAACATAATAAGAACAAATAAAAAACACTTCTCATTACAGTACAAATGTTAGAATTATCCCTACTCTTATGATTTTCGGATTCCTCATTAAAACAATTGAAAAACTAAGTAAATTTTAAACTAATATAATCAGAATATTGAATTTCAATAATAAAAAGACTAATTAATAGTGTTTATTTATTATTCCCTTATCCAACTTACACCATCAGTAGCTAATATATTATCGCGTGTATATTTTAAGGCTTCATTTGTTTTTAGCTGATGACTCCAACTTATTCTTTCGGCTGCATTTGCCCCCGAACCAGTATTCTTATATTCGGCAAAATAGGCAGTTTTATCCCTTTGTGTATTATCCCAGTTCGACCACCCTTCGGGTAAAATATGTTGGCCTAAACTGCAGTTCAAAAAAACAACCTTAGCATAATCGCGCCATGGCCTTCCAAGATAAACCTTTGAAACACCATCATCGGCAGTTATTTTGCATTGGATAAATACAAATCCAAATGATACATTAAATGGTGTACTGGCAGCAGTAATATACGAATCGCTTTTACTATGAATAATGCACTCTTCAAATAAGGCCGTTGATGCTCCAAAAATAAAGTCAGTAGTACCTTCAATATAACAACTTTTAAAGTAGTGACGATTACCCTCTCCTGCTGCATAAAGAGTATCCTGATTGCCTATAATCCTACAGTTTTTAAACATGCACCGGTTTCCTTCCACATGCAAAGCAACAGCTTGCCCCACACAACCGGCAGTATTTTCAATGGTCAGATTCCCGGCATAAAAATCATCAGCTTCCACCTGTAAAGTGTACGTGTAAAAAGTACTGTTTCGCCCTCTACCTATTTTATCAAAATAGTCGTTATAAGAAATAATGGTCTTTTCTTTGCTTTCACCTATAAGAGCTAATCGGGTATTGCATGCCGGAACTTTAATTTTTTCGTGATACAAACCGTTTTTAATGTAAATTGTGACAACTGAATCGGGAAAAGCTTTAGATGCATCAATGGCAGCCTGAATGGAAGTAAAGTCTCCGCTACCATCAAGTGAAACAACATAATTGTACTTCTCCAACCCAAAAAGTGGAACTGATAAAAAGCATAGCACTAATACTGATAAAAACAGTTTTCTTTTCATTGTAACCTTAGCTCGTGAGTTTATTTTTATTATGATGAATAATTAGTTAACTCAATGTCGTTTAACTAAACAGGCAATAAGTATAATAATAACCAAGCCCTCACCCTTTGTTACTCTATAGAAGCAACGCAGTTTAATTTCTTAGTTGAGGTTTAAACACAATTTACAGTATCTTCATCCAACAATATAATAATTTTAGACTCCATTTGTAGTCATAATTGCTTCTTAATCAAATTTTTTACTCTTCAATCTCTTTTACACGTCCCACCTGCCCGTCGGTTAACCTAACTTTTATTCCGTGAGGGTGAGAAGGACTTTTTGTTAAAATATCTTTTACAATGCCATGGGTTAAGTGTCCCGTGCGTTGATCGTTTTTAAGAACAATGGAAACCTTAATCCCTGGTTTTATGTTTTTTCGTTCCTGTCCATCCATATCTTTATTATATTTATCTAATAATTAACCGTTATTTGAAATAATAAACCTCGTAATAACAGGCTAAATTAGCGAAAAATGAAAAGCGAATAAATGAAATTTTTCATATTCGTGGTTTTGATGAACTACTCCAACTGAATATAAACTGTATATAATTAAACCCATCTTGATGCAATTTAAGTTAGGCGTTATTGTTGGGATATCCCGGAAAGATTAAAAAAAAGGTTAATATCTTTTCCTTAAAACACGAAGTCAAACTTTTGGCACCTCCTTTGTATGAATCAACCATCATAATAAATTTTGATAAGTAGATTATACTTTTATATTAAAGAGAGACTTGGTTTATTTAATTTTGTAAGAAAATTATGAATCAGTAAGAAAATAAAATTATTTATAAAACCCGGATATTTATGAAAAATATAGAGCCTGGCGAAGTTCCTTCCTTAGAAATAAACAAACAAGGATATTGATAAATAAGAATCTTTATACCTTTGCTTTTACTTTGTTTATTCTTTAAAATGTGGCTTCCCGCAGGGAAATATTCTTAAAAAAATGAAACAATTAATTTCAAAAAGTGTATTAACTAAACACATTAATTTTCAATTATGAATCAAGCATATTCAAGAAGTGTAAATCGCAATGATAAACATTCTTACGAGCTTCAACCATCGATAAATAAGAATAAATCACGAGTAAAAAAGACACTTTTCTATCTGATTTCTTGTGTTCTTATATCTTCTCTATTTTTCTCCTGCCAAAAGGAAGAATCTTTTGAAGAAACATTATTAATTGGGACATGGGTATCCGGAACTGATTATTATAAATATATCTCAGGTGGAATGGGTAAAAATTGGGATACAAGCGATGAGGTTACTGAGGAGGAAGCTACGACATTTACCTGGACATTGGAACAATCGGAATTAACTCATATTTTCATTATGCAAATTGGAGGTAATGTTCCAAAGGTTTATACAGTTACCGAACTGACTTCTACAACGTTGAAATATGAAGATGAGTATTCAAGTTATTCTTATACCAGGGTTAATTAGTTAAGGCTGTTTAAGAAAGCTTTAACTGTGAGTTTTTTTTATTTCTCTCCAAATATACTATGAAGAAGTTACTAAAAGTCTCTTTAATTTTTCTGGCCTCCTTGTTGGGTTTAATTATTGCAACCATAAGTATTGTTGTTTGGTTGGTTTTTACTCCCGAAAAACTAACACCCATATTACGCAATCAGGCCGATAAATTCATTTCATGCCAATCGGATATTGGCCGGGTTGAATTAACTTTCTTCAGTACGTTTCCACAGTTTGGATTAAAAGTAAACCATCTGACTCTGATTAATTCTTTAACCGGCGCACCATCCGACACTCTGTTAAGTGTTGAACAGTTTGTAGGAATTGTTGACATTATGGCTCTCTGGAACTCCAATGAACTTAGACTGTCAGATTTATCCCTAATAAAAGGAACCATCAATGCGTATATTGATGCAGAAGGGAATAACAATTTTAATGTATTGCTAACCGATACAGTTGCCGATCCTGAGCCTGAATCAGAAATAGCTCTCGATTTTATTAATCTGGGCGATGTCGGGTTGGAAAACATAAACCTCTCCTATATTGATCATGATGCCAACATAAACGCCGAAGTCAATAATTTATATGCAAAAATGTCGGGTTCTCTTCATCAGGACAGCCTCATTGGAGAGGTGGATGTAAGTAGGTCGGATATAGTAATCAAATACAACGATCAAAAATTATTACACACAACGTCAAATCCTGATTCCATTCAACAACAAAACAACACATCAGTTATCATCCACAACCTGTCGGCAAAACTATCAGGATCATTTATTAAAGACAGCATCAGCGGCGCATTAATTATAAACCAATCGGACGTCTCGTTTCAATATAATGGCGAAAAATACTTGCAGAACGCGGCAGTTCAACTCAACCTGCCAGCAAATATAAATTTATCACAACAACAGATATGGTTAAACAAGGCTACTTTAAATATAAACGATTTGGGGATCGTTATAAATGGGAGCATTGAAAATGATACCATCCAAAATATAATCCTTACCGATATAGACTACGATTTCAAAACATGGCCTGTAAAGACCGTTATTGCCCTTATACCTCCATCTTACCAATCGTATTTGCAAGGTATTGAGGTGGATGGTTTAATAACGTCCACCGGTAAAATAAAGGGAATCTATGGCGAATCGTCGATGCCCCTAATGGATATTAAGTTACTTATGGAGAACGGTAAGTTGAAATACCAGAGCTTTCCTATTCCACTCAATAATATTAACAGCGATCTGAATATTTATACCGATTTAAAAAACAATGATATTTCGTACGTCAAAATCAACAATTTTAGTGCCCGTACACCCAAATCGACTATAAAAACAAGTGGTACTGTAAATAATCTTTTTTCAGATATTTACATCAACTTAACAACCGATGCTGCATTAACTCTCGATGAATTTAAGCCCATAATTCCTTCAGATATGAAGATTAGCATGAAAGGAAGTGCTCAGGGAAGGGTAAAATCAGCTTTTTCGTTGTCGCAAATACAAAAGATGCAGCTTGAAAAACTCAAGCTCAACGGAAATTTGTTATTGACCAATCTGGATGTTGTTTACGATAGTCTTTGGGTTAAAACCGACCAATCAAAGCTGGAGTTCTCCTTACCAAACCATTTTAAATCATCTGGAAACACAAAATTTTTATTTACCAAAATATTCTCTAACAACCTGGAAGCTGGTAAAACAGACAGCTACCAAGCCTTTTTAAAAAATGCCAACATATCGGTTGAGACGTCTGATGTAAGAGATACAACCCGGATTCCTGATTTGATTTGCTCATTTGCAATGGACAGCTTAACGGCAACAATGGATACCATTTCACTGGCCATTCAAAAACCTTACGGAAAAGTATCGCTGGCTCCGGGTAAAGGAATAGACCAGCCTAAAATTGAGCTGAACTATAACAGCAATGTAATGAATATTGCAATGGGCCATTCAATTGCTGATTTGGAGAAGGTAAACATTGACACTAAAATTGTGAATGACAACACCCAGAGTGATGTGTTTCTGAAATGGCTGGTTAAAGGCTTTATCAATATGGACAAAGGCTATATTGCCTCACCCGATTTGAAATATCCCATATATATTCCTGCTATAAAAATGGATTTCGATCCGGAAGTCTTCGATATAAAAGAAAGCCGTGTTATTATTAGCAACTCCGATTTTGAGTTATCGGGAAAGCTGCAAAATATACTTTCGTATTTCAGAGGCGACTCATTACTAAGAGGTGATTTCAAGTTTGCATCTAACAGTACTGATGTTTATCAACTTATGAACTTAACCAATGGCATTGGAAGCAACCCTGAACCGGAGGATAAACCATCGGAAGATGGACCATACATGGTTCCCAAAGGAGTAGATTTATTTCTCAGTACATACATCAAACAGGCCTCATACCTCACCACCACTGCTTCCGATATAAAAGGTAATGTAAGGGTCAAAGATGGTATCTTGGTTTTGGATGAGTTAAAATTTTCTACCCCCGCTGCCCGGGCACAACTAACAGCCATGTATAAAACACCACGTAAAAACCATATTTACCTTGGTTTAGACTACCACTTACTGGATGTTGAAATAAGTGAGTTACTTGAAATGATACCTGAAGTTGATTCACTAATGCCCATGCTGCGTTCATTTGGGGGGAATGGTGAATTCCATATGGCCATCGAAACTTATATGGATTCCACCTACAATATAAAAACATCCACCTTATTGGGAGCCGCCTCAATAAGTGGGCAAGATTTGGTTTTAATGGATGGGGAAACATTCAGCATGATAGCAAAGAAGCTCATGTTTAAAAAGAAAACAGAAAATAGAGTTAAAAACTTATTTGCCGAATTCACTATATTTAAAGATCAAATTGATGTTTATCCACTTCTTATAGAGATAGATAAATATGGAGCGGTGGTTGGCGGCAGGCATAACACCAATTTGACTTATGATTATATTATAACGGTGGTTGAATCACCCTTACCTTTCAGACTAAGACTGAGCATCAAGGGCGATGAGGATGATTTTAGAACCAAACTAGGACTGCCCAAGTATGCCAAAAATTATAAACCTGTAGTTAAAGGTGTTGTTTCAAACAAACAGATGGAGTTGCGAAAGATAATACGAGATGCATTAATACAGAAAGTCCGCTAGCAGACATATTTTAACCGGGAACTCAATTAATTCAGGAATTTACATTATCCAAATACCTTTCTCATTCTCATTGTGGAAGTATTTTTAAGTATGTAAAAAAAGTGGGCCACACTTGTATAGCAAGAAAACAAAACAATATTAATTAATTATCCACCATTACAGAAGCTCTTATTTACCTTTAATACAATCAAATCTTTTGCTTAAAGTGCAAAAATAGAATTAATGAATGAGGAAAGATTACTATCAAAGTTCATATTATAGTTGAAGACTTGTACCTTTATCCAAAATTAAAACACATATCTTTTATCAAATAATCATGTCAGATACGAATAAGTCTCAACCCAACAACTTCATCGTTCTTATAAAAAGCAACTGTATGGGCAATGGCAGCGATGAATTGGGGAAAATCCTTATCAGGGGATTTCTTAATTCACTGATAAAGCAGGAACAGTTACCCAAACACATAATATTATACAATGCCGGTGTTTTATTGGCTGCCGATGGAACTGACACCGCAGATTCTTTACTAGAGCTTGAGAATAAAGGAGTTCAGATTGTTTTGTGTGGAACCTGTGTTGATTTCTTTCAGATAAAGGAAAAAATTAAAACTGGCCTGGTTAGCAACATGATGCATATTACATCACTGTTAATTGAAGCCCCCAGGGTTATTGTACCATGAATAAATACTTCGATAATGCCGGCACTTCATTTCCAAAACCACCCGAAGTAGCCATCAAAATAGGACATTATCTTACTGAAATCGGTGGCACCTATGGTCGTTCAGCCTACCCAAGAGCTTATGAAACAACACAACTTGTAGAGGAGTGTCGCGATAAACTTGGATTGATACTTGGGACCAAACAAAGTGATAATATCAGTTTTTGTGCCAATGCTACCATGGCCATCAACACCATTATTAAAGGTCTTCCGCTTAAAAACATGAAAGTACTTGTTTCTCCATTGGAACACAATGCTGTTATGCGGCCCCTAAATATTCTTCAAAAAAACAAGCATATTACAATTGAAACATTACCAGCTCATAACGATGGAACCATCAACCTAAAAAGGCTGAATGAAGTAAATCTATCTGATACAGGGCTCATAATTATTAACCACCAAAGTAATGTAAGCGGAGTTATTCAACCAATTGCAGAAATAAGCCGCTGGGCCAATAAAATTCCGCTTATGGTGGATGGCAGTCAATCGGCAGGTCATGTTCCGATTAAAATTGATGAATGGGGTGTTGACTACTTTGCATTTACAGGTCACAAAGGATTACTTGGACCCACAGGCATAGGAGGATTCTATGTTAAAAATCCGGATAATTTACAAACACTTATTGAAGGCGGCACGGGAAGCCGCTCGGATAGTTTTGAAATGCCCGTCTTTATGCCTGATAAGTTTCAACCCGGAACACCTAACATTGTTGGAATTGTTGGTTTATTAGCTGCATTGAACCATCTGCCATTGACAGGAATAAATCAACAGGAGATAAACAATCTGATTAACGGGGTAGCTGCTATTGAGGGCTACAAAGTTTTGTGTGCCGAAAAACCAATGCATCAGGGAGCCCTTTTTTCATTTGTACATAAGGATATTACTCCGTCAATTTTTGCACAGGAATTATATAGTCTATATGGCATTGAAGTAAGGTGCGGGCTTCATTGTGCCCCTGCAGCTCACAGCTTTTATAATACTTACCCAAATGGAACAGTTCGTATAGCATTATCGCCCTATCATACCAAAGAGGATCTGGATTTCCTGTTAAATGCATTAATAGAGCTACCCAAAAGGATTTGATATGCCACGAACATTCCTAACTTTTGAATCGGTGAGAATGGTTATAAAAGCCGATAAGCTACTTCAGGCTAATCATATAATAAGCAGAATCATTCCTGTTCCCGAATATATCTCATCGGAATGCGGTATGTGTATTGAAACCAACAACGACAACCATCAGACTATACACAAACTACTAACTGATAATAACATAAAACATCTAATCACATCAGAAAATAAACCTTAGTTTTTAACAAGAAGAATATCAGAACATTATAGCAGCCAAGGTCAATCTTCTGCAAAGAAAAGCAATAAAGGCCTTATCCCCCACTTTATTCTTTTGTTATTCTGCCTTTTGTAATATTACATTAATCTCGTTTCGCGATAAGAATAAACAAGGGGTATTCCTGCTCTTCTCCTTTATTATTTTCACGGTTAATAATGTGGCATTGTTTATGTTCAATTGAATTGAAGCCTAAACTCTTAAGCTTCGTTCCCAAAACGTCAGGATTGAAACCATTATGACCTGAAAAGTCGCTCTTATGGAAAGAGCCGTCTTCTGAATATAAATCAATTAGTACAATGTACCCTCCAGGTTTTAACATTTCATAAAATCCTTTCAAAACCAAATCAATATTTTGAACATGATGCATAACTAAAAGATTATAAATCATATCAAACGAATCGCCATTATAGGCAGATTCCTCCAAATTGAAGTAAACAGGCTTCAGATGATTTAAATCAGCCGCAGCAACCTTCTCCTTCATCACATTTACCATCTCATTGGAGCTATCCATCATTACAATCTCCGAAAACTCATCTTTCAGAACAAAACTAAGAATTCCTGTTCCAGCTCCATATTCCAACACCTTCATTCGGTTGTTTAATGGTAATGAGGCTATTATTTTTTTTGCCACCGCTTCTGAGCGTCCAAAACGCTCGGTGTTTTGATCCCATTGACGGGCCACTACGTCGAAATGATTCATATCTAAAAACATTTTTTTAAGCGGATAAATTTCCCGTTTTTTTTGTCACCAGACAAATATTAAATTAGTTTAATAGCTGAATAGTCAATTATACCCCTAAACTTTACTGACTTTTAATTCATATAGAGCCAATTTAATTTTCAAATAAAATGGAAGACCAAACACTTTTTTTCATATTCGGTTATAACTCGACTGTTTTGGCGGTCGATATGCTTAATTAATGCAACAAAAAACGATCACAAACATAAAATATATAACTAAAACAATAAAAAAAGCAACAATTTGTAATTGTCAGATACATTTTTCATATTTGTGAGTGAAAAACTTTATTAATAAATAACCAGGTAAAATGAGTAAAATTAAAGTTGCAGTGGTCAGTTATGGTAACATTGGCAAATATGCTGTAGAAGCAGTTCAAGCCGCATCCGACATGGAACTTGTTGGTTTAGTGCGTCGTACTGACTCAATTAAGAACATCCCTGCAGAACTTGTTGGCGTAAAAATAGTATCCGATATTTCGGAATTAGGAAAAGTTGATGTAGCTATTCTCTGCTCACCCTCTCGCAGCATTCCTCAGGTAGCTAAAGCAATTTTAGAAAAAGGAATCTGCACCGTTGACAGTTTCGATATTCACGGTGATGAACTGTGGAACCTAAGAACTCTTTTGAACGAAGCAGGAAAAAAACATAACTCTGCGGCCATTCTTTCTGCCGGATGGGATCCGGGAAGCGACTCAGTTGTTCGCACCCTTTTACTGGCAATGGCGCCCAAGGGCATTACCTATACCAATTTTGGCCCTGGCATGAGTATGGGACACTCAGTTGTGGCACGCTCAAAAAATGGGGTGAAAAATGCTCTCTCAATGACAATCCCTACCGGAACAGGAGTTCATCGTCGCATGGTTTATGCCGAGTTGGAGCAAGGTGTCAAACTTGATACAGTAGCTGCAGAGATTAAGGCCGACAGCTATTTCTGTCACGATGAGACCCACGTAATGCAGGTTCCTTCAGTTGATCAGCTTCAAGATATGGGTCACGGTGTATTACTTGAACGAAAAGGTGTTTCAGGTAAAACCAACAATCAGCTGTTTGAATTCAGAATGAAAATAAACAACCCTGCACTTACAGGCCAGATACTTGTTTCATGCGCAAGAGCTGTATTATGTCAAAAACCGGGTGCTTATACCATGCCAGAAATAGCTCCCATTGATTATCTGGAAGGTGATAGAGAATCATTATTGAGAACTCTGGTTTAGACAAATCTTCTGGGAAAACATAAAAAAAACCGTAACCTAAAAGACTACGGTTTTTTTATCTATTCAAATTTACCTATTCTTATTTTCGCGCCAGAAATTTACAAAACGTTTCATCTCCACTAAACCAATCTGTCCGGTATATATTCCTCCTTCGCCACCTCCATCATAAACGCGAACAGCAATGGTATTGATCTGCCCGGGAATAATGTCTTCAGGATTCAAATAATAGTAACGTTCGCGTGAGTACTCCTTTGAGTGTTGAATTTGATAGGCGTTTTTATAGATTTTGCCTGTTTGACCTACCAGTCTACCGTTAATATAAACCTCATCAATATCATCAATCTTACCCAGCATCAATACATATCGCTGTCCTGAACCCGATGCATTTACTTTGAACTGCTTTCGGTACCAACCAAAGCCATCATAATTGCGCGCCACCTGATCTTCCCAAATCCCGGGCACATATATTTGCATCCAATTTTTATCGTCGTAACCCTTATTGGCCCATTCCATATTATCTCCAGTCTTAAACTTCCAATATCCTTCTAAATCTACATCAGGCTTCAGAGCTCTATGTCTTACGTAAATACCCACCCGGCCGTTTACTATTCCACCATCAATCTGTGCATCATAAACGCGAACAGCAATAGAGTTAGGCTGATTAAATTTAATAAGCTCTGATGGAATCACATACCTTCGTTCAGCATTGTATGCAGTCCAGTAATTAGGCGGAAATGATCCTTTATGTCCAATTCGCACTCCATTGAAAAATACTTCATCAACATCATCAATGTATCCCATAAAGAGCACAAGCGAACTCCCTTTAGAACTATCAGATATAGTAACCTGACGACGATACCATGCAAAACCATCATACCCTGGAAATCCCTGATTCTCCCAATTGGAGGGCACTATGATTGACTCCCAGCCACTGTCGTTAAAACCGGGAGCTGACCATCGCATGTTATCTCCAATCATAAATCGCCACTGTCCCTGTAAATTAATAGTCTGACTGTAACGTTCATCAGTACCATTCCCTAATACTGAGAATGAGAACAGTATAAAAACTAATATATTGAGAATTATTTTCATCTGTATATATTTTAGCAAAACGCTGAATTTAATTTTTTTACAAAACCACGAATTAAAGGAATTTAAGGAGCATAGTCATGCTCCTGTGTATTGACCAAAGCAAACATGGCTGTTTAATCTGTTTATATTCTGTTTTTCAGTTGCCACATAAAACTCCCCTGTAATAATCACACTCCTGTTTGATAATTAATTACATGTTCGTTTAATTAATATCCGACTTTAGTTGCGCCCATTTTAATGCTATCATTAGGTATAGATATTAAAAAACACCTATACCATTTTATCAATCAAAAAAGAGTGACCAAAAGGAATTATATCTGCGATAAAATATCGAATTTCTATATTTATCAAGATAAAATGAGTACTGATCCATGGTCATCAACCCAACCGGACCTTCAAAAATGCCGCCCATGCCTTCATAGTCCTCAACTACCACTACAATAGTATTTTTACCAATTGTTTTTAATAACCCGGAAGGGATTTTGTAAGCACGCCTGATTTGCCAATCACCATCGTACCTGTTGGCAAGCGAGGTATCATACATATCATTTGTGGAGCCAATAAATTCACCATTTATATAAACACGGTCACGATCATCAATCTTACCAAGAATAAGATAAAGAGATTTGTTTGCAAGTTGTCCGTTCAGTTCAAACGACTTACGATAATAACCCGTTCCGTCATAATCATTATACCCCTGACTTTCCCAGGTCGCAGGCACGGTAATGTTTTCCCATTTTGAATCGTTGAAATTTGTTTCATAATAACCTTTTTCATGGTGGAAAGATATTTTCCATGTACCGGCAAGGTTTTGACTTAACAAATGGATATCAACATCATAACCCAAAACCAGGTTTCCTTCAACTAAACCACCATCTTGCTTTTCATCATAAACCCTTATAGCAATAGTGTTTTCCCCATTAAATTTTATAAGGGATTTGGGAACAGCATATAACAAAGGGACATTATACGCAGAGACATAATGAGGAGGGAATATTCCAGCCTGACCAATAGAAGTTCCATTAAAAAACACCTGGTTAACATCATCAATCTTACCTAAATAAAGGTATAGGTAATCGTTATTTTCGGTTGAAGGAATATTTATTTTTTTGCGATACCAGGCATAACCATCGTACTCAACATAACCTTCATTTTCCCATTTTGCAGGGGCATAAATTTCATCCCACTCACTATCATTGAAATCTTTCTTTGCCCAATTCATATCATCACCAATATTGAACTTCCAGTAACCACTCAGGTTCACTACCGGTTCAATATTAGGCTTTGTTCCGCCTATGCAAGTCGCCCATAAAAATATGGAAACAAGAGTAATAATAATAATTTTCATAATCGATGACTTTATGTTAGTAAATCTCTACGATACAAAAGTGCGATATAAAAATATAATGCCTGTCTGTATATTGTTATGAGATGTCATAAGTTGTCACCGATTACAGGATAAGTTTATATCCAATACCATGAACAGTTAATATGATTTTGGGATCGTTATGATCAATCTCAATCTTCTGCCTTAGTTTAAGTATGAAATTGTCAATAGTTCGCGAGGTTGGCTGGTAATCAGCTCCCCATATAGCATCAAGCAAACTGTCTCTGTCAACTGTTTCGTTTTTATGTGTATTTAAATACCGTAGAATTTCAAACTCCTTATGCGATAGTTTAACATCCCATGAGTCGATAGTTGCAGTGTAAGTAGCAAAATTAACGCAAAGATTACCAATCTGATGAACATGGTTGTCGCTTTTGGGGTCTTCAATCCCTGCACGTCGAAGAATGGCACGAATACGGGCCAATAATTCACGCAGACTGAAAGGTTTGGTTATATAATCATCGGCGCCAAACTCGAGGCCAAGAACTTTATCTATTTCTTCAGCTTTTGCCGTAAGCATTATGATAGGGGTTTTAACACCCTTGCTTCGTGCCATTTTGCAAACATCAAAACCCGATATTTCAGGCATCATCACATCAAGTAAAACCAGATTATATTTATTGGTCAAAAGCTTTTGTAATCCATCAGCTCCATTTGAAGCAGTATCAACTATATATCCCTCAAACTCCAGATTGTCCTGCAATCCTTTGAGCATGGAAAGCTCATCTTCAACAATTAAAATATTTATCATATGTTATGTTTTAATGTGTTCCTATATACTTGGGAAATACATTCTAAAAGTACATCCCTCACCGGGTTTGCTTTGGAGAGTTACTTTACCTTTGTGTGCCTTAACTATTTCGCTGACAATTGACAAGCCCAAACCAGTACCTTTTACCTCATTAGCCAGATTTTCGTTGGTTACTCTATAAAACTTATCAAATACCATCTTTTGATTTTTCCTGGAGATACCGCGTCCATAATCCTTAACTTCAATATAAGTAAAATTCCTTTCTACTCCGGTTTTAACTTCAATTACCTTGATGTCTTTGCTGTATTTCATAGCATTATCTATCAGGTTAATAATGGCATCAGCTATTGTTTCTTTGTCAAAAAGATTGCGGGGAAGCGGCAAAGCCGGAGAAAACTGAAGATCAAAACCTTTGTTCCCTAAATGGAATTGGTATGTTTCCATTACTTTGTGTGTAATGTCGTTAAGATCGCCTATATCGAATTTAAACTGTCGTGTTCCGCTCTCCATCTTTGAAAAACTAAGAATTTTGTTCACAATACCAGTCAATCGTTGGGTTTCTTTGCCAATAATCCCGTAATATTCCTGTACTTTATCTGCTGTTTTTAGTCGCCCCATTTCCAGTGTTTCAATATACATGCTGATTAGGGCTAAAGGAGTACGTATCTCGTGTGAAACATTGGAAATAAACTCCGATTTGATTTGAGCCAGTTGAATTTCTTGTTTTACACTGGTATACAAAAACCATACACCTGCAATTAAAACAACCATCACTCCTCCAGCCAGAACCAATCCTTCCTTAGCCCGTTTTGTAGCTAAATCGGTAATTGTTTGTTTCTTTAAGCTAATCCCAATTTTTATTTGTGGGAATAACCACATCTCCCCTTCCTGATCGAAAAGCATGCCCTCATCAAGCACTTTCTCGGTAGAGAGCAGAGACTCTCCCGAAGGCTGGTGAAGAAGGGTAATTACGAAGTTTTCCTGCGCAATGGACTGTAAACGCGCACTAATATGTTCTTGCAAAAACTGTTGAAGATCCATATTTATAAAGCAAACAACAGGATTATTGTTCTTTCCCTGACAAATAAAATAGAGCATCACATTGTTCTTGTCCGTTGCATGTGAGAGGAATTTGCGGTAGTTATTATTATAATAGCCCAACAATAGGTTAATACTTTCCGATTGTGTTTTACGAAACATGGCAATTGAGTCAGCTGAAGTAGTATATCCCGAATCCACATAAACCGTTTGTAACATGTTGTTTGTAGCGATATAGATCCCGGTTATCGACCGATTTTCATTAACCAAACGATTAAAGCTGGTAGTGTCGGCAGGATCCTTAATCCATAATTCCAGGCGTGATGCCCAGTTAGATGGGACATCCTGAGCATAAGAGTTAACAGATGAAATAATGGTTTCCAATTGATTTTTATAAACAGTACTGAGAAGTTCCTCGTTGTCGTTAATCCTGGCGTATTCATAAAAAGTAGCTATAGCAACAGGAAACAATAAAAGCACTGTTAATCCTATTAAAATCTTATGCAGGGGTTTCTTCATTTTGTAATTGTAATATTATAATTGCACCATTTACAGCCTATACTTTGAGTGAAATACTGATGGGTCATTACAAATTCACCCGACAACTATTTATATAAGGTAAATAGTCATCGGATGAGTATTCTGACACATTCAGGTACTGCATTTTATCTATAAATTATTCACATTTTCTTTTACTATCTCTTATTTACTAATAAGGTATTACTGAAAAGTGAATTTATTGAACACTTTAAAGCTATAAAACAATTTGTTTATTTTATCCTTCTCAATAGAATTGATATTATTGCTAAACGCATCAGGAAATGATCAACGATTAACCAATTGTTTGCTTTGATCAGGTTCCTTGTTGGGTTTTTCGTAGGTACCCAAAAATTCGTAAATCTCAAAGAGTTGAGGATTTTTTTGAGTCTTGACGCATTCACCCCTTACATAAAAATAGAAGATGGCATCCAAACGATCGCCCGTTCCATTAAAATTTTCATATTTATAAACACCAACTCCGTTTCTGAATTCGGCCAATTCCATCATATCGGTCCGTTTTGATTTTTTGTTGTTTAAATAAACAGGGAGTCTTTGTATTAATCGACCATCCAGACTATATCGAAGTATATCGCGGTTAGCAATTTTAATTTTCTCCCCATTTGCATGAATACATCTGGTATTAGACACTCCGACTTTTATATTTTTACAAAATATGGTATCAGTCTTAGTAATTACATTATTAAACTTCTCCATTTGGGCCTTTGTTGAAAGACTAATAAAAGTCATTACAACCATGATAAGAATTGCGTTCATTGCTTCAGAATTTTTAGTGTGAAACATTTTTGTTTCTATCTGAAGCAAAGATATGGCGGCAGATATGTACAGCTGTCACCATCGTTTTATATGATGTCATAAGTTGTCACGAATTGTTTATTGTTGATAAATAATTAAGGGTAATGGCCGAGGGTTCTCACCAAAGCTCATCGATAATTATTACGGTATAATGGAGATAATAGATAGCCCTTCTCAAACATAGATCATTTTTCTGGTCATTCCTCCATCAACCCTTATTTCTTCACCATTGATAAAATCGTTTTGCGGTTGAGCCAAAAAAAGGGCAATGGCTGCCACATCCGAAGGCTTACCAACCCTCCCTGATGGATGCTGAGCATGATCAGCCTTATGGATTTCACTTTCATCACCCGTATTTATCCATCCAGGCGTAATGCAGTTTACTGTAATACCTGTTCCCGAAAGAGAATTAGCCAGAGCATGAGTCAATGATACCAGTCCGCCTTTTGAGGCCCCATAAGCTTCACCTCCTGGCTCCGACATAACATAACGTGTTGAAGCAATATTAATGATGCGACCATAATTGCCTTTGGAATGCATCCTGACAAACTCACGGGCAAAAATAAATGGTGCGCGTAAATTTACTCCAATTATTTCATCAAAGGTAGCGGTTTCACATTGCTCGAGTGGTGTAAAACGACTAATACCGGCATTATTGATAAGTACATCACAACGACCTAAAAGCAATTTATTGAAAAAGAAAAGGATGCTCTGCTCGTTGGTTATATCCATTACAGAAGTCTTGCATTGTGGAAAGCATTCATTAAGATGGTTTAATCCTGCTTCATCCTTATCAATAGCCCAAACAACAGATCCTTCTGCCAGAAAAGCTTCAGCCAAAACCTTACCTATACCATGAGCAGCACCGGTAACAAGAACCTTTTTCCCCATTAATGAATTCATCTATTAAGTTTTTTGATTGTTGAACTAAAAAAAGCAGACCTTAAAAAAAGCCTGCTTTAAATTTGATTGCAATCTATTCAGTTTTACCAAAACTCTTCTTTAAAAGGAACAGTCAGTCTAGTATTAATTCCAGAATTTCTGGTCCAACATCCAGTCCTCAAGAACCAGATCATTCCCCTTGTCCTCGCCAATTCCATCAATATGCAACATCCATTGCTGAAGTTTTACCGACTCATCCTCAATCTCTTTTCCGAACCGATCGTCGATAACCATCCAATCCATCAAATCTACGTCATCAATCATTTCAGAGAAATGACAATCAATATATGGCTGATCCTCTATCATCCAGTCTACTAATTCCATGGTAGGCAAAACATCCATATCAAAAACCCAATTTCCTCCAATACACTCTTCAATCAACAAGTTATCCGATTCATTATCATACATAATCATCCAATCCTCCAGGTTAGCCTTTTCCGAACGAAAGTCAAAAGCCATATCATCAACCATCCAGTCCTTAATGTTTAAATTACTATCAACAACTACTACCTGAGAATAAACAGAATTATTACAAGCAATAAATGATGAAGATGATCCAGCATCACTATTTTGTGATAAAGCAACGGTTTGCACCATAGCTACTAAAACCAGACCGATTACGAATTTTAGTATAATTGTTTTTGTTTTCATGACTGTTCCTCCTCTTTAGTTTTTATCCATTAAGATACAAGAACTTCTAAAACAATCAACGTGCCAACATTATTAAAACCCTATATTTCAACCCTTTAATTACATCCAACATCCATTAAGCAATAACACGTTTTGTTCGTCTTTGTTTAATATTGTACGGAATCGAACAGCCAAATGTTACAATAAATATTAATTAATGTTATATTCTCTTTAAACATATTCAAATTAATGGAAAGATTACAACATTATTAGACAATAAGCATGTGTAAATCCGGTTATCGCTATTTGAGAATGAATAAACATAATGTACTAACATTTCCAACAAATAAAACATCTCTTTATTATTGTAATCCCCAACCTTTTATTCTTATTTAATAATGCTTAACTTCAATCCTTATCATCTACATATCCATTCTATTATAATAGGAAACTTATAACACTCGCTTTATATAAAGATAAGACTATCTTTAAGAGAGGTCAATTTTTTTTTAGTTGTAATATTGCAGATTAACAGAAAGCGGTTAAATTTGCGTTCGGTTTTTAACAAGAAACTAAATAAGCGGAAGTAGCTCAGTTGGTAGAGCATCAGCTTCCCAAGCTGAGGGTCGCGAGTTCGAGTCTCGTTTTCCGCTCCTGATTATCAGAGATTTACAATTTAGTATTGTAAATCTCTTTTAATTTAGGATAATAACCAACTCAATAGCATAGATGATGCCCTAAATTGCAGTTAAAATCGGTATCCATATCATTAGAAGTTTATACCTTACATCATCATACTCACCTGAAAAGTTACCATTTATTAGTATTTTTAATAACAAAAGAAATTTAAAGTGTTTATGAAATGCAATATAAAAAGGATACTGATTATTTTCCAGATTGAATTATTCCAGTAAACTACAGGCAAACCATAATATTGGTGCCTGCCCATGAAAATCGCCCGTGGTTCGGGGTCGATCCAGATAATAATTGATGTCGCCACTTTTACCTGTACCAACGCATACATCCGATATTTTACCATCGGGACCAATATACTTAACCAATGCTTTCCATGCTTTTTGGTACGACTCAACAAATTCATCACCAGTTAGTATTCCCATTTTTACACCCGTATGAATAGCAAATCCAAACATGGCGGTACTGGATGTTTCTTTCCATGATTCTTCCACATCAATCAATTGCCGCCACATACCATCATCTGCCTGGTTAGCTATAAGGGCATTCATCATCTTAACATATCCACTGGCAATGGCTGAGTAATTAGAGTTATTTTTGTCAAGTTCTAACAACAATTCTGCGAGTCCTGCTGCCACCCAGCCATTACCCCTCCCCCAATAATAAGGAGCTCCATTTCCATGATAAAAAAGACCATTAGGCTGCTGTAGTTTTTCAAGATAATCTTTTACTGTTGAAGCGGCTCTGGACAAAAAAACCGTATCCTGTGTAACACGAAAAGCAGCTACCTGCAAAGCTGTAATCATATAAACATCATCAATCCAATATCGACACTGATTTGTTAAGCCATTATCCAAAGGACTAATCCATTGTCCATTAGCTAAATCCATTCCCTGTTTTAAAAATCTCTCATCATCTAATTGGTTAAATAATTCCAGTGCCAGTATTCCATAAACATTGGCATCTACATGGTTAGCAGTGTTAATAATTGAATCATCCAACACCCTTAAATAACGCCTGCCTAATTTCACTAATGTCACAGAATCTTTGATCAATCCCGAAAATCGGGCTGCCCCCATGCCTACACAAACCTCGGCATAATGAACCGATGATGCATCTTCAGTTTCATACATCATAAAATCTTCATGGTTGAGTAAATCTTCAACCACAACTTTTCCAATTTTCAACGGAGATGATGCTTCAGTCCAGAAATTTTGTTTTTTACGTGATTGCTGACACGATATCAATAAAAAAATTGATATAAAAAACAAAGCTATAAACTTTACATTATTCATATATAGCCATTTAAATAATTATGAACTATTTGAATCTCACTTCTATCGTATCTGATAATTCCACATCAATATACATTAATTTGTTACAATACGTTATTTCACTTTGCGTTGAACCATCCTTAAATTACCAAGCCGTTTTCCCTTTCAATTAAGCCTTGGCATATTCAGCTTCACCTTCACCTGTTTAAACTATGTGGTATAAAGAACTTCGCTTTTACCATTAAAATAAAGCACTTCGCTTTGCTTATTACCGTTTTATGATAGGTAGTTATAAATTTTCCTTGCTTATTGCTCTCAATCGTTGTTTAAATTTCAAGCAGCCATTATTCTGTAATCCTATAGTTTACGACAGATGGTTGACTCAAAAAACAGAACACCATCTTTTAGCCATTTACCGAAGGAATCGATTTTTGTTGCTATTTACCTGCAGTCAAACGTCCGCCCCTCACAGTTGCACCCAATACAATACCGGCACTTAAAACAATGATATTCTTAACTATGTATTGCCCTTCAAGCGTCAGCGAATAAGGAAAAACATGAAATACCTCATTTGGAAAAAAAAGTAAGGGCAAAAAGGTTCCTACCATTTGAAAATAAAGTAATAGCAATGTCTCGCGTAAAAAGATTTTAAAAATCAATCCAATGCCAATAAGTACCTCTAATGTGGCCAATCCATAAAGGATAATATTTCCGGGAATAAAACCCAGTGTCAGAATGGTTATTGTGTTAATGGCAATATCTTCAGCAGGACTCAATCCCTCAAAATATTTAAGAATGCCAAACCAAAAGAAAACGATGCCAATACTCCATCTTAATAACTTCACCCCATTTGAAGCCATCCAACAGGTAATAGGCACATCATATTTACTTAAAAATTTTTTACGCATATTCATATAAATTTGATCAGGTTTCTGAATGAAAAGAGCTGAAAAGGAGCCTAATTGCCATCAAAATCGGCGTCTATGCCATCAGACGAATCAACTCCGAGAAAGGTCATGATGGTTTTAATAATATAAGGTTGGCTGAAATTGCAACAACCCAAAACGCACGTGATAAATGATCGAGGTGGTTAAGGATTTCCATGATAGAAAAGAGGTTTAAATAAACTCAATAATATAATGGTTAAAATAACCATTTCTTTTTAAATGAACGATTCATAAATATATAAATATTTGTTGATCATTCATTAAAAACTTAAGCTCAGATAGAACCATTACAATTAGCGTTATGTTGGGATTGGCTAATTTATTATAAAACAAGCTTGAACACGCTTAGGAGCTACACTTTATTCCATTCAACGAATACCCATTATAAGTATAGCTGCATGATTTATTTCCATCCTAAAGGAGACATTTTTTAGCAATTCATTTAAAATATTTATAAATTTCAGAGACAAAATAAATTTACCCTATTTTCAGGGAATGAATCTGCCGCTCAAATCGACTTGAGATAATTGAAATATTTAGGAGGATCTACTTTTATTAACCCAAATTATTACACATGATGAAACTTTCGCGTAGAAGATTTATCCGGGGTACCGCCTTAGCTGGTGGTGCCTTGTTGCTGCTACCCGAACTTTCAGCGTTTGACATTTTAAACTCTGAAAGCTCTTCGAACTACTTCCTGAAAGAGTTTGGCATTGACGAAGACATTTGCCAGAAATTACTATCCAGAGCTCTTTCAAAAGGCGGCGATTATGCTGACCTGTTTTTCGAATTTACCGTAATGAATTATCTTGGTCTTGAAGATGGTAAAGTAAACCAATCGTACGGTAATATTGGACTTGGTGTTGGCATTCGTACTGTAAAAGGTGAACAGATTGGTTATGGCTTTACTCAGGAACTCACACCCGAATCAATGCTCTCAGCAGCTGGCACGGCTGCAACAATTTGCGATTTAAAGGCTTCAGCTTTTAGTAAATCGCTCAACAAAATTAAACTCAGAAATTATTACCCCGTTGATCCAAAGTTCAATGGCATCGAAGCCAAACTTAAACTACCCATATTACAAACAGTAAATCAAAAATGCTTTGAACAGTCAAATGAAATTATTAAAGTTAACGCGGGCTTTTTAAGTTCTTTAAAGCGTTCCATGGTAATTACCAGCGATGGCGTGTGGGCTGATGATATTGTCCCTTCCGGATTTTTGTCGGCTTCAGTGGTTGCCGAACATAATGGTAAACGGGAACAATCGTCATGGAACCTTGGCGGACAAACCGATTTTTCATTTTACAACAATGAGGTAATTGATACTGTTTCTACTAAGGCAGTGAAAAATGCAATCAAACTCTTTGATGCCATACAGCCCCCTGCCGGCGAAATGCCCGTAGTATTGGGACCGGGCATAACCGGCATTCTGCTTCACGAAGCCATAGGACATGGCATGGAAGCCGATTTTAACCGTAAAAAGACCTCCACTTACAGTACCATGTTGGGTAAAAAAGTGGCCGAACCCTTTGTGACCATTGTTGACGATGGAACCAACATGAATCTTGCCGGTAGTATTAATGTTGATGACGAAGGAACCCCCGGTAAGAAAACTGTTTTAGTTGAGAACGGCATTCTTACCAGTTATCTCCACGATAAAATATCGGCCAAACACTATGGCGTTGAACCAACCGGCAATGGTCGCCGACAGGATTTTCAAAACTATCCAATGCCACGCATGCGTAACACCTATATGCTACCCGGAAATGCCACTCCCGAAGATGTAATTAAACAAGCCGGAAATGGTATTTACGTAGAGGATGTGAGCAATGGTCAGGTTAAGATTGGCGAAGGCGATTTTGCTTTTTATGTTTCACAAGGCAGAATGATAGAAAATGGAAGATTAACAGCACCAATTAAGGATGTAAATATTATGGGTAATGGGCCTAAAATGCTATCCAGTATTACAATGGTTGCCAACAACCTTGAAATGTATCACGGAGGCGCCGGACAATGCGGTAAAAACGGACAGGGCGTGCCTGTTTCATTCGGCTTGCCCACATGTCTGGTAAAATCATTAACAGTTGGTGGAACACAACAGAAAGGAGGTATGTCATGAGTAATAATTCAGATCAACACAATCAATTCAAAGAACTTGCTTTCTGGGTAATTGATCAGGCAAAACAGGCGGGTGCAGCTGATTGCAAGGTGAACATTTCTAAAACAAAGTTTGTTGAAATAAATTACCGCAATCGTAAACCGGAAGTAATTAAAGAAGCCTCCACACAAGAGCTTTATCTTGAGGTTTATACCAACAATCGTTATGCCGGCCAATCAACTCCAGACTTCCGCAAAACTACACTAAACGCCTTTATCGCAAATTTACTGGAATCGGCTAAAATTATGGAAGAAGATCCCAACCGCACCCTCCCCGATCCAAAGTATTATAACGGCCGCTCCACGATGGATTTACAACTTGCCGATGCAGCACATATAAATCTGACTTCCGAGGAACGACACGTAATGGCCAAAACAATCGAAGATGCTTGTTTGCAAAAAGGTGGCGAAAAAGTCATTTCTGTAGAGGCTGGAGAATATGATGAATCTCAGGAGAGTTTTACTATGACCAGCAATGGTTTTGAAGAACATAACATAAGAACCCAATATTGGACTGGTGCTTCTATGACCATCAAAGATGAAGGCGACCGTCGCCCTTCTGATTCGCAATGGGTTGGTTGCCGGCATCGCGCCGACCTTCCAGCATTGGAAAACACCGGCTTTATGACTGCTAAAAGAACGTTAGGACTCATAGGAGCAAAAAAAATTGAAACCGTAACGCTTCCCATCATCATCGAAAACAGAGGTGTAGGCCGTGTGTTGAATGGGCTGCTCAATCCCATGTATGGAAGGAATATACAGCAAGGTCGTTCATTTTTGACTGATAAAAAAGGTGATATTATCGGCAGTAAACTGTTGACAATAAAAGACGATCCATTTATTCCGCGAGCTTTGGGATCAAGGTATTGCGACAATGACGGATTCCCCACAAGACAACGAGAACTGTTTACGCAGGGTACTCTGAACGATTTTCTAGTCGACTGGTACTACGGTAAAAAACTGGGTTGGGAGCCCAACTCCGGTTCATTGACAAACATTGTGATTCCTCCGGGAACTCGTTCTGTTGATGAGATTATAAAAGATTTGGGTAGTTGTTTGCTAATAACCGGCTTTATTGGAGGAAACTCCAACTCTACAACCGGTGATTTTTCAGTTGGTGTAATCGGTAAATTATACAAAGATGGTAAGTTTATTCAAAACATTGCCGAGATGAATATTGCCGATAACCATCTTAACTTCTGGAAAAAACTGATTGAAGTGGGCAATGATCCCTGGATTTACAGTCAAATGAGAACGCCCAGTTTGGTGTTTGATAATGTGGTTGTTGCAGGGATATAAATGAGGCAAAAACAAAATGGTCAAATTGCTGATAACGCATTAAACGAGCCATGAGCAAGACTTTAGCTTCGCTTCCCTATTCCGGGATTGAAAGATCTTCGATTCTCACACAGGGGAATCGAAGATCGGCGAAGCCAATGATTATCTGGCGAGTTCCCCCGCTCATTAGCGGGGCTACCTGTCCCGGCTGAAAGACGGGAGGCTATGTGACCATTGAAAAACAAATTTATGACACATGAAAGAGTGAGTTTTACTCACTCTTTTTCATAATTTCCCTAACAGCATCGTCATACGCATTAATGCTTTTAGCTTTTTTAATTTTCTTAAGTCCTTTATTGGAATCTGGAAATGAGTTTATAAAGTACTCCCAAAAATGACACATTTTCGTGATAATATGAGACGGCCCGAAAAGATGCTTACTATATTCATCAAGTAGTGTATTATGAAAATGACTAAAGATGCTTAATCTGTTTTCAGGATAAACCGAGCTATTGCTTTTTATCATAGCCGGAAGAAACGGATCAGCGATCATCCCCCTCCCAATCATCCATTGGCTTATCATCGGAAAGCGCTTTGTCAGTTCATTAAATTGTGCCACTGTTGTAATATTACCATTATAGCATATTGTATGAGTTGTATAATCCAGGCATCGTTGAAATGCTTCTAAATCAACTGCCCCCTTATATAATTGTTTCCCGATTCGTGGATGAATAGTAATACTTTTAACAGGAAAGTTTTCCAGAATGGGTAAAACATGTAAAATCTCATCACTGCTTTTATATCCCAATCGCATCTTCACTGAGACACCAATATCCGACTCACGGTACACTTTTTCAAGAATGGTGTTGATTTTTGCCGGATCGTTTAACAAACCGGATCCCAAACCCCTATTAGTAACCATAGGATATGGACAACCCAAATTCCAGTTTAGCTCTTTATAACCAAGCTCCTGAAGGTATTTAGCAACATAAATAAATTCATCCGCATTGTTAGTCATTATTTGAGGGATAACATCCATATCGATGTTATTTTGGGGAAGAATATCGCGTTGATTAGCAGCCTTAATTTCAAGCTTACCATTTAATCGAATATAGGGGGCGTAAAAGGTATCGATTCCCCCAAAATATTTATTAAAGGCATTACGAAACCGAAAATCTGTAAATCCTTGTAAGGGAGAAGAAAAAAGTTTAAAGTCCACGCTAATTCCCGGTATTATTCACTTATTGAAAAAGTCAGATAATTTGTGTTTTAATATTGCCTCCAATGGCTAATTGGTTTTCTTAACATATTGTGTCAGTATCACAATAAGCTGTCCATCTACTTTGCCTTCAATATATCCGGCATTGTCCGGGTCAAGACGGATTCCTCGTACTGCCGCGCCCCTTTTTGCGGTAAACCCACCTCCTTTAACATTAAGGTCCTTGATTAGAACAACATTGTCGCCATTTTGTAAAATATTGCCATTGCTATCGATGTGTTTTACTGATTCCTCGGTACCTGACACAGCCATTTTAGCCCAGTCTAATATTTCATCGTCAAGGTAAAGCTGATCCAATAAATCCTGAGACCATCCTTCGTTTTTCAAACGGCTCAACATTCTCCATGCAACAACCTGAACAGCAGGAATCTCGCTCCACATGCTGTCGTTAAGACATCGCCAATGATTGGGCTCAGTTTTAGATGCATCGTTTAACTGCTCCAAACAGGTGTTACAGACCATTACATAATCATCGGCACCACGACGGTGTGAAGGAGATACTTCATAGCTGGTCAGATTCTCGGTAGAAGCGCAAAGCTCACATTTTGAGCCACTTCTTTCTTCCAATTCTTTTTCGAAACTCATTTCTAAAATTTTCAATACAATAAGCTGCAAATTTACACTTTATCATTGATGATTTCTAATTCTAAAGTATCAAAACAATTTTTGCGCATAATCAGTAAGCAAACAAAATTCTGACATTTATGGCAACTAAAACAGGTAGATTATTAAAGACCTTTTATATCATTTTAAGTGCTAACATTCACTACAAATAATTGATAATTAGGATATTTTTAAGAAATTTATTGTGTTTATTGAATAAATTATTCTACATTTAAATAAAAAACCCAAACGCGGGTTTCCCATGACCTCAACCATCTAATAATCATGCAGAAAAACAAATTTGTGAAGAACACAATAGATTGCAGCATAAGCTAACTATCATTGAATCAAAGATTGACAGACAAAATAACAAACATGAAATCCCTGCAATAAAGATGATACAATTATTCCGCCACGCGGAAAGGCTATATGACTAATTACTTAATCAAAATAGTTGCATATGAAAAACACAATTACTTTCTTAACAATTGTTCTGTTGTTATGGATAATAGGATGCTCCTATTGGTATGTGTGCAAAATAAGGAAAGATTGTGACAGAGATAAACCATACAATGAATCGGGGTTATCCCTTCAGACAGCAGAACTAAAATCAGAAGAGAATATCTCCCAGGTGCCAGCAGTTATTGATTCAACTGATTTAACCGTAACGGCACCAACAATACCTCTTCCAGATATGTTAACTGTAAATTTCGACCTTGGTAAAACCAGTTGCCAGTTAACACCACAAAATCAATCCCACATTGATTTGTTTAAGCAATACCTGGCAGAAAATCCCAATAAAATGATTCAGGTTACCGGACATGGTGATAATATTGGCTCGGTCGAAGCAAATACAAGGGTAACCTCCGGACGGGCAGAGTTTATGAGTCAAAAATTACTGGATGCCGGTATTGGTAAGGAGTCTATTGAGAAATCCTTTAAAAATGATAGAGAACCAATTACAAGTAATAATACTGCAGAAGGTCGCGCGAAAAACAGAAGAACTGAAATTCAAATTAAATAAATCGTACTATTATGGCTGAAAGATTCACATCCGATCTTATTTTTATTCTGGTTGCCCTATTGGTATCCGCCTTACTTGGTTACCTTATTGCCTATTTCTGTGGCAAAAACAAGTGCAACAAACTACTAAAAGCCAAAGATCTTGAAATTGACAACATCAAAATGGATTTGGGTAACTCTAAACAGGAAGTTAAGAAAATTAAAATGGAGTTGGATTCAAGTAAACAAGAATTGGCTAACCTGAAAAGACCTTTTAACGCAAATGCTGCCAAAGAAATTTTTAAAGCAAAAATTGTTGAGAACGATTTGAAAATTATTGAAGGCATTGGTGAGAAAATTGAATCCATACTCAAAAACAGTGGAATTACAACATGGAATCAACTGGCACAATCCAATAGCGATCATATTAAAGAAATTCTTTTAGCAGAAGGTGGATCGGGATACCAGATACATGAACCCAGAACCTGGCCAAGACAGGCCCAACTTGCATTTGAGGGTAAATGGAAAGAACTTAAAGAATACCAGGATGAACTAAAAGGCGGGCGTTAACGCCACCTCAAAGAAATTGCACAATTAATCTTAGTTTTTTAATCATTGGTGTCCGGTAAAATTTTTAGAAAATCATTTAAATGTTTTAAATAATAAGGATTCCGGGAGGTCTTGTTTTCTTGGGGCTTACTTTCCGCCT
>CAZSQG010000049.1:0-29914 GCA_964608615.1 uncultured Marinilabiliaceae bacterium
TTTCAATATCGCTCACAAGCTCATGACGCAATTTATGACCCTGGTTATATATGAAGTCTTGATTATCAGATTTCAGATTTAATACCAAAGCAGCCATTTTTTCTTTTTCAGTAATTAATTCCCTTACACCATATTTTCCTGAAATCGCTTTACCAATCGTCAATAAGTTGGTGTTTAGAAGTTCTTTTATTCCGGCAAAAAAGGTTAAGTTTTGTGCTGAATAATTTTCATAAAACTGCCTGATATATGCGAGTCTTTTATAATATATAAAATATCCGGCTGCCGGTTGCATTTTGATTTTAACACTTGTTTTTTTTCCTGATATATGAGTCCAGTAAATTTTTACTGCTCTGTTTATTTGCATGAAAAAATTACCTCTTTTAGCTGATCTGAAATCATCACTTTCAAATTTCAGCATTATACTTTCAGGAAGGTCGTACACCGAATTGCCTGTTCCCGCAATAAAACGAGTAACACCTATATGCAAAATTTCAAGCTCATTTTTCAGAAAACTATCTTTATAAGTAGCCAACTCCTTTTGAGATTGCCATGAAAAATTATTAAGTATTTTCAACTGTTCCCAATGCTTTTCCCTATTATTGACTATATCACAAGCCTGCAACAGCTGCTCAAGAGTTTTATCAGCCAGGCTTTTCAAATGGTTCAGATAATTCTCGCGACTTTCCAGAATAGTATAGAAAGCTGTATCAACCAGCGAATTGGCATGTTTATCAATAACCTCAGCCAGGTTATAAACCGTATTGTAAACAATGCTAATTTTTGAAAGCTTAAGATCTTTCAGGATTGACTCCGAAAGTTTTTCATCGGTGCTATTTAATGATGGTTTGTTCTCCGAAACAGAAAATTCGGGAACTACATTTATCTCATCAAAATTAGTTGATGCATATATCAAAAGGCACGATTTCAGGCTTGAGATCATATCATTAACCTGAACCACTATATTTTCAATGCTTTCATTGGCAAAATTGGGAATTTCAGCTATGATAAGATCAGTATCTTGCGACTCGGCTCTCATCAATTCGTTATCAGGCAATTTGTCAACATTAACAACAATCTTTACATTTGCCCTTATCCGGTAACTATCAATCACTTGCCCAAGTATAGCATAATATCTATCGGTATTTCTAGGATCGGTATTAATGGCCAGAATGCGTACTTCTGCATGTCTCCAGGTTGGCGTAACGGTGATGAAACGCATAAAGTGCAGTGCTAGTGAAAGGTTTCGCCCTTCCCCTGTCCACCAGAAATCAATTCTCTTATGATTCCCGAACCCATTTTTATTATCATAATTCAAAAAAGCCAGATTGTAATTCAACTTATTATAGGTAAGCAACATTTCTGCCCATTTTTTTTGACTACCTGAGTTTTTTGACCACCCCATGAGAATTGTATTTGGCTCGAAACCAGAAAAACCATAAACCCGGCTGATCATTGCCATTCCTTCATATACATTACGGCAACTATGCTTGCGCGTAATAATATTAGCATGTTCGTCTAAAGTTTCAATGCTTACATGAGCTGTTTTATCGGACAACAGGTCTTCGTCAGGATTTTCAATCAACTCAAAATTAGTGAAGATACCTAGTTTACCAACCAACACTTTCGCTACTTCAATAAGGTGCGGCCGGTTGCCTGAACCTCCGCTAAACAGAATTACATTAGGCCGCCAATGACGCGTATTAAATTGACTTTTAGCAAGTTTCAACAAACCAGTCTTCACCAACGATAACCATATACTTGACAGTGTATCTCCTGATTGTAATTTAAGTTCTTTGTTTTTCAGGTAAAAGAAAAGTGCCAATAAAACCAAAGAGGCCACAGCCAAAGCCACAATATCCAATTGGATCATCACAATAACACAGGCTATGGCTCCAATAATGCTAACAATACGCGGAATTTTAAACAACGGCCTGAAATCACTACTTGCCCAACTTTCAACAGTATATGTAATGTTCAGGAAACCATAGGTAATGATAAAAAAAATGGTTACAATGCGAGCAATGGTATTTAAATCACCTATGAGAATGCCTGCCTGAGCAATAATAAATGTAAGCAAAAGAGCATTGCGCGGTTCATTTGAAACCCCGAATCCTTTGCTAAAAAAGAAAGGAGCAATTCTGTCTTTTGCAACTGCCTGCATAATGCGTGGTGCACCCATAATACTACCAAGAGCCGATGAAAGTGTTGCGCCAAGAATTCCCGCTATTACCAATTGTGGTATCCATGCTATCTTGAAAAGCACGTTGGTATCATTCACCAGCAATGAACTATTTACTGTATATGATAAGAAAATTGCCAATCCAATATATACAGCGAGCCCAACCAGGATAGCGGCAATAGTTCCAAACGGTATGTCTTTTCGGGCATCTTTAAGATCGCCCGACATGGAAACACCTGCCTCAAACCCGGTAACAGCCGGAAAAAAAATCGCAAACAGGGCAATCCAGGGAAGAGCTGATGGTATCTCATCCAACTGCGAAACAACAGGTGGAAAATCATGCTTGCCAAGAAATACTGACAACAGCGAAAGCGACATAATTGTGAGAATTATGTACTGTGTTTTAATGGCAAGTGATGTGCTGATAAAAGTAAGGATGGTTACTAGAAAAAGAATGATAGAGCCTGCAATACGAATGGTTGTCAAATTTACTTCAAAGCCGAAATATCCGAGAAATACCTCCGCGAAACCGATAAGGTACAAACTCACACTGAACGATAATCCGACAAAAAGTGCCCAGCCAAGCGTTCCTCCAATTGGAAGGCCAAGACTCCGCGAAATGATGTAGTAAGTACCACCGCTTTCCACCTTTTTATCGGTGGCTATAGATGCAACACTAAGTCCCGTACTCGCTGAAATAATATGCGCTACAAAAATAATTCCCAGCGTAGCCCAAAGTCCTGCCTGCCCAACGATCCATGGCAACCGAAGGTACATTATTACGCCCAACAATGTGAGGATAGAAGGTGTAAAAACCCCACCAAATGCACCAAATTTTTTTGCTTTAGCCATGTGTTAACTATTAATTATCAATATTATTCACTTCTTTTTCAAATCCCGACTTCAAATGAATGTCTCGCTGTGGATAAGGAATCTCAATATTTTGTTCCTTAAACTTTGCGAATATTTCATAATACAACTCGCTTCTCAAAATCTTTGGTTGATCGGTGTATTCAGGAGTCCAGATCAAAACGCTAAAATTAATGCTGTTGTCTCCAAATCCGTCGAAAAGAATGTATGGTTTTGGTAAACTTAAAACGCCAGGATGTCCATTAACCACTTCCGTAAGCAATTTCCTTATATTTTCAGGATCCTCATTATACGATACCCCAACCGGAAAACTCAACCTTACCTGATTGTTATTATGGCTCCAGTTAATAACTTGTTTATTAATAAAATCGGAATTAGGAACAATAACAGTAATATTGTCGTTTGTGATAATAGTGGTTGCCCTGGCCGAAATTTTAACTATATTTCCTGCAAGGTTATCTATCTCAACCCGGTCGCCAACCTTTATTGGCCTTTCAAACAGAATGATTACACCGCTGATAAAATTGTTAGTTATACTTTGCAACCCAAAACCAATACCTACACCAAGGGCTCCTACCATCAAACCTATGGCACTCAAATCAATACCTGAGGTCTGAAAAATAATTATCAACCCTACAATAATTAGCAAATATCGAACAATTGTTGCTATCGAATGACTTACGCCGATATCAAGACCATAACGCGGAAAAATTTTATTCGCTAAAATATTTCTGATCTTCGAGGATAGATAAAACAACAGAACAATTGCAAGTACAAGTAAAAGAAAGGTTTTAGTCGTAAAATGACTATTACCCAAAAGGAACAATTCATAATTCCAGGCATTTTTTAACCAGTCAAGAAGTTCTTCAACACTATTCATACTAAGAAAATTTGCATACAATTTACAGAATAGTTTCCAACTTATTATAATATTTTAGAAACAGGACACACGGCTTGCTTTTGTGTAAGTAGCATTTGATCTCTTCTCTTTGTGAAACAATAAAATTAATCACTAATGTCCTTAAAAATCCGCTCTTCGTTTTAATGCTATACCACTAAAAACAGAGATTACATATCAAATGATGTTGACAGGTTTTCAAAAATATAAAAAAAACAATAAGTTTGTTGCCTGTTTGGCAATATTACCAATTAGACTATCTATAATCAAAGCATAACAATATGAATCAGAAAATTATAAATCAATACGATAAGGAAGCTGACTTTTTTAAATCATTATCGCACCCTATCCGGCTGTTTATTCTTCAGACTATCAAGGATGAGAAATATTCAGTATCAGAACTTGCCGAAAAGGTAGGTATAGATATCTCAACCATGTCCAAACATCTGGATGTATTAAAAAGGCAACAAATAATTTATGGCGAAAAAGAAAAGAACAACATATATTATAAGCTTAATATGCCTTGCATATTTACCTTTTTAGAATGCGCAAAAAAAATTTACATAAAGCAAACTGATTGCAAAAATATTTTTGCTGCTACAACTGCATAATACAGTAAAACTCTTTACATAATTACATTAACAAAATAAATAAAATGGACAAAGTAATCTCAAGCATGGACTTTCAGTTTTTTGGAACCGGACAACATAAAATTGATGCAGAATCGTTTCTAAAAAAGGATAATGCAATATTTTTGGACGTAAGAGCCAAGGAAGAAACAGTTACCATTAAAATTTGTCTTAACCATTACTTCCCTGTAATTGAAATCCCATTTAACGAGCTTCCCTCAAAACTTAACGAATTGCCTCGTGATAAGTTTATTGGCATCTTCTGTTCAAGTGGGGTAAGAAGTGCTATTGCTTTTGCATATATAAAAAGTAACGGCTTTGAAAATGTTAGAATTATTGAAGGCGGGTATGCCCAGTTGACCGAAGCCTTGTTGCCAGGAAAAATATTTAAACATTTACATAAATAAACAAATGAGCAACTGGTTATTAGACCTAATAATTATAGCAATTGCTGCAATAATGACCATGTCGGGACGTGGTGGTGGAAACTATTATGTTGTAACGCTAGCTTTGATCGGATTCAGCATGCATGAAGCAGCCACAACCGGTCAATTCATATTAGTAGTATCTTCGTTTATTGCCACTCTCTTTTTCGGTAAAAACAAGGTAGTCAGTTGGAAATTAGTAATACTTATTGGTATTATGACAATTTTTTCGGCCTTTCTGGGCGGCTTCATATCTGATATCTTTAACGACAAAATATTAAAAATTGTATTTGCCCTGTTCATTTCATTAGCCGCCCTATTAATGCTGAAGCCCTTAAAAAAGGATATAAAATCCAACGGAAGATTCAGCTTACACATCAAAATAGAAGACAGCAACTATGCTGTTAACCTGCTTGTAGTTGTTCCAATTGTGCTATTTACCGGTTTTGTGTCGGGAATGGTGGGTATATCCGGAGGTTCTTTTTTAGTCCCTTTAATGGTTTTACTAATTAGGGTTCCAATGAAAATTGCAGTTGGAACATCTACAGCACTCGTAATGATAACAGCCCTGGCAGGTTTTCTAGGCCACCTAAGTTCTGGACATTTCGACATAAAAACTGCTACACCTTTAGCTATTAGTGCTGTTATCGGGGCTGTAATCGGAACAAAATTAACCTTAAACAGTAAACCGGGATTTCTCAGAATAATTTTTGCAATAACCTCTATTATTGCGGCAATTATAATGATTTATAGTGAGTTTAGATAAAATCCATGACCACAAATACAGTTAACTCAAAAAAAATCAACAACAATAAAAGCACTGCAATGTTTTTTAAATAATCATAATATCTGCGTTAGTTACATTAGGTATTGGTTCGATAAAAATCATTTTATCATTACAGTAGCAACCTTAGCCTTAACGGCATGGGCTCTTTTTCATTACGAAAAATCAAGAGTAAGGACTCTCGGCTTTTACAGATTCAATCAGTTCTAGTTATTTTAACCTTCTTGTCGGGAAGTGTAATAAACCTAAATTCTAGGCCATTGAAATCCTCGTTCGAATTGCTTTTACGCTTTCTGAAATAGCTGTTACTATGCCAATGAGGCTTACCATCATTTACTTATTAAAAAGACAATTTAAGCACTTGGTTTAAAAAGATCGGGTGTTAAAATTTTGTTAAATCTTAAATAGCTTGATGATTTTATCTTCTTAAGTCGTATGTTTGCGACATACAAAACAAGAAACATTTACAACATGAATAAAAAAGAGATATTTGATAATGAATTAAAGGAGCTGGCACAATTGGCCAAGGTTATTTCTCATCCAGCACGTTTGGCTATTTTAAGATACCTTTCAGAAACAAAATCTTGTATTTCGGGTGACATTTCTGATTTCCTGCCTTTGAGTCGAAGTACAGTTTCGCAACATTTAAAGGAACTAAAAAACATGGGACTGATCCATGGAGAAGTCGAGGGATTGAAAATCAATTATTGTTTATGTGGCGGAACCATTAAAAGGTTCAAATTGCTCTTTAATGGATTCTTTGTGGATGAATCGTTTTGTTTTGAAAATCAATGTTAACAACTTAAGAGAGATAAAGAAATGAAAGTTCTAATCTTATGTACAGGCAACAGTTGCCGAAGCCAAATGGCACATGGATTTCTTCAGTCATTTGACACTAACATCACCGTTTGTTCAGCGGGTACAGAAGCTTCAGGAAAACTGAATACCAAAGCTGTAAAAGTCATGGCTCAAATTGGCATCGACATTAGTCATCACACCTCTGATCAGGTTGATAAATATCTTGGAGAAGAATGGGACTATGTGATTACCGTATGTGGAGGCGCCAACGAAGCTTGCCCTGCATTTATGGGTAAGGTAAAGCACCGTTTACACATAGGTTTTGATGACCCTTCGCACGCTACCGGAACTGATGAATATATATGGAGTGAGTTTATCCGTGTGCGGGACGAAATTAAAGCAGGTTTTCGTAAGTTTTATGAAGATAATTTGATGGCTCGATAATAATGAGAAACTATAAGGATAATTTGATTGTAAAAATTGGTGTCCGGTTAAAATTCATAGAATTGTTTAAATCCAATTTTACCGGAGGGTTCGTGAATTTCAAATTCCATTGAGGTTGCTTTTCGCCTCAGGAAATTTACGTTAATAAAATTATCTCATTATCACATCATCACATTATCAAACTAACCAATAAACAATGAAAGCAGAAGACTTAAAATTCGTAGTAAAGGCAAAATACGGTGAAATTGCCGCACAAAACAAATTGCAGAATCAAAGCTCTTGCTGTGGTTCTTCGGGTTGTTGCGGTGATTTAGAATTCAGTATGATTGGTGATGAATACAAAAATATTGAAGGATACAATCGCGATGCCGACTTTGGCCTGGGGTGTGGACTTCCTACTCATTTTGCTGAAATAAAAACAGGAAACCACGTATTGGATTTAGGTTTAGGAGCAGGCAACGATTGTTTTGTAGTACGTGCTATTGTTAGCGAAACAGGGCATGTAACCGGAATAGATTTCACCGATGCGATGTTGGATAAAGCCAATAAAAATCTTGAAAAAACAGGTTTTAAAAACATTGATTTTGTAAAGGGCGATATTTAAGATATGCCTTTAAACGACAACACATTCGATGTTGTAATAAGTAATTGTGTTTTAAATCTTGTTCCTGACAAACAAAAAGCATTTAGTGAAATATACAGGGTATTAAAACCAGGCGGTCATTTTTGCATTTCCGATGTGGTATTGAACGGAGAATTGCCAAAAAAAATAAAAGAAGCCGCCGAAATGTATGCAGGCTGTATTTCCGGGGCAATTTTGAAAAAAAAGTACATTGAAATAATAAACCAACAGGGATTTTCAACCATTGAAATAAAAAAGGAGAAAGAGATTGAAATTCCTGAGAATATTCTGCTTAACTACATGACACCCGATGAGACTAAAGCCTTTAAAGATGCAAAGGTTGGAATTTTTAGTGTAACCGTTAAGGCAGTTAAATAATTTGAAAACAACTCAATTTGGAGATAAATCAATTTAAATAATCAACATTTTTTTAATTGAATTATCAAACATTAAAATAATGGGAAACAATAAAAAGCAAATAGGTTATTTCGAGAAATACCTAACCCTGTGGGTGGCTATCTGCATAATTGCAGGTATTGCAATTGGTCGTTTCGCAGGTGATAGCATACAGGTTTTCAGCAATATGGAGATTTACAAGGTGAATATTCCGGTTGCCATTTTAATTTGGTTGATGATTTACCCCATGATGCTTCAAATTGATTTTTCGAGCATCAAAAATGTTGGCAAACGTCCCAAAGGACTAATACTAACCATTGTAGTTAACTGGTTAATAAAACCTTTCACTATGGCTTTTTTTGCGTGGATTTTCTTCACAAAGCTCTATTCGGCATTTATTTCGCCCGAACAGGCTGGAGAATACATAGCAGGAGCCATATTGCTTGGTGCAGCACCATGTACGGCAATGGTTTTTGTATGGAGCTATCTTACTGATGGCGACCCCAATTACACACTGGTACAGGTATCAGTAAACGACCTACTTATTTTGGTAGCTTTTATTCCAATTGTAGGACTATTATTAGGGATAACAAACATCACCATCCCCTACAACACCCTGGTAGCAAGCATTTTAGTTTTTGTAGCAATTCCTCTCCTGGCAGGCTATTTTACCCATAAACTGCTTGTAAAAGCTAAAGGAGAAGAGTGGTTTAAAACCCAATTTCTCCCCAAATTTAAACCGGTTTCAATAATAGCCTTATTGCTTACGCTTATTATGCTATTTGCATTTCAAGGAAATATAATTGTTGAGAATCCATTGATTATTATACTGGTTGCCATTCCCCTGGTTATTCAAACTTACTTTATATTTTTTGTGGCTTGGTTTAGCGGACGTAAGTTAAAACTCCCTCATTCTATTTGCTCTCCTGCTGCAATGATTGGAGCAAGTAACTTTTTTGAATTAGCAGTAGCCGTGGCAATTGCTTTATTTGGCCTACAATCTCCTGCTGCAATGGTAACAGTAGTTGGCGTATTGGTTGAAGTGCCTGTAATGCTTTCGCTTGTAAAACTTGCTAATAAGTGGAAGTATTGATAATACCATATTAAAAAGAAGGACAGTTTATTAGTAAATATACTGTCCTTCTTTTGCATAATAAACGGTACTATAATAAAGGCATCAACAACATTACTTTTACCCCAAAAAAAAAGTAATGACTTCGTGTATTTATAGTAATAACAGCTTTAATTTTAGCAAATAACTTTAGCAAACCAATCCTAGCGTGTTTTATACCAATCCTGCATAATAAAGAATGCTTTCTTTTTTATCCCGGTTTCAGATACAAGTCCTTTACGGTTAAAAAAATCCTGAATGCCAGGTAACTGACGACGAGCAGATCTGAAATCCATTAATATCCAGGGTGAGGTCCCTGCCAATCCATCAATACGATCTAACATTTCCAGATTCTTAATATACAGATACTCCTGATATTCTTCAGTCCATCTTTCACCTTTATCACCATGAAGGCCTTGTAAGGCTCCTCCTCCAAATTCGCTTATTATAATTGGCTTGTTATAAGGAATTCTCCATTGCGCTTGTTCACATTGATCAGGAGTACCGCTATACCAGCCCTTATATTGATTAAAGCTGATAATGTCAACATATTGATTTAAATTGTCTTCAACATTATTGACATTCCCCGAAGAACCCGTAACCTCCATAGCCATACTGATAAGTCGTGTATTATCCTTTGACCGGGCATAAGCAGCCAAGCCCGAAAGAAATTTATCGCGCGCCTCACCATGTGGCGTTTCATTGGCTATTGACCATATAATAACTGCGCAACGGTTTTTATCCCTGTATATCATATCCGACAACTGCTGCTGAGCATTTTTATACGTTTCAGCATTCTCCCATGAGATAGTCCAGTAAACAGGAATCTCAGACCAAACCATTAAACCCAATTTCTCGGCTTCCCTAACCATTAGTTCATTATGCGGATAATGAGCCAAACGTACATAATTACATCCTAACTCTTTGGCCCAGCCGAGCAAAGTTTTTGCATCCTCCTTTGACCACGCCCTGCCCTGACGAAAAGGAGCCTCCTCGTGAATGGATATTCCTTTAAGGAAAACCTTCTGCCCATTGAGTAAGATCTCTTTATCCTTGGTTTGTATAGTTCTAAAGCCAATTTGATCTTCAATTCGTTCACCATCCTTTGAAATAAAAACCCCATACAATTTAGGATTCCCAGGATTCCATAATTGCGGTTTAGCTTTTATTTCGAAAGATGCTATACCATTGTCACCGGTAGTAACGCTTTGCTTTATTTTTAGTTCAGGAATCTCAACAATTACTTTTTGCTTACCGGTTTCAGAATTAAGTTTAATCCAGCCATTAATAATCCCGGGTTTTGATTTATCAAGTTGAATAAGATAATCCTCAATATAAGTTTCCGGCACGTCAACAAGAATGACATCACGGGTAATACCCCCATAGTTCCACCAATCGGTGTTAACAGTAGGTACGGCGTCTTTGTGTCTGACATTGTTTACTTTCAGAACCACAAAATTATTACCATCTACAAGATAATCAGTAACATCAAAATTAAATGGAGTAAATCCTCCAATATGATCTCCCACATGTGTGCCGTTCACATATACTTTTGATTGGTAATTAACAGCTCCAAAATAAATTAATGTTCGTTGGCCAGGTGTCTTACTATAAGAAAAGTCTTTTTTAAACCAGATTGTTCCTTCATAAAAAAACAACTTAGGATCCTGAGTATTCCAATCACCAGGGATATGCATCAACGCTGATTTGTCAAAATCGTACTCAACAAGATCACCTGGTAATGTTTTCTTTTGGTTTTTAAAGAACCCATTTTCTAAAGGCAACAACCTGTAACTATAGTATCCGTTTTCAAGTGGGTCAACAATGTAATTCCAATTGCCATTTAAAGAAGTTATGTCTCTTCCATAAATATTGGATAGCAAAGGTTTCTGGGCGTTAATTGCCATTGTAAACAAGAAACAAAAAGCAATGCATATTTTTTTCATATTTACTTGTAATTAAAAATATTATAGTAAAAATAATCAAAATATTAACATTTTCGATTCATAGATAAATATATCCATCGCTGCGCTACCAATGACAGATTTTTGATTTATTGATAAATAGATCCTGCGCTGCGCTCTGGATGACAGGCTGACGTTGGGAAAAAGAATAAGATTACTATTTCTGCTTTTTATCGCATTCCATAATAGTTTTCAATCATTCTTCCAAACCACTTGTCAGGCAATATGTGGCTTAAAACAACTGATACTCTTTGTATAGGAGATGATACAATATAACGATAAGATGGTTTTGCAGATGATACAATACGGGATATCTTTTTTGCCAGAACAATAGGGTTTAATCCTGAATTTTCGTCTTTTTCAATGGCCTTTAGTGTCACATTAAATTGAGGATAAGATGTATTATCCTGAGATGAAGCAATAATTTTTCTATTAGCAGTAAATTTTGTTGAAAAATCGCCGGGATTTACTACCACAACATGAATATTAAATGGCTTTAACTCCATTCGTAAAGACTGACTATAGCCTTCAACAGCAAACTTACTTGCCGAATAAAACCCTTGAAAAGGGAGCCCCATTAAACCTCCAATAGAGCTTATGTTGATAATAGTCCCCGATTGTTGCCGTCTCATATATGGTAATACGGCTTTAATAGCTCTAACCGTACCATTAAAGTTAGTATTCATCTGGATGTCAGATTCTTCCTGACTTGTCTCCTCCACTGCTCCGGCAATTCCCATACCGGCATTATTGATAAGCACATCAATTCTACCCTCTTTAGCAACAATGGTATCAACAACATTTTGCACCGATGCCATATCAGTCACATCCATATCAATCAGGTTAACATTGGGAATACCATCTACTTTGCGACGAATAGACCCGTAAACATGATGCCCAGCTTCAGCAAGGTGCTTGGCCGTTACCCGGCCAAACCCTGATGAAACTCCTGTTATAAGAATAATTTTTTTTTCCAATTTCGGCACAAAAAGATAAAATTCAGCTAATAACAACCGGCTTTAACACCCCAAGTTTTTTAAATACTTTTATTATTTTATCTATTGCAAAATCAAGCTGTTCAAAGGTATGCGTTGCCATTAGCGAAAAACGTATTAAGCAATCTTCTTTTGGAACTGCAGGTGACACTACGGGATTTACAAATACGCCTTCCTCAAAAAGCATTTGTGTTATTTGAAGTGCTTTGGTATCGTCGTGAATAAATAGCGGTATAATGGGCGATTCACTCTTACCTGTTTCAATACCAGCATCCATAAATGCTTTTTTAGCGTAATGCGTCAGATCCCATAAATGTTGAATACGTTGGGGCTCTGATAACATGATATCAATAGCTGCCATAACACTAGCAACAGAGGCCGGCGTCATACTGGCACTAAAAATCAGTGAACGCGAATTGTGTTTTAAGTAATTAATAACAGAAGCGTCGGCTGCAATAAAGCCTCCCAAAGATGCCAGCGATTTAGAAAAAGTTCCCATAATAAGGTCAACCTTATCGGTCAAGCCAAAGTGCGATGCTGTGCCGCGGCCGCATTCTCCAATAATTCCAAGCGAATGGGCATCATCAACCATAATACTGGCGTTGTATTTTTCGGCTAAACGAACTATCTCTGGTAGGTTTGTGATATCGCCTTCCATTGAAAAAATACCGTCAACAACAATTAGCTTTATTTTATCACTTTCGCAAAGCTTGAGTTTTGATTCAAGCGATGCCATATTGTTATGTTCAAACTTCAATACTTTGGAGAACGACAAACGGCTTCCTTCAATAATAGATGCATGATCAAGCTCGTCGAGTATTAGGTAATCATTGCGTCCGCAAAGTGCCGAAACAACACCCAGGTTAACCTGAAAACCAGTGCTGTAACATATTGCTGCTTCTTTCCCAACAAGTTTGGCAAGTTTCTCTTCTAATTCTAAATGAATATCCAGAGTACCATTCAAAAATCGCGAACCTGAGCAACTTGAGCCATACTTATCAATGGCTTTTTTAGCAGCATCCATTATTTTGGGATGACAAGATAACCCAAGATAACTGTTAGAACCGAACATCAACACCTTTTTTCCGTTAATGATTACTTCAGTATCCTGATGCGATTCAACTGCCCTAAAATAAGGATAAATACCTGCAGCCATTATTTTCTGTGGCACATCGTATTGGGAATATCTCTCCTGTAACAATCCCATAGTCTTTAATTATTGGTAATTAATTTAAAAATAATCAGGGCACAAACTTATGAAAATTATCGTTTCGTAATTCACCTGTCTTACTCTATTATTACCTGTACCTTATTTTTTTTCTTAATAATTTTTTTTGTTAAAAAAAGGTTAGCCGGAAAGATATTTTACCAAGACTCTAAACATTTCGCATATGTTACATAAAAGATAAAGAGATCAGAAAGGTTAATTACAAGCTACCAATCAATACGCTGCCTCATCATAATAATTAGCTTCAAGCTCAGACAAACTAGAAGTTCAAGCCGAAATACTATAAATGCAGGAACCTTTTTCAGAATTGCTTAACCATTATAAAGTCCTATTCTTTAGAATCATATTTCAATAATTTAAAATCTTCATTATTTCATCAACAAACAAACGTTAACAAACAATACGACAAATGATTTAAACGCTGTAATTTTAATATCAATCGCTTAACATTCCAAATCGCAACAAACCATCTAGTCCCGGACAATTCATATTAACGATTTATTTACCCGCGAAATAACACTAAAAGCGTCTTTAATAGCACTGATCAAATCGTCAGAATCTTCCAGTCCAATGCTGAGTCGGACCAGGTTTTCATTAATACCCAACAACCTGCGGTCCTCATATGATACATCCACGTGCGTCATCGTAGCCGGATGTTCAGCCAGGCTTTCTGTAGAACCCAGACTGACTGCCAGTTTAAACAATTTCAAATTATTCAGGAAAAGAAACGCCTCCTTTTCACCTCCCTTTATCTCAAAAGAAATCATCGAACCAGCTGAAAGACATTGCTTTTTGAAGATTGCTTTTTGCGGATCATTGTCGTTCAAAAAACCCAAATAATGAATCTTTTCAACTAAAGGATGTTGTTTTAAGTACTCAGCAACTTTTAGGGCGGTAATAGCCTGATGTTCCATCCTAATTTTAAGCGTTTCCAAACTACGTGCTACTAGCCATGAGGAATGTGGGTCAAGCATACACCCAAGAAACGTTCGCATACTCTTTAGCTGATCAATAAAAACTGTATTACCAACGCAAGCGCCAGCAATTACATCACTGTGTCCTCCTATAAACTTAGTGGCCGAATAAAGTGAAATATCAGCTCCATGCATAAGAGGATGCTGAAACACAGGCCCCAAAAAAGTATTATCAACCGACAAAACAGGTCGTTTACCTCTTTTTTCGTATGCCATTGCCAGATTACAACACATTTCAATATCGATCAGAGATATTGTAGGATTTCCAGGTATCTCGGTATATATAAGCCCTGGCATTTTCCCCGGAAACATTGTTTCAATCCTTTCTATAATGTCATCGGATGATTCCCTGGCAGTGAACTTTACCACATTGATATTAAACGAAGGAAGCACATGATTAAAAAAATGATCGGTACCACCATAAACAGGAGAACCATAAAGTAATATATCTCCTGGTTTAAGAAAAGTAAAAACCAACGTAGAAATAGCTGCCATGCCGCTGGAAAAAAATGCAGCAGCCTCTCCTCCATCCCACAATGCCAGACGTTTTTCAATTAAATCAAGATTTGGATTATTTACACGACTGTAAATCATTCCCTGTTCCTCTCCTGCTTTTTTGTCACGCAATCCATAAGCCAATTCAAAAAAAGCCTTACCTGCTTCAGCCGTTTTAAATGCAAATGTGGAGGTTTGATAAAGCGGACATTTAACCGATCCCTGATTATCGGCAGGATGATAACCATACGACACCATCATGCTCTCGGGTAAAAAATCTGTGTTCATAATACCAGTTTTTCCTTAAATTTACTTTATAACCAGTATTTATTCCACTTTTTTCACACTTTAAGTCCTTATTTCTCCATTATTTATTTTTATAGATTATATTTCCACGAAGCAATAATCAATTTAGTACTGACCTTCATTAGCCTGCATGCTATCTATACTATTACCCATATACTATTGCCATCACTTCTGTTCCCGACTGATAATATAAAACCCCAGCTTTGACTGATGATCCATAATTATGTCACTTTTGGATAGTCCACGAGTCATCCAAACTGAAATTATATCACCACCTGCTGCAATGGAGAATATAAATCCAAATAACAGAAATGCAATGTTGCCCAAAAAAAAAGAAATAATTAACGGCACCAGTCCTAAAACAACTAATGGAGCCAATGCACCAAGCCTATAAACCCACACCTTAATAATTCCAACCGGATGACAGTAAGGCGATAGTGTTTTGCGATCCATTCCAAAACGTATTGAACTAAATCCTCGTAAAGAGAACAACGCAAAAACAAGTGCATGAATTAATTCGTGAATTATTATCCCAACCAGGCCACTCAAAATAAAAAGCACCATACAGGCAAATGAAATTTGTTCAAGCGGTGTCCATCCATGTATAACAAAAAATGGTACACCACATATTAAAAGAAAAGGCACCACCATTTTTAATGTGCGGTACCCTGCTTCTTCAATAGTTATTGAAACTTCCTGGAAAGATTCCTGATTGATTTCTGATTCCAAAGTAGTTGTTCCTTTATTAATCGCTTATGAAACGATTATCTCACCTATTTCTTTTTTCCTTTTTTACCTTTTCCTTCAACTTCCATATCTAAAACACCACTTGCTTCATCAAGAGCATACTCTGCATTGGTCAAATTCTTTGAAGCTTCTTTTAATGCTTTACCAGCTTCTTTCTTCATCACTTTACCTTTATCCAGATTTTTGGTTGCATCGGTTGATTTTTTTGTTTGTGTCTTTACAATAGTATTAAAACCTTTTATTTCAGTTTTATAATCAGCATCAAGTTTTTTAATTTCAGCCTTCGCTTCAGCCACATCTTCTCTTGATTTTGACTTAAGTCGTTTTTCAAGTGCTTTTCGTTGACTGGAATATTCCTTTTTTCTAGACTTCATAACAACTACTGCTGTCTTAATTTCCTCGGAAGATTCTTCTTGCATACTTGTTCCAATGGCAATCAGAGAGTCGGCAACCTCCATTCTTCGTTCTTGTTTTTCAGCATTAACACGAGCTCGATCAACTTGCATTTGTAATCGATTTACTGCAGCATCCTGTTTACTTGTTACTTGCGAAGTTGCAGTAAAAACAAAACCTGCCATAAAAAATAAAAGAATTAAACAACTTTTTAATCCCTCAAAATGGATAATGTTTTGGAATTTGATCGGCTTTTTCATTGATTTAAGTTTAAATTATCTATTATTTGCTTTCAATTAAGACTTTAACTATTATAATATTGAATCAACAATGTTCTATGGGTATTAGCCCTTTCGCAACAACACACAAATTTATCACATCCCTCAATTCCTGCGAATAAAGACGTAATACAAATTTAAAGCTAAGAAATTTTTAGCCTTTCCAATAAACTGGCCCAAAGAATTTAGCTAAAAATCGAAATATTTTTACCTTGTACGACTAAACCATAACTTGGTTTCACTATCTTTACATAGTTTCACGTCCCTGCAAAATCATTGACCTTGGGTTTCTTAAGAAAAGAGAAACGGCCGATCCTATTATTTATTGCTGAATTAGCACTCCTTATTTATTATTAACATCAAAATACGATTAATTATGCAAAAACAATCATTAATCTTTATTATGGTGGGGTTTCTATTAGCTCAGACTGCTTGTTCTCAAAACATTCAGCTTCCGTCGCCCGACCGTGAAGGTGGAATTCCTATTATGAAAGCGCTAAACGAAAGACAATCAACCAGAGAATTCAGTGAAAAAGAAATTTCGCTGCAAGATTTGTCCGATTTATGCTGGGCCGCATGGGGATTCAACCGTAAAGACAAACGCACTGCCCCCTCATCAATGAACAAACAGGAAATGGATTTGTATGTGGTACTTTCTAGAGGTGCATACATCTACAATGCACATGAAAACCGACTTGATTTAGTTAAGAAAGAAGACTTAAGAGCATATTGTGGAAAACAAGAGTTCGTTGCCACCGCTCCAGCCAACTTTATTTACGTTGCCAATCTTGAAAAGGCAGGGATAACATCAATAAATGAAATTACTTCTGAGAAAATGTCCCCTTCACAAACCAACTCGGGTTTTATGGCTCAAAATGTTTATCTTGTTTCAGCCTCTAAAGGATTGGGTTGCGTTGTTCGTGCCTATATTGACACAGATGAGTTGGGAAAGAGGATGGGATTAACAGAGTTACAAAAAATAATTATTGGACAAACCATTGGGCACACTAAATAATTATATAGTAAAACATGTGATACATTCTGGAATAAAATATTCCTATAAAACAAAACACCTTGAGGCCTGGTTCTGGATTACAGCAATAATAATATTGGCTTTTTCAGATCCTGTTGCCAATGGGCATTCATCATTGTGCCTTATAAAACAATTAAACCTTGGGTTTTGTCCTGGTTGTGGTTTGGGGCATTCTATTGCGTGGATTTTCCGTGGAGAAATAATTAAATCATTTCAGTCGCATCCGTTTGGGATTCCAGCTATAATAATTTTAATGACCAGAAGTTTCAGCCTTTTAAAAGACGGATTTTCTATTCATCAAACAAATAATAAAACCTCTTAATTATAAAAAAAATGCAAAGAATTCTTAATGTTCTTCCCGAAGTGGAACTAGATGAAGCACAATTTTTAAGTACAATGCTTAAAGACCGTAGCGATGAAGAAATTCGTAACTTCGCTAATATTTACCGTACTCGTCGACGCGACTCACAAGTTATTCTTTTAACGGCATTGCTTGGTTTTGTTGGATTTGCAGGTATTCACCGGTTTATCCTTAACCATATCGGCATGGGCGTCCTATATTTCTTTACCGGAGGCCTTTGTTTAATTGGAACCATTGTAGACCTGATAAATCACAAGACTTTGACATTTGAATACAATCAAAAAACGGCATTTCAGGTAAATTCTCTTTTCACACAAAACTAGCACAATAGACCTGTAAATATTCCAATGAAATTGTGTTTGTTGGTTTAACCCTACAATCACAACATCTGAACTTTAAACTGGTCTAACAGCGAAGCTTTACTGATGGAATGAATTATACTTATTCACATGAAACACATGAAATAATGTATGATAAGTAAAGTTTTTTGGGTTAAAGCGGCATTATTCTTACTGTTTACTAGAAATGACTTACAAGGCTAAATCTTTTATAAAGAAAAGTCATATAAATAGTTGATAAGGATGCTTAAAAATCAGTGTTGACATAATAAAACAACAAGATTCTTCGCTTAACTACCAATGACAGGTTTGCTATTCATTGATAAATAAGCCCTTCGCTGCGCTCAGGATAACGCGGCGCCTTTTTCAAGGAAAGAGAGATTATGGTTTTAGGGACGGAATCAGTCCCTAAAACCATAATCTCTCATGCTTGAAATGTTACTGTCATCTTTTGCGAAGGGAGAAACCTCAAAGTCAAATTGTTTTATGGTCGCTAGTGTGTAAAATAATTATTATAATATAGAGGTTTATTTTATATAATTAATTATTATTGTTATTATCCAGCAAAAATAAGCCAACATTACAATTTAATAGTTTAAGGAAACGAAAACTATTTTTTGATTATATCGTAATAAAAATTCAGTTTATTCTTTGCTAACTCATTCGTCCAGGTATTATGAGATTTATCCTATTAATTTTTATAATAATTACGTCCATTCTTCCGCTAAAGGCCGGGATACAAATAGCCGACTCATTAGCCAGTGTGCTTGGATCAAACAAACCCGACACAGTAAAGATTGACTTCCTGAACAAAAAGAGTATCAGCCTTTTTATGAACCAGCCAGCCAGGATGTTAATGTATGCTGATTCAGCAATAAAACTATCTATTCGAATCAATGATTCGCTTCGACTTGCAAATTCATATAACAGAAAGGGCGTGGCTTACCACTTCCTTAGTAACAAAAACAATGCGCTTGAAAACTTCTTAAAATCGCTTAACATTAAAGAAAACCTGGGAAAATATGAAATGCTTATTCCTGAATATAACAATATTGGTATGGTTTTAACAAGCCTGGGTAAAGACAAAGAATCACTCCAATACTACTTAATGGGCCTGCATATTTGTCACCAGATTAATGACAAAGAGAATGAAGCTAAAATATGGAATAACATCGGCTCCAGCTACAAAAACCTGAAGCAATACGATGAAGCGCAAAAAGCATATGAACGCTCAATAGATCTTAATAAAAACTTTTTTGAACAAGAACCCTACATCATCAGTCTCAACAACCTTGGAAATATATATAAGGAAACTAAAAACTATGAAAAATCAATAGAATTCTATAATAAAGCAATTAATAAAATTGAGAAAACTAACAACTTATACCTAACAGGCCTGTTGCTAAATAATTTAAGCGATCTTTATATTACATACAATCGCATCGATCAGGCAGAGGAAACACTTACTAAAGCTGAAAGGATAATTAATATAGGAAGTTCAGTTAATCTGAAAATTACAAATCTCAAATTATGGTCGCAATATCATGAAAAAATCAGCAGTTTTGATACAGCCCTTGATTATAGAAAAAAATACGAGCTTCTATCAGATAGCGTGGGCGATAACGATAGAGCAACAATATATGACCATTTAAAAACACTAGCCGAGTTGGAGCCAAAAATAAAAGAATTGGATCTTCTTAAAACACTAAATACAATTCAAAAGAAACAAATTTCCGATCAAAGATTTATTCAAATTGGCACCATATTATTCTCCATTCTGTTACTGGCTACATTATTACTATTAATAAAATACTTGAGAACCAAGGATAAACTCAACAACTCGCTTCAAAATCTTGTAGAACAAAAAACTGTAGAACTCAAAAAAGCTAGAATACAAGCTGAAAAATCTGACAGGCTAAAATCTGCTTTCCTCTCAAACATTTCGCACCATGTACGAACCCCAATGAATGCTATTGTTGGTTTCTCAAATCTAGTTATTAAGCAGGAAATCAACGAAACAGAACGTAATCAGTTTCTATCTCATATAAACTCAAACACTCTAAGACTTCTGAAACTATTCGAAAACGTTACCCAACTATCAAAATTTGAACAAAATGACGTCACATTAAAAGATGAAGTGTTTTATCCCTCAAAGATTACTAACAGTCTTATTGTCAGAATGAGAGAAAACCCATTAACTTTTAATTATCTAAAAAATATTAAGAATCAAATCCCAGATGAAATCGAAATTACAACCGACAAAGAAATATTTGGAATGATTATGGAAGAATTACTGGACAATGCCGTAAAATTTTCAAATTCAGGAGAAATTGTCATTTCTGCTAACATAAAGGATAGCAACTTTGATTTATCCATTGAAGATAATGGTATTGGTATATCTAAAGATCATCTGTCGAATGTTTTTGATAAGTTTACGAAATTCGAATCGTCGTTAATACCCGGTTATGATGGCCCTGGAATTGGGCTGAGTATAGTTAAACGCTCTGTCAAGCACCTTAATGGACAAGTCAATATTAAAAGTAAGAAGGATAAAGGGACTACCGTTACTTTTTCAATCCCGGTTTACCACCAATCTTAAACATCCTCTAAAAACCCTTACTACGTTTTAACTGCGAAACATATAGCCCCGATATGGCCAGAACAATGCCAAAAGCCTTTTGAAAGTTAATAGAATCGCCCAAAATCCACCAGGCAAACAGTGCTGTAAATACAGGAATCGAGTTAGTAAAAACATTGGCCCTGCTAACTCCTATTTTCTGAATGCCATATACAAAAAGTAAAAATGCCAGAGTTGATGCAAAAACCGCTAGTTGTATTACTGCCAACACCGAAGACGTAGTTATTGGCGTTGAAATCAAAGTATTCCACTCAAAAAATAAAAAAAAAGGTAAAAACAGAAAGATCCCTATTCCATTTTGAGCCGTTACCAAAGTATAAGTATTGTATTTAAGCGATAGCTTTTTTACAACCAAAGCAAATGCAACAGCCGAAAAAACTGCCAGTATCATCAGCAATATCCCCTTTAGTGGAGTCTTGCTGTTTAATTCTGGATTTAGTACTATCAGAGTTACTCCTATTACTGAAATACCAATACCAAAAAGATTCAGCCTGTTTATACGCTCTCTATAAAAGACAAAACCAGCCACAGAAGCAAACAATGGAATGGTTGAAACAATAACTGAGGCTTGAGTGGAAGTTACATATAACAATCCAAAGCTTTCGCCCATAAAATAGAGAAATGGCTCAAGAAATGCCAATAACAGAAACCATTTGCGATCGCTCTTTTCAATACGTTGAAGCTTTCGAATGAAACTAAAGGTTACGCCCAACAAACTGGTACTGATTATTAACCTCAGCGTAATTATTGAAAGCGGCTGAAATACTTCATTGGCAATTTTAAACCATACAAATGAAAAAGCCCATAGAACCATTGACAATACAATGGCAAAGTAAACCCTGAAATTATTCCCCATATTTATTACAAAGAATAATTGAGAACCTGTTCGCAGCTACAAACCAGATTACGATCACCATAAGCATCGTCAACCCTGCCCACCGGAACCCAAAACTTATTGTCTCGAACCCATCCAAGCGGATAAGCTGCTTTTTCGCGGCCATAAACATGTATCCATTCATCTGATGCAATTACATATTCAGGATGAGGAGCATTTTTAAGAACATTATCATCCTTATCGGCTTGACCTCTTTCAACTTCTTTAATTTCGTTATAGATCTGTTGCATTGCCTCGGCAAACCTATCTAATTCAGCCTTCGACTCACTTTCAGTTGGTTCAATCATTAATGTTCCATGAACCGGGAACGACAATGTTGGTGCATGAAATCCATAATCCATTAAACGTTTGGCAATGTCGGTTTCAGAAATACCTGACGAAACTTTCAAGTGGCGACATTCAAGAATCATTTCATGAGCAACGCGCCCATTTTCGCCGGTATAAAGAACTCCGTAACCCTCCTTCAACACCGTGGCAAGGTAGTTTGCATTTAAAATGGCGACTTTTGTAGCATAGGTAAGCCCTTCTCCACCCATCATCTTTATATAAGCATAGGTTATGGGTAATACTCCGGCACTGCCCCAAGGAGAAGCTGATACTACCATAACTGTCGCACGGCGATTATCAATAACCGGGTGACCCGGAAGAAAATCAACCAAATGACCGGCCACACCAATCGGTCCAACACCAGGTCCACCTCCTCCATGAGGAATAGCAAATGTTTTATGAAGATTCAAATGACAAACATCAGCACCAATCAAACCGGGACTCGTAATTCCTACCTGAGCGTTCATGTTGGCGCCATCCATATATACCTGACCTCCATTCTCATGGATTATGCGACAAACATCCTTGATAGAAGCTTCAAACACACCATGAGTCGATGGATAAGTCACCATAACACAGGCTAAATTATCTTTGTGTTGCCCGGCTTTTTCACGTAGGTCCTCAATATCAATATTACCCCTGTCATCACATTTTACAACAACAACCTGCAAGCCAGCCATTACTGCACTAGCCGGATTGGTGCCATGGGCCGACGATGGAATCAAAGCTATGTTCCTATGCTCTTGCTGACGACTTTCGTGGTAAGCTCTAATTACCATGAGTCCGGCATATTCACCTGAAGCCCCCGAATTTGGTTGAAGACTAACATCTGCAAAGCCCGTTATTTCAGCCAAATCAGAGCGTAATTCCTTCATCATCTCAAGGTAACCTATGGCCTGATCGGTGGGCACAAATGGATGTAAGGCAGAAAATTCGGGCCACGTTAAGGCAAACATCTCAGTAGCAGCATTAAGCTTCATAGTACACGAGCCCAACGATATCATTGAATGAGCCAGAGAAATATCTTTTCGTTCCAATCGCTTAATAAAACGCATCATTTCCGTTTCGGAGCGAAACTTTTTAAACACATCCTGTTGCATAAAAGATGATTTCCTTTTTAATGCAACCGGCATACACAATTCAACCTGATCCAATATCTCCGGAATTTCTTTACCTGAGAAACTTGCAAAAAGTTCAACCAATTCCTTTAAATCAGCAAAAGTTGTTGTCTCATCAATACTTACACCAACTTCATATCGGTTTATATAGAGCAGATTAATTTCCTTTTGTAAGGCCTGCCAACGCAAATCGCCAGTGGTCAGCCCTGTAGGCAACCTAAACCGCAGGGTATCGAAAAAGGTTTTATTGGTTCGTTTAAATCCCAGAGATTCTAAAGCAGCGGATAGCTGACATGTTAAAAGGTGTACACGCTTTCCTATAGCAGCTAAACCATCGGCACCATGATAAACAGCAAAAAAACCGGCCATATTGGCTAGCAACGCCTGAGCAGTGCAGATATTAGAAGTTGCTTTTTCACGCTTAATATGTTGTTCCCTGGTTTGAAGAGCCATTCGCAAAGCTCTTTTACCGTTTACATCTTTTGCAATACCAATAATCCTTCCGGGAATGCTTCGCTTAAATTCATCACGAGTAGCAAAAAAGGCTGCATGTGGTCCGCCATAAGCCATCGGGACCCCAAAACGTTGTGATGAACCAAACACAATATCGGCCCCCCACTCACCTGGAGGGACAAGAACTGTTAATGCTAAAAGATCAGTAGCTACTGCAACTTTCCCATCTCCTGAATGAACTTCTTCAACAAAAGAGCGATAATCCTTTACTTCTCCATTTCCATCAGGGTATTGCAGTATCACCCCGAAATGCGAACTGCTATTGAAAGATAACTCTTCAAAACTGGCATACTCAAGTTCTATTCCAAGTGGCTGAGCTCGTGTGTCAAGAACGGCTTTTGTTTGTGGCCAGAGAGCTTCATCAACCAGACATTTAACCACATTATTATTAATCTGGCTTCGGCTACGAATTCTAAACATCATAATCATAGCTTCAGCTGCAGCAGTAGCTTCATCCAGCAATGAGGAATTGGCAATTTCCATGGCTGTAAGTTCTGAAACCATTGTCTGAAAATTCAGCAAAGCCTCAAGCCTCCCTTGTGATATTTCGGCCTGATATGGAGTGTAAGAGGTATACCAAACCGGGTTCTCAAGAACATTTCTAATTATTACCGATGGCGTATGAGTATTATAATAACCCATACCAATATAGGTTTTGAATATTTTATTTTTTGAAGCAAGACACCTGATTCTTTTCAGAAATTTATCTTCAGCAATACCATTTGCAATAGCAAGCGGGTGGGACATCCTGATTGAGGATGGAACTGTTTGTTCAATAAGCTCATCAACTGATGAAACACCTATTATTTTGAGCATCTGCTCTATTTCGTCTTCTCGCGGACCAATATGACGAGATACAAATTCATTTTCAACCATATTGAAGATAAGTTTTCAGTGAAACAGGAAAACGCAAAACTATTTGACGATACTACGTCTGTTGTCAGATATAAAACAACATTACGTATAAACAAATATCGACTATAACAAACCAAAAAGATGAAAAATGGTCCACAAGTTTTAATCAAATAATCAACAGGTTCGATTGTACCGGTATAACTCAGGACTTATGTAATAAATACAAATACTTCCGTATCAACAATGATTTTTATCAAACCAGGCCCAAAATAAGGAGCACTAAAGAAACGGATTGCTAATACGCTCAAAACCAATGGTGGTGGATGATCCATGCCCGGGATAAACCATTACATCATCAGGTAAAACCATAACTTTTGCCTGAATACCACTAATTAGTTCATGCTGATTACCCCCGGGAAGATCACTCCGACCTATGCTACCCTTAAACAAAACATCTCCGGAGACCAGTATCCCCGATTGTAAGTTATAAAATAGCACACCTCCGGGTGAATGCCCCGGAACATGAATAACTTTTAAAACAGTGTTTCCAAACTTCACCTCATAACCTTCCTCTAAATAACCGCCCAATGCCGGGGGATTCTCTTTTAAATTGACACCAAACTGAAGAGCATACGATTTAGTGTTTTCCAAAATAGATTCATCAGCAATATGAGCCTGTGGAGCTAACCCATATTTTTCAAGAATAAAGCTGCATCCAAAAACATGATCGATATGAAGATGGGTCTGCAAAGCAATTACAGGTTTTAGATTCAGCGTTTCAATGGTTTTTACCAGTTTCGCCTGCTCATCCGAAGAATACATACCCGCATCAATAATGGCACACTCCTTTGTTTCATCATAAAGAATATAGGTGTTTTCCTGAAAAGGATTAAAAACTAATGAGTGTATCTGAACCATCATATGTTAGTTTAATTTATGTAATTTAAAGCTCCACTTTCCTCCGGTGCGACTACCATTAAGATATTCAGGTCGCCTTTGCTTTGTCTGCTTTTTTATTTTTGTTTGGCCACTCCCGAAAGCATCGGAACAAAAGCGCAGTCACCAAATTGCTCCTGTTCAAAATCGTCCTCCGATAAACGCCTAATGCGGGTCATAACCTGTTTTGATTCACCAATTGGGACAACCATTACTGACCCAATTTTCAACTGAAGCAACAATTTTTCCGGAATTTTGGCTGCCCCGGCAGTAACCAGGATAGCATCAAAGGGTGCAAATGTTGGTAATCCATCATATCCATCTCCAAAAAACAATCTTAAACGGTTATAACCCAAAACAGACATTATTGTTTGCGCTTTTTTAAACAACTCAGGTTGGCGCTCAATGGAGAAAACATGAAGACCCATTTGACATAAAACAGCAGCCTGATATCCCGAGCCTGTCCCCACCTCAAGAATCCGATCTCCGGGTTTAACATTAAGCAACTGGCTTTGAATGCCAACGGTAGATGGCTGTGAAATAGTTTGACCCGCTCCAATAGGAAAAGCCATGTCCTGATAGGCAAATTTAACAAACGAACTGTCGAGAAAAAGATGACGCGGCACCGTGTTAATGGCATTTAGAACATCCATGCTGGTTATTCCTTTAGCCGCCAATTCCTCTACAAGCCTTGCTCGCAACCCTTTATGACGAAACGAATCTTCTTTCATATTATCCACAAAATTAGCAGAGTCATTGGTTGTTCAAAAGAAGAATGGCATAAATATCAAAAAAAGGTGCAACAACTTCTTAAACAAAAATTATTGCACCTTAAATACAAAGAACATACGATTTGTTGGACGCTAAAAACAAATCGGCGTTTTCATATCGAGGAGGCAAAAGAACTAACTAAAATGATTTAAATGACCTCTGCTTATTAAACTCCACCCTTATTATCAAATCACCATAAAAACATCTGCAAAACACGAATAAACATATCATCAAAGCCTCTCAATTCCAAACACGTTTAATTACGTTTGCTATTCATTTGGTCAAAAAGTTGTTCGGCCACATTGCGCGATAATGGAAGTTTCACATTGGTATGTTCAAGTACAATAGAATACTGACGTAAATTCCCCTCAATGGCACTTATTTTTTGTGTATTTACAATATAGGATCGATGACACCGGAAAAACTGAGGATAATCCCGAAGGCTTTGTTCAATAGCCCCGAGGGTACTCCTCACTAATGCTTTTATGATTCTATCGCCATCAATCATAAAAAATTCCTGATACACATTGTCCGATACCACATACAATAGGTTTTGCTGTTGAATTTCAATTTTTTGCCCGCCGCTATCAACAACCAATGGTGTTTGATTTGATACAGACGTTATTGATGAGGCCATCTTTGAGCTTTCTTTCCATTCCATTAACCGATGATTGAGTGTTTCAATCCATTTGATTGATATGATGCTTAAGCGCCAATAATAAATCATCATCGATTCAATACTTTTCACACCAAGATAACAAGTGGTTATTAACAACGCGAAATGAATCATCAAATCTAAATCAAACTTAATTCCCCCTAATAATACGGCTACTGCAGTGAGCATTATAATTATAAGCGATATTCCAAATAAGAGATGCATTAACTCCACAAAAAGAGCTTTTCTTTTGTTTATCAACGAATTAAAAAACAAATGATCCTCACAAAAATAAAACACAAAAGAAATGATTGTCCAATACATTGCAAATGACACATTGGCCTGCCCTGGTAACAAAAGAAAATAACAAAGCGTACTAATAACAACAAATCCAAGCGCACTGAAACCTGATTGCCATTTTGTAAGCATCACTGCCGGGGGCGAATACTTCCACCATAACTGAACATCAGCCCCAGCATGGGAGGCAAAACGAAATAACAACCTCGATTGGAAATACCAACTGATGAGAGACAACAATAGCACAATGGCAAAAAAAACAACAATCAACTGGTTGCGTCTGACCATTCCAACTTGTGCCTCATACAATTGGATCAATTCAGCTTTTTTATCGGCCAGCTCCTGATCCGACATGGCTTCATTAATCATATAACCGAATTTGTCGATTTTCAAACTGTCATTCAACTGTTTATATTGCTGAAGATAGTTTATCGCTTTGGCATAATCCGTTTTGATTTGGTAAAGAGTAAACAGCTTATACAAAAGATTTTTCTCGCTTGCAATCCATCGCATTTTTCGAACATCGGATAAGGATTGCAAATAAATTATCTCGGCATCATCATACTGCATCCTATCCATATAAACATCTCCCAGTACCACACTATTTATTACCTGGTCATTGCCAACACAGGAATCGGCGTAACTAATGCACTTATTTAAATGATAATTAGATGAATCCTCATTGCCTAGGTTTTGAAATGCCCGTGCCAGTTTCATGTGGATACGACGCATGTCATATTCATTGCCATTTGTTTTTAATAGCTCATAGGCCTTTTGATAGTGAATCAGGCACTGACTAAAGTTTTTTACGTTTTGATGTGCTGTTCCCATTTCTTCATATATGATGGGATACAAATAGGACTCGAGAGTGACATTTGAATTGATGATACTTTCATAAATGGACAATTCCCGCTTAAAATCGCCACTCATTCCATACGCCTGGGCCAAGTAATAATCAACTAAGTATGATTCGGCAGAGTCCTTTAAACTGATGTATCTGTTTTTAACATCAACGATATCGATTATTGCTCCTTCGCAGTCACCTATTTTCATCTTTGTTAAGCCAATACTAAGCTTGCACTCAATTACCGCATAGTCATCATTTAATTCATTGGACAATTGATAAGCCAATTGACGATAATGCATCACTGAATCCAAATTCTGAGTTTCAGGAAAACATTCGAACCATGATGCGATTCGTTGATATGCCCAACAGAGAATTTCTTTATCATTTGTTTGGATGGCTTGTTGGATAGCACTTCTGGCATAAAAATTCACCGAATCGGCATTAATACCAACGTAATAAAACGCCAATTCATTTTTTAAGCGCAATTGTTCGTGAATGCTTTTGGCCATTCGCATTTCCATCCGCAAACTATCAAAAAAATGCTCGTTTTGAGCTGATAAACTCATGGCAAAGGTATAACACACCAACAAGCACAGCATTAACCTACTATTGACAATCCGTTGACCTTTATCCAAATTTGAAGGGTTCATTTAGTTGCTTTCTGATAAATCATTCAAATGACAAAATAGTAAAATATTTGTACATAAATGATTTTACACAGCATATTGATCCATGAAGGAAGTAATAAGTGGAGTCGGAAAGAGGACTTTCACCTCCTCCCTCTCCTGAAACCGTATCCCGATGAAAAAATCGGAACAGGCTATGAACCTCTCGATTACTTATGAGATTTTTATTGTTTTGTCGGTATTGGTGAATGCTTTGCATTTCAAACGGCTCTTCATACCTAATCACAAATATTGCTAAAAGCTATGGATGAACCAATGCGGGTCGCTCCTTGCATTTGGTTTTCAAATACCTGATTGCTATCCTTGTATACTAGTCTTTCTGCCACCTGCTCAACATGGTGAGCCGTATGTTTAACCGATACCAAATTTCGTGCGTGAGTACCGTACAAAACCTGCATTAGTAATTCATTAAGCATCTGACTACTGGTGTCAGAATTTTGGAAAGTTGCTCTATGTTTCCACGCCTTTTGTGCAGGTGCATCGAACGACATTTCTCAAAAACGTCTTTCTTGCTTCGCTAAGTCGGTCGTCCATTTCGACTAGCTCAATGACCGTATCCCTCCTTCTTTGGCAAACTTAATTTCTTTATCTCCTTTTTAGCTCAAAGCCTTTTACAGTAAACTAAGGGACGAGGACAACGCGAAACCCTACAGCGCTGTCGCCATCGTTCGGGCCGTAGATGTCGCGATCAGCCGAGCGACAATTCTGAGCGTAACCGTACCAGCCGCCGCCACGAACCACGCGCCACGAGCCCGATGCACTACCGGCGGGGTTGGTTTGGGCTGTTGTTGGATAAGTGCCGAACCAGTCGCTGCACCAGTCCCATACATTGCCGTGCATGTCGTGCAGGCCCCAGGCATTGGCAGGGTAAGTGCCTACGGCTTGGGTTTTGGCGGGGGAAGTGGTTACGGTATTGGTGCCCCCATTGTATGGGTATGCCCAATCGTAATTGGCTTGCAGGTTGGTTAAAAAATCACCGGTATTAAATGGCTTGGTAGTACCTGCCCGGCAGGCATACTCCCATTGTGTCTCGGTGGGCAAAGTGCCGCCTGCGTAGGTGGCAAACTCGGTTGCCCCGTACCATGTTACGTTTATTACGGGGTGGTTT
>CAZSQG010000050.1:0-29683 GCA_964608615.1 uncultured Marinilabiliaceae bacterium
AATGCAAACTATCCAATCAATAATATTACTGCTCATTTTGATTTTAAGCAACCCGTTAACCATTATAGCACAGGATTTTAAAGCGCCCAACGATTTGCCTGATATTCAAAAAGAAAGCCTTGGGCGAGGACTCACCGCCGTTCATATTGGCAATGGTGAAGTGATAGTCAGTTGGCGTTATCTTGAATCAGACTCTCTTAATATTGCATTTGATCTTTTGCGACAATCAAAAAGTGGTAAACCAATCAAATTAAACCCAAAACCAATCGCTAAATCAACATGTTTTAAAGATGTAGACCTAAACATATCACAAACTAACACCTATTTTCTACGAATTTCGAATACCCGACAAACTCTTGCTCAATACACTCTTACCCCTAAATTGGCCGAAAAACCATATTTATCCATTCCAATGCAACCCATTGCCGGGGATAATGAATGGCGATATGCCCCCAACGATGCCTCTGTTGGCGATTTAGACGGCGATGGTGAATATGAGTTGGTTGTTAAACGTGAAAATGGAGGATTTGACAACTCTCACCGAGGTCTCTGTCATGGAACAACTCTTCTGGAAGCCTACAAACTGAATGGAACCTTTTTATGGAGGGTCGATCTGGGCCCAAATATTCGTCAGGGTGCTCATTACACCTGGTTTATGGTTTACGATTTTGATGACGACGGTAAAGCCGAAATAGTTGTTCGCACCTCTGAAGGAACGCGCTTTGGTGATGGAACCCTGATTGGTGATGCCGACAAGGACGGTATCACCGATTATGTTGACAGGGAACCGCATTCCCCAACTTTTGGAAAAATACTTACCGGTCCGGAATTTATGTCAGTTATTGAAGGATCCACAGGCAAAGAACTGGCACGGACTCATTACATTAGCCGAGGCGCTCCCGGTGAGTTCGGCGATACCCTCGGTAACCGTGTCGATCGCTTTCTGGGTGGCTTGGGTTATTTCGATGGTAAACATCCATGCATCCTTATGTGCCGTGGTTATTATGCCAAAACGGTTCTGGAGGCATGGGATTTTCTGAATGGTAAGCTTTCTCAAAAATGGGTTTTCAGTACTACCGACCAAAAGGGTAAGTACAAAGATTATGAAGGCCAAGGTAATCACAACCTTAGCATTGGCGATGTGGATGGCGACGGCAGAGATGAAATTATTTACGGGGCCTGCATGATTGATCATGATGGTACAGGCGGTTACAATACCCGTCTTGGCCATGGCGATGCCATTCACCTGACTGATATTGACATCAACCGGCCAGGATTGGAGGTGTGGACATGCCACGAAGGTGCTCCCACACGCGCCGGATCAGAACTGCGCGATGCCCGCACCGGACAATTGCTTTGGGGTATACCGGCCGTTGAAGACGTTGGCCGGGCAATGACTGCCGACATTGATCCGCGTTTCCAGGGATGTGAGGTTTGGACCATCTCTTCGGGTGGTGTTTATACAGCCAAAGGGCAACTTATAAGCGAAAGGACTCCTTCTATAAATATGGCCCTTTGGTGGGATGGTGATTTAAGCCGTGAACTGCTTGATGGATCGGGAGTTCCCGGGAAAGAATCTGTATCCATCACAAAATGGAATGGAGATGGGGTTGATAATATAGTACTACCCAAACAGGAGGAACTGGCTGCCAACAATCATACCAAATCAAATCCATGTATCCATGCCGATATTATTGGCGACTGGCGCGAAGAAGTTGTGGTGCGTACAAAAGACAACAAAGAAGTGCGTATTTATTTAACTCCTTTTGAAACCAAATACCGCTTTCACACTCTTATGAGCGATGTTATTTATCGTATCAGTGTTGCCAATCAAAACGTTGGTTACAATCAGCCCACCCAACCGGGTTTCTTTTTGGGTTCGGATTTGGGTAAATTCTGGAAAATTAGTTATGCCTCAAACAACCTGCATTCAAAATTTGGAACAACATCTGATGGACGACCCAATGGAATGAATGCCCGATTGAAAAATGCAACTCTTACTGAACAAAGAGATGTTGAATGCAACGAATCATCCTATACTTATGATGTTGGGTATTATTACGACAGCTACCAGTGGATAATTAATGGGGTACCACTCGTATCAGATAACAAGCTGACACTAAATGCCAGTGATTACGGCTTCAATAATAAAATTTCCGTTTCTTTGATAGCCACTTTAAAAGGATGCGTTTTTGAAGATAGCGGATCAATAACTTTTATTCAGAAATGAAGAATGACATTATTTATTTGGTTGTAACGACGAATAATTTTTCAAATTGAAAATATTGAATAGTTTTGTTGTTATTTAACCAATATCAATAAATAACCCATAATTAATTAATTAACTATGAAGAAAAATTATAGCTTAGTCTTTGGTGCTGTAATAATTGCATCAGCAATAATCTTTAACCGATATAACGTTGTTTCCGATTTTTTTCTTGGCTTAATTTATGGCGTTGGCATTTCTCTATTGATAAACGCATTAATCACAAAAATCAGAAAAAAATAACTCATGACTACTCTCAAAAAATCACCACGTATTGAAGTGGTTGATGCACTTCGAGGTTTTGCCATTTTGTCTATTATGTTATTGCATAATATTGAACATTTCGACTTTTATTATACCCCCGAAAGTTTACCTATATTGATTAAAGTACTTGACACAGTAATATGGGATTCGCTTTTCTTTTTATTTGGAGGGAAATCATACGCCATATTTGCATTGCTTTTTGGCCTTACATTTTTTATTCAATTCAACAACAGGCAAAAATTGGGATTCGACTTTAGTGGTCGCTTTCTATGGCGTATGTTTTTGTTGTTGATATTCGGAGTTCTTAACTCTGTTTTTTTTGAAGGAGATATTCTGGCGTTCTATGCTGTTATTGGCGTAGTGTTAATTCCGGTTCGAAAATTAAGTAACAATATTGTTCTTGGCATTGCCATTTTTTTTATGCTACAGCCTGTTGAGTGGGGTAAATTCATTTACATACTCACTCAACCCGATTATATTGAGCCTGTAAAGTTATCAAACCAATATTTTGCTCAAATTGGTGAATACTTAAGTGGGGATTCTTTTTGGGAAACTGCAAAAGGAAATCTTATCAATGGAAGGCTTGGCGTGGTTTACTGGTCGCTTGAAAATGGCCGGTTCTTCCAGACTGCTTCATTATTTATGCTGGGAATGCTGTTAGGTCGACAATACCTTTTCCAATCAAGCGATAAAAACAACAGTTTTTGGAAAAAGGTACTCCTTTTTTCAGCACTGGCTTTTATCCCTCTATACATTTTTAAGCGCTCTATACCTTTGGTTGTGGAACGTGAGGCTTTACACGGTCCACTTAACCTGATTATTTCATCGTGGTCGAACTTTGGTTTTATGATGGTTTTGGTTTCATCTTTTGTATTACTCTACCAAAATATATTTTTCAATCGAATATTAAGCAAATTGAGACCACTTGGTTGCATGAGTCTTTCAAACTATGTGATGCAATCCATCATAGGGTCTTTTGTTTATTATGGTTTCGGCCTTGGTATGTATGAATTCACCGGAGCAACTTATAGTCTGCTTATTGGCATTGTATTAGCCATACTTCAAACAGTATTTAGCAGTTGGTGGCTTAAAAGACATAAATATGGCCCACTGGAACATATTTGGCATAAGGCAACCTGGATATAATTTCCACATGGAATCTCCTATATTGCTTTATTCTCGTGTATAATAAAAAAACATGAGTTACCGAGAAACAATTTGACTTTGAGATTTGTCACTTCGTTAGGGATGACAACCCTATAATATAAAGAAGGAAAAAGGAGAAGGCGGGCGTTGCCCGCCTTCTCCTTTTTCCTTTTACCTAACGCAAGCTTGTCATCCAGAGCGCAGCGAAGGATCTAACTATCAATGAATCATAAATCTGTCATTGGCAGCGCAGCGAAAGATCTTATTATCAATGAATCAGGAATCTGTCATTAGCGGAGCAGCGAAGGATCTAACCCTTTAGGTATGGAGATGAAAACCCTATTAGATTGAACGTTAGATCCCTCACTCCGTTCGGGATGACAATAAGTTGCACGCATGATAGCTGAGGGTTTGAGGGGCAGGCGAAGCCTGCCCCTCAAACCCTCAGCTATCTCCCATTAAAAAAGTGCGGTGTCATCCAGAGCGCAGCGATGGATCTATTTATCAATAAATCGAAAATCTGTCATTGGTGGCGCAGCGATGGATCTATTTATCAATAAATCAAAAATCTGTCATTGGTAGCGCAGCGAAGGATCTTATTATCAATGAATCAGGAATCTGTCATTGGCGAAGCAGCGAAGGATCTAATAATCAATGAATCGGTAACCTTTCATTGGCAGTGCAGCGCAGAACCTAATTGTATATGCCTTAGCACCTTCAAAATGAAATAACATGCAGATCATCACTTACTATGGGGCCTAGGTTGACATCCTTTACCACTCTTTCGCCACTCTGCGGCCGATTTATTAATCAAATTGTAACCGGCCTATTTTTTGTAATAACTCATGGCTTCAGGAAGAACTTTCTTCAAATTCCTTATACGAGCCTCGTCTGAGGGGTGAGTACTGAGAAATTCAGGTGTTGAGCCTCCTCCGCTTAAAGCCGACATACGTGTCCAGAAACCAACAGCAACCGATGGGTCGTAACCTGCCATGGCCATAAAAATCAACCCCAGTCGATCGGCTTCATATTCATGTGCCCGTGAAAAGGGTAATATGAGCGCAACATTACTGGTTACTCCAAATGCTGACATAAATAGATTTTGAGTTTCCTGAGGTTTTTCAGATAACAGAGCACTTAAAGCAACTGCTCCATATTGTAATCCCAATTGCTGACTCATTCTTTCACTACCATGTTTGGCAACTGCATGAGCAATTTCATGTCCCATTACCACAGCAATCCCTGTTTCATTCTCGCATAATGGAATAATTCCTGAGTAAAAAACCACCTTTCCACCAGGCATACACCAAGCGTTAACGGTTTTATCATCAACCAGATTAAACTCCCACCTGAAACTTTCCAACTGGCTCGCCCAGCCCTTTTCGTTAAAATAGTTCACAACTGCATTGGAGATATTCTTTCCTGCCCGTTGAACCATCGCAGTTTGCTCTTTATTTGAAGAAAGCTTGTTCTCTTTTAAAAAATCATCATACTGAGTAAAGCTCATACTCATAATTTCTGATTCTGGAACAAGACTTAATTGCCTGCGGCCCGTTATGGGTACCGTTGAACATGCTACAATAAGGCCTGCCAAAGCCAAAACCAATATTCCTTTAATCAAAACTCTTCTATTTTTCATTTGTTTATCATTTTTTTATTAAACCTTTCAATCCTCGAAACAAGTTACCAAAAGAATCGGGAGAACCCCGCACATAATCATGTAAGTTAATAAATCATTAAAAAAAATCGATAACTGCAATTATCAATCACTTACATACACAATTGAAATACATTTATTTTCAAAAAATTGCAACTCAAAGATAGACTAAAAACCTGCATAAGCAATCAATACAAAACGTAACTAAAATTAGTTATTTTCATAGTACGTTACGTTATTTTACTCGTTATGCTCATTAATGGTGAAAGTTTTTATTACGTAAAAAAATATTCTGTTTTCAATCTGTAAAACAGACTTAATAATGATTAAAAATACTACATATTGAGACTTATGAAAAGTATTATTTTGCACTTTTGGTCTTTAAAATTATTCTTATGGAACAAGTACGCAAACACTTGCTACAACTACACTTTATTGTTTTCATTTATGGATTTACCGCCATTCTTGGTAGGTTAATAACATTGGATGCCGTGCCTCTTGTTTGGTATCGGATGCTTATAGCTTTTGCTTCTCTGGCGATTATCCTAAAACTTTCTAATCAGCAATTTTCAATACCCAAAAAGAAAATCCTGATTCTTACAGGTGTAGGCTTAATTGTTGCATTTCATTGGATAACATTTTTTCATTCTATAAAAATTTCCACAATCTCAGTAGCATTGGGTTGTCTTGCGTCAACCACTCTGTTTACAAGCTTTCTTGAACCAGTGTTTGTGCGTCGTCACCTCTCTTGGTTTGAGGTATTTACAGGTATAGTGATTATTATAGGCCTCTATATCATTTTCCAGTTTGAGCCAAATTATGTGGCTGGTATTATTACCGGATTAACCTCGGCTTTCCTGGCAGGATTGTTTATTGTTATAAATAAAGTACTTGTTCGGGATATTCACCCCGCAACCATAAGCTTTTACGAAATGGGTGGCGGATTTATTGGCATCACCATATTCTTTGTATTAAATGGTTCTTTTGATGATATTATGAACTTTCCAATACTCTCTGACTGGATTTACCTTATGATATTAGGGATAGTTTGTACCGCTTATGCCTTTATGGCCAGTACAAGAGTAATGCAAACCCTTTCAGCTTATACTGTGGTTCTAACAGTTAACCTGGAACCAATTTATGGTATCATTCTGGCCTTTCTGATTTTCGGTGATTCTGAATTCATGTCTTTGGGATTTTATGTAGGAACCCTGCTGATATTAACTGCAGTATTTTTGCTTCCGGTAGTAAGAGAAAAAGCCAGAAGAATTATCCGACGATAAAACCTGCTACTTCGATAAACTCCACTTAACAGATACCTGCACCGTTCCTAGCTTCTAAAAGCTGAATCATGGCTTGTTGAATAATACTTCTGGGACTGGCCAGATTCATTCTTTGAAATCCGGCTCCCTGAACACCAAATGAAGGCCCATCGTTAAGTCCAAGCCCGGCTTTATGAATAATGAAACTCTTAAGTTCTGGTCCATCCATATTCCACTCAGTAAAGTCCATCCATAAAAGATATGTGCCTTCAGGTTTTCGTGCTTTTACTTCAGGCATATGCTCATTTAAAAAATCAATAACAAGCATAACATTTCCTTCAATATATGATTTTAACTCTTCGAGCCATGGCTCAGAATGATTATAAGCTGCTTCTAAAGCCACCGGACCAAATGTATTACCCATATGCAGATGATAAGCATATATAAGCGACTTAACACTATTAAGTATTTTTGGATTTTTAGTTATCATATAGGATGTACTGAAACCAGCCAGGTTAAATGTCTTGCTGGGCGCCATACATGTTAGTGTTATCTCGGCCAACTCGGGAGATAATGTTGCCAGTGGATGATGAACATTTCCGAATAAGGAAAGATCGCAATGAATCTCATCAGATACAATTATCACATTGTTTTTCAGGCATATCTCGCCCATCTGTAGTAACTCACTATCCGTCCAAACTCTTCCAACAGGATTATGAGGGTGACAAAGCAACAACAGCTTTGTTCGAGGATCAGCAGTTACTTTTTCAAGATGATCAAGATCCATTTTATAACCTTCAGTTGTAGCTATCAAAGGATTTTCAACCACTTTGCGACCAAAATCCTTAATCACACCAAAGAATGGTGGATAAACCGGTGGTTGGACAACAACTCCATCGCCCGCATTCGTAAGAGCCTGAACAGCCAAGCCCAAGTTTGGGACCACACCGGGAGAGAATTCAACCCATGAAGAATCTACTTCCCATGAAAACCGTCTTCTTAACCAACCTGTTATAGCCTCAAAAAAATCTTGAGGGCGGTTGGTATAACCATAAATGGGATGGTTAACCCTGTTTTTAAGTGCTTCCTGAACAGCTGGTGGTGAAGCAAAGTCCATGTCGGCAACCCAAAGTGGTATAACATCGTTTGAACCAAAAACTTTTTGTCTGAAATCAAGCTTGATGGCTCTGGTTCCTTCGCGCTCTATTACCTGATCGAAAAAATGACTCATATTAATTGTGTGTTTACTTGGTTGATTACTTATTTAAAAGTATAAAAAAAGGGCCATTTGGCCCCATTTTATTAATAAACTAATTAATCATTATTAATATATCTCAATAACAAACTCAGCTGAAACACTCTTTTCTGCTGCATTTGTTAACTCAAAACTCAAATCGTAAAATCCGGGTTTTATATTATCCGGTATTGGTGAACTAAAAACATCTTTATTAGTAAATGATTGTAATTTACCCGTTAAAGTAATTGTTTCTATCTGGTCTTCCCATGGATCATTAATTCCAGTAACAGTGCCATCGCCATCTATTTCAGAACTTTTTTTTTCGCCATGAAATGTAAGGGTTATCACTAATTTTTTCAACTCAATATCATCACTAACACTTCCCGTAAAATTAATATGATTATCACCACCCATATTAAATTTAGAATCATTATCGGGATAAGTAATATTCAATACAGGATCAGTAGCACCTTCTTCATTTTTATCTTTTGAACAACTGTGTAATAAGGTAAAAAAAAGTGGAATCAATAAAAATGAGAACAAAAATAATTTACGTATCATAAATAGTCTTTTTTTTTACTATAATAATTAATCAGTTTTTAGTCACAGCCAAAATTATGAAATCCATTTATTAAAACAAATCATTATAAAAAACTTAGGAGTTAAATAAGCAATCGAAACAAACTACCCTTCCCTGAAACCATACTCCCAAGTAAACACTGTGTAAGCACAGAGTCCTGTATGATAAGTCGTATATTGGCGAATGAGCGATAAAGGGTATACTTGTCAAATTATTTAACTAACCTATATTGATAAATAATTGATATATAATACTATAAGTCAACTATCTAAACCATTACAATAATCTTTATAAACACGAGTTACGCCATCCTCAAGCTGTATTTCCGGCATCCATCCCAAGCCTTTTAACCGGGAAATATCCATCAGCTTCCTGAAAGTTCCATCAGGCTTTTCTGAATCCCATTTGATTTGACCATTAAAACCAGTAATGTTTTTAACCAGCATAGCCAATTCGCTAATTGATAAATCTTCTCCCGAACCAATATTTATATGCGTATTTCTAATTTCTGTAAGTCCTCTTTCCTTAACCACATCCTTGAAACCGATGTTTTGCATAATGAAAACAACAGCCCGTGCTAAATCCTGAGAATGAAGAAATTCCCTGCGTGGATTTCCTGTACCCCACAACCTAATCTCAGCACTATCAACGGTTTTATAAATTCCAAAACTATTAAGATGTTCTATCAGTTCTATATCATTAGCCTCCGGATTAATGCCTTTCATTGGTCTTTTTTGAAAATCTTTACGAATGGCATTAAAATCACCATTCATAAGATTCTTAGCCAGATGCATTTTCCGGATTAAAGCTGGTAAAACATGAGAATTCTGTAAATTATAATTATCATTTTGCCCATAAAGATTAGTAGGCATAACAGCTATAAAATCAGTACCATATTGCAGATTGTATGATTCGCACATCTTAATACCAGCAATCTTGGCAATGGCATACGGCTCATTGGTGAATTCCAAAGGCGATGTCAACAAATGCTCTTCTTGCATCGGTTGAGGACAATCGCGCGGATAAATGCAAGAACTTCCAAGAAAAAGAAGTTTTTTTACACCATATTTCCAGGCTGAGTGAATAATGTTATTTTGAATCTGAAGGTTTTCATAAATAAAGTCGGCTCTGTATGTGTTGTTGGCCATAATTCCGCCCACTTTTGCAGCAGCCAGAAACACATATTCAGGCTTCTCCCTGTCAAAAAAACTATCAACTTTAACCTGATCCAATAAATCCAATGAAGAATGCGAAACAAGAATCAAATTCTTAAATCCTTGCAACATTAATTCAGTGGCAATTGCTGACCCTACCAATCCATTGTGTCCGGCAATATAAATCCGGCTATTCTTATCCATCATTCGAAATAATTAAGTGTTTGATATCCACCATCTTTAAGATACTTATCCTTCTTCATTAGTTTAATATCCGAAGTCATCATATCCTCAACCAAAGCCTGAAGATCATACTTTGGCTCCCAGCCTAATTTCGTCTTAGCCTTGGTAGGATCCCCTATCAATAATTCCACCTCGGTGGGACGAAAATATCGGGGATCAACCGAAACAACACACTTCCCTATTAGATGCTGATATTCATTAATATTACAGGCAATAACATAACCTTTTTCTTCAACTCCTTCGCCTCTGAATTCAACTTCGCAACCAAGCTGAACAAATGACATTCTCACAAATTCACGAACTTCTGTGGTTACGCCGGTTGCAATAACATAATCATCAGGATTATCCTGCTGTAGTATCAAATACATCGCCTTAACATAATCCTTGGCATGTCCCCAGTCGCGTTTGGCCGATAGATTTCCAAGAAATAACTTATCCTGCATTCCCAATCCAATGCGTGCTACAGCTCTGGTGATTTTACGCGTAACAAAAGTCTCGCCTCTAATGGGTGATTCGTGATTAAATAAAATACCATTACAGGCATAAATATTGTAAGCCTCACGATAATTCACCGTTATCCAATACCCGTATAGTTTTGCTACAGCATAAGGAGAACGGGGATAAAAAGGAGTTTTCTCCGACTGTGGCACCTCCTGTACCAAACCATACAACTCAGATGTTGATGCCTGATAAAACCTTGTTTTATTACTTAATCCCAACAGACGGATGGCTTCAAGAAAACGAAGGGTTCCAATACCATCGGCATTGGCTGTATATTCGGGTGTATCAAAGCTGACTCCCACATGCGACATGGCCGCAAGGTTATATATTTCATCGGGTTGGGTTTCCTGAATTATGCGTATCAGATTAGTTGAATCAGTCAAATCACCATAATGAAGAACAAAATTTCTGTTCTCAGTATGTGGATCCTGATATAAATGATCTATTCTGTCAGTGTTGAAAAGCGAACTTCTCCTTTTAATACCATGCACAATGTACCCCTTTTTTAAAAGGTATTCCGATAAATAAGCCCCATCCTGACCGGTTACTCCTGATATCAATGCTGTCTTAGCCATTACTTTTAATATTTATTTTTATAAATATATTTTATCTGTAAATAGTGATTCAATCCCTATTTCCAAAACAACCAATTCTTATTATCAAGTTTCAGTAAATAAGCATTACTATTCCATACTAAACAATTGAAACTTAAATTTATTCACCAACATTATCTGAGAACTCGTTGTTTGCCAATAATTGATCACTCTTCTAACCTTCAGCCTTCTCCTTTCTGTCATTTCACTCCTACTTCAAATTATCCCAATACCAACCAATTGCTTCTTTAAGTCCGTCTTTTATCTGATGTGTTGGCTTATACCCTAATAATCTCTGAGCTTTTTCAATTGAAGCCAGAGAATGAGGAATATCACCAAGTCGCTCAGGACCATAATTGATATTAACTTTGGCAATGGAAGGATCATATTCTTTTAACGAATCTTTAAGTGCTTCAACCAATTCATTTAAAGTAGTGCGAGCTCCACAAGCAACATTATAAACAGTATTTATAGCCTCGGGTGTACTAATTGTTGCAGCTAATTGATTAGCTTGAACCACATTGGCAACATAGGTAAAGTCGCGCGAAAAAGAACCATCACCATTAACCACCGGAGATGTACCCGATTTTAAGTTCTTGATAAATAAGGGTATTACTGCTGCATAAGCTCCAAAAGGATCCTGGCGCGGCCCAAACACGTTAAAGTAACGTAACCCTACTAACTCCATTTTATAAGTTTGCGCAAAGACTGATGCATATAACTCATTAACATATTTAGTAACTGCATAGGGAGAGAGCGGTTTTCCAATCCTATCCTCAACCTTTGGCATCTCTTTACTATCGCCATAGGTTGAACTACTGGCAGCATAAACCATTCGTTTAACACCACAATCTCTTGATGCAACCAGCATATTTAAAAATCCACTGATATTAACATCATTGGTAGTAATTGGATCTTTAATGGAACGCGGAACCGATCCAAGTGCTGCCTGATGTAAAACAATATCAACACCATCGGCCGCTTTCAAACAGGTTTTTAAATCTCTGATGTCGCCTTCAATTAAATTAAAGTCACTATTTGAAAGGTATCCGTCAATATTTTCCCTTTTACCGGTCGAAAAATTATCCAGACAAATAACCTTATTATTCTGTTTCAGTAAAGTATCTATAAGGTTGGAGCCTATAAAACCTGCCCCTCCTGTTACTAGTACTTTTTTATTCGCAATTTTGCTCATAGTTGAGGATTAAAGTAACAAAAATAAGAAATATTGTTATTATGAAGTAATAAAAGAACTAGGGTTTATCAATTAAAAAGGCGGCTCCATTGGAGCCGCCTTTTTAAATTATTTATCATACTCTATTTTGCAAAATTTATGGCCCTGGTTTCTCTGATTACAGTAATCTTAACCTGACCGGGATAAGTCATCTCTGTTTGAATCTTTTTGGCGATTTCAAATGAGAGTTCCTCTGCTTCTTTATCCGTTACTTTTTCACTACCAACTATTACGCGCAACTCACGCCCGGCTTGAATGGCATAAGTCTTTAACACACCAGGGTAGTTCAATGCAAGCGTTTCAAGGTCTTTTAAACGTTTGATATAAGCTTCAACTACTTCGCGACGGGCACCTGGACGGGCACCACTAATAGCATCACAAACTTGAATAATTGGTGCTATCATGGTTGTCATTTCAACCTCGTCGTGGTGAGCTCCAATGGCATTACAAATATCAGGTTTCTCTTTATATTTCTCAGCCAGTTTCATGCCAAGAATGGCGTGTGGTAATTCAGGATCCTCATCCGAAACTTTTCCAATATCATGTAGCAAACCAGCTCGTTTGGCCTTCTTGGCATTAAGCCCAATTTCAGTGGCCATAATTGCACAAAGATTGGCTGTTTCACGACTATGTTGAAGTAGATTTTGACCATAAGATGAGCGATACTTCATCTTACCCACCAGTTTAATCAACTCAGGATGCAAACCATGAACCCCAAGATCGATGGTGGTGCGTTTGCCGGTTTCTATAATCTCTTCTTCAACCTGCTTCCGAACTTTATTTACTACCTCCTCAATACGAGCCGGGTGAATACGACCATCGGTTACTAATTGGTGAAGAGCTAAACGTGCAATTTCACGACGCATTGGATCAAAACCTGAAAGAACAATGGCTTCAGGGGTATCATCTACAATAATTTCGATACCAGTAGCAGCTTCAAGGGCTCGTATATTACGTCCTTCACGACCAATGATACGACCTTTTATCTCATCCGAGTCAATATGGAAAATAGTTACTGAGTTTTCAATAGCTGTTTCGGTTGAAACTCTCTGGATTGTATTCAGTACAATACGTTTAGCTTCTTTGTTAGCGTTTATTTTAGCCTCATCTACAATGTCGTTGATATATGACATTGCTTCAGATCGTGCATCACCTTTAAGCGATTCAATAAGTGATTCCTTTGCTTCTTCGGCTGACATACCTGAGATGGATTCAAGTTTATCAACCTGTTGTTTATGCATTTTATCAAGCTCATCACTTTTTTTCTCAACCAATTCGAGTTGAGATCCCAAATTCTCGCGTATAGTCTCTACTTCCTTGTTTTTTCTTTGAATATCTTCAAATTTTTGATTGATGGCTACTTCCTTCTGTTTTAATTTACTTTCAATGGCCACCATCTTGGCATTTCGACTATTTATTTCCTTTTCATGTTCAGTTTTCAGATACAGAAACTTTTCTTTAGCCTGAAGAATTTTATCTTTTTTAAGAACTTCAGCTTCAGCTTCAGCTTCGCGGATAATTTTTCGTGAACGCGACTGAAGAGCTTTCATTACAATAACCCATGTTATCACTCCACCAATAAAAAATGCAATAACTCCTATTACTATTATTTCCATTATTTTAACGTTTTAGTTGGTAAATATAAAAAACGCATCTTTTCCTTGAATATGTTGCATCACTAACAAACTGTAAACAGTTGTTATCAAGGAAAAAATGCGGGATGTTCTAAAAAAGATTAAATGCTATTCTTCTGCTAAAATGTTTTCCAGTTTTTTATCTAACAATGAAACCGCTTCCAATATAGGTGTTGCATCATGATTATTCTCCATCTCCAAGGCTTTGATCACATATTGTAATGCCGCCATAGCAAGAAAATCCTGCACATCCTTGTCGTTGTAGCGTTGATTATACTGTGAAACTTTTTCGTTAATCAATTTTGCAGCCTTTCGAATGCGTTCTTCATCATCCCTTTCAACTCGTAAAGGATAATACCGATCGGCCACATTCACCCGTATTGAAAGCTTGTCATCCATCTGGTGTAATTAACGATTTAACAGAGCTATGCACTTATCAATTTCCCGCACAATTTGGTTAATCCTGACTTTAGTTTCATGAATATCTTCACTTGAAGCCTCTAAAGATCTGGAAATCTTTGAATTATTAAACCGCTCCTCAAGCATAGCATAAGAAGAAGAAATCTCTTCGAACTGATGGGTTAATTGAGTTATCTGACCGCGCAACATTCTATTCTCCTCTTTTTCAGTCTGATACCGTTCTACCAACAAGTCGATTTTCTCTTCAAGTTTAACAACAAAATCTATATTTGGATTAACCATGTTATAAAATTACACTTACAAAGTTAACATTGGTTTTAAAATTAAGAAAAATTCTGACATACTTTTCTATTTATTAAATTGATTTAGTTTAAATATTACGATATTATGACGTAACACTTAAGCTATTAATTGATATAACCATTACACCCTAAACAAGATAACCACATCATAAAGCCTGAAAAAAAAAATTATCTTTGTATAAAAAAAAATTGAAACAACTCGACAATATTCAACAATGGCTTCCTATTTCGGCAAAAGAAATTGAAGTTCTGGGATGGGACCAACCCGATGTTATTCTTTTTTCGGGTGATGCCTATGTTGATCATCCCGCTTTTGGTTCGGCCGTTATCGGCCGTATTCTCGAATCAATGGGCCTTAAGGTAGCAATAGTTCCTCAACCAAACTGGCGTGACGACCTGCGTGATTTCAAGAAACTTGGTACACCCCGGCTCTTTTTCGGTGTTACCTCCGGTAATATGGATTCAATGATAAACCATTACACCGCTAACCGTCGTTTGCGCTCTGACGATGCCTATACTCCCGGTGGTAAATCTGGATTCAGACCTGATTACGCAGTTTCAGTTTACTCTAAAATTCTTAAAAATATTTTCCCGGAGGTACCAATTGTTTTAGGAGGAATTGAAGCATCTCTTCGACGTTTTACCCATTATGATTATTGGAAAGATCAACTAATGCCGGGTATACTTGAATGGTCACAAGCCGATTTACTGGTTTATGGTATGGGAGAACAACCTTTGAAGGAGATTGTGCGACTTCTGCAAAAAGGTGTACCCTTTCACCAACTATCCACCATACCCCAAACTGCTATAATCAGGGAAGCTGATCAACCTCTTCAACCTCATAAAAAGTGGGAAAGTATTGAATTGCACAGCCATGAAGCATGTGAAGAGGTGAAGAAAAATTATGCTGCCAATTTCCGGCACATAGAAGAACAATCAAACCAGATGGAGTCTGCTCGTTTGCATCAGGTATGCGGTAAGCAACGTATTATTGTCAACCCGCCTTACCCTCCTATTTCTACACGCGATTTGGATGCATCATTCGATTTGCCTTATACCCGTTTACCCCATCCGCGTTACAATTCAAGAGGTGCTATCCCTGCTTATGATATGATAAAACATTCGGTAACTCTGCATAGAGGTTGTTTTGGCGGATGCAGTTTTTGTACCATTTCGGCACATCAGGGTAAATTTATCTCTTCAAGAAGTAAGGAATCGATACTCTCTGAAGTTAAACAAATTACTAAATCAACAGATTTTAAAGGCTATTTATCCGATTTGGGAGGCCCAAGCGCCAATATGTATCAAATGCAGGGATTAGATTTAGACATTTGTAAAAAATGTAAAAGACCATCCTGCCTTCATCCATCCATTTGCAAAAATCTCAACACCTCACATAAACCATTACTTGAGATTTACAAAGATGTGGACAAACTACCCGGTATTAAAAAATCCTTTATAGGCAGCGGTGTTCGTTACGATTTGTTTATGAATCAGAACGTTTCCGGAGATGAAATGAAAGTTCAAAAAGAGTATGTTAAAGAACTGATTTCTAATCACGTATCTGGAAGATTAAAGGTTGCTCCCGAACATACTTCAGAAGAGGTTTTAAATCTTATGCGAAAACCTTCTTTTTCTCTGTTCAAACATTTTAACAAGATGTTTGATGACATTAACGCCAGTGCAGGTCTTAATCAGCAATTAATCCCTTATTTCATTTCGAGTCACCCGGGATCTACTGAAAAAGATATGGCTCAACTGGCTGTTGAAACAAAGCAGCTTAATTTTAATCTGGAACAGGTGCAGGATTTTACTCCTACGCCCATGACACTTGCAACCGTAATTTATTATTCGGGCTTGCATCCCTACACAATGAAACCAGTTTATACTGCCCGTAAAAGCTTAGAAAAACAAAACCAGAGAATGTTCTTTTTTTGGTATAAACCCGATATGCGTAATAATATTGAGAAACGCCTTAATGAACTGAACCTAAGCAGCCTTAAAAACCTTTTATTTGGATTAAAACCCATACACGAAAAAGAATCACGAAACAAAAACCATCAAACTGGAGTTAAAACACTAAATGAAAACAAACGTTTTGATAAGCAACGTGTAAATAAAAATACTCCAACACAAAATAAAACAAGATTGAAGTAACCATTTATATAATAGATGTGTTAAACTAATTACAAACAATATAAAAATGAAAAAGACTTATTTTATTTTAGTGATTTCAGCTTTATTAACCATAAGTGGCTGTGCCGAGATGCTTGAAATTGCCAAGACCTTTGACGCTGACCGCCCTTTAACTCAGTTTGAAGTAGTAAGTGGATTAAAAGAAGCTCTCAAAGTAGGAACTGATTCGGCAGCTGGTCGTTTGGCTATGGTTAATGGATATTATGGAGATGAATTGGTAAAGATACTTTTACCTCCCGAAGCTTCTGTGATTACCAAAAATATTGGTAAAATTCCTGGTGGAGAGAAACTCCTGCAGGATATTATTTTGCGCATAAACCGTTCGGCCGAAGATGCTGCAAAGGAAGCTGGCCCCATATTTTTCAATGCTGTTACCAACATGACCATTCAGGATGGCTTTACCATTTTAAAAGGTAATAAAAACTCAGCTACCCAATATCTGAAAACCAATACCTATAATGAGCTTTTCCGTTTATACCAACCAAAAATTAAGAACTCACTCGATAAGGATCTGATAGCCGGTATTAGCACCAATGAATCATGGGAAACACTTATTGGACAATGGAATCAGTTGGCAGGTTCTATAGCCGGACAGATAGCAGGTTTTAATAAAGTTGAAACAAAACTTGATGAATATCTAACTCAGAAAGCTTTGGATGGTTTATTTCTTAAGCTGGCACTTGAAGAAGAAAAAATTCGTACCAATCCTATGGCACGTGTCACGGAAATTTTGAAACGCGTTTTTGGCTCCAAAGAAGCATCACAATAATTTAAGGAAAGAGTACAATTGAATAGCTAATATTCAAATGTCATGAGCCTTAATCGGAATTGTTTCAGATTTTGAAGGACTTTATTGCGGTGAATCAATCTTACCCCTTATCATCTTCAATACCAAACAATTTCCCTTGCCAGGTATCCCGTTCTTCAAGCCGTTTATCGACCAGACTAACAAATTCAAAATTTTTTATCCCCCATTTGGGTGCAAGCAAAAGATTACCTGGAGACTCACTGGCAAAACGCTCCATTACAATTTTTGGTGAAAGACGCTCCATGAAGTCAACCACCAGCTCAATGTATTCGTTAATACTAAAAATCGAAAATCCAGATGGATTCTCCTCAAATGCCCGCCCTAACGGAGTATTAACAATGTATTGGAGTTGGTGTATTTTAAGGTAATTAAGGGGGAGTTTTGATAATTCAACTGCATGATTAAGCATTTGTTGGCGATTTTCGCCCGGCAGTCCAAGAATAAGATGTGCTCCAGAAAGAATATTACGTTGCGAAAGCCTTGACAAGGCATCTTTTGTTTCCTCAAATCCATGTCCACGGTTAACAAGCTTAAGTGTGGCATTTATAGTTGATTCAACACCTAATTCAACTGTTACATATCTTCTCTTCTGAAGATCAGCGAAATAATCAAGTAAATCATTAGGCAAACAGTCGGGTCGGGTACCCACAATAAGTCCAACAACACCTTTACAAGCCAGAGCTTCTTCATATAAAGCTATTAATGAATCGAGCGCTCCGTAGGTATTTGTATAACTTTGAAAATAGGCAAGATATTTTGCTTCGGGATGCCGTTTGCTGAAGAGGGATATTCCTGTCTCCACTTGTTCCCTAATTGTCATAACCGACTCACAGTAAACTGGTTTAAAGGAGTCATTATTACAAAAAGTACAACCACCAATTCCCTTTGATCCATCCCTGTTAGGACAAGTAAATCCGGCGTTTATAGATATTTTCTGCACTTTTCCGTTAAACCTGTTTCGAATGAAACTGCCAAAATCGTTGTATCGCCTAGAATGTCCCCAGCTGTAATCCATCTATAAATTGATTATTTATAAAACTAAGGCAATATCAATATATTGCTAAAATCCTTATGTCACTATAATATGATCTTTAACTATATTCTTATAAGTCAAAACAATACCATCTATCACTTGAATATTACCTGCATGCTTACTGTTTAATTCAAACTCAATACCTGCATAATGTTTCCCAAAAAACTTACGCAATGGCGCCACATGCCCATCGGTTTTTCCAAGATATGGATAATTATAACGTATCACGAATTGTGGAAATACTTTTTTAAGCTCCTCCTTCCAAAGCATAGCCATTTTCTTCTCAATTCCGTGCGATGGATTATAAAGCAACCCAATATCAGCATCACGCACAACTCCATTAAGCTCAGGTGTAAAAGCATGAACAGAAACATGGAATATATCTTCACCACCATTCACCGTCTTAAGCGCTTCTTCGAAAAACGAATTGCGGAAAGGGAAATAATACTCATCAAGCACTTCTTTCTTTTTCTGCTTACTCAAGGTCTTTGAAAATTCCGAGAAAAGAGATCTGCGATGCAAAGAACGGTTTAAATCAACTAAAAGACGAGTGGTTTCACTGGAAATTGAGAAATCAATGCCAGTTAATTTAAGGGCATTAAATAAACCCAGGGCCCCATTATCGAATCCCCTGTGAGTTTTAAGTACTTCTTCGGCTTTAAAAAACAGATATTGATATGCCTCCGGAACCTGATTCCCCCCATGTTCACAGGATAAAAAAAGCTTCATTTCAAACAATTAAAAAGTTTATTTTCATGCAGACAAGTAACTAGTTGTTCGTATGTTTCTTTAATCTTTATCAATGAAGAATCTCCATTTATATATCTAATAATTCGACTACTAAGAGTACCATTCTCAACTATTTGTTTAAACACCACCCTTAACTCTGGATTCATCATTTCATCAGTTCTTTCCAATAAATACTTCCATAACTGACCTGCAGTGACCTCAGATTCCGCTATATTCCATATTTTAAGATACTTTTCATTTTTAATAACGGCCAATTCACCCTTCGTAACACATGCCAGAAACACTTCGGCCAATACATCTTGGTGCCATTCTTTAAGAACTGAATAAGGAACATCCCTTATCAGCATTTTTAATACAGCAATAATTGCTTCAGCAATAGCCAGATCAGCCAATGGACATTCCTGTATATCAAGCACCCTTATTTCAATAGCACCACGATCGAAACGGGCAATTGCACCTCGCGAATTTAAAAAGTGACATTCCAATATGTTATCGGGGTCAAAGGGTGCTATATCCTTCATCATAGGATTATAAACCAATTGATAATAGGCTTCTTCAGTAAAAGCAGCCTCGGGAATAACTTTTCCCGTAATTGATGGGATTCTTTGTTGATTAGTTCGATATGTCTCAAGCCGTGAATCACTTATGCCGGTAATTTTCCCATCCATAATAGGTGAACTGGCACATAAAGCAGGCAAAACAGGTAGTAAAACACGAATTGCTGCATGTAGCAACCCAAACTCATAATCGTTTTTAAACGGAAGATTAATGTGAGTGCTTTGCAGATTGCTCCAGCCATGACCACGGCAATCAAAAATCTTATTGTAGAGATTATAAACCTCATTGCTATCGTGCTCCCACAAATGAGTCTCATTGTATGGATTCATCCATGGGTGAGCACCTGTTGGCATTAGAATAGCATTAAATTTTCCAAGCAGAAGGTTTATCTGAACAACATTATCATGAAAAGCTTTAATAACATCTGAAACATTAGCTATCGGACCGTTGGTTTTAAGTTCCACCACATGGTTCACAATTTCGTTAGACCACATAATGGGGCCATTATCATAAGCAGAAACCACAAATCCTGCCACCTCTTTCATCAGCTTATCACATAATGGCTTAACTGAAAGAGTTGTTCGGTCCACAATCATAAACTCCATTTCAATACCTACCACATCAAAAAGCCGATATCTGTTCATACCTGTAGTTTTTTTGTGAATGGGTTAATTGGCTGAGTCATTTATTTTACCGGAATCCATAACTAAAATTATAAATTGAATAAAACTACCGCTTAACCTGATTTAATAAATACCTTATTACTTGTAAATAAAGTTCATCTTTTAATATTAAATCTTCAACACCAGCATCAATATTGGGATTGTCATTTATCTCAATAACAAAAGCCTTTCCATCAACCTCTTTTACATCAACACCATACAGTCCATCACCTACTAAACGAGTGGCTTTTAGCGCCAGTTCGGTTATCATAGGCGGAACATCTTCAAGCTTAAAAATTTCAAATGTTCCCGTAACATCACATTTCTTTTTACTTCCCCAATTGTATATCTGCCAGTGATTTTTTGCCATGAAATATTTACAAACAAACAACACTTTATTATCCAATATTCCAACACGCCAATCGTAACTGGTAGGCAAAAATTCCTGTGCAATTATGAGATCGGATATTTTCATCATCTCCTTTACTTTAACACGCATTTCTTCAGGCGAATTAACTTTAATTACACCTTGTGAAAATGATGAATCCGGTAACTTTAAAACACATGGAAAACCCAATTTGTGTTCTACTCCTTTCACGTTCTCCGAATGAATGGTGATAGTTTTAGGCGTTGGGATTTTTGATAATGTGAGCAATTCAGCTAAGTAAACTTTATTAGCGCATTTTAATATTGATTCGGGCGAATCAAGCACAGCAAGGCCTTCACTCTGTGCTTTTCGCGACATGCGATAGGTATGATGATTAACAGCCGTTGTTTCCCTAATAAATAATGCATCAAACTCTCCAATTCGGTTATAATCATCTTTGGTAATTAATTCTACTGAGCAACCCAGCTTTTCACCAGCATCAACAAAATTACTGATGGCCTTTTTATTGGAAGGAGGCTCTTTTTCTTCAGGATTTATTAAAATGGCCAGATCATAAAGATATTTACCTTGTTTGGCTTTTTCGTAACGTTTACGACCAAAATATTCCTGAGCAAAATCTGAAAGAAAAGGCAAATGGTGATCAGGAATTTCCTTTATTGGAATTGTCCTAACCGATTGAATCATCCATTTTCGCCCATCAAAAACAAACCTGGCTCTTAAAAAAGGAGCCTGAAAAAGCTTATGGAGCTCATGCGCCAGTCGATTGTACTGAGCCGAAACATTTCGTCCAAAATAGATACTAAGTACAAACTCCGTTGAACGAATATTTTTCAAACTTTTCTGAACCAGGTTATCCAGGTCATCTGATACTGATTTTACAATTGTCTGAGCCTTCAGATCGAGAATATTTTTTACCGTTGGAATAACTTTTTGTCCACGGGCCCCCGCTAAAAGTGAAACATAGTATCCACGCGTTTGATAAGCATAATCGTAACAAAGATTAAATACTCTTACGTTCTTCATTGTTGCATACACTTCGTTCTCAAGGTATGTCTTAGGCGAAATAACTTCTACTTCGTCAACATTAATATTCCACTTTTGTGGATTATTGATTACAATTAACTTTTTCATTAAATAACAAATACTGCTAAAAAAGTGTTATTAAAAAAATATATAAACCCACTATAGGTTTGGATTAATAAACAAATAGAAATAATCTTTATTTTCCGATTATGATTCAATGCCTTACTATTCTTTTGGCATAATTATCAACATGTTAGCATCATAAGTAACTATTCCTAATAAAATGGAATTGAGTAAACGATTCAGATTCACTTCATAGTAACTCTTACCTGCAAAAGGATTATCGTTATATGGATCAGCAACATACACAGTATTTCCTTCCATACCACACAAAACCACAAAATGCCCCATTGGATCACCTTTAAGGTCATTAAATACCGATTTATTTTTCGAGTTTGTATACTCACGAGTTGAGTTGTAGAGGTAGGTGGCACTTAAACCGGTTAAAACCGGGATATTACGATCAAAATACCGGGTCAGAATTCCGGAATGTAGATCCTCAAAAACAATATTACCACCAAGATTCAGAAATTCCTGATAAGCCCTGGTGGCTTGAGTAAATTTCTTGCCAGTTTTGTATTGCAACTGTTTCTCTAGTCGTTCAATAAGTTCATTATTGGACAGTTGCTGCCATGAAAGATCAAATACTTTCAAGTTATAAGAGTATATTCGGGCATCAAAGCCTCTTTTTAAAGCATCAATTCCAAGCATCACGGCAAGAGTTCCGCCATCTTCAAGTACATTTACAGTCTTTATAACCTCACTAAGAGATATGTTAAGACCATGAAATTGATATACGGCGTGAAGGCTTGTTGGACCACAGGTGGTGTCATCGGGTTGATTGAGGATTTTGATAAATCTATTAGGATCCATAATAAAACCCAGATATTTAATATTCAACAAGTTACACTTATAGTCATAGAGAAATAAACCCTCTATAATTAAGCATCAAATGAAAGCATTTTTTCGTCTTATTGTTATCGAAAATCTCTTTTTTTACAAATCATTATCAGGTTATTTTCATCTCCCTCCCGATAGCAAGGAAGAAATGCCTAATTTTGCATAAAAAGAAACAATGCAACTATTCTTTGAACCCGAAATAACCGTTAATGGAAATGTTCTTAACTGCGAGGAAAGCAATCATTGCGTTCGTGTTTTAAGACATAAAGAAGGTGATTTTATTAATGTGATAAACGGTAAGGGTAGCCGGTTTAGCTGCCGGATAATGGTAGCCCACCCTAAACAGTGCCAACTGGAAATAGTAAATGAACAAAATGAATTGCCCTCGCCTTTTAGTTGTCATATAGCAGTTGCCCCGACAAAAAACCTTGACCGCATCGAGTGGTTTCTTGAAAAAAGCACTGAAATAGGCATTCAATCGATAACTCCAATTGTGTGTCGTTTTTCGGAGCGCAAAGTTCTTAAAGCAGAACGTCTGGATAAAATTATTACTTCTGCTACCAAACAATCACTTAGTTTATGGCGTCCGGTTTTAAATCCTATGGTTAACATCAACGAATTTCTGGAGTATTCATCTCAACTCACCAATTATCAAAAATTTATTGCGCATTGTCAGGAAGGCGACAGGAAATTATTAAAGAACACTTACAATAGTGGAAATAATGTAGTTATAATGATTGGGCCGGAGGGAGACTTTGATTTTTCAGAAGTAACAAATTCCTTAAAAGCCGGATTTATTCCGGTTTCGTTGGGCAACAAACGTTTAAGAACAGAAACGGCAGCTATTGTTGCCTGCCATACCATACAGCTGATAAACGATTGAATATTAAAATTATCTAAGCCGACTATAGATAATCATTCAACGTTTTTTTTAATAAATAATCGCGCATTTCAAGTGAGAGCCTGAATGATAAATCTCCCAGCAGGCATTTGCCGAATGGACAAACAGCCTTATCACTTGGACAGGTTTGTATTTCAAATTTTCCTTCAATGGCCTCATAAATATCAAGTAAAGTTATTTCTTCCGGTTTTTTACGAAGCACAAAACCACCATTGGGCCCTCTGTTTGATGAGATATATCCATTTTTTGAAAGTCGCTGCATTATTTTGGCCACATGGTGTCGTGAACTCTGAATAACTTCTGCAATATGAGCTACATTAATAACCTCATTAGATCTGGCAATAAGCACCATGCCATGTAAACCAATAGAAGCAGCTTCAGAAATGGTAATAATTTGCGACATTTAAGTTGGTATTTAATAAATAATGCCGATGATTCAAATTTGAAAATTCCTGACAACTTTTCAACCAAAGGTAAAAATAACCCTGTATAGTTTGAGTACTATACAGGGTTATTCATTTAAAAAAATTATTTGTTTTGCTCCAGACGTAAAGTATGAGTACACTGATCGCAAACTTCGGAAGGTCCAAAATACTGAATTGGACCGGGATAAATGTAACTTGTGCTCATAGCCCATTCTTCACGACAGGAAACCAGTTTTCCAAAAGGTTTACCATTAAGATCCACCAAAGCTTTCTGTATAACCGGTTTCAATTTTCCATGACGTCTTTCGATGTTCATCATCATAGTAATTGGTGCACCACCCGGAATCCACTGATCTGAATTCTTAGTAAGATTTTTTACCGATGCCATATAACCCGATTTCCCCTCAACTATAAGCAAGGAGGCAGTAAAACCTAATGTATAGCAATAATCGGCATCAAAGTTTGATGGAGAAGCACAACGACCTTCATATCCGAAAAAATGAGGTTGACCGCTCATTTTACCTTCAAATTCGCCAGCTTTTTTCATTTTCTTCACTTTGGTTTTGACCATGTCAATAAGCAATTTCTCAGTTTCAATCATTGAAACCTGAACATTACCATGGGGATCACGATCGAGCAGAAGCTGGTTCGCAAAGCTGTTTGGAAGACTTAAAAAGACCTCGGCCGATTCAGGCGAAAGCTTTTCGGCAACCAACTCGCGACGTTCACGATTGCTATCAACACTGTTAACCTCACTATCAAGTTTGGCCATTAAATCATTAAGTTCATCAATAAGGTTTTTCATGGCTGGAATAAACTCAACCAATCCTTCAGGAATAAGGACGGTTCCAAAATTATCGCCATTGGCTGCACGACGAACCACTATATCAGCAATATATGTAACCACATCATCAAGTGTCATCCCTTTTTTCTCAACCTCTTCAGATATAATAGTTATGTTGGGCTGTGTCTGAAGTGAACATTCCAGAGCAATATGAGATGCTGAACGTCCCATAAGCTTAATAAAGTGATAATATTTTTTAGCTGAATTGGCATCACGCTGAATATTACCAATCAATTCACTATATACTTTGCAGGCGGTATCGAAACCAAAAGAAGCTTCAACAACTTCGTTTTTAAGGTCACCATCAATAGTTTTGGGAACCCCAATTACTTGAATTCCACATTTCTTTTGAAGAAAATACTCAGCCAAGACACAGGCATTTGTATTAGAATCATCACCACCAATAATCACCAAAGCGGTGATATTAAGTGCTTTACAGTTTTTAATTACTTTCAGATACTGCTCCTCTTCTTCAAGTTTTGTGCGTCCCGAACCAATAATATCGAAACCTCCGGTATTGCGATAATGATCTACTATATCAGCCGTAAGCTTGATAAATTTGTTATCAACCAAACCACTGGGCCCTCCATTAAAACCATATAAACAGCTCTGACTATTAAGTTTTACTAGGCCATCAAACAAACCTGATATAACATTGTGACCACCGGGAGCTTGACCACCCGAAAGAATAACACCAACATTTACAGCAGGATACTTTTTTGCATCAGAAGCTGCTTCAAAGGTTATTATCGGCATTCCATAGGTATTAGGAAACATCTTCTCAATATCAACCTGATCGGCAACCGATTGAGTTTTCTTTCCTTCAACAATTTTAACATTGCCCTGCAATGATTTTGGCATTTTAGGTACATAACTTTCCCTGGCAATCTGAAGCGGACTTTTTATCATTATATAGAGTATTAAAAATTTACAATTATCGCAATTGATTTTCCCGGTTTAAGGTAAAACAAGAAACAGTTTCATTATTAAATCAAATGCAAATTTGTGAATATTTTCTCAAACATAAAAAATAGATGAATATTTATTTATAATTTGAAATTTAAGAAGGCTTATTTGTTTTCAATTTAGTTAACTGAACTATGTAAATATTCATTTTATCACAAATTACCTTTTTTTTATCAGAGAGGATCTCTCAATTAATTAAATCACAATAACTGAGGCTTATTATTTTTAAATAACTGGTATTATTTTTTATAGTTCTTATGTCATGATTCAAGTTCACAAACCTTAAAGCAAATATATCCAATGCTTAATTAAAAGTAGCAGAGGTCAATGTTAATTCATATAAATACAACCAACTTTAAGTAATTTGTCATTAGTTTCCATACAGATAAAAAAGAATTCCAAACCTCAATAACGCTTCTTTTTGTATATTTGCACTTTAATCAGGAAATATGCCCCGTTATTCATTCATTATCCCCGTCTATAATCGTCCGGAGGAGCTACAGGAACTTTTAGAAACTATAACCATTCAGAGTATTAACGATTTTGAGGTGGTAGTGGTTGAAGATGGTTCTCAAAAAACATCAGATGCTGTTTGCAAACTGTTTTACAATCGTATTTCCATTAATTATATTGTTCAAAACAATAAAGGTCCCGGCTTAGCGCGCAACTATGGTGCTGAAAAAGCAACTGGGAGATGGCTTATATTTCTTGATTCAGATTGCCTTTTGCCTGCCAATTACCTTGAAATTATTGATAATGAGGTGGCTTGTGAGGAGTTTGACTGCTTTGGAGGCCCTGATAAAGCCCATTCAACTTTTAATACCATACAAAAAGCTATTGGATATGCCATGAGCAGTGTATTAACAACCGGTGGAATTAGAGGTGCAAAAGAAAACCTTGATATTTTTTACCCTCGCAGTTACAATTTAGGTGTAAGAAATTCTGTTTTTGCAGCCATGGATGGATTTTCGGACATGCGCTTTGGTGAGGATTTAGATTTCAGTATGCGTTTACTTGAAAAAGGCTATTCAACCAGATTAATCAAAAAAGCCTTTGTATATCATAAACGACGCAATAACTTCCGTTCATTTTTTAAACAGGTATTTAATTCGGGAATAGCGCGTATTAATCTGGAAATCAGACATCCAAAAACACTTAAACCGGTACACTGGCTCCCCTTGTTGTTTATTCTGGGACATTTAGGAATTATTGCATTAGCCTTTATAAATCCTCTCATCTTGCTGTTATTGTTAATTGTTCCAACGACAATATTATTTCACGCTCTTTATATTACAAAAGAGATAAATACTGCAATATTGGCCGTACCAGCAACATTTACTCAAACATTTGGTTATGGATTAGGGTTTCTGAAAGCACTTTTTTTAAGAAAAATCTTCAGAAAAAAAGAGTTCCATAATTTTGAGAAAAACTTATATTCTTAGGAAGCTTCAATATCCACTATCCACCATTTGTAAATGGCTAATTCCTTTGCACAGAAGTAATAAAAAATTTGTTTGCCCTGTAAAGTAATTCTTGAACTTTTGCAGGAGAAGCTGATGGCAAAAACTTTTTAAGTTCATCATCATTAAAGTCCTGTAAAATTAAGCGCAATAATTTTCCATTCCTATTCAGTAAAGCAATTTCATTTTGTAAATGTTTATCCATTAATTTCGTTTTTATTGGTTTTACAACTATAAAAACGTAATTCTTTAGAAGTTATTATCTACAAAACAAAAAACACTCCGAATGCTTAAAACAAACATTCAGAGTGTTAATTCTGAATAAATTACAAGCCAACACTTTTTATAAAAGTATAAATTATGGCAGCGAAAGGGAAATATTTTTCTCATCCATCATTTTTCGCAGATTAATGAGAGCATAACGCATTCGTCCAAGTGCAGTATTTATGCTTACATCGGTTTCCTCTGCTATTTCTTTAAAACTCAAGCCCATGTAATGTCGCATCCGTACTACTTCGCGCTGACTTTCAGGAAGTTGATCCACCAACAACGATATATCTTTCAATATATCTTCGTGTACCATCCTATCCTCAATGCTGTTATCCGACAACTTCCGGTCGTTAAAAAGATCACTTGAATAATCTTCATTATACACCATAGGTAAATGCTTCTGCTTTCTATAATGATCAATGATCAAATTATGAGCGATACGCATTACCCACGACGTAAACTTACCCGATTCGGCATAACGTCCCAGCATAATTGAACAGTGAACCTTTAAAAAAGATTCCTGAAAAATATCTTCAGCCAGTTCCTGACGTCTGACCATTAGAAAAATATATGAGAAGACTTTTTGTTTGTGCCTATCTACAAGAATTTCAAAACATTTTTGATTTCCGGCAACAAAACCTTTTACAAGCTCCTCGTCCGACAGGCAATATAAATCTGTCATAACCAGTAATTTAGTGTAAACTTGTAAAGGTTTTCCTTATAGCACGTTTTTTAGTGAAGTTTATAATTAGCGAATAAACTAAAAAATGTCCATAAATCCAAACGTTCTGTTTAAAATTTATATTATTTATTAGGTTTTTGGTTGGTTTTAATATGCATTCCATCCTTATCACACTATTTTTTTTCTCCTACGGTTTTAATTCATAAAGGCTAATCCACCTTCTGCCTTCTCATTTTTGTTTGGTATCTTTGCACTATTAAAGTTGAACCAATGAACAGTAAAGATATTAACGCCCATACTCATATTCTGATTAAAGGCGCCAGGGTACATAATCTTAAAAATATTTCTCTTTCAATTCCCCGAAACCGGTTTATTGTTATAACTGGAGTTTCAGGATCGGGGAAGAGTTCGTTGGCATTTGATACTTTATACGCCGAGGGTCAACGACGTTATGTAGAAAGCCTTAGTTCCTATGCACGCCAATTTCTTGGAAGAATTGATAAACCTGAGGTTGACTATATAAAAGGAATTCCACCTGCCATAGCCATTGAACAAAAAGTAAATACCCGAAATCCAAGATCAACTGTTGGTACATCTACTGAGATATACGATTACCTTAAGTTGCTCTTTGCCCGAGTTGGAAAAACCTTTTCTCCTGTCTCCGAAATTGAAGTGAAGCGCCATAACGTAACTGATGTTGTAAATTTCATCAATAGCAACCCCGATGGAACTAAAACAGCAATTATGGCCCCGGTGTTTATTCCGGAAGGACGATCGTACCATGACCATCTGGATATTCTTTCAAAACAAGGATTTACCCGTATTGAGGTAAATGGAGAATTCATTCGGTTGGATGATTTTATGGCATCGGAACAAATAAATTCTATCAATCCCGATTGTTATATCAATCTGGTAATTGACCGCATAAGTGTTAACAAAGAAGATCCTGACAATAACTCACGACTTGGTGATTCAATTCAAACAGCCTTTTATGAGGGCCATGGCGAATGCATGGTAAAGATTTTTGAACAGCATTCGATTAACACTTCTGTTTTCTCTAACCGGTTTGAAGCCGATGGTATTATTTTTGAGGAACCTACGGAACACATGTTTGCCTTTAACAATCCTTTGGGGGCATGTGCACGATGCGAAGGTTATGGCAGTGTTATTGGTATTGATGAAGATCTGGTTATTCCAAATAAAAACCTTTCGATATACGAAAATGCTATTGCATGCTGGAAAGGTGACGTAATGGGTGAATGGA
>CAZSQG010000051.1:0-5385 GCA_964608615.1 uncultured Marinilabiliaceae bacterium
ATGGATTGTCCACCGACAACCTAAATAGATGGGATTTGGCCGTTGATCAGGGAATAAGGAGTAGTGTGACTATGGGGGGTGCCGGAGGCGGAGGGAGAAGCTGGGTTGATCATGTAGCTTTCTGGGGTCAAGGAATACCAGTAATCGGTTCAGCCCTTTCTTCTGGACAACAACTTGAACGTGGAAATTATCTCGGTGCAGGAATTGATTTTGGTTATTCTTTGTTGGAATTATTGAGTATCGGATTGGCTAGTGAATATACTATTACTGCAAGGACTGCCGCTAAAGCAGGGGTGCAAGCAGAATACACTTTCACTAAAACATCCGCCAAACATTTAACAGAAGTAGTTAAGCGAGGTACACATACAGGACAACTAGCAAGACCATATATGAACTCACCTTTAACTATTCAAGAGATTATGTCAACAGGCAAAGGAGTTCCTGATGCTTTCTTTAAAGGCGGATTAAATTGGAGAGCACCAGGTGTATTTAGGGGTTCACAGGGAATTTGGGAATTAGGTATCCATCCTGAGTCGAAGGTTATTTATCACTTTAATTTCACTTACTAATGAAGTTTTTGATAGAATACACAGGTGTTGCTGAAAACAGAGTATTAACATACGATGTTGAAGAATGTTCTTTTGATATTGAACCAACAGTACAAGAAATCAATTTTGATATTGTTGTAAATAAAATAAACCTTACTGTAGTTGACGATAATAAAATTATTCAGGTATTGGGTTTTTGTGGTTTAGCTGAATGGATGAAATCTGATTATATCGTTCCCAAAAGCCAAAAAGGAATATTAAAAGTTGCAGATAATTTAGAGGCAGGTGTTGGTTCTTATCAAGTAAATAAAGAAGATTTTCCTGTTTACGTAAATACTCAAAAAGGTTGGGTATGTATCGGCGATCCAGAAAAGTCAGGCAATGCTGTTGAATTTATAACTAACTGCGTTGCAGTTATTGGCGATAATAAAGAATTTATATCTCTATGGTTAAAGCCTCAATCTTTGCCAAATATTTAATACAGAATCCTAAAAAATTGAACTGCACCCTAGCTCGGCGAAGTCTGTGACTTCGTCGTTTCTAAATCTGTAGTTTTTAACTACCATATATTTGTTGATAGAAATGCTTTACCACTTTCGCGCCGAGTGTGCTGTGAGAGATGTCGCAAGGTGTTATTTACGTATGAAAACATAAGTTATATTCATAACAATCCGGTAGAAGAAGGAATTGTAACTATACCAGAATATTATCTTTACAGCAGTACGAAAGATAATAGTAGAAAAAAGAGTATATTAGATAATCTCAGTTTTATCAATACCAGCCTGTTTAAGGAGGGAAAAGAAAAGGCCTTTTGATAAGTCTTTATTGCCATGTACAGGAACTATTACAGTTTTGCCAGTTGCAGAATTGTAATATAAATGATGGCTGCCATTGGCACGTTTAAAAGAATAGCCTTTTTGTTCCAGTACTTTTATAAGGTTTTTAGCTGAATAATTCATGCCGTTTGCACGTTTAAAGAGTATTCCAAAGTACCACTATCATCGGGAATCTCTTCGCCACGCTCATGAAGCTCCTCAATATAAAGCTCAATTGCTTCTTTTGCCATTTGAATGGCATGTTCTACCGTCTCGCCAAAAGTCATACAGCCAGGCAAAGCCGGCACCGAAACAGTATAAGAGCCTTCCGGCTCTTTGTGCATTAATATTTTATACGTCAGTTGCATATTGTTATTTTTTAATGAGCCATTTGTAAAGCACTTGACAAAGCGTCTTTTAGTTTTTTCTTACCTACGAGAGCATCCACAAGAGAAAAGACGATTTTCTTTTCTTCATCATTGAGTACCTCAATGAGTTTTATTTTTTCCATTATAGAAGCGTCATAAGAATTTACATCCGCCAGTTTATCTTCAGTATCAAAAAAATCTGAGACCTTCACCCCAAGAGCTTTAGCAATCTTTTCTAAAGTACTCAAAGACGGCTCATTTACACTGTTTTCAATACGGCTATACATAGGCGCACCCATATCAACAGCAGAAATTACTTCTTTGGCAGTCATTCCCTTGGCTTCTCTAATGCTTTTTATCTTTTTACCTATATTCATTGTGATAAATATTAACTATTGAAGCAACAAAATTACAATAAAATAGCATTATTGGCAATAATTATACTATGATGATATAAATAAGTTGCTTATTATGGTAATGCTATTTAGCTTTATTGAATTAACATAAATAATAATTTCACTATGGAAATAAGCGAGATAAAACAACGGTTAACGATGGCACAAATACTTGTTATAAAATTGTATATTTGTATTTCCTGAGAGCGACTACGGTCAATCTCAACCAAGAAAAGGTGGTAACTTGTGTTACCACCTTTTTGAATTATATCAGCTGCTTGAAGAAATTATCAAACATATGGTTTGCTACCTGTTTACGGGTGATTACACCAACTTTATCACCTTTAAATATTATTACTTCTTTAATGTTTTTGTATCTTTTGTTTAGCCCGCCTGTCAGTCTTCTTGTTATTATCTCTTGGTAATCGCCGGTGTGCGCACAAATATCAATTAACGACGGAGATGCCGCTCGGCTCTGCTGCTTTGCTTGCAAAGAAACCATCGCCGAGTTGGGTTTTAATATTATTGTTCAGGTTTCTTTTACAATAGCTCGTTAAACAATAACATATAACATTGATTTTCAGCAAATCAAACATCAAATACACTTGTTTATATCCCTTATAATCAATAGCTTAATAGGCTATCCAATATATTAACTATTGATTATTAGAGACCAACAGCATGTTAGAGCCGCTGCCAAATATCAATCAATGATGAAAAGTGTTTGTTATTGAAACACTTATCCTATTTATGTCTATCCGGGGAAGGATTAACTTACTTCAACTTGCAAGATATGGAAAATACAAATATCACACTTTTCTTGCACACCCGGGGCCAAGCAAAACACTTCGGCCTTCTCTTTCAGGCTTTACTTCTATCTTTGTATTTATGCGTTCCTTCATTGCTTCAACATGCGAAATAACTCCAATAATTTTACCATCATGGCGCAAACCAGCCAGTGTTGACAAGGCTGTTTCAAGGGTTTCTTCATCGAGGGTTCCAAAACCCTCATCGAGGAATAACGAATCAATCTTAACATTTCGACTCGACATACGCGAAAGCCCTAAAGCCAATGCCAGGCTGACAATAAACGATTCTCCTCCCGAAAGATTTTTTGTTGAGCGAACCTCCCCTGCCTGATAATTATCTATCACATTCAGCTCAAGAGGTTCGTTTTTATCGCGAATAAGCAAATAACGGTCGCTTAGCTTTGTTAACTGATTATTGGCATACGACACCATAATTTCGAGAGTTAATCCCTGCACAAAATTCCGGTATCTCTTCCCATCTGATGAACCTATCAAATTGTTAAGCTGGCTCCATCGGGCAAAAACCTTATTTTGCGATTCAATTTTTTGCAATATCTCTGCCCCTCTGACTTTTGCCTGATTATTAGCCACTATTTTTTCATTTAACGCACCCATTGACTGAAGAATCGTTGTAAGGTTATTGCTTACATCAGATAAATTAATAGCCAGCTTATCTAATGATTCGTCAGTCAGTTTTTTCTGCAGCTCCTCATCAAGTTGTTTTTCCCGGTCGCTTTTATTTGTTTTTATAGCCGTTTTTCGCGTTTCAAGCATTTTAGCTTCTGTCTCTAATTGCTGTCTTTCAGGAAGCGATAATCTGCATGAGATAAAATCCGGTTCATCGCCAAAACCAAATTCAGATAAACGCCCGATGAATTGTATGTTCATTGCATCCAGAGTAGTTTGTCTTGCATTGGTTTTGTTTTGAAGATCATCTATTCGGTTTCTGTTTTCAACCAACTTCTGATTACATAATTGAAAAGCCTCCTGGGCCTTTATTTTGGCATCTTCCAACTTCCTAAACAACGTTTTAGACCTCTCTTCCTCATTGTCAGCATTTTTATCCCCAAACAAGTTTAAACGAAGGACTTTTAGCTCTTTCAATTTCTTAGTATGCAAATCCAAATCATTCGTCTTAGTCTCAATATCCGATTCTTTTGTTTTGATTATTTCCAGACAAATCTTAATATCGTTCTTTTTGGATTTGATATCACCATCTATCTCTCCCCTCCTTTTTTCATGTATTTGCCACCTTTTTTTCCTCTCACCAAGCAACTCTATCAAAGCATTAATTGCCTGAGGAGATTCAGGAATCTGGGATATACCAAAAGGTTTTAGTATTTGTTTAAAACCATCTGTCTGTGTATTGTAAACATCATTACATCTGTTAAGCTCCAACGTCAGCGAGTTAATAGCTTCCTGCAAATTGGCCAGTTGCTGATCAATAAGACTTCTTTGATTTTTAATCTGATTCACTTTATCTAAAGAAGTCCTTTCAATAACCTTAAGACTTTCAAGCTGCTTATTTGCTATATCAATTTTATCAATATGATTGTTTAAGGAAATGAGTTCCCGCTGAGCATCAGTAGTGGAAGGTATATTGCCTTCAGCAAAAGGATGATGAAGCGATCCGCATAAAGGGCATGGTTTATTATCCTCTAACAGTAACCGTTCGGTTTTAAAATCACCAATTTTGCGTAAATCGGCTAAATGAATCATGATCTGATCCTTTTTAGCGCGAAGCTCAGCAATAGAGAGTCCATTTAGCAAGAGCTCAATCTCCTGCTGTACCTTATTTATATTATCAAAATCGGTCTGATGCTGCTTAATTATTAGTAAAGAACTATCTTCCAGTTTTTTCGACTCTATGTTTTTTGCCTCAAATAACTTTTTTGTTTCATCAAGACGTTTTTGAGCCTCCACCCTCGCCTTTTGAGACTCAATTAAACGTACAACAGTTGCCTGAATACCAGTTAATTCAGCAACCAGAAGGGAATCTGACTGATTATCGGTAAGGTATTTATCAACCGCTTCAATCTCAATATTCAGATTATCGATAAATTTTTCAACACCCGCTTTTTTACTGATTTCATTTTTCAGTTCAATTCTAAGCTGACTAATTACTTTATCAATATTTTGTATCAAAACAGAAGTCTGTGCAATATCCTGATCCCCTGACCTGACTTTCTTTAACAGTTCAGACAGCTCCTCGTTAGCTTTTCGGGTTTCTACAAATTGTTTATCTGCAGCATCAAAACTATTCTTAGCTATTTCCTGATTTCTTATTAATTCAGTAGTCTGTATTCTTAAATTTTTCAGAACCAAAAGATCTTCGCTTTGCTGCCTCCTTAGCGAAATCAGCGAGGCATAGTCTCCATCAAGATTAGCTGCACGTTGCGCGTTTAAAAGAACTTTCTGTTTGGAACTAAACTCACTGATTGCTTTGCTAA
>CAZSQG010000051.1:5395-29053 GCA_964608615.1 uncultured Marinilabiliaceae bacterium
TATTTGAACCAGTTCCAATCTGAGTTTTTCTATATTTTTAACCCAGGTTATTGTAATCTCTAACTTTTCTTTTTGGGCAGATAAAGAAATCCTATTACTCTCATTTTTTTGAAGCTCTTGCTTAACTAATAATTCTTCTTCGGAGCTTAGAAGTGTTATGCCCTTATTTTCGGCCATCAATTTATCCAACTCAGTTTTTTCAGTTCTTTGCCGATCAAAGACATGAGCAGATATTTTACTATATATTTCGGTACCTGTTATCTCCTCCAGAATTGGAGCCCGTTCGTTACCCGAAGCCTGTAAAAATGCGGCAAACCCGCCCTGAGCAAGCATCATTGACTGAGTAAACCGGCTAAAGTCCATTCCGGTCTTTTGTTCCACCAGTTCCCTTGTGGTCCTTATCTGAGAGGCTAATATTTTTCCTGTTGTTTCATCAGCTATCTCCTGTTGAGGTGTTTGCAGAGCACCTTCTGCTTTTCCACGAGCACGTCGTTGACCCCAATGCGACCTAAACCGTCCTTCAGGAGTCTCAAAAACAACTTCGGCAAAACATTCGCCTGTTTGGCGCGACATAATTTCATTGGTTGATGCCGATATGTTTTCCAGCCTTGGGGTGCAACCATATAATGCCAGACAGATAGCATCGAGTATAGTGGATTTACCGGCTCCCGTAGGACCCGAAATAGCAAAAATACCATCCGAAATATATTCAGGAGAAGTAAAATCAATTGACCATTCTCCTGCCAGTGAGTTGAGATTTTTAAAGCGAAGCTTAAGAATTTTCATGGTCAATAATTAAAGAGCATTGGAATCATTGTTAACCATTGATGCTATTGCTTCCTGATAAGTCTCTATTAAAAGACTGCGATCAGGTTCAGTTATTTCATATGCATCAAGACATCTATTAAAAACATCAGAATCATCAAGTTTATCAAGGGCTTCGTTTTCTGTAGCCGGTGTGAGGGCGCGATCAACGATATTTTTATTTTTTATTCGCAGAATCTCCATATTTGATCCTTCAAGTATTTCATCAAGATGCGCCGTAATATTTGCTGCAACAATTTGCGAAGTGATTTCAATCTCAAGCCAGGCATTACTGTTCACGGCCTTTAACTTCTCAACTTTATTAAAGACTGAATCCACATCTCCTGATATTCTTATTAATTTCTGAAAGCATGGAACCTCATGTTCGGTATTAACAGATGATTGATGATTAAAATCAATCACTATTACCTTCTTAGTTTGTCCGGCCTCGCCAAAACCCATAGGTATAGGGGATCCGCAATAACGCACATTTTCAGAACCGCCAACCTTCTGTGCCAAATGCAGATGTCCCAAAGCCAAATAATCAAACCCTTCTGAAATACTCTTTCCGTCAACATGAGCCAGCGAACCAATATATAATTCCCGTACTCCATCGCCTTCTGTTGTCTTGCCCTCCCGGGTAAACAGATGCCCCATACCAATTACCGGAACCGGGTTCATTTTATCCTGAAGAGTCAAAGCAATAGCAGATATCTGCTTATAGTGATTAGCTATACCTTGCAGAAGCTTTTGGTTTTTATCATCAATACTTTCTCCGGCTTCAACCAATCGAATATCGCGATCGCGCAAAAAAGGAACAGCACAGACAATAGCTTCATTTTTCTGTTTCTCGTTTTTAAGAAGAAAAACCTCGTCCTCTAAGTTATCTCCAGAGGCTCCTACCACATGTATGTCAAGAGCAGTCAACAGATTTTTTGGCGCATCCAAAAAGGTTGGAGAATCATGATTTCCACCAATAATCACAACATGCCTGCAACAAGTTTTAGAGATATCACTCAGAAACAGATAATAAAGCTCCTGAGCCCTATTACCAGGAGTTGTGGTATCGAAAATATCTCCTGCCACAAGCAATATATCAATCTGTTGTGCTGTAATAAATTTCAGTAACCAGTTGAGGAATAATTCAAATTCATCATAACGTTTCCTGCCGTACAGAGATCGGCCCAAATGCCAATCAGAGGTGTGGAGTAATTTCATCTGTTTATAATTTGATTTTTATCGGTCAGATAGCCTTCCGTCTTTCAGCCGGGACAGGTAGCCCCGAACCATCACGGGAACTCACCACTTAGTCACTCCCCTGAGTGAGAATCGAAGATCTTTCAATCCCGGAATGGGGAAGCGTAGCTAATGGCCTGCCATGGCTCGTTTCATCTAGTGTTTGATATTTTTTTATCCTTCAAAAGCATATTTCACTGCTTTATTCAACCAGGTATTAAATGATACGGTATTGCGGTATGCTTCAAGGGTATTTTCGAGAATATTCTTATCAAGCAGAAACTCGTCATCTACCTGTTTACAAAGACAGGGATTCTTTAGTTTTAGGTATTCGGCATAGCGAAAATCTGAAGGATAACCACGGGGTACTTTTTTCAGAGCCTGACTATCTTCGATAGCAAAACCTTTTGCCTCACGGATAGTTGATTCAAAAATATCACCATTTAAATATATCTCTTCACGAATACTTTTCAGAACTTTTGGATCAGGGCAATAGAGTCCAGTATCTAACTGCGAATTTCCAAGAAAACCATTACCTTTTGGTTCAATATGAAAATAGTACCCCGAATATCCCGATTTTTTACCCAATGGACAGATGTAGGCCCCAAAATGTGTTTTATAAGGCATCTTGTTTAGTGAGAACCGAATATCGCGGTAAAAACGATAGGTGCAATCTTTTACAGAAAGCCCTTTTACAGAAGAGTCAAAAGTACTGATGCCCAAAATAAGTTTTTCAACAAAAGCGTTGAAAACACCAGTAGCCTCCTTATACTCAGCTTTGTGGGCTTCAAACCACTCTTTGTTATTGTTTTCGTTAATCTGTTTTAAAAACCGAAGAATCTGCTCCATAAATAAAACATTTTTGTGATTGTAATAAACCAATTATTAATACAACAACAAACTTATGCTTTTCAAATCATTTTTGTCTGAAAATTCTTAAACTCTTTTGCGGTAATTAACCATTGCCAGCGTAACAAGGATTATTGCAAACAAGCTTAAAGCCCACACCTGAGGCAAAAGGTCGCGAAGACCGGAACCCTTGAGCATGATACTGCGCATAATATCAATAAAGTAATAGATTGGATTAATAACATTCAAACGCTGGGCCCAAACGGGCATGTTATCGGCTGAGGTAAAAATGCCACCCATCAAAATAAATATCAAAAGAAAAAAGTAGCTGATAAAGGCAACCTGTTGTTGCGAATTAGAAAATGTTGATATCCAAAGTCCCATCCCAAGAATACCCCAAAGATAGATGGAGGCTATGCCAAAAATCAGGAACAGACTACCTTCAAACGGAAGGCCATAGAGCAACTTTCCTATCATAATACCAAGGAATAACTCTATTAAGCCAATAATCCAAAAAGGAATAAGCTTAGCAGCTATAAACTGATATTTTTTCACAGGAGTTACATTGATCTGTTCAATAGTACCCATCTCTTTTTCCCGAACCAGGTTCATTGCTGTTAGAAATAACCCAATAACAGATATTAAAATGGTAAGGATACCGGGCAACATAAAATATTTAAAATTTAGCTCGGGGTTAAACCAAAATGAACTGTTAACCTCAATATTTGAGACAGGTTCAACTCCGGTTAATTCAACCATCAACCCAGCCCCAAAACGAGTAGCTACCTGTTGTACATAACCATATCCCAGTTGAGCCTGCTGTGCGTTGATTGCGTTAGCTAAAAGCTGGATTTTCCCCTGGTGTAAATGAGTAATATCTTTCTCCAACGCTTTTGGCAATACCAGTACCAGATCGGCCGCTCCCTTCTCCATTTCAGTAATGGCTTCGTTAATATTACTGACACGCTTGGTTAGAATGAAAAACGGCGAGGCATCAAGTTCACCTATTAACCGCCTGCTCACCGACGTATTATCATGGTCACAAACAACCATACGAAGATTCTTCATATCCATAGTGGCAGCATTTACAAGTATCAGCAGCTGAACCATTGGCAAAACAAAAATCAATGGTAGCATCGTGCGGTTGCGGAATATCTGTAAAAATTCTTTTTGTATAAGTATAAATAGTGTACGCATGGATAATCTAAAAAAAGTAAAAAAAGAAAAAATGCGATTTAGTTTTACCTGACTTATAGCGCTTTGCCAGAAGCTCAAGGCTCTATGCTGTTTTCCCTATGTATCACTCCAATCGTATTTTAAATTTACGGATACTCAGAACCAGGAACAGAAATAAAAATCCGATCATAACTGTCAGTTCGTGCCATATATACTGAAAACCACCTCCTTTAAGCATGACCGTTTTAACAGCCTGAACATAGTAACGTGGAGGAACTATACGCGTCAACCATTGCAATGGTATTGGCATATTCTCGATGGGAAATATAAACCCAGACAATAAGATTGTTGGTAGAAGCAACCCAAACATTGAAGCAAACATAGCCACCATTTGTGTTCGTGCCAGGGTAGAGATAAAAATGCCTAACGAAAGTGAAAGCATAATATACAAGATGTTAACAACGAACAACCAAAACCAGCTACCTAAAACAGGCATTTTAAAAACAACTATTCCAAGAGTTATTATTGTTATAGCATTAATCATTGATAATAAAACATATGGAGCAACCTTGCCTAAAATAATCTGATAAGGCTTTAATGGCGATATCAACAGAACTTCCATACTGCCAAACTCCTTTTCGCGGGTAATTGATATCGAGGTCATCATGGCTGAAACAAGAATTAAAACCATGGCCATCGTTCCGGGTATTGACATATAAACCCCTTTTAATGATGGATTGTAAAACATACGAACCTCAGTAGATATTAAAGAAGAAACAGAACTGTCCATCTCCTCCATACCAAAAGCAGTAATAATGCCACGACAGTAGTTCACCAGCATCTGAGCAGTATTTGCTTCCGATGCATCAGCAAGTAGTTGAACAAAGGTACCTCCCTCTCTGTTGAGGTTATTGCCAAAATTAGGTTCAATAACAACAGCCAGCTGAATATCGCCACGGCGAAAAGCAGGCTCTACCTCTTTCTCAGTACAAAAGAAAGATTCAATCTTAAAATATCCCGAAGCAGTTAAACGTTGCACCAACCGTCTGCTGGCATCATCATTCGACTTATCAAGCACACCTATACGTGCATCCTGTATTTCGGTAGAGATAACAAAACCAAAGATCAGTATCTGAGCCACAGGCATCAAAAACAACACTAACACAGTGCGATAATCGCGCAAGATATGCTTCGACTCTTTTTTTACAAATGCAATAAATGTATTCATATTAACAGTTAACTATTTACTGTTCACAATTCCTGGCAATCTTTAAAAACAAATCATTCATTGAAACAACCTGATACTGCTCTTTTAAATTTGCCGGAGTATCCAGAGCTTCAATGCGTCCGTCAACCATGATGGAAACCCGGTTACAATATTCAGCCTCATCCATATAATGAGTTGTAATAAAAACTGTTATACCACTGTTTGCCGCTTCGTAAATCATCTCCCAGAACTGACGTCGTGTAACAGGATCAACGCCACTGGTTGGTTCATCAAGAAAAACAATAGCCGGACGATGTAATATTGCCACCGAAAATGCCAGTTTCTGTTTCCACCCCAACGACAAAGTCTTAAGAAGACGTTTTCTCGAATCATACAACTGTAACCGATTAAGCAGATCTTCTGTACGCTTTTTTATTTCTGATGAAGAAAGGCCGTATATAACACCAAACAATCTTATATTTTCAACAATTGATAAATCATCGTATAACGAAAACTTCTGGCTCATATATCCGATGTTACGCTTAACCATCTCTGGTTGTGTTGATACATTATATCCTCCCACATCAACACGCCCGGATGTAGGGAACGATAAGCCACACAGTATCTTCATTGCTGTGGTCTTACCTGCCCCATTGGCTCCCAGAAAACCGAAGATCTCCCCCTTTTTAACATAAAACGAAAGGTTGTCGTTAGCCACAAACGAACCAAACTTTTTTACCAGATTAGTTACTTCTATGATGTTTTGCATATAACAGAGAAATCAATACCAATTATTTTGTTAAATCCATAAAACAATCTTCAATGGAAGGATCTATCGGGGTAACTATTGCATCTTTAACGCCACGGCTTAATAAGAAAGATTGTAAATCACTGCCAGTAACCGATTCGTCAGAGAAAGTTACATGCAACACCTCCCCAAATGGAAAAACGGTATCGACACCCGGCGCCTCACGCGAAACAGTAAGTAGTTGGTACATATTGTCTCCTTTTACCCCAAAGAGCTTTATTTTAAAACCCTTAACAATTCCTTCAGGCGAGTTGAGTTTAAGAACAGAACCATTCTGAATCAGCGCCACACGATCGCACAAACCTGCCTCATCCATATAGGGTGTTGAAACCATTATGGTTATTCCCTGCCCTTTCAATTTTTTAAGCATCTCCCAGAATTCACTTCGCGAAACGGCATCCACTCCGGTAGTAGGTTCATCCAATACCAGAAGTTTTGGCTTATGAATAAGGGCGCAGCACAAGGCCAGTTTTTGCTTCATCCCTCCCGACAGTTTTCCGGCTTTACGGTGCTTAAACGGTTCTATTTGTCTGTAAATATCCTCTATCAGGTAATAGTTTTCTTTAACGGTTGTTCCAAACACGGAAGCAAAGAAATTTATGTTCTCTTCAATAGATAAATCCTCGTAAAGAGAGAATTTCCCCGGCATATATCCGATTATTTTCCGCACCTGTCGGTAATCCGATACCGGATCGAGCCCCCAAAGCCTGATCGACCCGGAATCCGGCAATAGTAAGGAGATAAGGATGCGAAAAAAAGTACTCTTCCCGGCTCCATCGGGACCAATAAAACCAAAGAGTTCTCCTTCATCAACCTTAAAGCTGAGATCCTTGAGAGCATTTACCCGTCCAAAACTTTTATGTATCTGGTTAACTTCAATCATCACCAAAAATAATTATCAATGTATTCATTGTTTAATAATAACCTCACCTGGCATTCCAATTTTTATTTGTCCGTTATTCTCCACTCTTACTTTAATCGCATATACAAGATCGACCCGCTCCTGCTTTGTTTGAATTATTTTTGGGGTAAACTCAGCAGATTGCGCCACCCAATATATAACGCCTTTTGTTTCATAAAAATCTTCAGACCCCTTATCATACCTCACAGTAACGCTCTGGTCTATTTTAATATCCGGTAATTGAGAGCCCGAAACATAAGCACGTAGATAGACATTTTGCATATCGGCCACCTTAAACAAAGGTTTTCCAACAGCCACCATTTCTCCTTGTTCAACATATTTCTGCAAAACAGTTCCCTGAGAAGAAACTTTAAGAGAGCAACGCCTTATTTGCTCATCAACGGAGGCAATCTGGGCGTCAACAACTTTCTGTTCGGCCTTAATCTGATCATTCTGTGATAGGATCTGCTCTAATTGTCGCTGTGCAATACGCGTTTCGCCCTCTATCTGATCATACTTTTGTGTGGTAATTGCTTCCTGTGCCGACAGTTCTTTTGCTCGTGAGAACTCCTTCTTCATTAAATCAAGCTGCGCTTGCTGAACAGATGCTGTTTTTGAGATCTGAAGCAACCGTGCATCAAGCGATACGCGTGAAGCCATCAGTTGATCGCGTTTTATTGAAAGCATTGTAGTGTCAATAAGACCAACAACATCGCCCAAAGCCACCTTATCGCCTTCATTCACCGAAAGAAATAACAGCCGCCCACTCTCTTCAGCACTAATAATCACCTCATCGGATTCAAAATTTCCATATGCATCTGAAATATCATTGTTACTTGAGCAGGATGAGAAGATCATGCCTGTCATTATCACAAATATCAGATGATTCCTTTTTGTATTATGTAAACAACTCATATCTTTTAGTTTAATGTGATCAATACTTTCCGGCAGTTAAATATTTATGTGTAAGCGTTTGTAAATAGTTGAACCTGGTTATTTGCATTTCAAGCCTGGCTCTTGACTCGTTATTTACTACTTCAATATATTCGGTAGCAGTGATTGTTCCGTTTTTTAGCTGCACCCGATAGTTCTGAGCAATAGCAGCCTGAAGTTCAACAATCTGTTTATCCTTATCGATTTTTTGAAGATATTGCGACAACTCTCCATCAATTTGCAAAACAGAACGTGTTTGTTCCAGCTCAAAAGTCTCTTGCTGCATCTGTATTAAGGCAGACTGATTATCCAGGGCCAGATTGGTCCGATGGGTTGTTTTCCAGTCCCAGGGCTTCCATTTCAATCGTATGCCAACCATATAATAGGTATCAAACTTATCCTGCATCATATTATATCCCGGGTTTCCATAACCAAGCTGTCCAAACACAGCTATTACCGGACTAATGGCAACTTTATTGAGATTACGGTCAGCTTCAATACGTTCTTTCTGATATCGGAAAAGATCATATTCAGGCCTTATAACAGGCTGTTGCAAATCTTTTTCATCAGGATATTGAAGGGTTACTTCAGGAGTCATCTCCATGTCGGTAAACAAAGATAAACTCTGAAAAAGTGCGCTACGATACGATTGTAAACCTATAATTTGCTTTTCAATCTTAAGCTTTTCAACTTCGAGTATCTTACGTTCGGTTGGTAATAAAACACCACTAACAACAGCAGCCGACAATTCGTTCAAACGTAGATTGATATCCTCCATCAAAAAATCAAGCTGTTTTTTCTGCTCGTCGAGAAGCAACAGGGTGAAAAAGATCTCCGACACCAGATAATTAACATCCCTAAGCTTAACCTCGATATTCTGTTTTTCAATGCTACCCGAAGCTTTCTCCTGCAACGACCGCGACTTGCTTAGCTTGCCATCAAAAAGCGTTTGAGTTATATCAATTCCAACTTTATATTGGTCTTTTGGTGCCATTGGCATATTCTGCACCATGCTAAGGCTTGATATATGAGTAATATCGTTTTGCCAGGTAGCCTGTGCACTCAGCTCAAACTGGGGCAACCATACAGTTTTGATATTTAACAGTTTCTGACGTGTTGATTCTTCTATAAGCTGTATGCTTGCGTCATTCAACGGATAATGACTGCGAGCATTTCGCCAACAATCACCCAATGCTATTTGCTGAGAAAAAAGTGAATGGGTAATAAGAAATAAACCCGAAATAATAAACAAAAAGGATTTTTTATTCATCGTTTATATTTTACAATTTAAACATCCTTGATACATTAATTCTCATATAAACATATTAATAACCTAGTGAACTAACCCGAAGGGAGAAAAAACACCATAAACCAACTTCAAATAAAAACAGCTGTCTATTTATTGAGATGGCTTATCAATGCAAACAGAGCGACAAATAAAAAGGTAAGCTGTCTCCTTTCTATTCGCCATAAAACACTGATAGTCATCCTTACTATTATAAAGCAATTGACCCAACAAAGGACGCGTCACAACAGGGAAAATACAGGTTCCGAGCATGTAAATAATCAGTTCACGAGGATCCATACGAACCAACTCTCCTTGATCCATGGCTTGGTTAATAGCATCAATCAGCTTTTGTGGTTTAATACCTGAATCCTGAATTAATCCGGCTACATTAGCCGCATTGCGATTAATTTCTCCAATAATGAAATTGGGCAAATAAGGCATCTTTTCAAGAATATCGATGTAACCATGCATAAGCACTTTAATGACTTTTCTAATTTCTATTTTCTCATCATTAAAAACAGATTCAACGGAAGGCCAGAAATTACCAAACGCCTGCCTGAATATCACCCCAAACAATTGGTCTTTACTTCTGAAATAATAGTGCAACAAGGCCTTGTTAATACCGGCCTCATCAGCAATTTCCTGCATTCGTGCCCCATCGTATCCCTTGCGCATAAATACTTTGGAAGCCGCATCCAAAATAATTCGCTCCTGCGATAAATCCTGATTATTATTATCCATTTAGTTTAACTATTTGGTTTAACCGTTTGGTCAAATATAGATCATTCATTTAAATTTTCCAAATTTTAAAAAAAAATAATACCTCAAACCGAACAAAACTCCGGTATATAAACATTGATACTTGGCTCAACAAACTGAATCCCAATCAAAAAACCGTTCATTTTTATCCATAAGGAAATTAAAACAAAAATTACTATCTTTTGCCTTTGGTTGAAAACTTAATCACTTAATCAAAACCCAAATATGATATTGATTAGGAAATTTGGCGAGGGCATCTGCTACCTCGACATAAATCGCCCTAAAAAGCGTAATGCACTTAACAAAACAATGATACAGGAGTTAATAACTTTTCTGGAAATAAATGCAGAATCAACCCAATTTAAAGCACTGGTCATTTCGGGTAACGATGGTTTTTTCTCGGCCGGAATCGATCTTGAATGGATGAAACAGGGCATTGAACAAACTTATAAAGAGAATCTTGACGACGCACGTCTTTTCACACAGCTATACTCAGCTCTTTGGAACTTTCCAAAACCCATTATTGCCAAAGTTGATAAAGGAGCTTATGGAGAAGCACTTGGTTTAGTGGCCTGCGCTGATGTTGTAGTTTCTTCTCCTGATGCCGTTTTCTCCTTCAGCGAAGTATCTATGGGTCTTATTCCTGCAACTGCAGCACCATTTGTCCTTCAAAAAACAGGGCTATCTATTGCTCGTCAACTGATGCTTTCGGCTGAAACTTTTTCCGGCGAAGATGCTTTGCGCTATAATCTTGTGCATGTGCTTGCTCCAGCTGGTAAATTGGGAATAAAAACACGCGAAGTAGCATTAAAAATTGCCAAAAACAGCCCTTCGGCATTAAAGGCAACTAAAAACTTACTAAACTGTTTAGGAGGTTCTGTTATTTCAATGGACAAAGAGATAGAACGGATGTGTAACGACCTAATAGCAAAAGCCCGAAACTCTCCTGATGGTGAGGAAGGAGTTATGGCCTGCTTTGAAAATCGAAAACCAAACTGGAATATAAATATATGAAACGAGCATTATTCGCGGATCACAAACAAGGATCCTGCTATTTGTAAAAAAAAGCAGTAAAAAACGACTAAAAAAATACTCCATTCTTCTGCCGGCACACGATAATTCAAAAACAATTCAAACGAATGCTTTTATCACAATCAACTCATTCTACAAACTCGAAAAGAAACATCAGGATTTTTGCAAATGGTAATTGCAATGCATTTGCAAGTATTAAGATTTTGATGTTACTTTTACATCTGATTATTAACATATCATGGGAATATTATATTAACAACTTGATATAGAATTATAAGCAACTGGTAATCTCACTTGTAATGAATCAAAAAAACATTAAGTATCAGAAATACTATCTATAATGTAGTATTGGTGATATAATATTCAATGTCGTTTAGTTAAGCAATTTGCCTAAGTACACCCTTTACTGCTCACTTACCACTGTTTCGCCAATCTGTGGCTGCTTGGTGGTGTAATTTTCAGGAGGGTAAATAGTATCCCCTTTACGAGGTGGACGAGAGTGAGCGTCGAATCATAACTAAACAACATTAAAACACAAATATTTAATAATGAGCCTAAATCACCTAATAATATAACAATTCAAGTTATGGAAGAAAGAAAAAAAGCACATATAAATCTTGCCTTTCAATCCCGTATTGATGCCGTGGATGCCGATCCCCGTTTTTATTACGAGCCATTATTGTCGGCGCATCCATTGGATGAATTTAAGCCATTTGAATTTGCAGGAAAAACAATGCGAATACCCGTTTGGGTGTCAAGCATGACAGGTGGAACAGCTCTGGCCGGGCAAATCAACCGAAATCTGGCCAGGGTGTGTGCTGAGTTTGGCATGGGCATGGGACTAGGTTCGTGTCGTATACTTTTGGATGATCCAAAAAATTTGCCCGACTTTGATATGCGAGCTGTCATTGGCGATGATTCTCCATTTTATGCCAACCTGGGTATTGCCCAATTGGAGCATTTAGTCAAAGAAAAATCAACCGATAAAATTGGAGAACTTGTTGAGAATCTTCGGGCAGATGGAATTATCATCCATATAAATCCACTTCAAGAGGCTTTTCAACCCGAAGGAGATATACTAAAACACCCACCAATTGAGACATTGCAAGCCTTTTTGGATAAGAGCTCCCTCAGGGTTATTGTTAAGGAGGTTGGACAGGGCATGGGGCCCGAAAGCCTTAAGGCTTTATTAAGAATGCCCTTACAAGCAATTGAATTTGGAGCTCTGGGAGGCACCAACTTTACCAAACTTGAACTTGGCCGACACACCGGAGGTTCTCCGTCTGTTTTTAGTACTTTTGGTCATGTAGGACATACATCTGCTGAAATGACACAAATGGTTAATGATATTGTTGATGAAACCAACGACATCAAATGCAATGAGCTTATTATTTCAGGTGGAATCAACAATGTACTTGACGGTTATTACCTAGTCAAAGTCAGTGCCTTAAAATCTGTTTTAGGTATGGGTTCAGCTTTTCTGGAACACGCTATGGATGATTATGATGAATTAAAGAAATTTGCAGAACGAATAAAAAAAAGTCTGGCACTAGCTGAATGTTACCTGAGAATAAGATAATGGTTTAATTTGCGAATTAACACACCGTTATATTCTGGATATTTGTAAACATAAAGCAGAGACAATGTTTTTTTATGAGTATCTAGAATCAGAATAATAAACTCCTAAAAATCAAAAAGCTGAGTTCCTGAGAAACATCCACTTAAATTGTAATAAAATGGTTATAACAATTTCTAGATAGCCTTATTACCGCGTTCACCAGTACGAATACGGATACATTCTTCGAGAGATGTAATAAATATTTTCCCATCGCCCACCTCCCCATCATTGGTTTTACTCGTTCTGGCTGCTTTAATAATAGCATCCACCGCTAAATCTACAAATTCATTGTTCACAGCTATTTCAAGTCGCATTTTTGGAGTAAGATTGGGAATTATACGCTTACCTCTATAAATTTCTTCACGTCGTTGCGCTCCGTGCCCAGAAACACGGCTAACCGTTATTCTGGAAATCCCTGCCGAAATAAGCGCTTCATGCACTTTTTCGAGCTGATATTCCCTTATAATTGCTGTTATTAATTTCATTGCTGTTATTAGTTTATATTTATTTTTTATGAATATCCGTGTTGATACACAACCATTTTTTTTAATAATGGTAGATACTTACCCCTTTAACTCCATCCTTGTATTGATTACAAATCACTATTGTCCGATAAAAAATATTTTCTTCGTTCAAGTGCTCTCCCGCTAAAAAGCGGGATTACTTTTTTTACTCAGATTCATATTTATTTTATTTGCCTTCGTGATCCGCTTCGCTTCACTACAGCAAAAAAAAGTAAGCAAAAAATGCCGCCGCTGCATATAATTTTCTAAAAATTTTACAGGACACCAATGATTACTAATTACAAAATTCCACTAATTAGGATTTAACATACCATAACCTCTTTCACCATGATAAGATCGATCAAGACCTTCCATCTCTTCATCAGAAGTAGAACGTAATCCTCCAAACTTCTTCATCAATAACAGAATTAACAAGGTAACCAAAACCGCATAGATAATAGCAATACCCACAGCAGAAACCTGAATGCCAAACTGTTGCCAAACCGTCCAACTTCCACCGGCCGATTCAGCAGCATCGGCCATCCAGGAATCCCTGATAATGAAAGCCAGGAATAAAGCTCCAACAATTCCACCTACACCATGAATCCCAAACACATCCAAACTATCGTCATATCCCAATTTATCTTTTAAAATAATGGCATAAAAACAAAAAACAGAAGCTACAAAACCTAAAATCATAGCACCATAGGGTTGAACAACTCCTGCGGCAGGAGTAACGGCAACTAATCCGGCCAAAACACCACTGGCAAAACCAAGTGCTGTGGATTTTCCAAGTTGAAAATATTCGATTAGCATCCATGCCATGGCACCTGTTGCTGCGGCAACCTGTGTAGCAGTTAAGGCCTGCGCTGTTTCCAATCCACTGGAAATACTACTTCCAGCATTAAACCCAAACCATCCAACCCACAATAAACCTGCACCAATTAGTGTCATAACTAAATTGCTGGGGTGTACCTGACTTTTTGGATGTCCGCGACGTCCACCAATAAACAGAACAGCCACCAAGCCACTGACACCAGCCGAAATATGAACCACCGTTCCTCCTGCGTAATCAATGGCACCAGCAGCCCCCATATTGTATAAAAATCCATCAGAAGCCCAAACCCAATGACATAAAGGGTTATAAACAAAAAGTCCCCATAAAGAGATAAAAATAAGATAACCTTTAAACGAGACCCGCTCAGCAAAAGCTCCGGCAATTAATGCCGGGGCTATGATAGCAAACTTACCCTGAAACATACTGAAAACATACTCAGGAATACCCTCTTCCATTATCGTTTCATCAATACCCTTTAGAAAAAAATAATCCATATCCCAACCAATCCATCCACCTAAGATGTTTTCTCCAAAACACATACTGTAACCAACCATTACCCATAGCACACTCATAACTCCCATGGCGGCGAAACTATGCATCATAGTCCCAAGAACGTTTTTTGAACGTACCAAACCGCCATAAAACATAGCAAGCCCCGGTATCATCAAAAGAACCAAGGCTGTTGAGGTTAACATCCATGCTGTAGCACCCGTATCAATTCCGTTTCCTTCTGATGCAAAAGTCAGGATAGGCACAGCTAAAAACATCAGAATCGTTGTAAATATTATTTTCATTAAAGCAAATATTTAAATTTAATAATAGAAAGATACAAAAATATTAAAATTATTACTAGTGCGCCATATAAATTACATAAAATCGAATCACCCCCTCCTGAATTAGGGGATATATATTATAAAGGAGATGTATTAGAGCAACCTTGGGGCATTTATTAGGGTTAGTTGTAATATTTTGGTATTATTTTTAAATGTATTGTTTCTATCAGGGAGGTGACCTACACAGAAAACAGATCATTGTTCCAAACCATTTATATCTTTGATATGTTTATTTATTAAACATAAACAAGGTTCATGACTAAAAAAAAGGCTATTATAATTGGTGCTGGACTTACAGGACTTACAACTGCATTTTACCTGAGTAAAGCAGGGTGGCAGGTGCAAATACTTGAGCGCGATCAAAGAGCCGGAGGCTCCATTATAACACATCACGAAAACGGATTTATCTTTGAAAGCGGACCAAATACCGGAATCATTTCGCACCCGGATGTATCAGAATTATTACAGCAATTGAGTAATAAAATCGAGATTGAACCCTTAGGCAACAGTGCCCGGCGACGCCTTGTATGGAAAAATTGCCGCTGGCACACATTACCACGTTGCCTGAGCGACAGTTTACGCACTCCACTATTTAAATGGAATGAGAAAATCCGCTTACTACTTGGAACCCTTCGTAACCAACATTACCTGGCGGAACAATTTAACCCTAAAAACAATCTTAACCCTGATTATCCTGTAGATCCGTTTATCCATGCCATTTATTCGGGCGATTTTAATGGTTTGTTGGCTAATTCCGGAAAAACAGGTAAATACAAAAAACGGGCTGACCCTCTTTTTAGGGAAAACAGAAAGAAATACAGGCTTCGAAATGACAGGAGAAATGTAAAAGTAGAACGTCAACTTTTTTTCATCACAGGAGGTTTAGACAATCTTGTGAAAGCCATGGTTCAAAATATTGGGCAAAACCAGTTTCAGTTTGGCGTAGAAAACCTCAATGTATATCCTAAAGGAGAAGGCTTTTCGGTCACATACAACCACAACAAACAAGTTCATAAAACCGAAGTTCCTTTGGTTATATCCACAATTGGAGCAAATGAAATAAGTAAAACATTCCCGTTCCTAACCAATACAGAAAAGAATTTATTAAGTAACGTATCTCACTTTCATTTGATTCAGGTAGTAGTAGGTTTTAAAAAGTGGCGCGGCATTCCGTTAAGAGCGTTTGGAGGACTAGTCCCAAATAATGAAAACCGAAATATTCTAGGGATACTATTTCCTTCGTCGTTCCTTAAAGGACGAGCACCTGAAGATGGTTCATTACTCTCTGTGTTTTTGGGAGGACTGCACCATCCCGAAATGATTAATCTCGATGATGAAACAATAAAAAAAATGGTCATGGAGGAAATTCGTTCCATGTTGCTTATCCCAGCTGAAGAACCTGATCTGTTCCATATCTACCGTCATCAGTATGCTTTTCCTCGATACAACGATTCGACACAACCCCTACTAAGCACTATTTCAGCCATTGAAAGCCAATTTCCCGGATTAATTATGGCCGGTAATATACGCGATGGTATTGGAATGTCGCATCGAATTGAGCAGGGAACTGCTATTGCACACGAATTAGTTAAATAAAAAGGCTAAATACTTAATCCGTTACTCCTCACAACAATAAAATAAACCAAACGAGAATTTTAGCTTTCATTCAAAAAAACATCAAATTTTCTTCACAAATAATTTTGTAGATAAAATTAAACGTCTAATTTTGCACACGCTTTAGGAGAGATGGCAGAGTGGTCGATTGCGACGGTCTTGAAAACCGCTGTACCGAGAGGTACCGGGGGTTCGAATCCCTCTCTCTCCGCAAAAAAAGGTTACTATTTTCATAGTAACCTTTTTTATTTATAATAACTGTTGAGCAGCCAACACAAGAAACATATAGTGAGACGAGCCACCACCCATAACATATTCTGTTTGTTGCCATAGAAATGGAAAGTCGAGAAGCTCCGGAAAATCCGGCCGAATAAGTGCTGTTCCTGAGATAACTCCCCCCGGTATAAACGACCAATCGCCACGATTAACACCATAAGCCACTGTGGCAGAATTTGTACCAACGCCTGATGCAAACGATTTGGTGTTCTTACCGGGATGACAACCTAACACAAAGTTGAGAGAGTTAAATAATAAATCGGTTGAAAAAACCCCTGGGTAACTTTTATGCAAAAAATAATGTTCAAACCCCATAGCCTGAATCCCCCATCCTGCGCCCCAGATATAAGGTTTATACGGTATGCCGTAAGGGGTTTCTTTACTTAATGCTTCCAGATTTTCATTGAGCTCTTGCAAGGAGGTTAATAAAGCACGTGAGAATTTCTTATTTGCAATAGCCGTATCAGCCCTGCCAATAAACCACCCGACTTGATTTATATGCATTACGATAAACTGTTGTTGTGATAATATGTAATCTCGGTACTTTTCATCTTTTGTTGATAAAAACAATTCCGTAGCGGCGTGTATTTTAGCAATTTTTTCCCTTTCATTTTTATCCGCCGTTTCGAATAAAACTTTAGCAATTTGAAGCGACTGGTGACTTAAGATATCATTAAATCCTTTGAGCACACGTGCCGCGGCTGCCAAATGAGCTGCCGTACTTAGCTCCCTTTGGGGATTATCTTCGGTAAACACCCAGCGGTCGTTTTCATTGCCAATTATATGATCAGTCATCACAGATGCTTCTCCCAGCATCACGTACTGGCGTAAACGATTACAAATGATGCCGCGATAAAGCCGCCCCAGAGAGCGATAACCACCTACAACCGACAAAGTGCCGTGTTCAATCTGTTGCAATAAATCATCCTTACCATCAGGTTGATGGATCTCTGTTATCCTGGTATCCTGATTAACACTTGTCTGATCATAACTAATTCCAAAAGCTTCCTTTGTTAAACAAAGCATATAAACTTCGCCACTTTGCGACTCTACGCGTAAATCATAATCACCGGCATCATGCCAGCCTCCTATATTAATTCCCGGAACAGGTTCGCCAGATTTAAACTTTGTAAGAGTTGATTCGCCTTGAATATAACCATCAAAATGGTTGTGTGAAGTTTGCGCCATCTGTGCATCGTCCATATGACAACACCCATGCCACACTCTGTATTTTTCGTTTACCCGCATATGACACATTTGAACCGGTAAAAAATACTCCAACACCGGTTGCCAGGCTCCGCGTTCATAAACCTCATCGGAAATTCGGAACAAGTCAGACGTCTCTGTTCCATAAACAATTTGGTATAAGCCATTTTCAACAATATCCGAAAAGTCGGCTTTTAGATAATCATATCGAAGAAACGATCCCCATTCCTTAATCTCTAGTTCCTTCATAAGCTCTTCGCCACTTTCTGTCAGCTTTATAAGATGAGCTTTGCCAATATTGTCATCACGCCTATCCAATTCAATTACCACTTGTTTTTGTTGATTGGGATGATAACCCAACTGTGATATTTGAATAACCGGAGTATACAACCAGTCTTTAACAGCATTTGGTGTAATAAGCCACTTAACAGCTCCTTTAGTAGCACCTTCGGCTATCTCGGAGCGCACAACAAACCAACCATTGTTGTGGTTAAGTCTTCCATCTATTAATTCTAAATTGGAAGTTAATGATTCGATGGTTAATTTTTTATACGGATCGTTGGGTTGTATAATAAGCTTTTTGCCTACTGCATAAGGCGCGGCAATAATTTTATTAGCTTCCTGTGGATGATACTCCGTAACATCATTTTCAGAATAGGTGTAATTCGTTGGTCCATTAGGTTGAATGGGAAAGACCCCACTTTGCTGGTCCATTAACCATCCTTTACCGAATAAATGACCCGGATAGAGTTCTATGTTAAACCCAACCTTGCCCAGAAACTCACTGGGGATTGGTTGGTTTAAATCAACTATAACAAGAATGGATTCACCTTGCTTTTGAATCCGAACCTCATAATCAAATTCCAAATCAGGATAATTAAGTGGGTTAAACCCTGTTTGATGTTTGGTTGTATCCGGATAGGACAGATTAACAGTAATGACTCCTGCCATTTTATCAATCTTTCTATTTTTCTGAATAGGTATTGGTTGCCATTGACCAGGGGTTGATTCCAAACGCAAATCACCGTTGGCTGCCACCCGGTCGCCATGCATAATAATACCTATTCCTCCTTGATGACCTTCGGGATAAATATCATCAAAAGCCATTACATTGACGCCTCCGTTGATAAAATAGCCCATCGAATCGATTACAAAAGATTGCGCTTTGTTAACCTGAACCAGGGTCAGGAAAAAAGCAAACAAAAAAATAATTTTGGATTTTAACATGACTAGATTTATAAAAGAATTGTATTCACTGATGAAAGAACAGGAAACAAGTTAGCGATTTTTATTAAAGAGGGTAATAAATTTACGGATTTTTAGTTCAATAAAATGTTTTGTATCTAACGCCATAATAAGGGTTTTCTGTTATACCAAGTGTTCTTGTAAATTAATCAATAGTAGGTTTGGTCAAAGACCAATGGCTGTGGATGATTTTCCACTCGTTACCTTCTTCAAGCCTATACACTTCTGTACAATTTTCTTTCCAGAGAGTTTCGCCTGAGTATGAATGCAGATTGTAGGTCAGAACTGCCATTGTGTTGGTTGATTGCACAATGGGATTTATCATTTCGAATTTGTCCATTTTTATCTTTCCCCGCATGCTTTCATAGAACCCTTTTATTTTATCCCAACCATCTAGCCGCCTTTCATGTGCAGGGTCGAAATAAGTAAAGTCCTTTGAATAAAGCTCGAGATAGGGAGAGGGATTACCATTGTGCCATTCATCAAGAGCCGCTGTCTCCAAAGCAATGATTATTTCTGTAGTAGAAAATTCATCCATGGTATTTTATATTGAATTGCTAAGTATTCTGTTTTGAGACCCTTCAATTGTACTATATTTTTCACTCAAAATCAATGGTTAATATTGCACAATTTGTCATTTAGGACGCACTTTCCCTAATTGAAGATGCTCCATAGACTTCCCAACCAAAACCTTCGTCCCTACCGGCCTAAATCCCAATTTCAAATAGAGCTTTTTAGCAGCTGGATTTTCTTCATCCACCAATAAGCCCAAAGTTTGATGCTGCTTGTTAACATACTCATCAATCATAAACTGAAGCATCCTTGAGCCTATACCTTTACCCTGTTGATTGGGATTTACACCCAAGGTATCAATGTAATATTCCCCAGACTGTGTTTCATCTTCAGGAATAAAATCCATGTTAAATTGAATTTTCAAATACTGAACAATCGGCATTCTCAACTCCACTAACCTTGCCCCGTCATATATATTGGCCGCGGCCACAACTTTCCCCTCATCTTCTGCAACCCAACAATTTTGATAGGAATATTGATTGTTCTCCCGTTCCGCAAAATAAGCTAAAAACCTTTTGGCTTTTTGATAATCCCTTTCACCAATAAATTTATAAACAATATCTTCCATTGCCAACAATAAATAGGTAGCAATAAGATAGGAGTCTTCCATTGTTGCTCTTCTGACAATCATTGCTGAGTCTCTTTTTACTTGAAAACCATCCACAAATTAAAAAAACAGACTGGCAGAAATCCCTTGAAAGGTGAAGTTTTTTGGTTTTCAATATTCACTTTAAACTTTTCTTATACACTACAATTTCAAGAAAATCAGCAAGGCTTTCAAACGACAAGATATCTACAACAAAAGGAATCAATTTCCCAATTGGCTTAGCGCGCTCAAAATTTTCCTTTAGTTCGTCATCTATATTCAAGTCCAGAATACCCGTTTTAGTTTTATCCGTAAAAAAAAAACTCGTCCGTATAAAACCCTCCCAAATAGAAAGCCAAAAAACCGTTTTTTTCTTATACACAGCCTTACACAACCAAGATTTACCGTCTTTGTAATAACGCCACTGGATATCAATTCCATGTTCGTTGGTGACAGAGCCTATCAGTTGACTGTAAACGGCATATAGAAATTTCCCTATAGCCTTCTCCAGAACGGAATTTGTTGGCACAACTCCTTCATCGCGAAGAAGCATTATTTCAGTATCTGGTTCCATATGTCTTTAATATAAATTAAACTATTACCTGGGAAAACACTATTGAGAGTGGCCTAAACAGCATTCCTGAAAAAAGATGAGCAGTAAGCCATTGACCTTACTGCTTTTTTTGTGGGCTCAACTCTGCCTTAATCCTAAAGTATTTTTATGCCTCTATCATATTTTTCCTTGTATTCATTAAACTTGCATTTCGGAAATGTTTATTCACTTCGTTAATCAGCTTATAAGGTCGATTAAAGGCTTCTTGAGACACTTTAAAATAATCTGAAAGCTTCCTTATTGTATCTTTCGAAAGTCCTTTATGATAGTTTAAAATCTTTGAAATTGTTCCTTTTGATAAATCCAAAATCGTTACCAAATCTTTTGCTCGTAAATCATTATTTTCCATTAGAAATTTAAGTAATTCTATTGGATCTGAGTCATTAAATGTATTATTCTCATTATCCCATTTTTCAATCAAAAGGGTAAGTAGCTCAATCTCGTCATTAATTTCTTTATCGTCCCTTAGAACCATTTTCTCTAAAGTGTCACAATAATTTTTGTATTGCTTTAAATCCTTTATTATTGTATATTTTAATGTTTTCATATTTCTCCTTTTGTAATTTTAATAAACATCGATCTCATATTGTTTTCCTTCATTGCAAAGTCTTGTATACTCTGCATGGGTCCCAATCCACATTACAAAGAGATGAACTCTTGTATATCCAAAGTGATATTTGCATATCAGTCTGTAATTATTCCCGCCAATATTAAATACAACTCTGCCTGAACCTTTACCAAGAATATCTGCACTATTAAAAGTCGAGATAATCTCATTAGGTTCATTCCAATCAACTCGTTTAATAATTGACAACCAAATCTCAAAAGATGCTAGACTTCTTGCATTTTTTAAGACATAGTCCTCAATCGACTGTTTTTTAATCAAATGTACCTTCATAAACTTATCCGCAAATATACAAATAATGTTTCTCAAAAGGAAACTACAATCTAAGTTTAAATCATTGAAGAATGTTTTTTTGCAATTTTGAAGTAGAGTAGAGCCTGATAGCCCACTCAAAATTAGTACGTATAAAAGTACGCATTCTGCATAAACTATCAGTGCCCCCTGCATCAAATCGTACGTGAACTATTCGCTCATACGGCTTACCGATAGAGTTCTTCCTCTAGCTTTATTCACGAATCTATTATTATTGAGTTCATGATTGCTCCGCAATTCGCATGATACTTCAAGCTCGCATATTTTTCGGGATCAAGCAAATGTTTGTACTTGACAAGGTTCTAGAAAGGGCACTGGTGAAGCGTTTTTATGGGCTTTACGTCCTTATCAGGTATAGCTTTCGTTGGAACACACAAAACTCCTCATATACATGATAAAAATTTTAAGCGCAAAGGACGCAAAGCTTTTCATCAGCCCAGGTCGCAAAGAATTAGTTATTAACCCTTTTAGTTCTCTGCGGTTTCCTTTGCGCACTATGCGGCAAATTCCTATCTTGTTATTATTCAGGCATTAGCCCAACAGGGATTTTTTACTAATCCTGCGCCAGAGTTTGTTGGTTTTGCTTGCAAAATCTTTACAAACTGTTACCTGGGAAAACACTATTGAGCGTGGCCTAAACATCATTCCTGAAAAAAAATGAGCAATAGGCCATTGACCTTACTTCTTTTTTGCGGGCTCAACTGTGCCTTAACCATAATTACTAGGCACTGACCTTATTCAATCGTTTCAATAAATTGTTTAGCTGTCAATGTCGGTAATTTTGAATTTTTAAAATCCTTAAGGTTTCTAGTAATAATCAATTCTTGCTCGTCTTCAATTGCTGTAAAGTATTGCAGTCCATCCTCGAAATCTGAAAAACTCTCGTCATTTAAAGCCAATCCAATAATCTTATCATCTAATGGTAAGATTTTAAGAATCAGCCTAAGTTTCCTTAAAACCGATTTCGCTTTATTAGGATCCATTTGTCTTAACAATGCATAACTGGTATTTGCAATAGTCAAAGATGAAACTGATAATTCGACTTGCTTTCTATCTGCAAGAGAAAATAATTCTGCTGCTTCTTCAAAAAAAGGTTCTCTCCGTGATAATAAATCAATCACAATATTTGTATCAACGAATAGTTTTTTCATTTATACTTTTCATCTAAATAATCACGATATTCTTTTTTGTAATCAAAGTCAGCTGGCAAAGCAATCACGCCGCACAAGCTCTCAACAAGAGGAGTAATAGAAATCTTTTTCTCTGCTTCTTTTTGTTTAGTAATGCTATCAAGATAAGATTCAATCATCTTAGAAAGACTAATCTTATGACTGCGTGCATAATTTTTAGCTCTTTCGATAACATTATCATTTAGTCTCAATGTTAATTTTGTTTCCATATTCTTTATATCTAATTACGTACAAATATAGCAAATCAATACGTCATTTGCAATATTTTCGTTCTTCTGGATTGTTGTCAGTCGAGTCATAAAGAGGACTCTCACCCCTTCCCACTTACGGAACCGTATCCCGATGAAAAAATCGGGACAAATGTCCCGGCAATTTTTTATACCACGTATTATCGGTTCACCCTTATTTTTCGGTCTTTGTAAGCCAATCTATTGCGTTTATTTTTTTTATTCCTATATGTACCTGTGTCGTAGTCCATTGTAATTAAAGGTTTTTCGTGATGGTCTGCAATACTGTCAAATGGTGCTAATTCACGTTCAAAAGTCGTTACGTTTTATACTGTTTGCGAAACTTCTATATATTGTGTAAAACCTTCGTTGTTGCGAACAACAAAATCAACTTCTAAATTGTTGG
>CAZSQG010000052.1:0-25027 GCA_964608615.1 uncultured Marinilabiliaceae bacterium
CGCTGTGGTGTGGAAGTTACTGAAAAGAAGGTTCGTCGTGAACGTATGGGGCATATTTCCCTTGTTGTTCCTGTTGCTCATATTTGGTATTTCCGTTCATTACCTAATAAAATCGGTTATTTGTTGGGGTTGCCCTCCAAAAAGCTTGATGCTATTATTTATTATGAGCGGTATGCAGTAATCAATCCAGGTGTGAAGGGAGTGGATGGTATTAAAACCATGGATTTCTTAACCGAAGAAGAATACCTTGATATTCTGGATTCATTACCCAAGGGTAATCAACAATTGGATGATGATGATCCAAACAAATTTATAGCCCGTATGGGAGCTGATGCTCTGCATATGTTGCTGGCCCGTCTTAATCTTGATGAGTTATCATACGATTTACGACATAAAGCAAATGTTGAGACATCGCAACAAAGGAAAAACGAAGCACTTAAACGTTTGCAGGTTGTTGAATCCTTCCGCGAGTCAAAGGGTGTTAATCGTCCTGAATGGATGATCGTAAAAGTGGTTCCAGTAATTCCTCCGGAGTTACGTCCTTTGGTTCCTTTAGATGGTGGCCGTTTTGCTACGTCCGATTTGAATGATTTATACCGCAGGGTTATTATCCGAAACAATCGGTTAAAGAGGCTTATTGAAATCAAGGCGCCTGAGGTTATTCTTCGTAACGAAAAAAGGATGCTTCAGGAATCTGTTGATTCACTGTTTGATAACTCACGGAAGTCAAACGCTGTGAAGACTGACGCCAACCGTCCATTGAAATCTTTGAGCGATAGTTTGAAAGGTAAACAGGGACGCTTTAGGCAAAACCTTTTAGGTAAAAGGGTTGACTACTCAGCCCGTTCGGTTATTGTTATCGGCCCTGAATTAAATATGCACGAATGTGGTTTGCCAAAAGATATGGCAGCCGAATTATATAAGCCGTTTATCATCAGGAAACTGATTGAGAGAGGTATTGTAAAAACCGTTAAATCGGCCAAGAAAATTGTTGATCGTAAGGATCCGGTTGTTTGGGATATTCTTGAAAATGTGTTGAAAGGCCACCCGGTTCTTCTAAACCGCGCCCCAACACTTCACCGTTTAGGTATTCAGGCATTTCAGCCCAAATTAATTGAGGGAAAAGCTATTCAGTTACACCCACTTTCGTGTGCTGCGTTCAACGCCGACTTCGATGGAGACCAGATGGCCGTTCACTTGCCTTTGGGTAATGCAGCTATTTTGGAAGCTCAAATGTTGATGCTTGGTTCGCAGAATATTCTGAACCCTGCCAACGGTGCACCTATTACCGTACCATCGCAGGACATGGTGCTTGGTCTGTATTATATGACTAAATCGCGTCCTGGTGCTTTAGGCGAAGGTCTGGTTTTCTATTCTCCCGAGGAGGCAAAAATTGCCTTTAATGAGAAGCGTGTTGTTCTTCATACCAATGTTAAGGTAAAAACTTATGACCTTAATAAAAAAGGTGAGCTGGAACTGATGCTTATTGAAACCACCGTGGGTCGTATATTGTTTAACGAAGTTGTTCCAAAAGAAGCAGGTTATATTAATGAGCTTCTTACGAAAAAAGCTTTGCGTGACATCATTGGAGATGTTCAAAAAATATGCGGTATTCCAAAAACAGCTGCTTTCCTTGACGATATGAAGAATCTTGGTTACAAGATGGCTTTTGAAGGAGGATTGTCATTCAACCTTGAGGATGTGATTATTCCTAAGGAGAAAGAAGAGCTTGTAGCTGAAGGATACGCCGAAGTTGAAGAAGTGTTGAACAACTACAACATGGGTTTTATTACCAATAATGAAAGATACAATGCCATTATTGATATATGGACACACGTTAATGCCCGTTTAACTCAAATCCTGATGAAGCAGTTGAGCAGCGATCAACAGGGATTCAACTCTGTTTATATGATGCTTGACTCCGGTGCCAGGGGTTCAAAAGAACAGATTCGTCAGTTGTCGGGTATGAGGGGATTGATGGCTAAGCCACAGAAATCAGGAGCCGAGGGTGGACAGATTATTGAAAACCCTATCTTATCGAACTTTAAAGAAGGTTTATCTGTACTTGAGTACTTTATTTCAACTCACGGTGCTCGGAAAGGTTTGGCTGATACGGCTCTTAAAACAGCTGATGCCGGTTATCTTACACGTCGTTTGGTTGATGTATCGCAAGATGTTATTATTACAGAGGAGGATTGTGGAACTCTACGCGGATTAACTGCTACGGCGTTGAAAAACAACGAAGAAGTAGTGGCTTCGCTTTACGAAAGGATTCTTGGACGAGTTTCTGTTCACGATGTTTACAATCCAACTACTGGTGAGATTATAGTAAAATCGGGCGATGAAATTACTGAAGATGAAGCCCGGATTATCGATTCCTCACCTATTGAGCGTGTTGAGATTAGGTCGGTATTGACTTGCGAGTCGAAAAAAGGGGTTTGCACAAAATGTTATGGTCGTAACCTCGCTACCGGTCGAATGGTTCATAATGGTGAGGCGGTTGGTGTAATAGCTGCACAGTCAATCGGTGAGCCTGGTACTCAGTTAACACTGCGTACATTCCACGTGGGAGGTACTGCCGGTAACGTTACTTCAGAAAATAGTTTACTGGCTCGTTATGATGGTATTGTTGAGATAGATGAATTGAGAACGGTACCTTCAGTAAACGAAGAAGGACTGGAAATTGATATGGTTATTGGCCGTTTGGCTGAAATGCGTATTGTTGATAAAAACACGGGCATTTCACTGACTACTCAACCCATTCCTTATGGAGCAAAATTGTTCATTAAGAATGGTGCCAGCTTGAAAAAAGGCGACCTGATTTGTGAATGGGATCCATGGAACGCGTTGATTATTAGTGAAAAAGCGGGTAAGGTGGTCTTAGAAAACCTGATTGAAGGGGTTACTTTCAAAGAGGAATCGGATGAACAAACCGGATTCCGTGAAAAAGTAATCATTGAAACCAGGGATAAGACTAAGAACCCGGGTGTTCAAATACTGGATGCCAGTGGAGAAATCTTAAGAGTTTATAACCTTCCTGTTGGTGCTCACATTTCAGTTGAAGAAAACAGTCAGATTAAACAAGGCGAAATTATCTCCAAAATTCCACGTGCCATTGGAGGTGCTGGTGATATCACTGGAGGTTTGCCTCGTATTACTGAGCTTTTCGAAGCACGTAATCCATCTAATCCTGCTGTTGTATCTGAAATTGACGGTGAAGTTGCTTTTGGTAAAATCAAACGCGGAAATCGTGAAGTGGTTGTAACGTCAAAGAATGGTGAGATTAAGAAATATCTTGTTCCTCTGTCGAAACAAATTCTTGTTCAGGAGAATGACTATGTACGTGCAGGTATTGCTCTGTCCGACGGAGCTACCACGCCATCTGATATTCTTTCCATTAAAGGGCCTACAGCTGTTCAGGAATATATTGTGAATGAGGTTCAGGACGTTTATCGTCTGCAAGGTGTAAAAATTAATGATAAACACTTTGAGGTTATTGTTCGTCAGATGATGCGTAAAGTTGAGATTGACGATCAGGGTGACACCAGATTCCTGGAAAGGCAGATTATTGACAAGATTGAATTCATGGAAGAAAATGATGAGATCTGGGGTAAAATGGTTGTTCTTGAATCAGGTGATTCTCAAACATTACGTCCCGGTCAAATTATCACTGCCCGTAGATTAAGAGATGAGAATTCTCAGTTGAAACGTCGCGATCTTCGTTTGGTTGATGCCAGGGAGGCTGTACCTGCCACATCGAGTCAGGTGCTTCAGGGTATTACGCGTGCCGCTCTGCAAACTAAGAGTTTTATGTCGGCTGCGTCATTCCAGGAAACAACAAAGGTTCTTAACGAAGCTGCAATTCAGGGTAAAGTTGATTATCTGCAAGGTTTAAAGGAAAACGTTATTTGCGGACACCTTATTCCTGCTGGTACCGGATTGCGTCAGTATGACCGAATAGTTGTTGGTTCGCAGGAAGAGTTTGATAAATTGGTGAGTGGAAAACGAGAAACTGAAGAGGTTTTTCAATAATCCATCATGTTGTAAATAAATAAAAAAGGGAGGCCAAAAGCTTCCCTTTTTTTATGTGGATAAGAATGCAATTCAATATCTTTAAGGATTGAAATTTAAAAATGAAAATAATGGAAGATTCAAAGAAAAATCAGCAAATAACCATTGAAATTAATGAAGAAACAGGGCAGGGTATATACTCAAATTTGGCTATTATAAGTCATTCGCCCTCCGAATTTGTAATTGACTTTGTTCGTGTTATGCCAGGAGTTCCAAAAGCATCAGTTAAGTCGCGCATTATTTTAACTCCCGAACATGCCAAGCGTTTACTAATGGCTTTAAAGGAAAATGTAACCCGATTTGAAGGTCAGTTTGGCCCTATCAAGAAAATCGAAGAAACTGGTTTTAACCCAATGGTTTTTGGTGGACCTGTTGGTCAGGCTTAAGTTACTGGTATCAGTATTATATGAGATATTGTACTAGTGATCGGAAACACTTTGACTTTGAGATTTCTAACTTCGTTTGAAATGATAAACTAATATAAACGTTTGTCATTGAGAGTGGACACCCAATAAATTGGGCAAAATTTACACATGACGGTGAAAGACCATAAATCTGTCATTGGTAGCGAAGCGAAGAATATTATTATTTTAGTTTGTCAGTAGTGAAAAAAATAGTTTTATTTTAGGTTAAGATGCGCCATATATTATTATTTACTTTAAGTCTCGTTTTCGTTTCATGCCTTGGATCAGTTCATTCAGATGCTCCTGCTAAGGTGGATAGCGTTATAAAGAATCCAGACTATATTTATGAATGTGCCAGCGAATGGGTTGATTCGGTTTATATGAACCTTTCGCCCGATGAACGCATTGCCCAGTTATTCTGGATAGCTATTGAGAACACTAACAATAAGGCAACATATCAGCATTATCTGAAACAAATTGAGCAGTATAAACCGGGTGGTATATTATTGCTTAGCATGTCGCCATTGAATGCTGTTGAAGTTGTGTCTGAAATGCAAAAACTTTCAGAAATTTCGCTGCTTGTTTCAGTTGATGGTGAGAATGGTTTGGCTATGAGGTTCCCGGGAGTTGTTGCTTTTCCAAATGCAATGTCGCTGGGAGCAATAAAGGATGATGAGTTGATTTATAAAATGGGGCTGGATATTGCAAGGCAATGTAAAGTGCTTGGAATACATGTTAATCTGGCACCTGTTGCCGATGTTAATGTTAATCCTGATAATCCGATTATTGGAAGTCGTTCGTTTGGAGAAGATTCCAAAAATGTTGCTCGAAAAGCAGTGTCATATATGAAGGGACTTCAGGATGGAGGAGTAATGGCAGTTGGTAAACATTTTCCCGGACATGGCGATACTGATAAGGATTCGCACAAGACTTTACCTTTAGTACAACATAACCGTCAACAGCTTGATTCGGTTGATCTGCTTCCCTTTGATGCAATGATTGATTCTGGTTTGTGGGGAATTATGAGTGCTCATATTGAAGTGCCTGCTCTTGAAAAGAAAAGGGGAATCCCAGCCAGTTTTTCAAAATCAATTCTTGTTAGTGAATTGCGTAATTCAATGGGCTTTAGGGGATTGGTGATATCTGATGCAGTAAACATGCAGGGAGCTAAAACCATGGGACGTCCCGGTGTTGTGGATGCTTTAGCATTGGTGGCTGGTAATGATGTGGTGGAATTCACCGAAGACCTTTCTGCTGCTATTTTTCAGGTTAAAAGGGCTATTGATAATGGCAAGTTGACGTGGAATGATATTGAAGAAAAATGTCGTCGCACTTTGGCTTTTAAACATTATCTAATTGATAACCAGACACAAAACATATTGAATGCCGACTCTCTAAATGTGGCATTAAATACTTATGAAGCCCGTAATCTGAACTCGAGGTTATATGAAGCTTCGTTAACAGTACTAAAAAACAATCAAGTGTTTCCTTTAGTATTGAACAAAGATGAAAAAACTGCCTGTATTGTTGTGGGAGAAGCTCCGGTATTTATTGAGGGTTTTGTTAAGCATTTTGATATTCCTGTTTTTGAATTATCTTCTACTGATGGCCTTGCTTTCGACAAGACTTTAGCTTTGGCAAGTAAATTTAACAGGTATATATTGGTTGTAGCCGATTCTCGATGGGGAAGGCAAAAAGTCAATAATGCTCGCCAGGCACGTCTGATGCAGTTAGCTCTTAATGATTGTTCGTTGGCGCTTTTTATGGGGAATGCTTATCACCTAAGAGACTGGAATAAATTAAGGGATGTAGCAGGATTGGCTGTTGTTTATCAAAACAGTGAGGAGGCGCAACAGGCCATGCTTTCCTTTTTATTTGGTGAGTTTAATGCAACGGGACGGCTCCCTGTTTCTATAGAAGGCCTGTTTAATGTTGGCGACGGCATTGATGTTGAGTTTGATAATATCACTCTGCCTTCTTTGTGAAGTAAATCTTATTCAAGTTATTGTGCAATTCATTAATTGATAATAAACAACGTATTCATTATTTTTATAATTATTAACGGAGAGTTGGCGGAGTGGTCGATCGTGGCAGACTCGAAATCTGTTGTACCCTTCGGGGTACCGGGGGTTCGAATCCCTCACTCTCCGCAACAGATAATAACCTTGAAAACTATGGCCTTTTTTTGTACTTAATAATGATGTATTCGAGGACAAAATTGAATTGGTATTTATGATAATATTGGGTTATTAAAAAAGCACGAATAATATGGAAATATATGATCAGTTTAATTAATTCCTAAATCCGCAAGTCAGAGCTTGACTATTTGATTAGTAAGCATTATGTTTCAGGTTTCAATTTAAATTTGGTTAAACCTTGGATATCAGGCATAATAACATATGTGGGTTTTAGGTAAATAATAAAATCACTATATTAATCAATTCATATTCTAGAAAACCTTGTTTATTAAATTCTAACTTACTTTCCAAAAACCGTATTATATGATTTCTTTTAAAACACCGACAGGCAAGGAATTTGGGTTTTCTATTAATTCTGAACTGCATAGAATTACCATTACTTCTGAAAGTGGATTTCAGTTTGAATATCATTTGAGAACACTTAAAGATCTTTATATTTGGCTGAAAAATGAGAAAAAACGAAATTGGATTTTATTAGGAACAGCTGGAGAAGAAACAATCCCAAAACCTAATACTGTAGAAGAGTGGGCGAGATCAGATAATAATCCAAATTTCGGCTTTTATGGGCTAACTCAAGGAAGAAGAGGTCGATTTGCTTCTTATGTACCTTCAATTTTGGAGTGTTTAGGTTTTGTTGAGATTGAACACCATGGAAAAAACAATCATGTGAGGGCATTATAAAAAATGGATCAGGCTATATGGTATTAATTTGGATTAAAACACACAGCTACCACACGAGTCTTCTCGTGTAGTAAATATTGATTAAAGAAGCAGACATAGTAATTGTATTTGTTAACATGAGTCGCAAATATATTTTCCATAATCCAGCTTGCGTCGGTTTTTCAATCAAGACAAATTTGAAATACAAAGATTTGATATAAATAATTAGCACAGATTATCGCAAGACTCTGCCGCTTTGCTTACAAAAATATTTGAGTTAAAAGGTCTAATGAAAAAAACGACATGAAATCAGGATGACTGTTTTTGAATTGATGTACATCTTTTTAATAATAAGCTAATTGCCTCAATGAAGGAGTTCTGCGTAATCTAAAATATTATTTCATTATGAATAGTGAAAACTTGAAAGAAAAGCATTTTTGCAGAAAATGTAAAGGTCCTAAAAATCATAAAATTCTGCATGAGTATTCACGTAGAGGCGAGGCAGACGGAGGATATATTCATTGGTCAGATGATTATTCTATTATTCAATGCTTAGGTTGTGACACGGTTTCATTTCTTAAAGTTTATGGAAATTCTGAAATGATTGGGTTTAATGATGAAGGTGAGCCTGGGTATGTATTCAACAAAGAAATCTATCCACCATATCTTGAAAATGGAAAAGAGCTTGATAATCTTAATCTTGTACCCGAGAAAATCAGGGGTATTTACCAAGAAACCATCTCCGCTTTCAAAGCAAGATGTTACATTTTGACAGCAGGAGGATTACGAGCCATTATTGAAGCCACATGTAATGACCTAAATATAGAAAAACGAAATCTTGAAGAAAAGATTAACGCGCTATTCAAAAACGGACATTTGTCTCTAAATGAGTCAAAAAGGCTTCATTTAATCCGTTTTTTTGGGAATGATGCTCTTCACGAAATCGAAAAACCTTCATTAAATAGCTTGTCCATTCTACTAGACATCACAAACCACCTCCTATCAAATTTATACATCAATGAAACCAAAACAAAAGAGAACTTTGAAACAATAGTTGATAATTTTGATGATTTCTTAAAACTTATTGAGAAAAGCGTTTACAATATTGAAATAGGAAGTAAAATAAAATTAAGTGGAATTCTTGGGAGGTCAAAACGATTAATTTTCAGAGAAAAATTAGATATTTTGGTTAAGGAGTTACATAAAGAGATTGATAGCAAAAAAATTACATTTCTAAAACGGACAAGCAAGAATGATGATAATTTGGAAATATACGAAGTAATAGAAAAACCTTTACTGCCATTGCCATTTTGAGATTATTAATGGTTACTTCTGATGTCGTATTTTGACTTACTAACCATAAAACTACCTGAATCGTATTGTAAATACAGAGTTGAAGATTTAAACCAGTATCATAAGCTACGATTACCTAATTATCGTTGCTTGTTGCAAATATTTAGCAGTTTCCTTCAGATTGTACAACTGTTTATTGCTGAAACCACCAGAATTTTCAAACGAAATGTTAATTTTACGAGTGTGTTAGCTGTAATTACAATAGATTTAACATGGGACAACCTTTGGAAAGTAAAGAATTTTTAGAATTCCAAAAATGGAGAGAAGATAGTCGAAACGGGAAATTAGAAACTATTGATTGCATTTCCACATGGACAGATATATGTGGATTTGGTAGTTTATTAAAGTCAAACAACTGGAATTTAAATAAGCTAAACAAAAGTAAAGTCCTTGAATTACTCAATGAAGTTTATTCAATTGCAGGTAGAGTGTTTTTACCAAATGTCGAACCATTTCCAAGTGACAAAATTCTTGTATTAAATGATGGAATTGCAAAGACAGTGGATCTAAAGTATAAAAATAGACTTGATGGATATTTATTTTTAATTTTTCTTAGAGAATCTATTTTTAATCATTATGTACTATTAGATATTGCAGAAAGATTTGGTGTTGGCGTTAGGACTATATTCGCTGGAGGTGAGCGTGTTCAATATTCTCCTATAAAAATGACGGGAGAATCGATTCTATATTATAATAAAAATAATATTAGTGAACATGGAAAGCAAATGTTAGGAACCCAATTCTTGTATAATCCTGCTGAATTTCAGATGAATACTGCGTTTGCTAAAGCCTATACTATTGACACTCTTGGTAGTAAAGAAAGGGTTTTTGTAAACGGACTTTACATCGAAGATTTGTTTATTAAGCTAATAAATGAGATTCCTAACATTAAAATTCAAATTGAAAAAAATGAAATCAATATTTTCCATAAATCTGTATTAATGTTTCGTTTAAATATACGTGAAACACTTTTGAAAGAAATGAAAGGATTAAAAGCGAAAATTTACCATGTCGATAAATATTATATTTTCAAAGAATTTGATGGTGATGATTTGGAATTTGATTTGTTTAAGAAAAAAAGTAAGAGCAGCTAATTTACATTATAGTTCATGACTAAGTAGCATGTTTACAGCATTTTTTGTCGATTGAAGAGCATCCTTTACGGCCAGAAAATATCTACTATGAAGATTGGCTGTGCACCATGTCGCTGGATGATATAAAAGCATAGAAATATTTAATTGATGGCTAAGAAGAACGGAAACGGAACAGAAGAAAAGCTTGAACAGAAGCTTTGGAAAACAGCTGATAAATTGCGTAAGAATATTGATGCTGCCGAGTACAAGCACGTTGTATTGGGCTTGATATTCCTAAAATATATCTCCGACGCATTTAGTGAGTTACATAGGAAGTTAATTGCCGGTGAAGGTGAGTATGCCGGAGCCGACCCGGAAGACAAGGATGAATATGGTGCCGAAAACGTGTTTTTTGTCCCTGAAAAAGCCCGGTGGCCATACATTCAATCACAAGCCAGGATGCCCAATATTGGTAAGCTGATTGACGATTCAATGGATTTAATTGAAGCCGAGAACGCTACCCTTAAAGGCATACTACCCAAAACCTACGGCCGTTCCAATCTCGACCCTCAAACTTTGGGCGGATTAATTGATACCATTGGCACCATTGCGTTGGGTGATGAGAAAGCCAAAAGTCAGGATGTTTTGGGCCGTGTGTACGAGTATTTCCTTGGTCAGTTTGCATTGGCCGAAGGTCAGAAAGGTGGCCAATTTTATACGCCTGAGAGTATCGTAAAGCTGTTGGTTGAGATGCTCGAACCCTACAAAGGTCGTGTATATGATCCTTGCTGTGGTAGTGGAGGGATGTTTGTCCAGAGCGAAAAGTTTATCGAATGCCATCAGGGACGATTAGATGATATTTCTGTTTACGGGCAAGAAAGCAACCAGACAACCTATCGCCTGTGCCGCATGAACCTTGCAATCCGTGGCATTGATGGCTCAAACATCAAATGGAATTCCGAAGGCTCGTTTCTTAATAATGCGCATAGAGACCTGAAAGCGGACTATGTCATAGCCAATCCACCGTTTAATGTAAGCGATTGGAGCGGTGAGTTATTGCGTGATGATGCCCGTTGGCAATTTGGTGTGCCACCTGCCGGTAATGCCAACTTTGGTTGGGTGCAGCATTTCCTTTATCACTTAAAACCCGATGGCGGGCACGCCGGTTTTGTGCTGGCCAATGGCTCATTAAGTTCCAATACCGGAGGCGAAGGACTTATTCGCCAAAAGCTGGTAGAGAATGATTTGGTGGAATGCATCGTGATGCTGCCAAAAGCACTGTTTTTTAACACCGGCATCCCTGCTTGTTTATGGTTCTTGCGTCGTGGCAAAAAGAATCGGCAAGGAGAAGTCTTGTTTATTGATGCTTCGGAGCTGGGCTACATGATTGACCGCAAAAATCGGACTTTTGCGACTGAAGATGTTAGCAAGGTCGCCGATACCTACCATAATTGGCTCAAACACAAAGAAGCCTATCAGGATGAAAAGGGCTTTTGCAAGTCGGCCAGCCTTACCGATATACAAAAACACAAGTTCGTGTTGACACCCGGACGATATGTCGGCATCCCCGACGAAGAAGACGACGGGATACCCTTTCAGGAAAAAGTAGATGCTTTGACTTCCCGCTTGCGTGAACAAATGGAACAAGCCCAAAAGCTTGATCAGGAAATAAAAACACAACTGGCTAAAATCGGGATTGAGTTATGAAATTGGCGGATCAAATAAAACAGGGCGAAAGCAAAACGCTGGAATTAAAAGTAGCCTTGCCCAAGAGCGATGCCATTGCCAAATCGGTGATAGCTTTCTCCAATACCAGCGGTGGAAAACTGATAATTGGTGTCACTGATAAGCGAGAGGTTATTGGCATTAACGACATTGAACTATTCGATTTGCAGGATAAAATTGCCTCAATTATTACCGATAATTGCTCACCTGGAATTATGCCGGAGATATACAGCGTTAATATAGAGGGCAAAGTGGTCTTGGTGATTGAAGTGGTACGTGGCAATCTAAAGCCCTACTTCTTTAAGAGCCAGGGTAAGGCCGATGGAACCTATGTCCGCATTGGCGCAACCAACAGAGCCGCAGATTTAGATACCATTGCAGAACTGGAACGTCAAAAACGGCACATTAGCTACGATGAAGAGATTTGCTACGATGTTACTTTTGACCAGTTGGATATTTCACCACTATTTCAACGTTTTGAAAGCATTGGCAAACCATTAAACAACGAGAAGCTTGCTAATCTCAAGCTGATTATGTCAGAAAATGGCAAAACATACCCCACAAATGCCTTAATGATCTTGCTTGGCAAGTTTCCCCACTGTACAGTTAAGTGTGCCAGGTTTAAAGGAACCACCATGTCCGTTTTTACTGATAAAAAGGAGTATGGAGGCGATATTTTCTCAATACTGGAAAGCACACAAAGCTTTGTTCTGAACCACATCAACCTGAAAGGTGAAATCAAAGGGCTTTACCGAACCGATACATACGAACTACCGGTGCCTGCTTTGCGTGAATCCATTATCAACGCTTTGGTTCACAGAGATTACGTGAATCAGGGACGGGATATTAAAGTGGGTATTTACGATGACATTGTAAACGTCGTGTCACCAGGCGGCTTGCCTCATAGCATCACCATGGAAGATGTGTTTAACGGCCGCAGCGAAGCCCGAAACCGGGTGATTGCCCATGTTTTTAAAGAGTTGGGATTGATTGAACAATGGGGCAGCGGAATTAATCGGATAATTTCAGCCTGTGTGGAGCAAGGCTTAGAAACACCCCAAATAGCAGAGAAAAACGACTTCTTTGACGTGGAAATTATTCGTCCGCGACCGATTACGACCGATTATGACCAATTAGCGGACGAAAAACAGCCCGAGTTGCAGCCCGAGGCTAAAAAATCACAGCCCGAGTGGCAGCAAGAGTTGCAGCAGGAGTTGAAAGACCTTTTAGAACAAGGGATTGAACACGAACAGCAGGAGTTGCAGCAAGAGTTACAGCAAGAGTTACAGCAAGAGTTACAGCAAGAGTCTCTTTTTTCTATTATCTTGTCAAAGATGCTTGATTCTCATAAGTCAAGGAAGGCAATATCTGTGGAGCTAGGACAGAGATCTATTTCAGGTCAATTAAACGAGATACTCAGTAAATTGCAAGACAAAGATCTAATTGAATGGACTATACCCGCTAGACCTCAAAGTTCAAAACAGAAATTCAAGCTCACCAAGCGCGGTTTGGCTTTTTATGCTTTGGTAAAAAAGGAGGGTAAAAAATGAGTGAGTGGAAAGAACTAACAATCGGAGAAATATGCTTAGTCGGTGATGGTGCTCATTCAAAGGTTAAACGAGTTACAGAGGGGATTCTATATTTAACCGCAAAGAATTTTAATAGAGGTGAATTAAAACTTGATGACATAGATTTTATTTCAGAGGAAGACTTTGAAAAATTGTTTTCAAAAAAATCAAAAGCTGTTACAAGACCCCAAGAAAATGATATTTTGATGGGAATCATCGGTTCTTTTGGAAATGCTTATAGATACAAGACAAATGATTCATTTGGAATATCAAGCTCTGTTGCAATTTTAAGACCTGATACAAGCTTGATATTTCCGATGTTTCTAGAGTATCAGATAAATAGTAAATCATTTCAGAAGATTCATGAAGCTTTTAGTAGTGGATCTGTTCAAGGTTATTCAAATATCCCGACTATCAAGACAATGCCAATTGTTGTTCCTCCATTGGATGAACAAAGACTAATTGCAAAACTCATCGGTAGCATTGACCAAAAAATCACTCTCCTCCGCCAACAAAACCAAGACTTAGAAGAACTGGCACAAACCCTCTTTAAGCGCTGGTTTGTGGAGTTTGAGTTTCCCTGCCTTCCTTCGGGCTATCGCCCTCAGGGGCAGTTAAACCTGTCAGATATGGCTAAGGTTTGTACTTATAATCGAGTTGGTGGATTGCCAGCTCCTGATGGTCAAAGTTGGTTTATTTATGTGTTGCTATGTGAGGATGGTAGTTTCTACAAAGGAATGACCAATGACTTGTACCGAAGGTTTTATGAGCACTATACTGGTGATGGAGCAAAACATACAATAACACATAAACCTATTAAAGTCATTCACTGGGAACAATTCGACACCCAAGATGAAGCCCGAAAGCGTGAAGAGGAATTAAAAACAGGTTATGGCCGAACATGGTTACAACGCGAATATGATAAGCTATTAAAATATGGCTCAGTGGCAAGTGATAGTTTACCTGCCCAGAATGAAGGCAGAGGTTTACCTGCCCATCAAACTCGTTTGATGACGGCAGGTAAAATGGTTGAGAGTGAGCTGGGAGAAATTCCGGATGGGTGGAGAGTAGGAATGTTAGGGGATATTTTGGATATAAAGTATGGTAAAGACCATAAACATTTAGAAAATGGGAAATATCCTCTTTACGGATCAGGAGGAATAATGAGATATGTGGAGAAGGCTCTTTTCGATAAACCATCTATATTAATACCGCGAAAAGGAACACTTACAAATATTTTTTACTTGGAACGGCCATTTTGGTCGGTTGACACGATGTTTTATTCGATAATAAAAATGAAGGACTATGGGAAATACTGTTATCAATGGCTTAAACTAGTTAATTTTTCTCAACTAGATGTTGGGTCTGCAATTCCAAGCTTAACTACGAAACTTCTTAATGAAATGGAAATACTGATACCTGATGAAGTTGTTGCAAAGCAATTTGAAAAAGTATTAAGTTCGATTTTTAACAATATGAATTTAAATGTTGATGAAATCCAAACCCTTACCCAATTACGAGACACCTTGTTGCCGAAGTTGATGAGTGGGGAGTTGAGGGTGAAAATATAAATGCCATGCACAAATACAATCCGAATTTACATCATCGCAGGAGCATTCGCCTTAAAGGATATGATTATTCACAGGCAGGATTGTATTTTATTACCATTTGCGTAAACAAAAGAGCCCATTTATTTGGGCACATAAAAAATCGCAAATTAATTTTGAACCATGCCGGGACAATGGTAGAAAAACAATGGGCAGAATTACCAGAACGTTTTACCAACATTAAATTGCACGAATTTATCGTGATGCCCAACCATTTTCATGCCATTTTGGAAATCGTAGGGTCGACCCTCGTGGTCGACCCCCTCGCAGTCGACCCCAATATATCCAATACCGCGGCCGATCAGGAAAAAGGGCAACCACAAGGGATTGCCCCGACAGGGATTAACCAAACCGGAAATGCCCCGACAGGGATTAACCAAACCGGAAATGCCCCGACAGGGATTAACCAAACCGGAAATGCCCCGACAGAGATTAACCAAACCGGAAATGCCCCGACAGAGATTGCCCCGACAGGGATTAACCAAACCGGAAATGCCCCGACAGAGATTGCCCCAACGGAAATTATACAAACCAAAAATCCGCAAAAAGTAAAAACCGTTGGCGACATGGTTGGGGCATTTCAATCCATCGTAACGGTAGAATATATTCGTGGGGTAAAAACATTGAATTGGCAACCGTTTGATAAAAAATTATGGCAACGTAATTACTGGGAACATATCATCAGAAATGAAACATCGTACATGAACATTAGGAACTATATTATTGAAAACCCTTTGAAATGGGATGAGGATAAATTTAATGCTTTAGAGGCCTAAACTATGACCAAAATAACTGAAAACGACATCGAACTCTGGGCCATTGAGGAGCTGGAAAGCCTTGGTTGGGAGTATATGCAAGGGGGAGTAATTGCTCCTGATGGTGAAGCACCGGAGCGGAATGCTTATAGTGATGTTATCCTGAAGAGTCGGTTGCAGCAGGCTATTGCGCGTAATAATCCGCACATTCCTTTGGAAGCGCAGATGGAAGCCATAAAGGTGATTGAGCGCATAGCATCGCCGGAGTTAATGGTCAATAATCAGTTATTTCATGAATTGCTTAGTGAGGGTGTTCCGGTGGAATACCGCAAAGACGGTGTTCAGCGGGGCGACCGGGTTCAGTTGGTTAATTTTGAGCAGCCTGGACTGAATGATTTTTTGGTGGTGAATCAGTTTACGATCATTGAAAACAACAATCACAAACGGCCTGATTTAATATTGTTTGTTAACGGTTTGCCTTTGGTCATATTTGAGTTGAAGAATGCAGTTGATGAGAATGCCACTTTACTTTCGGCTTTCAAGCAAATTCAAACTTATAAGGATACCATTCCCGGTCTTTTCACATTTAATGCCTTTTGTGTGCTGTCTGATGGGGCTGATGCCAAAGCTGGTTCATTATCGGCTGGTTTTACCCGTTACATGGCATGGAAGACCTGTGATGGTTTAAAGGAGGCATCTATTCTGACCAATCAGTTAGAGGTACTCATAAAAGGTTTGACCAATCCGGCTACTTTGCTGGATTTTATCCGATATTTCATTGTGTTTGAAGAGTCGAAACACATTGACCTGCCTGCCGGAGCATCGGCGCAGGCAGGTGCCAAAGGTATAGCTACCATTCAAACCATTAAGATGGTGGCGGCCTACCACCAATACTATGCAGTCAATAAGGCCATTGAGTCGGTTAAGCGGGCGTCGGGAAATAACGGCGACCGAAAAGGTGGTGTGGTGTGGCACACACAGGGTAGTGGCAAGTCTCTTTCCATGGTGTTTTTTAGTGGCAAATTGGTGCTTCAGCTCGACAATCCAACCATCTTGGTCATTACCGACCGCAACGACCTGGATGATCAGCTATTTGAAACTTTTGCCTCTTCCAAGCAATTGCTGCGACAGGTTCCGGTTCAGGCGGAAAGTCGTGAACACCTAAAAGAACTGCTGAAAGTAGCATCCGGAGGAATTGTGTTTGCTACGATCCAGAAGTTTCAACCCGACCTACCTGCCGCAGACTCGGCGCAGGCAGGCGGTGAGCTAAAATACGAACAACTGTCCGACCGTACCAATATCGTTGTGGTGGCTGATGAAGCACACCGCACCCAATATGGATTCAAACCTAAATCTATTGAAGTAAAAGATGATAAGGGAAATGTAATTGGCCAGCGTTTGGTTTATGGTTTTGCCAAATACATGCGGGATGCCTTGCCCAATGCCACATACCTGGGATTTACGGGCACGCCGGTAGAATCGACCGATAACAATACCCCTGCTGTTTTTGGCAATTATGTGGATATTTACGACATCGCCCAAGCGGTTGAGGATGGTGCCACCGTACCCATTTATTATGAAAGTCGCCTGGTGAAAATCAACTTGTCGGAAGAAGGCAAGCAGCTCATTGAGGAACTGGATGAGGAACTTGAGAGGGGATTTGACAATGTACAGACAACTCAGGAGTTGTCTCAACAGAAAGCCAAAGCCAAATGGACAAAAGTGGCGGCCATTGTTGGCAGTCCGGCACGTTTGAAAAAGATTGCAGAAGATATCGTTTTTCATTATGAGGAACGCAACAATAGTGGTATTGAGGGCAAAGCAATGGTAGTGACCATGAGCCGTCAGATAGCAGTAGATTTATATAACGAAATCATCAACATTCGTCCACACTGGCACAGTGATGATTTGGATGAAGGTGTTATCAAAGTGGTTATGACCGCTTCTTCGTCGGATGGGTCGGACATGATGAAACACCACACATCCAAAGAGCAACGCAGGATTTTGGCAGACCGGATGAAAGACAATGCCGACCCCATGAAATTGGTCATTGTAAGGGATATGTGGCTCACCGGATTTGATGCGCCAAGTCTGCACACTTTGTATATCGACAAGCCCATGAAAGGTCACAACCTGATGCAGGCCATTGCCCGGGTTAACAGGGTGTATAAAGATAAGCCGGGTGGTCTGGTGGTCGATTACTTTGGCATTGCTTCTGATTTAAAGAAAGCCCTGTCGTTTTATGCCGATAGTGGGGGTAAGGGTGACCCTGCCGAAGCTCAAGAGAAAGCCGTTCAATTGATGTTGGAAAAACTGGAGGTTGTCTCCCAGATGTTCTCCGAAAATGGCATTCAACAACACGAAGAACTGTTGATGGCGGCCGAGCCGAAGATGCCTTACGGCAAAGGAGTGGCCTATGAAGAATACTTTGATGCGCCGGTAAAGCAAAAACTGGAGATCATCTTAACAGGGGTAGAGCATATTTTAAGTTTGGAAGATGGAAAGAATCGGTATATCCGCGAGGTTACTGCCTTATCAAGATCCTTTGCCATTGCTCTGCCTCACGATGAGGCTATGGATGCCAAAGATGAGATTGCTTATTTTCAAGCGGTAAAAGCCCGCTTGGTGAAATTTGAAACCAGGACAGGCGGAAAGACCGATTATGAAATAGATACAGCTATTAAGCAAGTGATTGATAAAGCCTTGGTTTCGGAACAGGTTGTGGATATTTTTGATGCAGCCGGTATCAAAAAGCCGGAATTGTCGGTGTTAGATGATGAGTTTCTGGAAGAAATGCGGGACATGAAGCATAAGAACCTGGCCTTGGAAGTGCTCAAGAAACTGCTGAATGATGAAATAAAAATCCGTTCCAGGCACAACATTGTTCAAAGCCGCAGCTTAATGGAAATGCTGGAATCGTCGATCAAACGTTATCAGAACAACCTTATTTCAGCCGCCGAAATCATTCAGGAAATGATTGACCTGGCCAAAGAAATCAAAGAAGCCGACAAACGGGGCGAGAAAATGGGCTTATCGAAAGACGAGCTGGCTTTTTATGATGCTGTAGCCCAAAACCAAAGTGCCAAAGACCTCTTAGGTGACGAAATCCTGTTCAAGTTAGCACGTGTTTTGGTAGAGCGTGTAAAGGCCAATGCCTCCATCGACTGGACAGTTAAAGAATCGGTCAAAAAGAAACTTAAAGTCATTGTAAAACGCACCCTACGTCAATACGGCTATCCACCCGATTTGCAAAAACTGGCCACCGAAACAGTTTTATGCCAGGCAGAGGCGTTGGCGGAGTTTTGGAATTGATTATTAATACTCATGAGAATTATGGCAAAATTATTTAAAGCTAGACCTTATAAACCGTCAATGGGTTTTTATATGTGCTTTCAAACAAACCGATATTAAAGCCTGCAAAGGTTGATGAGGTTATTATTGTGCCTAATGCCGTAATGGATTCCTTAAGTGTTGAGTCTTATAAATTTATATATAATGATGCCTTTGTTGACTTATTTAGAGATTTGAATGACTTCGAATCTGTAAAAGTATTAGTCGGTAAACTAAGTGGTGGTGTTTTAGAAAAGAAATCAGTTATTGAAATCGACAGCTGGACTAAGTATCCTTTAGGAACATCATACAACAAGATAATGTTCTTTTTAGGTAGTTACTTACCAATGGATTACGAATTGGTGTTTAAAAATGGCAGTTCAATAGTGATTAAAGAACTTGTACACCAAACCACACCTGGTAAAAATGGTTTTTTATTATTTCAGAATGCTAAAGGGAAAGAATTCTTTAAATTCCCGAAGGATAGTATTGATAGGATAGAGAAATTGCCAGGCTTTTAGTAGTGGCTAAATCATTTTTTGATAAAAGATCACTAGTGTCTCTTAATTTATGTTAACGCACATCGAATTCCAATTGCAACTGCCCGTCATCCTGAGTCGCCACCCAATAAATTGGGCAAAATGTGAATATGACAGGGAGAGACCATAAATCTATCATTGGTAGCGTAACGAAGAACTTTATTGTATGAGTTGGTTAGTAGTAAAAAAAGTACGACATCTGATTTTAGAGTGATTTCTGTTAATTTTAACTTTAATGTTTTGATAAATTATTACCTCTGCAAAAACAACTTCACGAATAATCTCTTTTGTTTTTTTTACCCAAACAATGCCTGCTGTTAGTTATTTTACATTATTTTTGTTCCTGACTGTTGGGGGTGCCTGTAAAAAGGGCTGAGATAATACCCCTTGAACCTGAGATGTATAATAACAGCGTAGGGAAACGGTGTTTTGATGATAAATTATTTATTTCAAATACATGAACCGTTTCATATTATTATGGAACGGTTTTTTTTATTTTATGCTTATGGATATGAACAACTTTGATCAATACGCAGATCATTATGATGCCTGGTTTCAGAAGAACGAAAATGTTTTGATGTCTGAATTAAAATTAGTAGCCCGGTTTTTACAAAAAGGGACTGATATTTTTTCTGTTGGCTGTGGCAGTGGCCTGTTTGAAATGTTACTGGAGAAGGAGTATGGCATTTCAGTAAAAAACGGGATTGAGCCATCGGAAGGGATGGCCAATATAGCCCGAAAACGTGGAATGAACGTTGTCATTACCACTGCCGAAGAAGTTGATCTGGGGAAAGAATGCTATGACACGATTCTCTTTAATGGCACCCCAAGTTATATAACTGATTTACAGAAAGCTATCAATAAAGCTTATGCAGTTTTACGTCCCGGTGGATATATTGTTATGATTGATGTGCCCAAAGAGAGTTCGTATGCTTTACTGTATAACCTTGCCAAAGCAGTTAACACTTGGGAGCATCCTTTGCTCGAAAATGTACACCCGCAGGATCCATATCCCATTGAGTTTGTGAAAGTAGCAAACTGGCGCACAACTGCCGAGAAAACGGAGATGCTAAATAAGGCAGGATTTATTGATTTAAAATATGCGCAAACATTAACTAAACATCCTATTTATTCAAACCATATTACCGAAGAGCCTGTTGAGGGGTTCGACTGTGGTGATTACGTGGCGATATGTGGACTTAAAAATTAAATAATCATGATTGATACCATTCAATTAGTTAATGACTTAAACCTTGTGCGCGAGAAATCACCTTTGGTGCACAATATTACCAATTATGTGGTTATGAACAATACGGCTAATGCCTTGCTGTCAATAGGAGCTTCACCTGTAATGGCTCATGCCATAGAAGAGGTGAGGGATATGGTTAACATTGCCTCGTCGCTGGTAATAAATATGGGCACATTAAGTAAAAATTGGGTAGAAGCCATGTTGATTGCAGGTGAAGTTGCTTTAAAAAAAGGTATTCCTGTGGTTTTTGACCCGGTGGGTGTGGGGGCAACTCCATATCGTAACAAGGTGGCTTCAGATATTATTGACCTATGCAAACCTGGAATAATCAGGGGCAATGCATCGGAGATCATGTGTTTGGTAAACGAAAAGGTAACAACCAGAGGCGTTGACAGTACCACTGATTCAGGATCAGCATTAAGTGCAGCAAAGCGACTTGCACAACAAACCGGGGCAGTGGTTGTTATCAGTGGTGCCGAAGATTTTATTACTGATGGAAAAATTGTTTATTCGGTTAAAAATGGTTCTCCTCTTATGGCCAGAGTAACGGGTATGGGATGCACAGCTTCGGCCATTACAGGTGCTTTTGCTGCCGTAAACACCAATATGCTTGTTGCAGCCACACATGCAATGGCTGTAATGAGTGTTGCCGGTGAACTTGCCGCACAAAAATCGGCAGGACCTGGAAGCATGCAGCTTAACTTCCTGGATGAGCTGTATAATCTGACTGGAGAAACACTTGCCAAACTGGCTAAAATTGAATAATCCATGATAGACCTGAGTTTATATCTGGTAACCGACCGGTCCTTGTGTAATGGACATAACATCGAATGGATTGTGGAAGAAGCTGTAAGGGGCGGTGTTACGATGATTCAGCTTCGCGAAAAAGATTGCTCCACCCGCGAATTTATTGAGCTGGCCATACATCTTAAACAAAAACTACAGAATTTAAACGTTCCTCTTATTATCAACGACCGTCTTGATATAGCTTTAGCAGCAAATGCCGATGGTCTTCACATTGGGCAAAACGATATGCCATATTCTATTGCTCGCCGGCTTCTGGGACCTGATAAAATCATTGGGCTCTCGGTTGAAAACTTGCAGCAGGCCCGTGAAGCCAACAACCTCGATGTTGATTACATTGGAATATCACCCGTTTTTGGTACTCCAACCAAAATAGATACAGCCCGTCCTTTTGGACTAGAAGGTGTACAACAGGTTATGTTGTTTACAAAACATCCGGCAGTAGCCATCGGTGGTATTAACCTGGACAATGTAGCTGGTATTGTTCAGGCCGGAGCCAACGGTATTGCTGTTGTATCAGCCATCTGTTCAGCTAATGATCCGCAACAGGCCGCAAGGCAATTAAAACAAGTGTTATTATCAGCCAGAGAGACATTCGGAATTAATAAATCTTAGTTTTTTGTAACTAAGGGTTATATTGATGGTATTCATATACATGATAAAAATGATAAACGCAAAGGATGCAAAGTTTTACATTCTCAAAGAGTGCAAGTAATTAATAATTAAACATTTGCGTTCTTTGCGGGTTCCTCTGCGCACTTTGCGGTTAATCTTTATAGCGTTTTCATTCAAGTCATATTGTTTTTTTTAGGCGAAAGCAAGAATAACTATATGTATATTTGAGATGAATCACTTTTTTACTGATGCGCAGCGAATCATAAATTGCTTAAGACAAGCGTAAATAAAAAAAGTAAGATAAAAATAAGCTAGAATTATAAACCGGCAAATAATGAAATATAAAAGAGTGCTTACTATAGCTGGCAGCGATCCCAGTGGAGGAGCCGGTATCCAGGCTGACCTGAAAACCATTTCTGCCTGTGGTTGTTTTGGTACTTCAGCTATCACGGCTGTTGTGGATGAAAACACAGTGGGAGTATATGGTGTTCATCCAATACCAATATCTTTTGTTCAGGGACAAATAAAATCGGTGCTCGACGATATTGGTACTGATGCCATTAAGATTGGAATGCTTCATTCTTCTGAATTGATACATGCAGTAATGGAAACCTTGTCGAGCTATCAAATCCGTAATATTGTACTCGATCCGGTTATGGTAGCCACCTCGGGCGACAAGCTTTTGCTTGACGAGGCTATTAATACTCTTAAGAACGAGCTTATGCCCCTTGTTAGAGTCATCACACCCAATATTCCCGAGGCTGAAATTCTTCTTGGTACGAAAATAAGCCATCAGGCTGACTTGCCCCGTGTGGTAAAAGGATTATCGTGCAATGGCCGTGTTTCTGTGTTACTTAAAGCCGGTCATTTGAATGAACAAAACCTTGTTGACGTGTTTTATAATGCTGAAACAGATGAGATTATTGAGCTTACATCAACGAGGGTGGATACTTGTAATACTCACGGCACCGGATGTACTCTTTCGTCAGCGGTGGCCTCTTTTTTGGCACATAATCTCCCGTTGAACGATGCCGTTCGACAAGCAAAAGATTACATCAATCAGGCCATTGTTTGCGGAGCAGAGTATCAAATTGGTAAAGGGCATGGTCCTGTGCATCATTTTTATAATTTTTGGAAATGAACAACATAAGTCCTCAGGGAGCTTTCACACAATGCCTATGGAACAGTGTTGAACCAATCTTTGAACAGATAACAAACTGTTCATTTGTTACTGGTTTGGATGAGGGTACTCTTTCTTTCGAGTCGTTTGCCCATTATCTGTCGCAAGATGTGTTATATCTGCGTCAGGATAACGAAGCGTTGGAACTGGCAGCCAAACGAGCTACCATACCCGCACATAAATTATTCTTTCAACAAATAGCTGACGATGGAATAGCTATTGAAAATCTTATGCATGATGAGTATTTATCCTATTTTGGGATAAAGGAATCCAAAATACAATCACCTGTGTTTAAAGCATATGGTGAGTTCCTGTTACAAAATGCCCAAACAGCATTATTTCCAATAGCGGCAGCAGCCTTGTTACCTTGTTTTTGGATCTACGGCAAAACAGGTGAGTATATTAGGCAAAATCATAAGGCTGAAAATCCATATCAGAAGTTTATTGATACTTATTCGGGAGAAGAATATGATTTGTACACCCGTCAATTTATTGTAGTTGTTGAACAATTGGGGAAGGAAGCCTCTGAAACAGTTAAAAAAGCGATGCAGGAATCCTTTATCCAAAGTACAAGGTTTGAATTGCTGGTTTTTGAAGAAGCAGTGAATATTTATAGGTAAAGGTTTCATTTTAAATCATAGTTAGCTCTGATTTTTGGGAAGAGAGTATTAGTATTAATTTACAATAGTGACAAGTCTAACCCTGACTATCAGTTAACCGGTTCTGCTAAGGACCGGTTTTTTTATTCTCCAATTTATTGAACACATCACTTCTTAGGGAATTGAAAACAAGGTCTGTTGTATTTGTAAAATAAAAATCATGACATAAATCATATTGATTAAGTTGTTAAAAGTTGTAAATTAATTAAAGAAAAAAATCCTTATTAACCCCGCTTGTTATGGCAAAAATCCATGAAACAATTAATGAACTTGCCGATCGTTATGGAAGGTCGGGTGAGGCATTATTACCAATTCTTCAGGGGATTTATGAAAATTATCATGAGTTGTCCGAAGAAGCCATGGTAGAAGTGGCCAAAGAACTTGATATCTCTGCTGCACATGTTTATGGAACAGCAACCTTCTATAGTTTTCTCGATTCAGGGCGTAGTGGTAAGTATATTATTAGGTTATGTAAAACCATTACCTGTATGATGCATGGTAAAAACTTAATATTACAGGAGCTGGAAGATGTTTTAAAAATAAAACCTGGCCAAACAACACCTGATGGGCTTTTTACCCTTAAAGAGACCAACTGCCTTGGACAATGCCACAAAGGTCCGGCAATGCTTGTTAATGACACACCTCATACTGATTTAACTCCTGAGGGTGTTAGGGAAATAATCAATGATTATCGCATGAAGGAGTCTGCCTTTGATAATTGATCTTTTCGATTAAATATGTAAAGGAAATTAAAACTAATGATATGACCAGGAATCTTAAACGACTAGACCTGATATTCAAGAACGAACTTGATGCTGAAGTGGTTCTTGCACAAACTCTGGCCCGACCTGATGAGGATATTATTAATGATTTAATTGTTTCGGGTTTAAAGGGTCGTGGCGGAGCCGGTTTCCCAACGGGTTTAAAGTGGCGACTAACCTCAGAAGCAAAATCAGACGAGAAATATGTTATCTGCAATGCCGATGAGGGTGAGCCGGGAACATTTAAGGATAGGGAAATTCTTTCAAGCGTTCCTGATAAAGTTATGACCGGCATGGCTGTATGTGGACGAATAATTGGATCACGGCAGGGATACATATATCTCAGAGGTGAATATAAATTCCTTGTTCCTGAATTACAAAAAGCCATTGATGTTTTTCATCAAATCATGAGAAAGCATGAGCTGGATTTTAGAGTTGAAATAATACAATACAAATAAATAGAAAATTGCAGTAAA
>CAZSQG010000052.1:25037-28936 GCA_964608615.1 uncultured Marinilabiliaceae bacterium
TGGTGAGGAGAGCGCCTTATTCGAAAGCATGGAAGGGAAAAGAGGAGAGCCAAGAAATAAACCACCATACCCAACCAGTATCGGGTACAAAGGTAAGCCAACTGTGGTAAATAATGTGGAAACACTGGCGCATACCTATTCCATTTTTAAATACGGCCCTGAGAAGTTTCGCGATTTGGGCGTAAAGGACAGTCGCGGCAGTAAGGTGTTTTCTGTTTCAGGAGATACTCCAATCCCGGGTATTTATGAATTGGAATTTGGGATGACACTTCAAAAGTTCGTGGATGATTTTGCCGATGGGGATGCAAAGGCTGTGCAGGTAGGAGGAGCTTCCGGATTTTGCGTGCCCAGGAAGAAATTTGATAAAACCATTATTGGTTATCAAGGGAAACTTACCGGTATTTCCTTACCAACCGGGGGATCAATGATGATATTTAATTCATCGCGTTCCATGTATAACGTGTTACATAACTATCTCGATTTTTTTGTTGAAGAAAGTTGCGGTCAGTGCACCCCTTGCCGTGTTGGAACCCAGCAGCTATTGATTGGTATTGAAGCCGTAAAGCGCGGTGATAAGTCATCTTCCTATCTGGATAAACTATTGGAACTTGCCGAGACAATGCGCTTAACAGCCAAATGTGGCCTGGGGCAATCAGTGGCAAATTCCTTTAGCTCTATAGTAGAAAATTTCAGAGAGGAAATGATTTATTGATAATACACTAATAATTTGTAGTATGAACGAACAAGTTTCTCTTAAAATTGATAATATATCCGTAAGTGTTAACCGTGGGGCCACCATTTTGGAAGCAGCCAAGACCGTCAACATTCGGATACCAACATTATGCCATCACGAAGATTTGTGTGTTGCTGGTAATTGCAGAGTTTGCGTTGTGGAACATACCGGTTGGGATCGTCTTATTCCGGCATGTGCTACACCAGTTTCTGATGGAATGGAGATTTTTACCAACAGTATAAAAGTACGCACAGCGCGTAAGCAAATAATAGAGTTGCTTATTTCAGAGCATCGTGATGAATGCACCACCTGCTATAAAAACGGGAGTTGTGAACTTCAGGAGTTATCGCATGAATATATTGTGGGGGAAGCCGGGTTTATTAATCTGGTTCCATTTAAAGGGTATACAATCGATTATTTCTCTTCTTCCATAATAAAGGACGATTCAAAATGTATCCGTTGTCAGCGGTGTGTCAGAACGTGTGAAGAGCTTCAGGGAATTGGTGCATTAACCGTATCGCACAAAGGAAAGGAAATGAAGATTTCAACTTTTTTTGACAAACCGTTTTATCAGGTGGTTTGCACCAATTGTGGTCAGTGCATAAACCGTTGTCCAACCGGTGCTTTAGTTGAAAAAAACTATATTGATGAAGTATGGGCATCTATTTATAACGATAAAAAACATGTGGTGGTTCAAACTGCACCAGCGGTTCGTGTGGCGCTTGGTGAAGCTCTTGGTTTAGATCCCGGTGTTATTGTTACCGGAAAGATGGTTGCTGCATTACGCAGGATGGGTTTTGATGCCGTATTGGATACGGATTTCACTGCTGATTTGACTATTATTGAAGAGGGGCACGAGCTTTTACAACGCTTAAAAATGGTTCTAAAAGATAAGCGTGAAGACGTAAAATTTCCAATGACCACCAGTTGCTCTCCCGGATGGGTGAAATTCATTGAACATGCTTTCCCTGAATATTTAAGTCATGTGTCAACATCTAAATCGCCCCAGCAAATGTTTGGTGCATTAGCCAAGACTTATTATGCCCGAAAAATTGAGGTTGACCCGGCAAGCATGGTAGTTGTATCAATAATGCCCTGTACTGCCAAGAAATTCGAGGCTAATCGTCCCGAAATGAGGGCAAGCGGATATCAGGATGTTGATTTTGTGCTAACAACACGCGAGCTGGCCCTAATGATTAAGCAAGCAGGAATTGATTTTAAATCGTTACCTGATGCCGATTACGACAGTTTTATGGGCGAAAGTTCAGGTGCCGGGGTTATTTTTGGTGTTACAGGAGGAGTTATGGAGGCTGCTCTACGTACAGTTTACGAATTAGTAACAGGGCGGGAGGTTCCATTTAATGGATTAAACATAACCTCGGTACGAGGCATGGAAGGTGTTCGCGAATTTGCCATCAAAATAGAAGATACATTGCCTGATTGGAATTTTCTCGAAGGAGTGGAGGTTAAAACATGTGTGGCTCATGGATTAACCAATGCCAGAAAAATTATGCAAAAAGTAAAGAATGGGGAGGTTGTTTACCATTTTATTGAAATCATGGCTTGTCCGGGCGGATGCCTTGGTGGCGGTGGTCAGCCCATTCCTACATCTCTTGAAATCCGCAAAAAACGTAGTTCAGCTATTTATGCCGAAGATGCTCATAAAGTTATCCGTAAATCGCATGATAACCCTGAAATTGTTCAGCTTTACCATGAGTTTTTGGGTGAACCTCTGGGACATAAATCGCATGAGCTATTGCATACTACCTATACACGAAGACAACGGTACTAGATTTATCTACATAAAACATAGATGTCCTTTCGCGGATTGACACAAAGAACCGGGATGTTTTCGTGGTTTTTTATTGTTTGCAATTCCACCGGTCCTTTAAAATAATGCTCGATACTGTAATTCTTAGTGGTTGATAAAATTATAATGGTATTATGCTCTGATGCCGCAAGTTTAATGGTTGCATCCTGGATATGACCTGAGTTGGATTGGGCTTGTTTGATTGTAAATGATAATCCGAATTCATTAAAGAGTTTTGTCATAAACCTGATGTTTGAGTTTAGGCTGTTTATGGCCCATGCCGCGTTTTCTTTTGCCGACAGAAGTGTGATATGACTTTGAGTGAACCGGGCAAAATAGGATGCCCAAATGGCTGTCTCTTTATCGGTACGGTCATAGCCAACCGGAATGATAATATGTTCGGGTTTCCAGGTTGATTCGGTAGGTTTTTGTAAAACCATATATGGGAGCTTTAGTTTGTGCGCACGCAGCATGAAATTCATTTCGCTGATATAATTGAGTTTTCCTGATGGTAACTGTGGAAAAAGAATCATCATGGCTTCTTCATCATCCTCATTTTTTTCAATTGTCGGGATAAGCCCATATGGGGAGGGATATCTGATAAATTTAAATCTGTTGAAATTATTGGTCTGTGATTGGTGGACTCTTATTTTTTCGATGAAAGAATTAAAAGATGTAATATCTCCCATAAACAGGAAAGTTAGCGAAGCGCTGAAAACATTTGAAACAGGGATGCCATAAAACAAAATGGTATCAATGCTATTAGTCTCGCAACAGGGAACCAGAATGGTTTTTTTTTCAGGACGCATAGGCAATATTTGAATGGTTAATTTAACTTCCAGTTTAGTGTTTTCTATACATTTCAATTCGATTTTTTAACGTAAACATAAAATTGGCTGCAAATATTGTGCTTATATTACCATTTTGTGAAAAAATAATCTAAATACTTGTTATGTTTTTGTGGATATTCATTTGTTTCTCAATTCATAATTTGCACTAAGAAAATACATCCAATTAATTATTACTAAAATACACTAGTGTTATGACAACAATAAAATGACGGTTTTGTTGTGTGTATACGGTTTCTTGGGGGTTAGGGGTTACGTGAGTGATAATTTATATTTGTCATGACACTAACAATACGGGAGAAAACATCCTGAAACACTGAACATTAGATCCCTCACTTAGTTCGAGATGATAACACAATAAATATAGGGAAGTAAAAAGGAGAAGGCGGGCAACGCCCGCCTTCTCCTTTTTACTTTTCCCCAACGGCTGCCTGTCATCCAGAGCGCAGCGATGGATCTAATTATCAATAAATCAAGAACCTCTCATTGGTAGCGCAACGAAATGCCT
>CAZSQG010000053.1:0-12020 GCA_964608615.1 uncultured Marinilabiliaceae bacterium
GCCAAGCTTGCACAGGGTGCCGGGCATGGCCTGCGCGTTGTCGGCGTCATCGGCTAAAGCAATTTTTCCTTCAAGCTTATAGTTGGCAAAGTCATTTTCAACAGCTGGTTTAAGAGGGTCAATATTTACCCTGTAATTTTGTGGTAGAGTGCCAAATGTGAAGAAGAAATCTTCCTTCTCGTCGGGGAAAATTTTTTTAAGATGAAGTGTTACTTCCCACTTTTGATCAGGTTTAAGTCTTTCGGTGGGAAAAAACCGCAAGGTACGGTTATCAATCCAAGACCATTTTCCAGATAGTTTTGGAGTAATGGTTATCAGCGATGAGGCGGCTTCAGCTCCAGGCATGGATCCTGGAACGCTGTCGGAAAATTCAACCAATATATTTGCGTTGGTTGTAATTAATCCGGAAGTAAAAGCGCTGATGCGTGGGTGAAACGGAGAATGGGTAATTTTTGATGCTTGTTGTTTGCATCCGACAATGATAAAAATCACAGTAAGAACAAGCAAAATCTTGGATAAACAGGGCTTGGTCATCGGGTATATGGTTATTTTAATTAAGATACAATTAGCACTAACCCCTAAATTGATTTGGACTTTAGTGTTTATACTTTAAAAGTAAAGAAAATAAATAATTGTTTAGCACCCTTTTCCCAAAAAGATTACGGAACAGGATCGTATCCACTTCCTCCCCAGGGATTACACGATAAGATGCGTTTTAATGAGAGCCAAAAACCTTTTAAAGGGCCATGTTTTTTAAGCGCTTCAATGGCATAGGCAGAACAGGTGGGAGTATAACGACAGGAAGGCCCAATCAGAGGAGAAATTATCCACTGATAAATTTTTACAGGAAAGATTAATATGTATATCAATCCCTTACGAATAATATAAAGAATCTTATCGATCATTTAAATACGGATATTTGTTTTTCCGTGTTTGAAACAATAACGCTCAAAAGTTTTTAATATCCCTTTAAGGATAACATCATAAGGTTGAATGGTGTTATCGATATAGATGAAGGCCCATATCAATTGTTTTCCTTCGGGAACATTGGCGTATAAAAGGTGTTTGTTTAAGCGGAAGGCTTCTTTCATCCGGCGTCTTATCAAATTACGTTTTACAGCCCTTTTAAATCGTTTTTTTGGAACAGAAAGCAACACTTTTATTACATCGGTATCATCAGAGTCAATTAAAAGGTATTGAACTCGAATAGGGAAAGCCATAATGGATGAGCCTGACTGAAAGAGTGTTTCAATCAACTTTTTGCTACACAGCCGCTCGCTTTTTTTAAATGAATATTTTAATGGTTTGTGCATTTGGTTAATGCATTAAGGTTCAAACGTACAAAATTGTGATTGAACTACAATAGATTTAACAGAACTAATTTTTAACGTTTATCACTGATTCTTTCATGGCTGTAGTCAATATTTATAAAAAAAGCCGCTCTCTTTTTTGGGAGCGGCTTATTAAAAGCTTCGAATATCCTTTATTTGTTTTTATTCTGTTGTTTAATAAAAAGCTCCAAAGCAGCAGTCATTGAAGGGGCTTGGGGCATTGGTGCCTGAATATCAAGACGAAGACCTGCTTCGGTTACTGCCTTTGCTGTTGCAGGCCCAAAAGAAGCAATAACAATGTTATTTTGCTTGAAATCAGGAAAATTCTGGAATAAAGATGCGATTCCGGATGGACTAAAAAACACCAGAATATCGTAGTCAATCTCCTTAATATCACTCAAATCACTGCTAACAGTACGGTAAAAAATCGCTTTCGAATATTTTACTTTAGCTTTGTTAAATAAGTCAGGAATCTCCTGCTTGTGAATATCGGAAAGGGGAACTAAGAATTTCTCTTCTTTATGTTTTTTTATAATATCCATCAGGTCAGCAAATTTGCCTGTAGAATGAAAGATTTTTCGTTTCCTAAAGACAATGTACTTCTGTAAATAGAAGGCTGTTGCTTCTGAAATACAGAAATATTTCATGGTTTCTGGAACAGCCACGCGTGTTTCTTCACAAATGCGAAAAAAATGGTCAATAGCAGTACGGCTAGTGAAAACGATAGCCGTATGTTCCAGGATATTGATCTTTTGCTTGCGGAAATCTTTGGAATCAATCCCTTCTACCTGAATAAACTGTCTAAAATCAATTTTTACATTGTTTTTGTCGGCCAAATCAAAGTAGGGAGATTTAGGTGTTGTTGGTTTAGGTTGGGAAACCAAAATTTTTTTGATCTTCAATTTTCGTCAGTTTTAGTTCAACAAAAAACTGGAACCACTCCTTCTTTAGTGGAAAATCACCTTCAATAGGATGGATAATGGTAATATTTCCAGGGCACAAAGGTATAAAATAATGTAATAAACCGACAATGTATTGGTTAAAATAATTTTCACCCCCCTAGCTATCTGTATAAGATAGAGCAGAATAAAAACTCCTGAACCTACTTTTATTAGCATTGGTTGAATGCTTTCGGAAACAAATGGAATAAAAACGATCACAGGAAGAATTATTATAGCATAAGCTTTACTCATGGTGGTTGATCCAAAGATATACTCGTTAACCTGGTTCTTTGTTTCAAAAACGTGACCAATAATTTTGTAAGCAAGCCCTTTTAATGAGAACAGGAGAAGCAGGAATACAAATAGCAAGGGAATAACTACGAAGGAATCAAAACCTAGAAAAGGCCTGCCTGATAAAGTTAATATCTGGTAAATGAAAATACTGGAATTCAAATAGAAAAGAGATCCAAGAATAAAAGAAGGATAGAGGTTTGAAGCGTTACTGCCTTCAAGTTTTCCCATTGAATTTTGGAAAAAGATGGATTGGATTACATTGTTAAGGTAACGTCGCCAGTTTAATCGGGCAAATCCGGAAATAAGCACGGAAATTACTAATACTGCTAAAAGCCAATCTTCGCGAAGAGGCCGCTCTTGTGTAATAAGTGAATCAGGTTGAACTTCTCCTTTTTCTATGTAAAAGTTTTGTTGGTTTTTTCCGGGTCTATCACTTTTATTGATGGGTGATTTTTCAAGTGAATCTGAAACAAAAAAAGAATGACCAATGTTTTCTGTCGATGTTTTAATTAAACTACTGTCAAACCTTGAGAATGCTGTTTCATTAAACTCACCAGTTTTGGGTGTCAGACTCATCTGCAAGTTTGTGAATGCATGAGTGTTTCCCGTAAGATTAAGAAGGAGGGAATCCTGACTGGTTAGCACCTTTGGTTTTTCAGTTTTTTTTGGGGTTACTTCCCGGAATCGGCGTGGAACGGTGGTGTCTAATTCGAGAATATTGAAATGAGTTCGTGATATATCAATGGTAGCGACTGAATCATTTCTGATTATGCCTACCTGCGGGAGATTCTGAAGGTTTATCTGCGGAATTTCTTCCTTTTGCAGTTGGTATGTAGTTTCAACAAAGTACATCAAAACAGGTTGATTTTTTTACAAAAGTAACAAATAAAACCATCAGCTTTTGCCAAAGAGGAGAGAATGATATTAAACAGATGCAAAGTGAATAACCTGAGGGCCCCAAGGCTCAGCATTCAATATGGCCGGGATAACCTGATTGGGCTCCGACACAACTTTCCAAATATTTTCGTGCTCGGGTCGCATAAAAGACCCGTTCACCATTCTTTTCGACATTTCAATAAGTGGATCGTAATATCCGTTGGTGTTTAGCAAAACAATGGGATGAGGAAATTGTCCGAGTTTTTTCCACGACATAACTTCAAACAACTCTTCAAGGGTTCCAATTCCGCCGGGCAGTGCAATAACGGCCTCTGTATTATGAATAAGCAACTCTTTACGTTGGTGCATAGTTTTAACATGAATCATCTCGGAGACTCCTTTGTGTTCCCATTCCACATCAATCATAAACCCCGGAATTACTCCAGTTATTTTACCTCCTTGTTTTAAAGCTGTATCAGCTACTATTCCCATCAACCCTTTTGCGCCGCCTCCGTATCTTATGCCATAACCGGCTTCAACCAAATACCGGGTTAATTCTTCTGCTGCGTCAAAATAAACTTGTGGCACCTTAGGGCTCGAGGCGCAATAAATAGTAACCTGCTTGTTTATTGCCAATTTGATTTTTGTCATCTAAAAGAAATGTTTTTCAGAGTTTAAAGCGAATCGCTTACGCACCAAGCGGCTGCACCAAACAAAACAAAATCCTTAATAAAGGAATGACCAGCTCTTGATAATTCCGGAAAGCCATATCCCGATTGCCATACAATGCCCGAAGTTAAGAAAACCAGAATCCCGGATAAGAAAACAATAATGGCCAGAACTCCGCCCCAGGTTGATATTTTTGCCGAAACGGGTTTAAGCATTATCATCAAACCTGCAAAGATTTGAACCCAGGCAATAATCAAACTTAAAGTATATATAGTAATGTATTTAAGCAGCCAATTAAAGAGAATCGTTTGCGACATGGCCTGTTCAAGATGAATGGCTTCGGCATTTCTGAACTTCATAATGCCAATCCATATAAGCATAATACCTAGTCCGTACCGAAATAAAAACTGGCCAAAAAGCAACAATGTTTTTTTTAAAAGTGGTTTCATTTCATTTGAGTGTTAAACAATGGTATATCCAAAAGGGGTTAATGCTAATGCTGCTAATTTAAAATGTTGACGCCCAAACGGGATACCAATAATTGTAATGAAAAAAAACAAACCCCATAATACATGTGAGAGAGCAATCCAAATACCTCCGATAAATATCCATATTACGTTAAAAATGGTAAGCAGGCATCCTCCATGGTTTCTTGAAGGAACTACCTTACTGTTGAATGGCCATAGCGACAAAACACCAAGTTTCATTACCTGTAATCCAAAAGGAATTCCAATTATGGTAATCATTAACAGTAAGCCTGCAATAAAATACTCAAGAGCCATGATCAAACCGCCGAATAATAGCCAGATGATGTTACCTATTATGCTCATAATTAAAATAATCCATGTAGTTTTGCATCCACTTTATCAAAAACATTGCTTAGCGCACCGGTGTTGTTTACAAAATCAGTTTCGTCAACATTGATGATGAGTAGGTTGCCATTTTTGTAATTATTAATCCAGGCTTCATAACGTTCATTCAATCTTCTAAGATAATCAAGGCGAATCCCAGCTTCGTAAGGTCTTCCACGTAATTCTATTTGCCTAACCAAAGCTGGCACCGAGGCTCTCAAATATATCAGCAAATCAGGGGGCTGAATCAAACCGGTCATTAATTCAAATAATGAGGCGTAATTGTCATAATCTCGTTTGCTCATAAGACCCATATCATGAAGGTTAGCTGCAAAAATATAGGCATCTTCATAAATTGTGCGATCCTGAACTATTGTTTTTTCTGATTTTCTGATCTTAACAATCTGCGAAAAACGACTGTTAAGGAAGTATATCTGAAGATTGAACGACCATCTTTTCATATCATCATAAAAGTCGGCCAGATAGGGGTTCTCGTCCACCTCTTCGTAATGTGGTTGCCAGCCGTAATTCTTTGCTAACATTGCCGCTAATGATGTTTTGCCTGATCCAATATTTCCAGCAATAGCTATATGCATGGGTCTTTTTTTTATCTGTTGATTTAGTCTTTATCTGTGCTTAGTTGTTCATTTCCAGCAAATCGTCCATGTATTCGCGGGTGTTGGATAAACGAGGAACCTTGTTTTGCCCGCCAATTTTATTTTTCTTTTTAAGCCAGCTGAAAAACAGTCCTTTTTTTGCTATTATAACGTGTGGCATATCAAGCGTTATGTCTTTGTATCGCTTGGCTTCGTAATCGCTATTCTGCTCCTTAAGCGTGGTGTCCAAAACTTCAATGAATTTAGCGAGGTCGTTGGGTTCCTTCTCAAATTCAATGAGCCATTCGTGGGCTCCCTTTATTTTGACGCTCATATAAACCGGTGCTGCAGTGTATTCTTTAATAACCGATCCTGTTTCCCTACAGGCTGCTTCGATAGCTTTTTCAGCGTTATCAATAATTACTTCCTCGCCAAAGGCGTTGATGTAATGACGGGTACGGCCCGAAATAACTATACGAAATGGTTTAAGGGATGAAAAGCGAATGGTATCGCCAATAAGGTATCGCCAAAGACCATCATTTGTGGAGATCACAAGCGCATAGTCCACATCGGTTTCGACTTGATGGAGAGTCAATGTTTTTGGGAAAGCTTTACCTTGTTCCGATAAAGGCAGAAACTCAAAGAACACCCCGTAATCAAGCATCAGCAGCATGGAAGAGGAAGATGGTTCATCTTGAATTGCAAAAAATCCTTCAGAGGCATTATATGTTTCGAGATAATGCATGTGTTCCGAAGGTAGCAAATCCTGATACTGGCTGCGATAGGGAGTAAAACTAACACCTCCGTGAATAAATAACTCAAGATTTGGCCATATTTCCAAAAGGTTTTTCTTACCTGAGAAGTCAAGTATATGACGAAGCAATACAAGAAACCATGATGGAACACCGGCCAGAGCAGTCACATTTTGCTTTATTGTTTCTTTAGTAATGAGGTCGAGCTTTTCTTCCCATTCGTCAAGTAAGGCTACTTTACGGCTTGGAGTACGAAAAAACTGAGTCCAGAATGGGAGGTTCTCGATTAGTATAGCCGATAAATCGCCGTAATGGGAGTTTACATTGAAGTTGTTTATTTGATGACTTCCCCCAAGAGTAAGAGTTTTTCCACTAAACAGGTTGTTGTTTGGGTAGTTTTGGTGATAAATGGCTAAAACATCGCGTCCACCTTGAAAATGACATTGCCAGAGCGACTCTTTTGAAATGGGGATGAATTTACTTTTTGTGGAGGTTGTTCCGGAACTTTTTGCAAACCAATTTGTTTTGCCAGGCCATAAAAGATTTTCTTCGCCCTGACGTAATCTGATTATGTGCTGCAAAAAACCATCATAATCCTGCACAGGGACTCTTTCACGATAATCATCGATTGAGCGGATTGAACTATATTCATACTGTTTACCCCAAGTAGTTTTTTCGGCCTTCTTTATTAACGATTTAAATTGGTCAATCTGAACATCTTCAGGGTGATTCCTGAAATGCTCAATTTTTTTTAACCTTTTTGTGTGAAAAGCAGTGATAATATTCTTGAGGATGAACATATGCCGGTTGTTGAATTTTAAGTCCAAATATAAACAAAATTGGCATAAGGAAAATAAAATGTATTTATAGTATAATTTAATAATATGACTTCGATTTTTTAAAGATTCTTTCGCTAATATGCGAAATGGCGGAATTTTATCATTAGTTGCCATGGAAAAAAAATGAAGTTCCGGGGGAATAAGGTTAAAGAGATTGAAATATTTTAATAAAATCATACATTTGATGTATGGTTTCTTTAAATAATGGTTTATGAACTATTTTGATTTATTTGTAATTATAGTTTTAGGTTTTGCTGTTATCCGGGGTTTACAAAAAGGCTTTGTTTTTGAACTGGCCTCGCTGGTGGCTCTGGTTTTGGGAATTGTTGGTGCTGTTTTCCTTTCAGGGGTTACGGCGCAATGGCTCTCGAATTACATTACTTCAAAATATATCTCCATCATATCCTTTGTTTTTTTATTGGTTGGTATCATCATCATAGTTTTTTTGCTGGCAAAAGTAATTGATACCATGATCAAGGCACTGGCACTTGGTTGGCTTAACCGTATTATGGGAGCAGTACTGGCAGCGGTAAAAGCCGCCTTTGGCATTAGTCTGATTGTTTTTGTGCTTGAATTCTCGGGATTTGGCAATCGGGTTATAACTCCTGAAACACGCAGCAGCTCACGTGCCTTTGCCCCACTGGAATGGTTTGCTCCTGCCATCTTCGACCTATTGCGTTTAAATTATCAGCATTTATTGCCTCACAGGAGCGATCCCGACCAGCATGATACACCGGTTATGATTTAGCAATTAACTGATTTGGCTTTTAATTTATATCTTTACGGCGTTTTAGTAATTAAGTCGCGAATCAGAATTTTTTTATCCTATGAACTTTGTAGAAGAACTGAAATGGCGGGGTATGATACACGATATCATGCCGGGTGCTGAAGAGCAATTTAAAAAAGAAATGACTACCGGATATGTGGGCATTGATCCTACTGCCGATTCACTGCATATTGGTCACCTGGTGGGGGTGATGATGTTAAAGCATTTACAGGTATCAGGACATAGGCCCATTGTTTTGGTTGGTGGTGCAACGGGTATGATAGGTGATCCATCATTAAAATCATCGGAACGAAACCTTCTTGATGAGGCTACTTTGCGTCACAATCAAGAGTGCCTGAAAAAACAATTATCGAGGTTTCTTGATTTTGAAAGTAACATTCCCAATAAGGCCGAAATGGTTAATAATTACGACTGGATGAAAGATTTTCCCTTTCTGGATTTTATTCGTGATGTTGGGAAACATATCACTGTAAATTACATGATGGCCAAGGATTCAGTAAAAAAACGTATCAGTTCTGATTCGCGCGAAGGCCTTTCATTTACCGAATTTACATACCAGTTGGTTCAGGGCTATGATTTTCTTCATCTATACAAGGAGAAAAACTGTAAGCTGCAAATGGGTGGTTCTGATCAGTGGGGAAATATTACTACCGGTACTGAGCTTATTCGTCGTATTGAAGGTGGTGAAGCTTTTGCACTTACTTGTCCGTTAATTACAAAAGCCGATGGAGGCAAGTTTGGTAAAACTGAGTCGGGTAATGTATGGCTCGATGCAGAGCGCACAAGTCCTTATCAGTTTTTTCAGTTTTGGCTTAACACCACTGATGCTGATGCTGAAAAATATATTAAGATATTTACGCTTATTCCTAAGGCTGAAATTGAAGCATTGGTGGCCGAGCATGTAAAAGCTCCTCATGTAAGGTTGCTTCAGAAGCGTTTGGCCGAAGAAGTTACTGTATTAGTACATGGACGTGATGCATATGATTTTGCACTAGAAGCCTCTCAAATTTTATTTGGTAAAGGCGCTACTTCAACACTTCGGAAAATGGACGAAAAAACGCTTCTCTCAGTATTTGAGGGAGTTCCATCGTACGAGGTTTCATTAGAGGCTGTAAAAGAGGGGATTAATGTTATTGACCTTTTGGCTGAAGCTTCAGCAGTATTTCCTTCAAAAGGGGAAGCTCGCAGAACCATTTTGGGTGGAGGTGTGAGTATAAATAAAGAGAAAGTGGAAGTAGCTGATTTTACGGTTAATGGATCGGCATTATTAAACGATAAGTACATTCTGGTTCAGAAGGGTAAGAAAAGCTATTCACTATTAATTGGCCGATAGAACGGTTTATATAGATAGAAAATTAAGAGCCTGTCAAAATTTATGACAGGCTCTTCGTTTCTTTATAATGTTTGATTTTGCAGTTGAACGTGTTTTTTATGCCTGTGTAATAGATTTTTTTTTAAAGAATGATATGCTTCAAACAATGGCCCGATTTTTTATGAAAACTTTAATGTCTTTGTTACAAAGTTAAGATGTCCTTCTCTTTTTTATCAAGCAGTTCGTCCACTTTCTTGATGCTTTTATCTGTAATTTTTTGAGTGTTATCTTCTGCATCTTTTTCCATATCCTCAGGTAGTCCTTCTTTCTTCAGTTTTTTAAGATCTTCAATGGCATCGCGACGAATATTCCGAATGGCCACTTTGGTTTCTTCTCCTATTTTCTTCACCTGTTTTACCAGATCTTTACGCCTTTCTTCAGTCAGAGGCGGTACGTTAATGCGAACAATTTCACCATTGTTGTCGGGATTCATGCCTATATTGGCAGCCATAATGGCTTTTTCAATTATTGGAATTAATTTTCGATCCCAGGGCTGTATCGATATGGTGCGTGGGTCAGGTGTGTTGATATTAGCCACCTGAGTTAGTGGAGTTATTGTACCATAATAATCAACCAATATGCCATCTAACATTTTGGGGTTAGCTTTGCCTGCTCTAACTTTTCCAACTTCCCGGTCGAGGTGCTCAACAGCTTTCTCCATTTTTTCAAAAGCAAGGTCGAGAATAATTGTTATATTTTCTTCTTCCATGGTTGATTGGGTATTATTATGTGAAAAGAATCCCCAAGCTTCGGGACAAATATTATGAGTCAATTAAAACTATACATAGACACATGAAATATCCATGTATGGCGGCCAACACACAGGGCATGACTATTGGAATGGATATTCCCTGTGACCATTGAAAAACAAATTAAAGACACATGAAACAATGAATATAAACAAATATAACAAACTTTATTCTTAATAAATTCATAAAGATTGTGTTTTCATGTAAGGTTATAACTGATTACATAAGCTTTAGTGATTTGTTAATGGAGATGGGATTTGCATAATAACCAAGCAATAATGTGTTAAATAATCTGAAATATGCCAGTCTTTTCCTGTGTTCTAATTAGACACGGTATAAATAAAGATCATTTTCTTTAATTATTTGTGAAAAAGGGTTTGAACATTTTACATTTGTAGTCTGTAAGCTATCAGAATTTAAATCAAAGAACAAATTTAAATAATCCTATATGAGCAATTTTCTATCGTCTTCCATTGGGAAGAAACTCCTGATGGGGTTGTCAGGGCTTTTTCTGATGATGTTTCTGCTTGTTCACCTGTCGGTTAATACGCTTTTGCTTTTTCCCGACGGAGGAGAGCTTTATAATGCAGCAGCACATTTTATGGCCACCAACCCGTTTATTAAAATCGTGGAACCCATGTTGGCCATCGGTTTTCTGATTCACATTTTATGGGGTATTAAGTTAACCCTCGAAAATCAGAAGGCCAGAGGAAACATTCGTTATGCTTCGGGTAAAAAAACAACTGGAGTAAACTGGGCCTCTCAGAATATGTTGGTGTTAGGTTTTACGATCTTTGCATTTTTGGTTTTGCACATCGCCCAGTTTTGGATTAAAATGAAGTTAATAGGCGATCAGCGCCTTGAGCCTATCAACATAAATATTGGAGGTGTTGAAACCCATGTTGAGAATGCCTATGCTTTGGTAAACTACACATTCAGCTATTTATGGGTTGTATTGGTGTATGCTGCTGCTGGTATTGGTTTGGCTTTACACTTGTCGCATGGCTTCTGGTCGGCATTTCAAACCGTAGGTTTCAGCAACCAAATTTGGCGCATTCGTCTTTCAGTTCTGGGAAGTATTTTTGCTTGGGTTGTAGGTTTGGGTTTTGCCCTTATTGCGCTGTTACAATATTTTTTCTATCAGGTTCAATAGTTTTTAATCCTTGAGATTATGATAAAAATTGATGCAAAGATCCCCGAAGGGCCATTGGCTCAAAAGTGGACCAAGTATAAGGCTGGCCAAAAATTGGTTAACCCCGCGAATAAAAGGAAGCTTGACATAATTGTTGTTGGAACTGGACTGGCTGGGGCTTCTGCTGCGGCGTCGTTTGGCGAGATGGGTTTCAACGTTAAAATATTCACCATTCAGGATTCACCACGAAGGGCACACTCTATTGCCGCCCAGGGAGGTATTAATGCTGCAAAAAACTATCCTAATGATGGAGACTCTGTTAACCGTTTATTTGTTGATACAGTAAAGGGTGGCGATTACAGAGCTCGTGAGGCTAACGTATTTCGTTTGGCTGAGGTGAGTAACTCCATTATTGATCAGTGCGTGGCTCAGGGTGTTCCTTTTGCCCGCGAATATGGTGGCTTACTCGACAACCGTTCATTTGGTGGTGCGCAGGTAAGCCGTACTTTTTATGCTAAAGGACAAACGGGTCAGCAGTTACTTCTGGGTGCCTATCAGGCTTTAATGCGTCAGGTGGAAAAGAAGACAGTAACGCTTTATACCCGTAATGAGTTGGTAGACATTGTTATTGTTGATGGCAAAGCTCGTGGTATTATATCACGCGATTTGGTTACCGGCGAATTCCAACGTCATTTTGGGCACGCTGTTGTATTAGCAACTGGTGGTTACGGAAACACCTTCTTCCTTTCTACAAATGCTATGGGGTCAAATGGATCGGCTGCCTGGCAGGCATATAAAAAAGGTGCGATGTTTGCTAACCCTTGTTATGCG
>CAZSQG010000053.1:12030-28836 GCA_964608615.1 uncultured Marinilabiliaceae bacterium
TCACCCAACCTGTATTCCGGTACATGGAGAATCTCAGAGTAAGCTTACACTTATGTCGGAATCATTACGTAATGATGGTCGTATATGGGTTCCAGCTAAGAAAGAAGATGCTGAAGCGATCCGAAACGGTAAACTTAAGGCAACACAGATAGCTGAAGATGCACGCGATTATTTCTTAGAGAGGCGTTATCCTGCTTTTGGTAATCTGGTGCCTCGCGATGTGGCTTCACGTGCGGCCAAGGAACGTTGCGATGCCGGTTTTGGTGTTGGAACTACCGGCTTAGCTGTTTATCTTGATTTTAAAACCGCCATCGATCGTTTGGGTGAAGACGTTATCCGTTCACGTTACGGAAACCTCTTCCAGATGTATGAAAAAATTGTTGATGATAACCCATACAAAACCCCAATGATGATTTATCCGGCCATTCACTATACCATGGGTGGAATATGGGTAGATTACGAACTACAGACTTCTGTTCCGGGGTTGTTTTGTGCCGGAGAAGCAAATTTCTCTGACCACGGAGCCAACCGTCTTGGGGCATCTGCTTTAATGCAGGGTTTGGCCGATGGGTATTTTGTTCTTCCATATACTGTTCAGAATTATCTTGCTGATGATATTCGCACACCCCGTATGACCGGTGATGAGTCAGCTTTTATGGAAACTGAAAAGGATGCAAAAGATCGTTTTTCCAAATTGTTAAAAATTAACGGTAAACGGTCGGTTGACAGTTTACATAAGGAGCTTGGTTTGGTTATGTGGGATTTTGTTGGTATGGCTCGCAAAAAGGAGGGTTTGCAACAAGCTCTTGATAAAATCAGAGGTATAAAGAAAGAATTCTGGAGTAATGTTCGTATTCCTGGCGAAGCTGAAGGGATGAACATTGAACTTGAAAAAGCCAATCGTTTAGCTGATTTTATTGAAATTGGTGAATTGATGGCCATTGATGCACTTCACCGCGAGGAGTCGTGTGGAGGTCATTTCCGCGAAGAGTTTCAAACAGAGGAAGGCGAGGCAAAGCGTCAGGACGACAAGTTTGCTTATGTTGGTTGCTGGGAATACAAAGGTGAAAACCAGGAGCCTGAATTAAATAAGGAAGAGTTACAGTTTGTTGATGTGAAACTCGTTCAGCGTAACTATAAATAATGGTTTGACAAGTTCATTTTTAAAGGTGTAATATTATGGAAAATCATATAAATCTCACACTAAAAATCTGGAGACAGAAAAACGCCCGGGAAAAGGGACGTTTTGAAACCTATGAGGTAAAAAACATTTCAACCGAAAGTTCTTTCCTCGAGATGCTCGACATTCTTAACGAACAACTTATCAATGAAGGTCATGAGCCTGTAGCTTTCGATCACGATTGCCGCGAAGGAATTTGCGGGATGTGTTCGTTATATATTAATGGCAGGCCACATGGACCCGATGATGATATCACTACTTGTCAGTTGCACATGCGTAAGTTCAAGAATGGTGAAACCATTTGGATTGAACCATGGCGTTCGGCCGGCTTCCCTGTAATTAAGGACCTTATTGTTAACAGAACCGCTTTTGATCAGATTATTGCTGCGGGTGGTTATGTTTCAATTAATACAGGAGGTGTACCTGATGCCAACTCTATTCCAATTTCCAAAGATGATGCTGATGAAGCTATGGATTCTGCTTCATGTATTGGTTGCGGGGCTTGCGTTGCTGCCTGTAAAAATGGTTCAGCCATGTTGTTTGTTTCTGCAAAGGTTAGTCAGCTTGCTCTTCTTCCACAAGGGAAAGTAGAGGCTGCTCGACGAGCCAAAAACATGGTTGCTAAAATGGATGAACTTGGCTTTGGTAACTGTACCAATACCGGGGCTTGCGAGGTGGAATGTCCTAAAGGGATTTCTCTTGCTAATATTGCCAGGTTAAACAGGGAGTTTTTAACAGCTAAACTTCAAGATTAGATTTTATTGACATATTAAGTAAAACGCCGGACTGAATAAGTCTGGCGTTTTTCATTTGTATAAACATTGGGTTTATGATGTGGCTGTTGTAATAGGAATAGGATTTTTTACCGGATAGTTGTTTTATCCTTACTGCAAAAATGTTGAGCCTTCTCCCAAAGGATTTGGTTATTTTTTTTTTGAGGATGACTTTTCTTAAATGTTTTGAGGAAGTTGGTGAATTGTTGTTTATTTTTGCTCTCTGGATAATGAAATAATCCGTCAGGATGCTTTCGCAATTAGTTTAAATCATTTGTTTTTACCGGTATATTCCAATTTGAATAACCGAATTTTATATGATCCGGGTAAAACTGCCTTTTTAGAATAAAATTATGGAAATTGTAGTTAGTGGAATTAGGCCTACGGGCAACCTTCATTTGGGTAATTATTTTGGAGCTGTAAAAAACTTCCTAAAGATGCAGGAAGATTATAACTGTTTTTTCTTTATTGCTGATTATCATTCTCTAACCACGCATCCCACACCCGAAAATCTGCATGGAAATGTTCGTCAGGTATTGGCTGAATACCTTGCAGCTGGATTGGATCCTGAAAAGGCTACGATTTATATACAAAGCGACTTGCCCGAAGTGGCTGAGCTGACACTCTTGCTTAATATGAATGCTTATCTTGGGGAGCTTGAGCGCACAACATCATTCAAGGAAAAAGCCCGAAAGCATCCCGATAATATAAACGCCGGGTTACTTACATATCCAGTTTTAATGGCTGCCGATATTATTATACATCATGCTTCAAAAGTTCCGGTTGGTAAGGATCAGGAACAAAACCTGGAGATGACGCGAAAGTTTGCCACCAGATTTAACAGAATGTACGATCATGAATATTTCACAATACCTCAGCCTTTTAATTTTGGTGAAGATTTATTGAAAATTCCTGGTTTAGATGGTTCAGGAAAAATGGGAAAGTCGGAAGGTAATGGTCTTTACCTTATCGACGAACCTTCTGTGATAAGGAAAAAAGTGATGAAAGCAGTAACTGATACAGGGCCAACAGAGTTAAATTCAGCGGTAGCTGAGCCTATTGCAAATCTTTTCACAATAATGTCGGTTGTTTCAAAACCTGAAACATTAATTTTTTTCCAGGAACAATATGCTAATTGTAATATTCGTTATGGCGATCTTAAAAAGCAGCTTGCCGAGGATATAATTCTGTTTACTCAGCCTATCCGTGAAAAGATTAAGACTATTGCAATGGATAATGATTACCTTAGTAAGGTAGTAAGGATGGGAAAGGAAAAAGCTCATGCCAGCGCCTCTAAAACTGTTAGGGAGGTAAGGGAAATAATTGGCTTTAAACCATTTTAAAAATTTGAAGGGAAATTTATAATTTTGTTATTCGATTTAAGGCGTTTTTTGGATGTGTTGATTATTCCACGATGGTGATCTCGTTATATTTGTTAATCAAGCTGTTGCTTCGCCATCCTTCAAAAGGAAGTCTTTTGTCTATTTCAAGAAGAATTTCAAGTTTTTGCAAATCAATATTCCTAACCATTCTGAGGTTAATTACAAATAGAGGGTGGCAGCGAAAGAATCCATATGGAGTAAAGAGCGATTCGTATCTTCGTAAAGGTCGGGGTACCTTTATTATTTCACCCGATAAAGTATAAAAATTTGATCCACCAACAACAGCCTCAGCATAAACAATTTCTTTCAAGGGGATGGTTGTTGGATGAGAGGGGGTTGGGAAAACAATAGATCTGTTTTGAGGTGATTGAGTAATATTTGAAAAAAGCACTTCCATTTTTTCTTGGTATTCTGAATCGGCCATAGCCTCAATGGCTTTATCAATAACCAGAACAAGTTCGTTTTCATCAAAGGGTTTGGCAATAAAATCAACAGCAGCAAACTGCATAGATTCCTCCATGTATCCTTGAAATGCAGACATGAATGCAACCTTAAAATTAATCAACTCCACGCGTTGTAGCAGTTCAAATGCATTACCATCCTCAAGTTGAACATCTAAAATTACCAGATCAGGTTGTTTTTCTCTGATTAATTCGAGCGATTCAGCTACGGAACCTGATTGTCCGACAATAGTTATTTCTAAAAAATGTTTTCGTAAAATTTGTTCAATAACCCTTCGGGTGAACCTGTCATCCTCAACAATTATCACTTTTATACTATCCATTTTTCTGCGGTTTGGAAGAATTAAATTCTACCAGAGGCAGGATTATTCTAATAATGGTGCCGCGGTCAAAAGGATTGATGTTTTTCTTGTCTATTATTTCTAACCCCACCTTTCCGCCTGAATCATTACGAATTACATCCAACCTTTCCTTGGTTATTTTTATTGCCATGGACTCATGGTTTTTCCCTTTATCTTTTGCTATTGACGCTCCTATTCCAACGCCATTGTCTTCAACTTCAACGATTAGCTGGGGGCCAACTTTTTTAAAGCGTATGTTTAAGTGGCCATCACGATCAATAGACTTAAGTCCGTGCTCTATTGCATTCTCAACAAATGGTTGAGTTATCATTGGTGGTACCACTATATTTTCCGAATCAAAAGTGTCGTCCACCTCAATATAGTAATCAAAAGGCGCAGCGAACCTCAGTTTTTGTAAATCAAGGTAATACTTCAAAATTTCTGTTTCTTCTTTCAAAGAAATATAGTCATGATTAGAACTTCTTAGAACCTGCCGCATTAACCGGGCAAAATCTGTTAAAAACCGGGTCGATTTTTCGATGTCATTCTCAAGAACATAAACCTGAATAGCACTCAGTGCATTAAAGATAAAATGAGGATTCATTTGCGATCGTAATAGTTTTTGCTGATGCTTTAGGTTTCGGTATTTTGTTCTGAGCCTGTTTTGATAAATAAGAAGGGTTGAAACCAAAAAAAATACTACTACAATAACAATAAAAAATACTATCAAAAGATGTTGACGATCCAGGATGGATTGTTGCTTAATAGATTCCTGATTTAGTCTGATAATTTTCTCCCTTTGGGTCTCTGAGTCAAGAACAGCTTCCATGGTGGTAAGATGAAACATGTTCTTTTCGTTTAATATGCTGTCTTTGTAAACTGATGCTGTTTTAAAATAAGATAGTGCTTTGGAGTAGTTCTTTTTTTGATCGAATAGATTTGACAGTAAACGTGCTGTTTCTTCAGCCTGGAATTTCGATCCAATACTGCAAGCTAATTCATAAGAGTCAAGCAGATAATCCTGAGCCTTGGTGTAATTTTTCATTTGCAGATATGTTTGGCCTATTTTTCCAAGAGTGATGGAAACCTGCATTAAGTCACCAACTTTACGGTTTATCCTAAGGGATTTATGAAGGTAATCAAGTGCTTTTTCAGGTTCGCCTTTGGCAATATAGGCGGCACCTAGGGAGTTAAAACAGATTGACTGACCAATGTAACTTCCAATTTTGGAATTTAAGTCGAGCGAAAGGAATTGATAAAACAGAGCAGAATCAGGATTATTAAGTTTAAGCCAACATTCGCCAATATTATTGTAATTAATTGCTTTGCCGAGAGTATTATCCATTAAATCAGATAGTTCCAATGATTTGATGAAATATTCAATGGCCGTATGATGTCGTCCAAGGTTGAAGTTAACATTTCCGATGCTATTAATGGAAACGCTGATGTTAAAAGTATCTTTTATTTGTTCCGCCAGTCCTAATGCTTTTAGGTGCATGTCAAGAGCCATGGCATTATCATCGGTTCTGCGGTAAACCACACCAATTTGATTATAAACATCGGTTAAGAGTCCCACGTGATTAATCTTCTGCGCTATGCTAAGAGCTCTTTGATGACACTTCATTGCCTCTCCGTATAGAGATCTGTTACGAAATCTTTTCCCAATTATATTATAAATCAAACCCTGTTGATAAATGAGCCCATTATTTTCAGCAATACCCAGCGCTTCTTTAAGAAAACTATCAAATGGTTCAGTTTTTGCTTTTGTTTCTTCAAAGAATACCTCGGAACGCTCAATCAGTTGTGCTACCACCATGGAGTCGGATAGTTCAATGGCTGAGTTGTTATTAATAAGGTCGATTCTTTCTTTATTTTTATCACTATTGCAGCTAAAAGAGCTGATTGTTACAGCAATAATTACGAATTGCACTAGAGATATAAAAACTATGCGATATTTTTTTTTCATGCCCACCAGCTGAATTTTTGTCTTACGGTATTATTTATTGTCCCCTGTTTTTTTGTTCCCAATTTAGAGAAAATGTTTAAATAAACTCTAAAAACTTATTAGCTGTTTGTCGATGTATATTTATTTGTTAGTGTTTTAATCCATTATATCCATGGATCTGCAAACCAAGGGCTCGACTATTTGACTAATAAAACAGTATGTTTCAGGTTTTAATTTAAATAAAACCCCGTCTATCGTCAATCATAATATAATGACTTTTAGCTTTGGTTAAAACTAAAAATTAAATGTAAAGGAACTGTATTTTGTTTTAGTAATATGATGAACTAAGGTTACTTTATTTTATTGAAGAGTTATCAGTTCTTGTTTCAAAAATAACAATGATAAAAAAGTTATCTTTGCGGCTTAAAATCAGAAGCAGTGAGGATTGGGAATTTAGAACTAAGAAAAGAACCTTTATTACTGGCTCCAATGGAGGATGTAACTGACCATATGTTCAGGTTGCTATGTAAGGGGTTTGGAGCCGATTTAATGTATACTGAGTTTATTTCGTCAGATGCTCTGGTGCGTGATGTTGAAAAAACAAAAAGAAAGCTCACTTTACTTGATGATGAAAGGCCGGTTGGGATTCAGCTCTATGGCAGAGATGTGGATGCTATGGTGGAGGCAGCGAAAATTGCCGAAGCTGCAGGTCCCGAATTGATTGATTTGAATTTTGGTTGTCCTGTAAAAAAAATTGCAACCAAGGGTGCCGGAGCCGGTTTGCTTAGGGATATCCCTCTTATGGTAAAAATGACGGAGGCCATTGTTAAGGCTGTTAAAATTCCAGTTACTGTCAAAACACGTCTTGGCTGGGACGAACAATCTAAAATTATTTTAGATGTGGCTGAGCAACTTCAGGATACGGGTATAAAAGCGCTTGCAATTCATGGAAGAACCAGATCGCAGTTGTATTCAGGTGAAGCCGACTGGACGCTGATTGGTGAAGTAAAAAATAACCCTAGAATGCACATCCCAATAATAGGAAACGGTGACATTACAACTCCACAAAAGGCCCGTCTTTATCTTGACCGATATGGTGTTGATGCCCTGATGATTGGACGTCCTTCTATTGGACGTCCATGGATATTTCGTGAAATAAGACATTACCTCGATACAGGAGAATTGCTTCCACCTGTTACAATTGATGAACATGTTGATATGATTCTCCTTCAGCTGAAACAGGCTGTGGAATGGTTGGGCGAACGCAGAGGCATACTTCATACCCGGCGCCATTTGGCAGTAACATTTAAGGGTCTTGAGAATTTCAGACCAATAAAAATACAGATGTTACGAAGCGAAAGTTTTGATGAGATTGAGAGTATTCTGAACCAGATTAAGGTGGATTATGCAGGTTTTATTTATCGCGATTCGCCGAGTAATATCGACGCACTATAACCCTTACAGGATACCACGCTGCAACGAGTCCAACAATTGAGACGGTAAAAAATACTGAAAATACATCAAGCCAGCGCATAGCAACAGGGTAAGCATCTACAACAAATTCGCCATCACCCTGAAAACGGAGAAGCCCAAATGTTTGTTGTAACCAAATAAGTAGAGCTCCCAACAAAAGGCCGCCAACAACTCCGGCCAAAGAAATTAGCCAGCCTTCAAACAGAAAAATTTTGTTGATAAGAATTCTATCGGCACCCATACTTCTGAGTGTTGTTATGCTTTCACGTTTTTCAAAAACCAACATGGAAAGTGTGCCAATAACATTAAAAATGGCAATAAGTAAAATAAAGGAAAGGATGAGGTAGGCCATTAGTTTTTCAACCTCTACCATTTTATAGAATGTCTCATGCTGTTGTTCGCGGTTACGCACCTTAAAGTTTTTGCCCAGCAATTTCTCCACAGATTGTTGTATTCGGTCAATATCTGCTACTTTCCGGACTTTAATGCCAATCCAGGTGGCGGTATTATCATCATAATCGAGCAACCTGCGTGTTTGTTCTATATCAGCAATAAGATAACCTGCATCATAATCAATTTGGTTAACCATAAAAATACCTGATGGTTGAAGGTATTCGGTTCGAAATGACTGGTCTGGTCTGGAAAGGTTTATCCGTCCCTGTCGTTGCGGAACATACATTGTTAAGGGGGTAACAAAGTTGAGCCTAATTGCCAGTTGATCGGCCAGAGCAAAACCAATTACTCCTTCAAACTGATCATTAAATCGTGTTCTGAATTTTCCCTCAACAATTATGGAATCAATGGAGGAGACGGTTGAGAATAATGAATCAACACCCATAACGCGACCAGGAACCTGTCTTTTCCCAAAGCGGAACAATGCATGGTCCTCCAGAACTATAGTGTGATTTTCAACACCGTTGATTGATCTGAGAGCATTAAGGTCTATTTGGTCAAGTCGGATGTTCTTTCCTTGAAAGGCTTCAATTTTCAAATCAGGGTCAAAATTACTGTACAAGGAGCCGATAAGACCATGTAATCCATTGAAAACTGATAACACAACAATTAAAGCCAGAGAGCCCGTAAGCACACCAATCACCGAAATCCAGGATATAACATTAATGATGTTCTGGCTTTTTCGTGCAAAGAGGTAACGTATTGCTATCCTAACGGCTAATTTCATGTGCCTGTAATTTGATTTTTTATTGCCATATAGCTTGCCCCGCTAATGAGCGGGGGAACTCGCCAAATAATCATTGGCTTCGCCGATCTTCGATTCCCCTGTGTGAGGAAACTTACTCATGGCTCGTTTCATGTGCCTGTAATTTGTTTTTTTGCTATATAAAACCCGAGCCCAAAGTCTTGGAACTCGTTTTTTCGATATTTTATTTTAATTCACTACTTCTAAAGTCGTTTATTTGTAAGCAATAACCAATAATCCGGTTCCTTTTTTATGATGCATTTTTACATCAAAATAATTCAATATGTACGCTATTGGAAAAACAATAAGGTAATAAAACGGTAATATTAAAAACAGCAACTTGCTCTTGTTAAGCATCAGAATTGGATACTTCATTGATAATTTCCAGGCAATATTTCCCGGGATCCCGTATGTGTAACGGGTAATTGTTTTTGAGAACCCGGCACGCATAAGTTTTTCGCCAATGTCGTCAATGTTATATCCGTCGCGCACATGTTCATCGATAAATCCATGAACACCTTCATTGTGTTTGTCATGATGGGTATCAGAGCCTCCCTGATCGGAAGGAGTGGAAATCATCAGAATTCCTCCGGGTTTTAATGCCTGATGAAGGTTTTTCATAACTTTTTCATCCTCCTCAATGTGCTCCATAACGTCCACTGAAAGAATTAGGTTGTATTTACCGGATTCCTCAAAACGTGTTAAATCAGCTTCGCGAAATTGAACGCGATTGCCCATCCCGGTACGGTTAAAAAAACTGTTGCAGTCATTAATTTGCTCGGGTTTTATATCCAAACCTGTCACAGTCCAGTTTTTACCAATTGCGGCTAAACGCCATACATATTGACCAAAACCTGAACCAGCATCAAGAATATTTGCTTTGGAGGGTGCTGTATTTGCCCATATTCTTATTTCGCGACGGATGTGCCAGGAGCGAAGCAATAATAAATCCAGAAGCTTGTAAAATAAAATACGCAACATGGGTGTTTGGTTAAACACCTCTCCCAGAGATTTTTTAATGGGATCGTATTGCATTTATTATTCTTTTAATAGGTTATCTAATTTTTCAATGTAATCCAAGCTATCATCAATAAAAAATTGAAGTTCGGGAATTACACGTAACTGTTTGCCAACCCTTTGTCCAAGCATGTATCTTAAACTTGTAGCATGTTCAGTTATGTTTTTAAATACCTCTTCTTTGTTTTGTGGAGGGAAAATGCTAATGTAAATTTTAGCTAAACCAAGGTCCGAAGAGACCCTTGCAACTGTTACGGATATCATTGTTCCCATAGATATTTCGCGTACTTCACGCTGAAACATCTCGCTCATTTCCCTTTGTATGAGCCTTCCTATTTTTTTCTGTCTGGTTGAATCCATATTATGGTTTTCTTTTTATTTAGCTGTACGAAAATACGCTTTTTTAACTGATTACACACATATTCACTTCACAACGTAAGTTTGTGATATAGTTAAATATGCAGAAAATGAGATTGATATGGAAAAATATTAATATTATTATCAAAAAAATAGTACTAGGTATTGCATAGTACTAAAAAATGTACATATATTTGCAATACCAACAACAAGGTTATGGCAGGTATTGTGAATTCATGAGATTATTTAGTTAAGACCTTAATATACAATTAAGTAGTAGAATAAAGTAATAGAAGATTGATGGAAAAGCGGAGATTTATAAAAATTTTCAACCTGGGCAGAACGATTTTATTGTTAGGAATGTTGTTTTTTTTAACATGGACAAGATCGGGAAGTATTAATCTGCTTGACAAACCGGTTGTAAAGGAAACTATTATGGCCGATTATGGTGATGAACCAAAAAAGGAGTCTCAGGACTCTGTATTTATTGTAGGAGCAAAATATCCGGAACTAGTAGGACAATGGCAACCGGTATTTTCAATAGGAAGATTAAGTAGCGTTCATTTTTATTAAATCACTGTTTAAAGTTAAGATATGAAGTTGGAAAACGCCAAGGCGCAAATGAGAAAGGGAGTTTTGGAGTATTGTATTTTATCAATACTTTCCAATGGCGATGCCTATGCCTCCGATATAATCAACGAAATGAAAAAGGTGCAGATGATTGTTGTGGAGGGTACTCTTTATCCCCTTTTAACCCGTTTAAAAAATGCTGGATTATTAAGTTATCGTTGGGAAGAATCAACGCAGGGTCCACCAAGGAAGTATTACGAAATTACCGAAACAGGTGTGGGTTTTTTACAAGAACTAGATCAATCATGGGCCGATTTGGTTGAGGCCGTTAACTTAATCCATCAAAAAAAGCAGTAAAATGAAGAAGACCATTTCCATAAACATTGCATCAACAGCGTTTTTTATCGATGAAGATGCTTATATATGTTTAAAAGATTACCTTAATAAGATAGAGGTATGGTTCCGTGATAAGGATGGAGGCCAGGAGGTTGTTTCTGACATTGAATCAAGGTTAAGTGAGCTGTTTTGCGAGCGAATAAATCCTCAGTTTGGAGTTATTACCATTGGGCATGTGAATGAGGTGATAAAAATTATGGGGCAACCCGAAGATTTTGTTGATTCAGAAGAAGAGAAAGAAACTGAACCAAAAAGCGAAAAAAATACTGTTTCCGACTTTGAAGCACCGCGCCGAAGAAGGCTTTATAGGGATTCTGATAATAAGGTTTTAGGTGGTGTTTGTTCAGGTATTGCTGCTTATTTTAATTTGGATCCTGTTTTAGTTCGTGTATTATTTGCCGTTTTACCTTTTCTGAGTTTTGGGGCAATTATTCCGGTTTATATTGTGTTGTGGATTGCCATGCCGGAAGCCTTTACAACTACTCAGAAACTTGAAATGCGTGGTGAGGACATAAATGTGACTAATATCGAAAAAAAAATTCGAGAGGAATATCACGATGTAAAAAAACGGTTTACTAATTTTAAAGATACCAAAGCCTATCGTGAAAGTGAGTCTTACCTTCACAGGATGAGCCAGCGTGACAAGACAGTATTGATGGTGGTAGGGTTGGTGGTGTTTGCAATTTTAATTAGCAAAATCATAAATGTACCTTTTCATTCCTTTCACATGGTTCATTTTCCCGGGCCGTTTTTAGGATACTTTTCGCCCGGATTGCTTGCGTTAGTGCTTATTCTGGTTGGCTTGGGTTTGCTATTTCGTTCGGCCCTAAAGGGGTTTATTATTCTGATAATAATACTTATTGTATTTTCTATTGTGGTACATATGACAGGATGGATACCACCTTTTCATAACTGGAGTTTTTTTTAGGCAATGGGGTATAGAAACATGAATCACAAATTGAACAAAATTATTATAGAATGAAGAAGACCATACATATCAATTTATCGGGTGTAGCCTTTACAATAGAGGAAGATGCCTATGAAAAACTTAACGGATATCTGAAGGCCGTTGAGATGCGTCTTGGAGAAGGAGATGAAGGTAAAGAAACCATTAACGATATTGAATCGCGAATAGCCGAACTTTTTGCCCCGGTTGCACATAGTTCAGGTGCTGCAATTAAGCTTGAAAATGTTGAGGAAGTTATTAGGGTTTTAGGAAATCCTGAGGATTACGAAACCGATGCGGTACATGAGGATAAGGGTAATGTGAAACCTCCGCCTACATATATTCCTAAAAGGCTTTACCGCGATCCGCATTCGCGTGTTTTGGGGGGAGTCTGCTCTGGTTTGGGCACCTATTTTAATGTGGATCCGATAGTTTTCAGGCTTGTCTTTGTTATCGGGTTGTTTTATGGTATTTCCGTTCTACCATACATTATTTTGTGGATTGCCATTCCAAAGGCGCTAACAATGGAGCAACGCATGCAGATGTATGGAGGCGACCTTGGGTTAAGTCGCAACAAACATCAGCCATTGGTTTCGAGGCTTGATCAACCATCGGCTCTTGACCGGGTATTGCAGGGAGTAGGTGTTATACTTGGTATTATTATAATTATCGGATCCTTTTTTGCAATGGTTGGATTAACCATTGCGTTGGCTTTTACAGGAAAACTAGCATCATTTATACCAAATGGTGCATGGATTGGCGATTTTCCGGGGCTGTTGGTAGGTCCTTCTTATACATTACCTGCAATTTTGGGAGTTGTTCTGTTTGTTGGGATTCCTCTATTAATGCTTTTTTATCTGGGATTGCAATTGGTTTTTCAATTTAAAAAGGGAGGGAAAGCTATTGGAGCCATCGGATTGATCTTATGGCTGGTTGGGATTGGTCTTATGATTTTTTCGGGAGTAAGCATTGCAACTCAGTTCACAAGAAGTAAAACTATTTCACAAACTGAATTGTTGGAGCCCTTTACAGGAGATACTCTGTATTTGAAAAAGACTGATATTCCTGATTATTTCAAGGGAAACAGAATAATGAGATCAAACGGGTTGCAGGTTTGGGACCGTGATGGCAATCTTTCTGTTGAAGGGCGTCCAATAATTGAAATTAATAATGATGCTGACCAATTTGCCATCACAATTGAGAAGACAGCATGTGGAAGTGGTTATGACGATGCTGCAAGTAATGCTTCAGGGGCTGAATACTTTTGGTTTCAAAAGGACTCTGTATTACAATTAGATAGAATATTCACTTTAGCTCCAGGCTCTTTGTTAAGAGAGCAAGAGGTTAGAGTGATTCTGGAGATTCCGGAAGATAAGAATGTTGTAATTGATTATACTATTTCGCCTTTAGTAAGATAATGGTTATCACTAAAAAGCAAAATAAAACAGATGAAACGAATTCAGAATATTCCTGATTAGATACATCTGAAAAATAACTTAAGCAAAGCATATGCCGATGGATTTTGCATCAGTATGGAACACACAAAAGGTTATTGTTATAAACAATTAATGCTTCGGCAAATTCGTTAACTAAAATATGTTCAAATGAAAACTACTCTTCTTTTTATTGCAGGATTATTCTTTATGTCATTGGCCTACAGTCAAAATGGAGCCTCGGACAAGATCTATGATTTCCTAAAGGAACAGGAAGATGTTTCGTTATTAACTTTCTCAAAAGACATCATTGATATGGTGGATATGAACATTGGAGAAGATGAAGAAGGCAAAAAAGTAACAGGACCCTTGAAAGAGATTCGAGTGGCTATTTGTAAGCAGATAAACAGCAAGGAAACAGGGTTAAAAATTGAAGGCTTCCTAAAAAAAGCACCTTTTCATGAAGTTGATATGGAAGATGAAGATAATGATTTAAGGGTTTATATTCAGCGAAAGGGACGAATAGTCAATGATTGTCATGTTATTATACCAGGAACCGATAAATTGATATTAGTTTCTTTTTATGGTGAATTCAAAATCGAAGATGTGGATAAACTAAAGGAGTCGGCTAATAATATCACTTGGGATTAAGCATGTCTGTCAAAACTGTTGAAAATTTAATGCAGTAAGATATAAAGATGATTTTTAACACGAAAACGCAATAAAGATTTAGCGTTCGCGAAACTATAAGGCTGTATCGTGCAATACGAAGCCTACTTTTGGGATATTTTCAATACGGATGTTTGAATCGTTTAAGAGTCGTTTACGCAGTCTGGTTATAAAGACATCCAGACTGCGGCCGTTAAAGTAATCGTCTTTTCCCCAATATTTTAATAGCAGGTCGCTTCGGCGTACAATATTATTCTTGTTTTTACAAAGCATATGTAGAACATCACACTCGCGTGATGTAAGACGTTGCTGTTGTTGTTCAAAAGTGAGCAACTGGTTTTGGGGATCGAAAATAAATTGACCTATTTTACACGATAGCAATGGTTCTTTAGTATCGTTTTCAGGTTTAAAAGTGTAACGGTTTAATATAGCATGGATGCGGCAGAGCAATTCATCTTCATCAAAGGGCTTGGTAATATAATCGTCGGCTCCAAGGTTAAATCCTTTAATTTTATCCTGTTTAAGGGAACGGGCCGTCAAAAAAACTACAGGAATATCGGGTTGTTGTTTTTTTATTCGTTCGGTAAGAGTAAAACCATCAATTCCAGGGAGCATAATGTCAATAATACAAAAATCGTATGCCGATTCTTTAAAAGCAGCCAGTCCTGAATCGCCATCCTTGTATACCTTAATATTGAAACCGCCTGATGTAAGGAATTCCTTCAGCAGAAAACCCATATTTGGGTCATCTTCAATCACAAGAATTTTCTTTTTATCGCTCATTTTTTTACACTTGGGAATGATAGGGTAAAAACACTGCCTTTTTCAGGTTCACTTTCCACAGTAACAGTACCTCCATATTGCAAAGTTACTTTTTTTAAGTAAGTTAATCCTAATCCAAAACCCTTAACATTGTGTACATCACCAGTTGAAACTCTGTAAAATTTATCAAAAATTCTGATCTGGTTTTCTTTTGATATGCCAATGCCGTTATCAGATATTCTTACAACCAGTTTATCGTTTAAATTTAGTGTCGAAATTTGAATATGGGGTTTTTGCTTAACGTATTTTAGGGCATTATCGATCAAGTTGGATATAATAAGCGAAATAGGACCCCTCTCTGCTTCAATTTCATGGTTTTGGGCGTCGGGGAAAAAAAATATATTGGCATTTGAGTGATCAATACGGTAACGGAAAGTGTGAATAACATGTTCAATTACTTCATGTAAATCAACTGTCTCTTTTTCAGTAGGGTAGTTGGTATTCCCGGCAACGCGAAGTATTGCTTCAACGTGGTTCTGCAGCCTTTGTGTTTCTTCCAGTATCACACCAGTGTATTCATCAGTTTTTTCTTTATTCTCAAAGGATTTCCCTTTTCGTATTAAATTTGCTGCAAAGCGCATATTAGCTATTGGAGTTTGAAATTCGTGTACCATGTTGTTTACAAAGTCTGTGGTATGTAATAGCAGTGCTTTCTCTTTTCTGAACATCCTAAAGGTGATTACAAAGGACACCATTACAAAAACTATAAACAGAATTGAAAGTCCCATTAAGCCTGATATTTGCGCCATCAGGAACTGATTTCGAGAGGGGAACTTAATCCTTATTTGAATGCCATTCTGATCAACTAATCCATTTAGGTTTTGAAGATAGCAGGGCGAAGTAAAGAGTCTCCCTTTGCTTTGCGGTAGTATTGAATCGGTTATTTCAAAAGTGTAAGGAAGGCTGATGTTGTTTATTGCCAGATTTTCTCTAATAATACTATCAATTTCTGCTACCTTTTTTCTTTTAATTTCAGAAGGGCATTGACGGCCGCATAAGAAATTGGTCATGTCATTACATTTGGGTGCTCTGAGTCCAATTTCATCGCGGGCTCCTTTGAGGGCTACTGCTACACGGTGATTAAAGTTGTCCTTCTCAAGATTAGCCGCACGAAAAATCCACCCAACTTGTATAAATACCAGTAAAACCAGTATTGCATAAGTAAATGTCGCCAGTAGTCCCTGGGAATCGATTTTTTTCAGAAAATTCATGGAGTAAAATTAGAAAAAAGAAATCTTCAATTGCAACATTAACTTATCATTAACAGGGATTAACAGTGATATAACTTTTTTTTGTTGAGAATGATTCTAAATTTGTTGTGTTAATGTAATATAAAACCATAAAAAATTAATACCATGAAAAAAAGATTAGCAATTTCTTTCCTTTTTGTTTTTACTATGGCAATGGCAGCTCCTGTTTATGCTAATGCACTTTCACAGGACCCACAGAAAACTGAAACCTGTGAAAAGAAAAAAGAATGTGATAAAACCGAGAAAAAAGCTGAGTGTTGCGATAAGAAAAAAGAGTGCGATAAAGCAACTGAGAAAAAGGCATGTTGCGAAAAGAAGGCTGAAGAACCAAAGAAATAATTTGTTAGTTTTTCTTGAATTAAGGACCCGGAACTTTTTTAGTTCCGGGTTTTTAATTTGTTGTGTATGATAGTATTTGTGTTTATTGTATTTGAGTACCGTCTGCCCAACATGTTTTATGAAGCCTACTAAAGCTGGGTAAATTTGTTAATCAGGGGTTTTTATATTAACTGTTATTGGTGTCCGGTAAAATTTTTATAAAATCATTTAAATGCTTTAAATAATAAGGATTCCGGGAGGTTTTGTTTTCTTGG
>CAZSQG010000054.1:0-28649 GCA_964608615.1 uncultured Marinilabiliaceae bacterium
TGCTTCATTGATAAGCCTGTTTGCATACCATTCATCATCGTCATTGGTTATTGCTACAGGAAGCTGACACTGAAACCGAATAAAATTATTATAGATTCCCTGTTGGTCAATGGCTTGACCATCTGCCTGATTAATCCACTCAATAGGTCGGTCAGCGGTAATAACTATTAGTGGTATTTGTTGATAATAAGCTTCAGCAACAGCCGGAGCCAGATTTAAAGCTGCTGTTCCACTTGTACAGACCACAGCTACCGGTTTTTGTTTTGCTTTTGCCAGTCCTAATGCAAAATATCCAGCACTTCGTTCATCAACAATGGTAAGACATTCAAACAGTTTGCTTCCTGAGAATGAGATAATCAGAGGAGCATTTCGTGAACCAGGTGAAATGATAACCTGTTCCACGCCATGCCGGTAGCATAAGTCGATCAATATTTTTATAATGGGTTTGTCTGATATTGGCGTATTCATATGTAAATAATTTGTTTAAGCTGTTGCTGTTGGTCGTATAGCCCACTTTCAGTAGAAAAGTTTTTTTCGCTTTTGTATGATTTATAAGCTCATGAAATTTTCATTGGTTTATTTTGGATGTTTCTAAGTTAGGGGTTCTTTGAAATTATTAATTACCGACAACAATGTCTGGCTTTTAAGTATGGTTTCGTTCCATTCCTGGTCCAGTTTCGATTCAGGAATTAAACCGCCTCCGACATAAATATCAATGTTTTCACTGTTTATTTTCATACATCTGATATTCACATACAGGTTGATCTCTTGTTGGGAAACGGGTCCTAAAAAACCTCCATAATAATGCCGTTGATGTTTTTCAACTTTTCTGATCAAATCCAGGGCTGTTTTTTTTGGTTCTCCACCAAGAGCCGGGGTTGGGTGCATCTCTTTCAGAAAACTGCCCGCCTTACCGGGTATTGCATCCACCGAAAACTGGTAGGTAGTTTTTAGATGAGTCACTGAACCGGCTCTGGTAATGGCCGGTCCACTTTTTTGGAAGTTCCCGATATTGTATTTTTCCAGTAACCGGTCGATGTAATTACTCACAACATTTTGTTCTTCCAGTTCTTTTGAGTTCCAATTACCTGGATCCATCTCATTGAGGTTTTGGGTTCCTGCCAAAGCAACCGTTGTGAACTCTTTTTCTTTTTTTTTCAGAAGTAATTCGGGTGAAGCACCTATCCATATTCCGGTTTCAGGAGTGGACATTAAATACGCAAAGGCTCCGGGGTATTGGCGGCATAACAACTGAAAAATTCCGGACAATTGTTTTTTAAGGCTAAGGTTGATGTGTATTACCCTGGAGAGAATTACCTTTTTTACTTCACCCTTAATCAACGAATCCATCAGGATGGAGAATTGGCTGGCATATTCCTCAAATCCGTTATGAGTTTCATCGAAACGATATTCGGGTTTATTATTAGGTATATCCCCCATGGGGTCTATTGTCATCGTTAATGTGTCGGAAGGCGAGAACCACCAACCGCTTGACTCCAATTCGTCGAAAGGGAAAACAACAAAACCTTCTGATACCGGTGATTCATTCAGGATATCGTAAAAGAATGGTTTTGGTTTGGTAAAATCAACTAATGTACATTGGGCTTCTCCTGGTAAATGGTATATGGCAAAACGTTCGTTTTTATTAATTCTTGAACTGATTTGAATATCAATGGAATTATTCATTTTTTGAACTTTTGGTAAAAGGAATCTGTCGTGAAAAAGATACCGGAAACAAAGATAACCAAAATGGCTTGTTTTTGCAGATAGTGGTTTTATATATGAAAGCAGATTCGGTTTTTAAACCTTAAGGTGTGTTGTAAGAGCAATAAGAAACCCTAAACTTAATTAAGTTTAGGGTTTCTTATTTATCAAAATAGATAGAAACATGCCCTTGCTTGAGTTGTATTCAAATTCAAAAAGTAATATCTTCCTGAACAGCGTTTTTAACCTCCTGCTTCAACTCATCAATAAATCTGTAAAACTCAAGCTTATTGCTAAATGGTGAACTCATGGCCAGAAGATGGCCTTCCTGATTTTTAACATTTATAATGTATCTGCCATTCTCTGTTTGCCATCTACCAACATGTGTTTCATCCTCTCCAGAAAGATTTCGAATGTTTTCAATGCCTGTCAGGCACTGTTTTTTTGTTGGATACCTGGGACTCCACAATACCGGTCGTCCTTTTGTATCCTTCAAATGAAACTGAAACTCGCCACCGGCCTGACGTGAAATTACAAATCTCATCATGGTAGTTTGTTATTGGTTTATTTTTTAATTTACAATAAATAAACATAAAAGTCAATGTTATTGAGGATTCTTTTTCTTTTACCGAACAATAGTTGAATGAAATAAAAACAAGAATAATATCTTGAATAAATCAGTTATGTTTGTTAATTTTGTTTTAAATATAGTCGTCAAAATGATAATTAAATAATCATCTCAATAAAAGATTGATTTCTTAAACGCAGACATATTTTATTTGAACATATACAAACCCTTTATTGGCATTACTCATGTTTTTATCATCAAATTTAAAACTGTTACGTAAGCGAAAAGGTCTCACTCAGGATGATCTGGCAGGAGTTTTTATTATCAAACGACCTACCTTAAATAATTATGAAAACCAGGTTGCAATGCCTCCTATTGAGCTATTGGCCAGGTTTTCCGATTATTTTGGGATTTCCATTGATACAATGGTCAGGGTTGATTTATCTCTTTTGTCGCAATTTCAGCTAAGGGAGCTTGAAAGTGGTAACGATGTATTTATTAGGGGAGGAAAGCTGAGAGTGCTTACATCAACTGTTGGAACTGATAATGAAGAGAACATTGAGCTTGTTCCGGAAAAGGCCAAGGCTGGTTATTTAACGGGGTTTTCTGATCCTGAATATATTGAGTCCTTACCATTGTTCAGGCTGCCATTTCTTGATAAATCTCGCAAATATCGTACGTTTCAAATCAGTGGTGATTCCATGTGGCCTATCCCAAATGGTGCATGGGTAACAGGAGAGTTTGTCAGGGACTGGACTACCTTGAAAGATGGAGATGCTTGCATTATTCTTACTATTGATGACGGAATCTCTTTTAAAGTAATTAAAAACCGAATTAAAAACGATGGACAGATTGATTGCATCTCACTAAATCCTTTGTATCAAACATATCCTCTTCAAGTGCTGGATGTTAGGGAAATATGGCGTTTTGTACATTATATAAGTGCTGAATTACCTGCTGAAAGGGTTGAGATGGACCATCTGGTGCGCACTCTTTCTGAAATAAGGAAGGATGTGGGGGAGATAAAGGGTAAACTGCAATAATTATAAGTTATTCAGTGCTATAAAAACAGGGATTTGGAGTTGGGTCATGAGCAAAGTGCCTTTCCAAAGCTATTTAATGGGGTTTGTAATTGCTGTTATTGTTGTGGGTGTTTTTGAGTTACTAAATATTAAAACCGTTAAATCAACAGCTGCAAGGTTGTTTTGGGTGCAGTTGGTGTTTTTTATTATCTTGAATTTTATTTTGTAAATGAACATACACTCGTACATGATTGATCATCAAGAGTGTCTGTGCTGTTGTTATGGATTACAAGCTAACTTATTTGTTAAATGAAACGAATCATTCTATGGGGTTTATTAATCATCTCCATATCAGCTGCAGGAAGTAATGTGGAGCATTTAAACAGCCGTTTCAGGGAGTTTTATCTTACCGGAAACATGAAAGCATGGAAGCAGACTGTTGATAGTTTACGTCTTGTTGAGCTTGATAATGCAAAGGAGCTTGTGTTACTATATGCCGAATATGGACTAATTGGGCACTATATTGGTTCGAAGCAACAAGAACTGGCACGAGTTGAATTACCCATTTTTGAAATGCGGATTGAAAATGCTCTTAAGCGATTGCCTGGCGATGCCAATCTTTATGCCTTTTCGGCAGCCATGGTGGCGTATAAAATTGCTCTTCAACCCTGGAAAGCACCATTTTACATTTTTAGCCATAGTGAGTATTTGCGAAAAGCAGCTGAACTTAGCGTGAATTTGGGCCTTCCACTGGTGGAACAAGGAAATGCACTCTACTTTAAGCCATCACTTGTTGGTGGTGATAGGGCTGAATCGGTTAAATATTATGAAAGAGCATTTGAATTCTATAAGGAAAATTGCCGTAATCACTGGATGTATTACAATGTGGGTGCCTGGCTTGCTCAAGTGTATGCTAATCAGAATCAAAAGGAAAAGGCAGAGGTGTTATATCTTCAGTTATTAAAAGAGGCTCCTGAATTTAAATGGGTTAAAGAGGATTTATTACCAGCATTGAAAGCGGGCAAAAAAGCTTATGGTTATTTTGAATAAGTATAGAATGTCAACTAATACTCGACTATTTGAATAACGATGCTACCAATAAATTACAATAGCCGGATTATTGATGTCGGTTTTTAATTGTAGGAAAATATAAAACTGATATATCGTTTTTTTTCTGGACTTTTAATTAAACAATATCTATATTACATACTTGTTAATATAGAAAATTGAAATCTGCACCTTGCTTCTTGTTTTTTATATCAATCTGGTAAATGTAATAATTGGAAGGATGTAAGATTGTATGGTACTTGAATTAATTGGTTGGGGATTTTGCCATGGTAAGTACTGTTTTTTTTAAATGTAAACAAAAGTTATTCCTGCATCACAAGCTGTTTTAATGACACTCCCTACCTAAAAGCACGGTAGTGTAAAATGAAGCTCTGAACAGACATTTTTTTTACTAAACTAAATAATTATGAAAGAGATTGTTGTAAGAGTTAAAAACCTTATCGTTTCACCAAAAACGGAGTGGGAAAAAATTGCTCAGGAGCCTGATGATATAAAAGGCGTGGCCATTAAATATCTTTTGATATTGGCTCTTATTCCTGCTATTTGTACATTTATTGGGTATTTATTATTTGGCTATAAGGTTCCGCTTGTTGGGTATGTTGGAGCTTCTTTTTCGTTGGCTATAAGGTATGCCCTCATCTCGTTTGTGTCGTCGGTTGTTGGGGTTGTTTTGGCAGCTATAGTTATTAATATGTTGGCGCCTTCATTTGCTTCACGACAAAATAGTGCAAAAGCCTTTGCTCTGGTTGTATACTCTTATGCACCTATGTTTGTGGCAGGTATTCTTTTTATTATACCATCACTGGGTTCGTTGGCCATGTTAGCCGGTTTGTACGGACTTTACCTTCTATATCTTGGTTTGCCGGTAATGATGGGTACAAATGAAGATAAGCATGTTATTTATTTTGTTGTAAGTCTTGTGGTGATGGTAGTTGTAAGCGTTGTATTGTCACTGATATTAACACCGCTTTTTGTGGGTGGATTTCAATATTAGTGGTTTCGTTTATTATAGTCAAACATACATTTCATAAAACTGATTATTATATTGACAGTGGTTGTTTTGCCAAAAAAATCACTATTTGTTTATGATCGATCAGCTTCTTTTTGTTTTGAAATGAAAAAAAAAGGTGTTCTTATTTTAGAACACCTTTTTTGTTTAGCAGCTTAGAAAAAATATAACAGTTTCTAAACTTTGTACATCTTTTCTTTTAATTCATGTATGGCTTCATCCGAAATATAATCATCGTAATCCATCAGTTTGTCAATAATACCATTAGGCGTTATTTCAATAATACGGTTACAAACAGTATTGATAAATTCGTGGTCGTGTGAAGCAAGAAGAATATTCCCCTTAAATGTTGTTAATGTATTATTGAAAGCTTGTATGGACTCCAAGTCAAGGTGGTTGGTGGGGTTATCTAAAACCATCACATTAGCATTACGCAGCATCATTCGGGAAATCATGCAACGCATTTTTTCGCCTCCCGATAAAACTTTTACTTTTTTAAAGATGTCTTCACCTGAGAATAGCATTTTTCCAAGGTATCCGCGTAAATACGATTCACTGGTATCAGTTGAATACAGGCTAAGCCATTCCACCAAATTTTGAGTGCTTTGGAAGAATATAGAATTCTCTAAAGGTAAATAGGCTGTAGTAATGGTGACGCCCCAGTTAAAACTACCCGAGTCAGCCTTCATTTCATTATTCAGAATCTCAAATAATGCTGTAACAGCAAGTGGATTACGAGATAGGAAAGCCACTTTTTCATCTTTCTCAATATTAAAGCTTACATTATTAAGCAATATGGAGCCATCGTTTGAGTGCTTTACCAGATTGGAGACATGTAAGATGTTGTTTCCGGTTTCGCGTTCCGGTGTAAAAATAATGCCCGGATAACGGCGTGTCGATGGAAGTATTTCATCAACATTAAGTTTTTCAAGCATCTTTCGGCGGCTTGTAGCCTGTTTCGATTTGGCAACGTTAGCACTAAAACGCTGGATAAACTCAAGTAGTTCCTTTTTCTTTTCGTCAGCTTTTTTGTTTTGCGACTGTTGCTGGCGTAGAGCTAACTGGCTGCTTTGGTACCAGAAAGTGTAATTTCCGGCAAAAAGCTGGATTTTCCCAAAATCGATGTCCACAACATGTGTGCATATTGAATCAAGAAAGTGACGGTCGTGCGATACTACCAACAGGGTGTTGTCAAAATTGGCTAAGTAGTTCTCGAGCCACTGTACCGTTTCCAGATCTAAGTCGTTAGTAGGCTCATCTAATAAAAGATTATCGGGTTTACCAAATAATGCCTGAGCCAGAAGGACTTTTACTTTTCCTTTACCGCTAAGTTCCTTAACCAGTTTTTGGTGCTCTTCTTCCTTAATTCCAAGACCGCTTAAAAGAGAGGCTGCATCACTTTCGGCATTCCATCCATCCATTTCAGCAAACTGTTCTTCGAGTTCTGAAGCCCTCAGACCATCTTCCTCGGAGAAATCAGCTTTGGAATAAATGGCATCTTTTTCGCGACTTACCTTCCAAAGCTTCTCATGGCCCATCAGGACAGTCTCAATTACAGAGAACTCATTAAAAGCATTGTGGTCCTGCTTAAGTACCGAAAGGCGTTCTCCGGGACCAAGTGTTACAGATCCACGGGTGGAATCCTGGTCGCCACTAATCATTCTTAAAAAAGTGGACTTTCCGGCTCCATTGGCGCCAATTATTCCATAACAATTACCAGGAGTGAACTTTAAATTAACATCCTGAAAGAGAAATTTTTTGCCAAATTGAATGGCCAGATTGGAAACAGTAATCATTTTTATTTAATGGCTTTATTATTTCAATTGAAGAAAATGATGTTTTTGTTGCTGATTAAAGATTATTAGCTGAAACGAGCCATGAGCAAGACTTTAGCTTCGCTGATCTTCGATTCTCACACAGGGGAATGCCTAAGTGGTGAGTTCTCCCGATGAATCGGAACTACTTGTCCCGACTTAAAGACGGGAGGCTATGTGACCATTGAAAATCAAATTTTAGACACATAAAACAATGATGCGCCCGAGTTAAAAAAATCATAGTTATAACTGTTAAACAAGCTATTTGGCAGCTATCGTTTCAAGCCGCAAAGGTAGTTATTTTAGAGGAATTATTAGGGTTATAAAAAGTTAATGAATGTTTATTGTTTTGAAAGGTAATCGATTACACCTGAGGCTGATTCAGTTAATCGGGTTATTGCAAGACCTAGATTTTGCTTGAATTGCTTATGGGTTGGATGCTCTGAATCAACAAAATCGGTTATAGCTTTAATACAAAACATAGGAGTTTTGTGTAGCGACGATACCCAAGCCACAGCAGCAGCCTCCATTTCTTTAACCTCGCCGCCCATTTTCTCGATATGCTCTTCATCCAAAGGGGGCATGTCTAATGAGTTTCCTGTAGTTACTATGCCGGTTTTAAGTTTTAGTTTGTTAGCCATAATTCTTGTATCCCAAGCAGGGAAGAATCCCTTTCCCATATTATCCCAGCCAGGAATGTCAATACGATGGTCATGAAAAACTACGCTTGGATAACTTAAGTATACATCTCCAATAGCGGCTCCTTTTCTGGCAAAGCCCCCGGCCGTTCCTGCGCTAATAACCATTTCGGGTTTAAAATATTCAATGGCAAGATGTGTGGTAAGGGTTGCTGCCTGTGTTCCAATTAAGTCAAGCCCGGTTTTGGCATCTTTCCCATTAACAGCAATTAAAATATTGGCATTGTTTACTCGGCCACTCCATGCCCGCATGGGTAATGCGGTAGCAAATTTAATATCTTCTGTGAGATTTAAACGGTCAATAAGTTGTTGAGCCTCGGCTTGCATAGCTATTATAAAACAGAGTCGCTTTTCCATATCTTTCAATCGATTTCAATTATGCAAAGATGGTTAAAAAATGAAAATCCCTTGCTTTTTACATCACGGAATAGACTCTAATTGACAATTTTTGATTCTCTTTGCATTTCCTTAGAAAATATTTTTTTTAGTCAAAGGGAATATCCATGATAAGTTTTTATTATTGCTTGTGATTTGTATCATGGATGCTTTAATTGAGCATTATTTTTAAAGTATTATTAGTATGTATGGATTATTCTTCATTTTCCTGTTTTACTTTTTAGGGATTTTTATAAGTGAACTCACAGGTGGCTTTATTCCAGGAAGTGTTATTGGAATGGTATTACTGTTTTTGGCGCTCTTTGCTGGAGTTGTTAAGCCCGCGAAGGTAAAACCGGTTGCAATTTTTATAACCAAAAACATGGCATTTTATTTTGTTCCTGTTGGAGTTGGTATGATGGTTTCGTTTCATTTTATAAGCGCAATCTGGCCTGTTATTGTTATTGCATCAGTTATTAGCATGGTTTTGGTCCTGATTTCAACGGGCCATACCTACCAATTTATTGAGAGATGGAGAAAGTAGATTACTTATTTGCATATCAGCCATTTACATTAGCATTTGTGATCGGCGTTTATTTGTTTGCTGTCTGGTTATATAAGAAGACAAAAATTGGATTGCTTCATCCGGTTTTAATCAGTATCGCTGTTATAATTTCGGTGCTAAAGTTATTTGATGTTGAATACAGTTCATTTCAGAAAGGAAGTTATCTGATTGATTTTATGCTGGGGCCATCGGTGGTGGCACTTGGCTATGGTTTATACGAGCAGATTGGGCTAATTCGCCGGAATCTTGTATCAATTCTTACATCTGTTTTTGTAGGAAGTTTTGTGGGAATTGTTTCTGTAGCATTAATTGCTATATGGATGGGGGCGGATCAAGCCGTTGTGGCTTCGCTGGAGCCTAAATCGGTAACCACACCCATTGCTATACAGATTGCAGAACGATTTGGAGGAATTCCACCGATTACCGCTGTGGTTGTTATTTCTGTTGGTATTTTGGGTGGTGTTGCCGGGCCTTTTATAATGGATAATACCGGAATTCACAACCAAATAGCACGTGGTTTAGGACTTGGTGCAAGTGCTCACGGTATAGGAACAGCACGTGCCATAGAAATAGGGGCCATCGAAGGTGCCATAAGCGGTCTGACTATTGGATTGATGGGTATTGCAACTGCCATTCTGGTCCCAATTGTTAGGTTACTGTATATTTAATGGATTTTATTATCAATATTCATAGCAGTTTTCAACGTAACGATCACAACAAAAGATGTTATAATATTATAGGCAGACACTCTGTTTTTGTAATGTTTTTTATGGAAAAAGTTGAATTCTGTGAGTTAACGCTAAATTTGTGAAAAATAGCAATTGTAATGAGTAATATAAAAGCCTGGATTATTTCATTTCGGTTAAGAACCTTGCCATTGGCGTTATCATCAATTTTTATGGGAAGCATAATTGCAGCTGCTCAAGGCATGTTTAGTGGCATGGTGTTGCTGTTGGCTTCGTTAACCACTCTGTTTTTGCAAATACTAAGCAATCTGTCAAACGATTATGGTGATGCTGTTTCAGGTGCTGATAATGAAAATCGTGTTGGTCCTCAGCGCATGATTCAAAGTGGGGTTATTGCTTTGAAGGAGATGAAACGGGCTATTATTATTTGCATTTTCCTGGCTCTTTTCTCAGGTATTGCTTTATTGTATTTTGCATTCGAAGAATTCAACTGGTTACAGGCTCTGTTCTTTATGCTTGGCATTGGTGCAATTGTAGCTGCTATTCGTTATACGGTTGGCAGCAGTCCTTATGGTTATAGGGGATTGGGCGATGTTTATGTATTTATTTTCTTTGGATTAGTTGGAGTTGCGGGAACCTGGTTTTTGCACACCAACCAATGGCAATGGCCGGTTTTATTGCCTGCTGCAACTATTGGTTTTTTTAGTTCATGTGTTCTGAACCTTAATAATATTCGCGATATTGAATCGGACCGACAAAGCAATAAGATTACTTTGGTTGTACGAATGGGTCAACGGAAAGCAGCGTGGTACCATCTCGTCCTTATTGTAGCAGGATGGGTTTCACTGCTTGCGTTTTTTCTTTTTTATGCTCCTATGTTGCGTATATGGCCGGTTTTTATTTCGTTACCATTGTTTATCAGGAATATTTACGTTGTGTTTAAAGGCAATAAAGCTATGTCTCTTGATTCTGAATTAAGAAACCTTTCACTTAGCACTCTGCTTTTTGTTTTGTTGAGTGCAACAATGTTGTTATAGTTTTTAATGTGTTTTGTAAATAGTTATGAGAAAGCTGTTTGTGTTTGTTGTTTTAATGGTGGGTGCTATACTAATATCGTGTAACTCTTCAATTAAGGACAAAATAATAGGGGAATGGAGAGGTTCCAATATGGAAACCGATATTCCTAATGTTCCGGAATTACTTATAAAAAATGCCAGGATTATATCATTGTCAACAAATTATGTGTTTAATGATGATGGAAGTTATGTTATGACTGTTTCAAAGAATGAACTAGAAGGTGCGAGAAAACAGGAAGGAAAGTATATTCTTGATGAAGTGAATAAAACACTAAAATTGGATACTGAGAAATTATTATTTGAGGAAGAAGACGAATGGGTTTATGCAGAAAGGAATGATTATAATAATTTGTATTTCAATCAGATTGTTTTTAAAATTGAGAAAGCTAAAACAAGCCAATTAGTTATATCAGAGGAAGGTGGAGGAGGAAAAGTCTATTTCACTCTGGATAAAGTACAATAACATAAAAAAAGGTTTGAATATATCTCTTATAATATTGCCTTAAATGCTAAAATCTTCCCTTTACCCTCATAGGCTTATTTTTAAGCAGCCAGGTGGAACTTCACGTGGAGTTCTTACCTCTAAAATGAGCTGGTATTTGCAGGTATGGGATGATTCTAATCCAGAAATAAAAGGCCTGGGAGAGTGTTCCGTTTTACCTGGTCTTAGTCCTGACGATCGGTTCGGTTTGGAAGATAAACTCACTTGGTGCTGCCAAAATATTGATTCAATTGTATGCTCTTTTCATGAGTTGTTTAAGGAGTGGCCGGCCATTCGTTTTGCTGTTGAGATGGCTTTAATTGATTTGCAAAATGGTGGTAAGCAAATGCTTTTTCCTTCTGATTTTACCCGTGGTATTAGTCCAGTTCCAATTAATGGTCTTATCTGGATGGGCCAAATTGATGAGATGAGCCGGCGCATTGAAGAGAAACTGGCTGAAGGGTTTCATTGTTTGAAGCTTAAAATTGGAGCTAGTAATTTTAATGATGAATATGAGTTACTAAAAACACTCCGCAACCGGTTTTCACTTAAGGAACTTGAGTTACGTGTTGATGCCAACGGTGCATTCTCAGTTTTGCAGGCCCCGGAAATTCTTGATAAACTGGCCTGTTTGGATATTCATTCTATTGAGCAGCCTATTAAAGCAGGACAATGGGATGCGATGGCACATTTATGTGAATCTGCACCGCTGGCTATTGCACTTGATGAAGAACTTATAGGCCTTCATGATGAATCAATCAGAAAAGAGATGATGGAGCTTATTAAACCTCAATATATTATTCTGAAACCATCACTTAATGGTGGATTTCTTTCTTCACAAAACTGGATTGATCTGGCCCGTAAGGTTAATTCTGGTTGGTGGGTCACTTCGGCTTTGGAAAGTAATATTGGTCTTAATGCTATAGCGCAATGGACCGCCATTCTTAACAATGAGCAACCACAAGGTTTAGGCACCGGTCAGGTGTTTTCCAATAATATTGCTTCTCCGCTTGAAGTAGCAGATGGTTTGTTGCATTTTAATTTTAGGGAATCACGAAAAGCAGAATACTTTGATATAAGCAAATAAGCTTATAAGTGTATTATATAAGCAAAATAACTTATAAAATGGTTTTATAAGTTATTTTGCTTATATTTGTGATTCTTGTATTTGGTTGGGGAAAAAGAGGAAGTGTTATATTTATTAGCTTAATAAATATTCTTTTGTGCTTTTACCTGATCGAAGAGATTAATTATTTATATTTGGTTAATAAGCCATACAATGATAAGAGCAACCATTTCGGGCGATGTAGTAGCTTCAACGGCATTGTCAGAACAAGGAAGGGAGGTTTTGGAGGTTGGGTTTCATAATCTCATTAAAAAACTAAAGAAGCAATTTGATGTTTATGGCCGGGTTCTTAAAGGTGATTATTTTGAGTGTTACCTTCCTAATCCAGCCGATGCTTTACGTGTGGCTTTAATAACAAAGTGTTTCATTAAATCACTTCCTGTTGACAGCTCAGGTGGAGCCAAACAATTTAAAACCCATGGAATACGGTTGGCAATAGGAATAGGCGAAATAAGTCGTTTTGATGATAAAAAAGGGATTATTGATGGAGAAGCTATCTATCTCTCAGGCCGTTTAATTAGTCGGCAGGGTGATGTTTCAGGAAGGCAGAAAATTATTAAATCCACTTTGTTTATTGATGCCACCAATAAACTATTAGTTTGTGAGTTTGAGCCTGTTTTTGCATTGTTGGATGTTCTGCTGGCAAAATGCACTGCCCGGCAGAGCGAAGTGGTTTACCATAAGCTGATGGGAAAAAATGAAGAAGATATAGCTAAAAAGCTTAAAATATCACAATCGGCTGTTAATCAGCACTCCACTGGTGCCGGTTGGAACTCAATAGAAAAAGCTGTTAACCGTTTTTATGATGTAATAAACAACTTGTAAGATGGATTTTTTTCAACTATTTATTCTCCAATTTATTGCGCATCTTCTTGCTGACTTCGTTTTTCAAACCGATAAATGGGTGAATGGACGAGCTGATAATGGAATAAAAAGCCGGTATTTTGTAATGCATATGGTAATTGTTTTTATTCTATCCTGGTTATTGTCATTTCAGTGGCTTTTTGTTTGGGCTGCATTAATAATAACGTTTATACATGGGTTTATCGATGTAATAAAAATGCATTTTACGGGTAATAATTGTTTTAGCAGGTATTTGTTCTTTGTTGACCAAATTCTGCATTTGTTCATTATTGCCCTTGTTACATGGTTGTTTATTAGGTTTTTTGTTGTGAAGTTGTGGTTTCCCATGCCGTTTACAACCTATCATTTTGTAATAGTTGCAGGGTTCCTGTTTTGTGCTAAACCTGCTAACATTATTATTAGGGAGATATTCAGGTTGTATGGCATACAGACTCAAAAAAATGATAATTCACCATTGGAGCTACCTAATGCCGGAAAACTTATAGGTAATGTGGAACGATTACTTACACTCACTTTTGTAATATTGGGTCGCTTTGAAGCAGTGGGTTTTTTAATTGCTGCCAAATCAATTCTTCGCTTTGGTGAAAAAGACACGGTTAAATCGGAATATGTGCTAATAGGAACCTTGTTGAGTTTTGGTATTGCGATAATCACTGGAGTGGTGATTGGTTATTTCTTTTAGTGTTGTAATTCTTAATGTTTTTTTCAAAACATTGCTTAAATGCAAGATTCAATTATTATTAACGGGGTACACTACAATTTATCAACACTGAAGCAAGATACCGGTGTTGATGATTTATTATATACATGGCAAAAGGATTTGCATTCTTTTATATTGCATTGGTTTTCACAAAGTGATGTTATAACGGTTAAAACTTCGGGATCAACTGGTAAGCCAAAATCTATTATGTTAAGCAAGCTGGCTATGATTGAATCAGCCAGGCGAACCATTGCATTCTTTGGGTTGAAGCCGGGCCATTCGGCTTTGCTCTGTTTGCCGCTATCGTATATTGCCGGTAAGATGATGGTGGTTCGAGCTATTGCGGGTCACCTGAATCTTATAAGTGTTGCCCCATCAGGTTTTCCATTGCGGGATGTTAAACAAATGGTTGATTTTGCTGCATTTACACCCATGCAGATGATGAATGAACTTACGCAAAAAGATAATTCTAAACTGCAATTGCTTCGAAACGTGATTATTGGTGGCGGTGCAGTAAATAAGCATTTGAATAGGCTTCTGATTAATCAGTCTTTTAATGCATATGAAACCTATGGAATGACTGAAACTCTTTCGCATGTGGCTCTGCGACAAATAAATGGTGATAATCCTCAGAAAAACTTCCATCTTTTGCCTGATGTTGAAATATCTACAGATAAGAGGGGATGCCTTGTTTTGAATTCAAGCGGTATCACAACTGGTGCAATTACCACAAACGATTTGGTTGAAATTCACGCTGATGGTTCTTTTTGTTTAACAGGTCGTTATGATAATATTATTAATAGTGGAGGAGTTAAAATTCAACCTGAAAAAATTGAAGCCGTTATTTCATCATTTTATAAGGATGAGTTATATGCGTCATGTATTCCTCATAATTTGCTAGGTGAACAATTGGTAATAGTTGTTAGTAAGGAAGTATTGAAACCCGAAGAGTTATTTGAAAATATTGAAGAAGCATTTTCCCATATTGAGCAACCTGCTTTATTGTTTAGAGTGGATGAGTTTCCCAAAACGTTAACCGGTAAAATCAATCGAAAAAAACTTAAGGAACTGATTCTTGGAATTAAGCCTATTTATGAAAGGAGTAGAAAGCCTAGTTCTTAAAAACCTTCAATGATGCGAATTAAGAGTTTAATAACTGCTTTTTAAGGCCAGGATAGGCCAGAGTTGGTTAAGTTGTAAATACTATTATGGGCTTCACCCATGGTTGCTAATATTTAGCCACTCCGTGGCAAAGAATCCAACCCTTAATTAGCATTATTAATAAATGATTTATGCAGTGATTAATAGCTATTTAATATCTTTGAATTGCGGATTTATTATACCGATATCGTACTGCGTTATAAACTGTATTAAAAGCTTATACCTTGTTGAGGATTGATATAACTTATTGCTAGTGTTGAAATGACAACCAGCTATTTATGATTTACCGTAAACCACAGCCATCTACTATAAACCAATATAAATATTTGTATTTCACGGTGAAGCATAGAACCTTATTGTTTTAAAGGGTCAGTGGTGATAAGTTGAGTTTAGAATTAGTTTTATCGTTATAAACTTCTGCTCTCAACAACTCTGGTTATCGCATTTTGTATCTCCTGCGATATTTCCAATCTACCATTTATGATACTTGTAGTAGTAATAATCCCTTTAAGGCATAGCTTTTCATCGTGTAGCCTGTAGATGTCCTGATAAAACAGATACTTAATTCCTTCTTGTTCAACCCGAAGTTTAACAACAAAACGGTCGCCACTTTTAAGCGGGGTTTTAAATGAAAGATCAGCACGGGCAACAACAGCCACAATGCCACGTTTAAACATGTCGGTAAAATCCAAACCTATGGTATTTAAGAATTCATGTCGTGCATGTTCTAAATAATTTTGATAAACGCTATTGTTTACTATGCCTTGGAGGTCGCACTCATAATCGCGAACCTTAAATTCGAGCTGGTAATCGTATGTTTTAGCCATTTTTATCTCATTACTTTTTTTATAATTCCGCGTACGTCTTTTTTTACGGGAATTACTGATAAGTACCTTAATAACTAAGTTGGTTTAACTTCTGGATGATGAGACTCAAGTATATCTTTGAGTTACTTTTTATTCCAGGATGTTGTGTTTCTGTTATTAAAAAAATCCTGTTTAAGAAAATTTAAACAACAAAGAACTAGCAAAAAAGCACACCATAGTTATTACCTGCAAGAAAACTCTGGCATTTTCAGTTAACTATTGATGTGCTTTTTTTATCACTAAGAGGTCTTCTGTTATAATTTAGCAAAGAAATCGTTGCCTTTGTCATCAACAATAATAAAGGCAGGGAAATTTTCAATCGTAATTTTACGTACGGCTTCCATTCCCAACTCTTCAAAATCAATTACTTCAACCGATTTTATGCTGTCCTTAGCTAAAATGGCAGCAGGTCCACCAATAGAACCAAGGTAGAAACCACCATGTTTTTTACAGGCATTGGTTACTTCGAGTGAGCGATTACCTTTGGCCAACATAATAAGTGAGCCACCCATGCTTTGGAAAAGGTCAACATATGGATCCATACGTCCTGCTGTGGTAGGACCAAAACTTCCTGAGGCCATTCCTTTTGGCGTTTTAGCAGGACCTGCATAATAGACGGGGTGTTTTTTCATGTATTCGGGCATGGGTTTGCCTTCGTCCAGCATCTTTTTAATCTGGGCATGGGCAATGTCACGAGCTACTATAAGTGTTCCTCTAAGGTTTAAGCGCGTCTTAATAGGATATTTTGATAATTCTTTTCGGACTTCTTCCATTGGACGATCCAAATCAATTTCCACTGGAGGAGCCAATTCAGGGGCTCTTTCAGGGACAAACCGTGCAGGATTTTTTTCCAGTTCTTCAATGAAAATACCATCTTTGGTTATCTTGGCTTTGATGTTACGGTCAGCACTGCAGCTTACGCCTAATCCCACAGGACAAGATGCAGCATGGCGGGGCAAGCGTATTACACGAACATCATGAACGTAATATTTGCCACCAAACTGAGCTCCGATAGTACTTTCCTGACAAATCTTCTGCACTTTGGCTTCCCATTCCAGATCACGAAAAGCCTGACCGCCATCATTTCCTTCAGTGGGTAGATGGTCGTAGTAACCTGCTGAAGCTTTTTTGACCGTTGCCAGAGTGGTTTCGGCAGACGTACCACCAATTACCAAGGCCAGGTGATAGGGTGGGCAGGCTGATGTGCCAAGGTCTTTGATTTTTTCTTTTACAAATTTGGTCAACGCTTCTTCGGTTAAAAGAGCTTTAGTTTGCTGGTAGAGATAGGTTTTATTGGCTGAGCCACCTCCTTTTGTAATAAAGAGAAAGTCATACTGGTTACCTTCTTCAGAATAAATATCAATTTGAGCCGGCAAGTTGGTTCCGGTATTTTTTTCATCAAACATACTAAAAGGAACCACTTGGGAGAATCGCAGATTTTTATCACGATAAACTTCAAAAATCCCTTTTGAAAGTGCTTCGGCATCATTGGCTGAAGTCCATACATTTTCTCCCTTTTTACCTATTACTATGGCGGTTCCTGTATCCTGACAGGTAGGCAGTTCACCTTCGGCGGCAACAACCTGATTTAATAACATGGTGTGGGCTACAAAACGGTCGTTATCAGATGCTTCGGGATCCTTAAGAATGTACGACAACTTCTCGAGATGGGCAGGACGGAGATAAAACGATACATCATTGATAGCTTCTCTGGCCAGCAATTCCAGTCCTTTGGGATCAATCTTAAGAATTTGGCGTCCATCTGTTTCAAGGGTTGAAACAAACTCCTTAGTGAGCAGTCTGTAAGAGGTGGTATCCTTTTTAATGGGAAAAGGTTTTTGATACTTAAAATCAGCCATAATTATATTGTTTATGATTTAATTTCTGGTAAACCACAAAATTAAAGAAATTATCCGCTATACATTAAGACTACGGATTTTTTTAAGAATTTTAAATATTCACAATTCAATGTTGTTTGGTTAAGTTATTTGCCTAAGAACACATTTTATCGCTCTTTCGGCACTTTGTGGCTGCACTGCGTTTGCTTCATAGTGTGGTTTATAGAACGATAAGCAGTTCCTGCTTTACTGGCCTAACGAGAAGTGAGCACCGGAATATTACTGTATTAATTGTATTCTTAATTAGTCCAACCCTGACTATCAGTCAACGAAAAAAATATGTAGATTTTAGTATACAAAGGAAACCGCTTGATTTACAACTTGTAATTTCATAAATTAGATGATTTGTCAGAATGGAATAATTATGAAATATATTGAATGTTGAATAATTGTGATGATCTGATAAAAATGTTGGTTGTTCTAAATTGAATATGTTTTTGTTATAATTAATTAATAAATAATGCTTGGTTTTTAAGAATTATTAAGTGTAGTTTAATATATTAAGTTCTGTTTAATTGATATGTTTGTAATCAGTATTTTTAATGGTTTATTGGATAAATAAGACGATAATCCATTTGCTGATTAAAGTTAATCGTGTTTTAGATTAATGAGGTCAATAAACATTAATAAATGAAGCGATTAGGTACGCGTATTAGAAAACGCCGGGAGTCACTGAAGATGCAACTGAATGAAGTTGCAAAAAATGTTGGAATAAGTGCCAGCGCTTTATCTCAAATAGAAAATGCAAAGGCATTTCCTTCTATCTTAACATTGAAGTCCATTTCTGATGCCTTAAATTCAACTGTTGGTGAGTTAATTGGTGAATCAGAAAGTATGAATAGGAATCCTTTGATGAAGTATTCGGAAAAGAAATTTGTTGCTCGTAATGCTTCAGGTTCTGAGTTGTATATGTTATCACACCTTGATATGGGCAAACAAATGGATGCATTTTTAGTAGTTTTTGATAAGGGATCTGATTCTTCCGGGTTTTTTAAAGAACATGAAGGACAGGCATTTTGTCATTTACTACTTGGAGAAATCAATTTTGTAATTGAAGATGATTCTTTTATACTCAAAAAAGGTGATAGTCTTTATTTTAGTTCTTCCAGGTTGCATCATGCTGTAAATAAAAACAATGAGCCGGCCGAATTGTTATGGATTGTAACACCGGCTAACATGTAATGAGTTACAACTTTAAGCTTATTTTGAATTGAGAAAATAATTAGGTTAAATTATAAAACCAATAACCATGAACATGCTGAATGAGTTAGACAGACAAGGGGTGGTAATACCCCTTAAAGTGAGGGAATTATTGTCTCAGGCTCCTGAGGTAACTGTTTTTAATTCCACTGACGAATTGGTGGATGCTAGCCTGGGTGGACCAAAGAATGATCTTTTTGAAGTTAAATATGATATTCCCGGAAAGGGGGAGTATGTTGAAGCAATTGTTCACAGAGTTTCCAATGGTGTTTCGGCTAATTATACTGAAGCCTACATGAGACGTCGTGATCCCGATACAATGGTTATTGCAGACGATAAACCCACCGATCATCCTCGTTTTAAAGATCAGTTTGGATATGATTTTGAGGTTTTGCGTAATGAAACCTTTGATTGGATGAAATTGCAAAAGTTGGCTACATTCCTATACTATGCAGGAGATTATCCTGTTGGTATAGGAGGTATTGTAATTGTTCCGGCTAATGCGGGTTTTTTTTCGCTGGGACTGGCATATCTGCAGAAACTAATACCGCTGGATGCCGTTCCGGAGGGTTTTAAAATTGAATCGGTAATATATGTTGCGCCGCCATTTCGTCATACTCATTTTAATGGTAAACAAAAGGTAATCCACAATCGACTGGATGGTTTACACGAATTGTATTCATACAATCTTTATCCGGGACCCAGTGCAAAGAAAGGGCTCTATGGAATGTTAATCACTAAAGGAGAAGAAGAAGGCTGGGTTACGGCACATTGTTCTACCGTTCAGGCTGTTAGTCCCTACGATAATTCAACAGTGTTTATGCACGAGGGTGCCAGCGGAGGCGGAAAGAGTGAAATGCTTCAACAGATTAACCGGGAACCTAATGGTCAGGTACTGATTGGACGTAATCTGATAACCGATGAGCAGAGGTTGATTAACATTCCGCTTTTCAGTTCTTTTAATCCGGTAACCGATGATATGGCCATGTGTCATCCTTCATACCAGAAAGGGCGGGGGAAACTTACCGTAATGGATGCTGAGAACGCCTGGTTTATCAGAACTGATGGAATAAAAAGTTATGGTGATGATCCGGTTCTCGAGAAGATTACTATTAATCCTCCCATTCCTGTTTTGTTTTTAAATATAGAAACCAAACCAAATGGAATCGCGCTTATATGGAATCATACAGAGGATGCTCCCGGTAAGCCTTGTCCAAATCCACGTGTTGTTTTACCACGCAATGTTGTTCCAAATGTGTTGAATAAGCCTATAACGATTGATATTCGAAGTTTTGGAGTTCGTACGCCTCCTTGTACACTCGAAGATCCTTCGTACGGAATTGTTGGATTGTTTCATATTTTACCTCCTGCACTTGCGTGGTTGTGGCGTTTAGTTAGCCCGCGGGGATATGCTAATCCAAGCATAATTGGAACCGGAAAGATGGAAAGTGAAGGGGTTGGTTCATATTGGCCTTTTGCCACTGGTAAGTTTGTTCAGCAGGCGAACTTGCTTTTGGAGCAGATTATTAGTACTCCAAGAGTTCGTTATACATTGGTTCCTAATCAGCATATAGGAGTTTGGAAGGTTGACTTTAAGCCTCAGTTGCTCATGCGTGAATATCTTACGCGTAGGGGTAATGCCAAGCTTCCTTCCGAGCAATATCAGTCGGCAAGATGCCCTTTACTTGGTTATGAATTGAATTTTGTTACAATTGAAGGTGTGAAAATTCCTTCACGATTCTTAAAGGTATACAAACAACCTGAAGTTGGTGAACAAGGATATGATCAAGGTGCTGAATTGTTGTATGATTTTTTTAGAAAAGAATTAAAGAAATATCTTCAACCTGAACTATTACCTTTGGGTCGTAAGATTATTGAGGCTTGTTTGGCAGGCGTTTCTGTTGAAGAATACAATCAACTTCTTCCCATGGAATATCAATATGCATTTTTTAAAAAGAATAAATAATGAGTAAAGTAGTAATAATAATGGGATCAAAGGCCGACCTGGAATGGTCGGCCAAGATTGCCAAAGCAGCAAAAGAATTTGGCCTTGAAGCTGAAATGCGAATTGCATCGGCTCATAAGGTACCTCTTACTTGTCTTAATATAATTAAGCAATTTGAAACCGATAATGTGGTTTTTATTACTGTTGCAGGCCGCAGTAACGCACTTAGTGGATTTAGCGATGCACAAACACATTGCCCTGTAATTGCTTGTCCGCCTTATGGTGATAAATTTGCCGGTAATGATATTTATTCAAGTCTTAGGATGCCATCTGGTGTAGCACCAATGGTGGTTCTCGAACCTGACAATGCGGCTTTTGCAGCAGCAAAAATATTTGGAGTTGCAAATGCCGAGGTGCGTAAAAAAGTAATTGCATATCAGGAAGCACAGCGCAAGAAACTTGATGACGACAATAATGAATTAATGGGAAAATAACAAGGATATATCAGTTTGAACTGGCGGAGAAAAATGGTTATAGAGGTGGGTTTTTCTGTTCTCTTTTCGCAAAAAATAAAAGAGAAATTTCATGAAATTCTTCTTTGAAGTGAAGAGTTTCGCTCGCTTTTTCATGGTTCTTTTGGAGTGAGTTTTTTTTCAGAACCCAATAGTGTATCTGTATTAATTGATCCAGAGGTATATTATGGTCACCGTGAAGCTGAATTGGCTATGACCCGTTTGTTTGGAGGATTTCCGGCATCGTTTTATGCAACCCCCACTAAAGCTTATCCTTTAAAATCCTGATAAATATTGAGAAGTAATTTGCATGCTTTACCATATCCTAAACCAAATGAATATTTTTGGTTTAGGGTACCAAAATCAGGCTATTAGCCTTATAAAACAATATCTCTGAATTGCGAGTACGGTTCTAAACAAATCCTCTTGTTTCTGCAATAATCATGATCATCTCAACAATTTCATCGTCGTCCATAGTGGCGCAGTTAAAGAAGGCATCAAAAAAGTCAATATCAGGACGGTCTTTCTCAAAATAATTCCTAAACTGAGTCCTTCGACGATCCATTTCAATTGATTCTTTTTTTGCTTCTGAGATACTCATTCCATATGTGTTGGCAACCTCTTGTGCTCTCCATTCCATAGGTGCCTGTAGTTTAACATGAAAGGATTTCTCCAGATTTTTGGTAATGGATTCTGCGGCTCTTCCTACAATTACAACATTTCCTTCAGATGCAGCATTAAAGATAAAACGGGCGATGGTATTTTTAATTTTTACATCACCGGGATAGAACTCATCAGAAAAGAAAAGTGCAAGGTTCTCGAAAAAACCTCGGGATCTGTAATCCGATAGATCCTGTATTAGCGATGGTGATAACTTTAATTCCTGAGCTGATTCTTCAATAATCTCCTTGCTTATCCAACGCCATTCGACTTCGCGACCTAACCGACGGTTTTTTTCTGTCAGGGTATCAGAAAGCTTGCGTGCTATACGTCTTCCAGGACAACCGTAATCGCGCGAGATTGTAATTACTGGTCCAGGTGCATAGAAATCAAGTCCGCTTGATTTACGTTTCCCTGATCTTTCACGCATGTATTTCAGAAAAAGATTGTCCATAGTTTTTTGAATTACTGTTCTGTGGTAGTTAGTTCACGGCTGTTTTTTGAATTATCTTATTGATACATTGAATCTTCACTAAGGTTTTTCATTATGCATAACAACCAGTGTTCTAATTATGGATGAAAATAATAATAAACCATGAAAAATCAAAGCATAAAAAAAGGACAGATTAAAAAATCTGTCCTTTCCCCTTAATAAGCTTGTTTATCAAATCCAAATCTATGAAAAATCTGTATTGCAAAGTTGCGAAAAAACAGGGTGGATATGGTTAAAACAGTGTTAATCCTTGTTAATGTTTCGTAGTAAAAAATGGATATGGCAAAGTTTATTACTGTAGATAATAAAAAAACAAAAGGACAGATTAAAAAATCTGTCCTTTCCCCTTAAATCAGCCTTTGTTAACCAAATCCAAATCTATGAAAAAAAATCTAATACAAATATCGGGTATAATTGAGTAAAAGAGTCTAAATTCAAGTTAATTGATGTTAAACTTTTTATTTTGGTGTTCAACCTTTTATTCAGTTAAAACTTGTTTCTATGGATTCAAACGTGTTTATTTATATAAAGTTACATCAAATAATAAGTAGTAGTTTTTATAAATTTGGTTTCCAAAAAAGCTGACTTGAATAATGTTAAAACAATTGATAATCAAACTTATACAGAGGGATTGACAGGTAAATGTGTAATAGAATAGTAAAGGGTAGTATAAATTTATTCTTTAAAAACTGACTAAATAAACTCAGGTTTTGTTATAAACCCAAACAATGATTCTATGATTCTGATTAGATGCAAAATGGACAATTGTTAAATATTGTTAACCATTAATTGATGTGTTTTAAATTATTATATCAGTTATCGAAAAAAATATGGTTCAATGTGATATTATGTGGGTAAGATAATAATCTCTATAAGGTAGTCCTCTCCTGTTAAAAAGCGAAATTAAGTTTTGTCATAGCACAAAAAACGAAACAAATTTCTTAGGAGGCAGTGCCGATACATTATTAAAAAAATAGTAACTGTTTTGTTGATCTTTCTAGCTATAATTCATATAGAGCCAAGGGATTAAATGAAATGGTGTTTTGGTAATCGGGAGTATTATGGAATTTGTTGGCTTGATTTGAAGAAGTTTAGTTTTATTATTTGATTAAATTAATTATAAATTATTTTACGTAAGAAGAAACAGTAAAAATCTGAACTTGTTCGTAATAAAAAGCAAGGAGTGTTTATTTCGAAAGGTTTGTATTGTTGTTTTTGAAACTAAAATAAAACGTTGTGATATATATTATGGATTAATTTTATTTTTGTGAAAAAAGAGTCTATCAATATTAATATATAAAAGAGTTTTTATGATAACAGAATCATCAATACCCAAGGTTAAATCATTCGTTTTTCCGATTTTTATTATTGGAATAATGTTTTTTGCCATTGGTTTTGCCATTGGCATTAATAGTTACTTGATTCCGTTACTGAAAAAGGCGTTAGATATATCTTCCGGAGAATCTTATCTGGTATTAGCTGCCACCTTTTCAGCTTTTCTGATTTTTGGGTATCCGGCATCTTTGGTTATTAGGAAGATAGGGTATAAGAAAACTATGGCCTTATCTTTTTTGATGTTTGCTGTTGGCTTTTATTTATTTATCCCATCAGCCAAACACGAAAGTTTGATTCTTTTTTTAGTAGCATCCTTTATTAGTGGTATGGGTAATACCTTTCTTCAAGCTTCTGTGAATCCTTATATTACTATTCTCGGTCCTATTGAGAGCGCTGCAAAACGTATGAGTATTATGGGAATAGCCAATAAATTGGCCTGGCCGGTTGCCCCAATGTTTTTAGCTCTGGTAATTGGGAAGAGTGTTCAGGATGTACAGCTTATGGATATTTTTGTCCCTTTTGTGATTATTATTGGCGTATTTGTTTTATTGGGAGTTCTGGCTCTGTTGTCGCCACTACCCGAAGTAAAAGCAGTTGGTGAAGATGAATCCAGTGCCGGCGATTGTCCTTACGCTGCCGAAAAAACATCAATATGGCAATTTCCGCATTTATTATTGGGCGTTTTGGCCTTGTTTTTATATGTAGGTGTTGAAACCATTTCGTTGGGAACTTTGGTTGATTATGCTGAAAGTTTGAATTTGCCAAATGCTGAGTATTATGCCTGGATAGCGCCGATTGGAATGGTTATAGGTTATATTGCAGGTATTTTGTTTATTCCTAAATATATCACTCAGGCCCGAGCTTTATTAATATGTTCTATTCTTGCTATTTTTGGTTCTTTAATGGTAGTGCTTACCCCCGGCGATATATCTATTTATTTTATTGTTTTTATGGCACTGGGATGTTCATTAATGTGGCCTGCCTTATGGCCTTTAGCAATGGTTGATTTGGGAAGATTTACAAAATCAGGTTCTTCGTTGATGGTTATTGCCATTGTTGGTGGGGCCTTAATTCCCACTATTTATGGATTTTTAAAAGATGTTGTTGGGGCTCAGGATGCCTACTGGGTGTGTATTCCCTGTTTCTTTTATATTCTATATTATGCCTTAAAAGGGTATAAGGTGAGGGTTTAGCTTTGAGAATAACATCAAAAAAAGCCATATAAATATCGTTGCGTGAGAAATGTTTTTGTCTATTATAATATTTATTAAAGTATAAAGTAGTATTATCCGGTTTAATGGGAAAGCCCAAATATCTTATTAACGAGTTTTTATGGTACTTTTTAGGTGCTTTTATTCCTATGGCAGTGGGTATCGTAAAAACAACTGTGTTTACAAGGGTTTTTAATGCAGAAGATTTTGGCCGGTACAGTATTATCTATATATCCTTCCTAATCATTTCTGTTATTATCCTTACGTGGAACATGAATGTTATTTGGAGGTATTATCATTATTTTGATAAATTTAAAGGACGCCATTTTTTTCTTTCAAATGTATTTTATCTTTTATTTTTTCAGGCAGTTGTTTTTGTGGTTGTATCTTTATTTTTTCTTCACTTTGCAAGTGGTAGAGACCAATACCTCATTCTTTTATTTATCGTTCAAATAGTAGTATCACATATTTTAAATACCATTTTCACTCTTTTTCGTGTGTACTCATTGACTCGGGCATTTAATATCTCACAAATTATAAGAACTTCATTATCGTTGGGATTAATGTTTTACTTAGTTTTTATAAGGAGTCATACGATAGAGGTTTTTGTGGAGGCCATTATTTTAACAGAAATACCCTTAATTATCATACTGGTTATACTATTTCGAAATATTCTATTTTTTAAGCTATCACGAATAAGCTGGACTATTCAAAGATTGATTTTTAAGTATATCCCACCTTCATTAGTATCAAATTTAGGATTAATTCTTTTGGCTAATTCTGACAGGTATATAATTAATCTTTATGATGGGTTAAGGCCGGCAGGAATTTATAATCAGGCTTATGTTTTAGCAATGATGGGTTTGAATTCTTTGATCTTAATTTTCATAAAGATTGTGACCCCTAAGTTTGTGATGGTTCTTGAAAAAGGATCATCAAATTCGAATGTTTTTTTGAAAAATATACTTTTATTTTATTCTGTTTTGATACTTCCTGTTACAGTGTATTTTTCAATATATGCCAAAGAGGTGGTAATGGTTTTTATGGGAACTGAGTTTCATGAATCTTATGTGATTATCCCATGGATTAATTCTGGCGTTTTTCTTTCAGGCATAATTTATTTCTTTGAGTTAAGAAGAGGATTTGAGAGCAAAAACCTTTTTGTTGTTATTGCTTATCTTATAACTATTATTACTAATCTGGTGTTAAATGTGATTTTTATTCCAATATTTGGATACATGGCTGCTGCTTATACTACTCTTATTTCCTACGTTATTCTGCTGTTTTTATTTATTGGTGGTTCCGATTTTTGTTTCTTTTGGAAGGATGTTTTGCTGGACAAGGCGCTAATTATTATAATCTTAACTCTATTAGCTCAATGTGTTATTCATTATTTTTCCAACTATTGGGTTTTATCAGAAAACCAACTGTCTTTCCATATTGTGGAGGGAGTCATCTTTCTAGGATTCTATGTTATGGTGTTGTTTAAAAATAAGTCCACTAAAGCAATTTTGTCTAATTCAGAAATTGTTTTATCCACTTATAAACAATAACAAATAATGCGTACTAAGTGTTGTAATAAGAACTTCGTAATTAACAATAAACGATGCGAATAATGTTATTTTGGATAAGTAAAGGTTAATCCATATTTAAAAACATAAATTCCATATATAGTGTTTTGTGCAATACATAATGTGCTACCTCACAAACTCAATCAGTACTCTTGCCGATGCTGAGTTCCATTTTTCAAGCATCCGGCGAATATCCAAATCAAAAGTGGCAATGCGAGCCAATGCCTGTACATCAATTGTGGCGTATAGTGTTTCACGGGTGTTTTGCGCAGGTGCTTTAAAAACAGGACTTCTAATTATCCCGTTTTCATCACTTTTACCTGTATCCGTTAAAAGAAACCCTCCTGAATAATTGAACTTTACCGGGATGTCAATAATAGGGTTGTTCTTATTGTCGGTTAATGTAAATAGAAGTTCCTCGGTTGGTTCTTCGCCTGTAATGGATAGATTATTATAGTTTGTTTTTAACCTAAAGCTTTGAATAATCTCATCAAGAAAGGTTAAGCTTCCTCCGCCCAGATCAATATTGTATCCCTGAGGACTAGTAATAACAACTCCTTCCTGGAGATAATTCTTAATACCTTCAAGAGTCTGGGCAAATAGTGTATACGCCATCAGGTAATTTTTACCGTGAAGATGCTTTATGGCTTGTTGGTATTTTAAATAGGCTCCTTCGGCAGCAACTTTTTTGCGTTGTTCTTTATTCTTTTCATAAACCGATTTTGATAAGCGATATATGGTGTAATATCTTGTTTCGTCTTCCCATTGATCCATGAATTCGTATCCCTCAAGAAACTCTTTGGACTCGGTTTTAATCCTGTTCTGAAGCATTTCACGAACCCCAAAACGGTCTTCAACCGTGTATAAAACCATATTGCTGGAAATCTGAGTATTAATCTGACCGGCCATCTCCGAAAGTGCATTTTCCCTGGCCTGGTTTCTATATCTATCGGCCGATCCATTTCTTAATGATGAACCTATACCGTAAAAGTATACTGAACTTACAGGTCGGTTTTGAATCCATTCTGGTTTTACAGGAGCCGTTTTTTTTGAACCCGAGGTGGAAGCGCAACCTTGAAATATTATGGATACCAGGAGTATAGAAATAAGAATAGCAAGTAGCAAGTTGTTTTTTTTCAATATTTTGATATAATTTATTTTATTATAGATTCTTGTAGTGCTCATTTTTGCGATTGATTAAGGGTTTGTAAAGATATATTTCAATTATTTCTCAGGGTTATACAGGTCAATTTTTTCGGCAATACGTAATGCTGCATTTTCTATTAGTTGTGTTGATAGTTCGTGCCCTTCGCGGAATTCTTTTTTAGCGCTGAACTTTTGTTGTAACTGACTTATAGTGCGGCTGTCATCGTAAATTTTATCAGTAGGTTCTTTACTTTCTATTTTTTTCCATTCACCGGGAATTAGCTGCTTGTATTCACCATTATATTCAGCATAATTCAATTTGTCGGCATCTTCAAGTGTAAAAACATCAGTTACCATGATTTCACCAGTTTCAATATCCATCAATGTAAATTCTATGGTGATGGATGCTTTACTTTGGCGGTAATATTCTATGTAGGTTGTTTTACTATAGTCAATAAGTGACTCCGTTAGACCTGCTTCGTTGGTTACTTCAGTTACTTTTTTCAGGTAGGCAGGTTTTTGGGATTTTGTTAATGGTGTGGTCTGCTCTGTGAACTTTAGGATTTTGGCATATAGCACACTTTGTGCCGATATATTAAGGCCGGCCTCCTTAATCAATCTCAAGGCAGTTTGTGGCTCTTTGATTCTTTTAAGGTCTGAGATGCTGCTGATAACAGGGTCGTTTATTAATTTGTAAAAAGGCGATTTTAACTGATTTATTTCATTGATGGTTTTAGCTTTTACCTCTGAGGCTATTAAATTATTTCTGGTTTCCTGAACATAAAATGGGAGAACAACAATGGTGATGGTAGCATTCTTAAGGCTTTGGTCTTTATAGGAGAGAGATTCTTTGTAGGTGCCTGTTTCTTTGAGGATTTTTTCAAAAGTGTAATAA
>CAZSQG010000055.1:0-28475 GCA_964608615.1 uncultured Marinilabiliaceae bacterium
GCTTGAAGATCATATTAGGTTTATCCGTAATAGTCAGGGAGAGGTAGAACTTATTGAAGGTGTTTGCCACGATATTACGAAAAAGAGAGAGGTGGAGTTTGCCCTGCAATCAAGTGAAGAAAGATTCCGTCTTTTGGCAGAAATGCTACCACAGGGTGTATGGGAGGCAAATGAAAGTGGGATTTTTACCTATGTAAACCCGGCTGGTTATAGTATTACTGGATATGAATTAAAGGATCTTGTCGATAAAAAACTTTCTGTTTACTCATTGCTTATACCTGAAGAACACGAAAGGGCTACCAGACATATAAAGGAATTATTTGAAGAAAAAGGAAGTAGTGGAAGAGAATATGTTGGATTAAAAAAAGATGGAACCCGCTTTCCAATTATTGTATACACCAGTTTGATTAAATCCAACGGAACAGAGCGTGGAATAAGAGGTATTATTGTTGACGTTTCGGATATAAGGGAAAAAGAAGCTGTTTTTATGGCTACCCGTTCTCAATTGCAGGCAGTAATGGATGCTGCTGCCGAAGTTTCAATGATTACGTCAGATACATCAGGATCAATTATCGTTTTCAATAAGGGAGCAGAACAAATACTTGGTTATTCGAGTGATGAGGTTATTGGAAAGTATTACCTTTCAAAATTCCATCTTAAATCAGAACTTGAGACATTGAGTAAAGAGCTTTTTCTTGAAACGGGGAAGGTTTATGAGGGTTTTGAGATTCTTGTTGCCGGGGCCAGAATTCATGGTACAGAAAGTCGCGAGTGGACATACGTATGTAAGGATGGAGCCTGGGTGGCGGTAAGACTGCTTGTTTCAGTGGTAAAAGACGAATCAGGTAATATAACAGGATTTCTTTTTATTGGTCAAAATTTAACCGGGCAAAAACTTATAGAACATGCGCTGGTAGAAAGTGAAACTAAGTATCAGGCTCTTTTTGAAAACCTGAGTGATGCTGTTTTTATTATGAACAGTGAAGTTTTTCTGGATTGTAATAATAAAATTAAAGACATTTTTAATTGCGGGAAAAGTGATATTATAGGTTTTTCATCATCTAAATTTTCACCTCCATTGCAACCTGATGGAAAAGCTTCTGATGTTAAGATTGAGGTCTATTTAAAAGCTGCATTGGTTGGAGAACCTCAGGTTTTTGAGTGGGTTTATCGTACGTTGGATGGTGTTGATTTTTACGCTGAGGTTAAACTTACAAGAATCAGGATTGGCGAGGAGTTCCTTATTCAGGCTATTGTGCGTGATGTTGATAGCAGTAAAAAAGCTGAAATGAGGTTGCATAAAAGTAAGCAGTTGTTTCAAACTCTTGCCAGCATTTCTCCTGTTGGGATTTTTCGTACCGATGCCAATGGAAAAACGACTTATGTGAATCCTAAATGGACCGAGTTATCTGAGCTTTCGTTTGATGAAGCGATGGATGATGATTGGCTCCAGGCAGTTCACCCCCACGACAGGCAAAAAGTAATACAGGCCTGGAAAGACAGAACTTCCAAAGGTGAAATATCATCTGCTGAATATCGGTTTTTAAAGTCTGATGGCTCTATTGTTTGGGTAATGGGATATGCCGTTCCTGAAATTATCAATGGAGAGATCAAAGGTTATGTGGGAACGATAACTGATATATCGGATCGTAAAAAAGCCGAAATTGAGCTTCAGGAAAAAAATGAACTTATTGAATCACAAAACGAAGAGTATCTTCAGATTAATGAAGAGCTGACAATGCTTAACGAGGATTTGAGATTGGCAAAAGAAAGAGCCGAGGAGAGCGATCGTTTGAAGTCGGCTTTTCTGGCTAATATGAGCCACGAAATAAGAACTCCTCTTAATGGTATAATAGGTTTTTCTTATATTCTTTCTGAGCTTGATCTTTCTGAATCTGATAGAAGTAAATACACGGCTACACTTCATTTAAGTTGCAATAGGTTGTTAAATACGGTAAATGATATTCTTGATATATCAAAAATTGATGCAGGGCAAACCATAGTCAATTCGGTCCATTATAAGCCCGACAAACTTCTTGAGGAGTTGTTTTTATTGCAGGCACCCAATTTTAAAGCAAAAAATCTATTGCTAAAACTTCAGAACCAAGATGATTTATCAAATACGGATGTTATTGGTGACGAACAAAAGGTATATCAGGTGATTAATAACCTTTTAGATAATGCTTTGAAATTTACTGGCATAGGCTGTGTTGAGTTTGGAGCTTTTGTTAAAGATGATCGGATTGAATATTTTGTTAAGGATACTGGTGTAGGTATAGCTAAAGAACAACAGGAATTTGTTTTTGGACGGTTTAATCAGGAAAATATGACATTAAGCCGTGAACATGAAGGAAGTGGTTTGGGTCTTGCTATAACCAAAGGTCTTGTGGAGTTAATGGATGGTTGTATCACATTGGAATCAGAAAAGGGAAAGGGTGCTACCTTTAGAATTTCTTTACCGTTAAAATTTAGTATGGAATATGGCCTTGAGTTTAAATCGGCTGATTTATTGGATGTTGGGGTTATTGAAACTCTCGGAGGATCAATTATAGTGGCTGAAGATGATGAGGTTAATTATCAGTTGATATATAGTATTTTAACAAATGCCTCTTTAAAAAACATTATTAGGGCACGCAATGGTTTTGAGGCCGTGAAACTGATGACTAACAATGATAGTGTTTCTCTGGTTTTAATGGATTTAAAAATGCCTGGACTCGATGGATATGAGGCTATTCGAAGAATCAGGGAGATCAATGCTGATATTCCAATTGTTGCTATATCTGCTTTTTCGCTTAAAACAGAAGAACAAAAAGCTTTAGATGCCGGTTGTAATGGTTTTATTACCAAGCCATATAACCCCGAAAATGTGGTTAAAAGAATAAATGCTATTGTGGCTAACAAATAGATTATTGAAGCAAAGGCCATTCTTCATTTACTTCGGGGATGTCAGTGTTATTCTTCATTACTTCCCTGGCTAGCTTTAAATATTCAAACATGCCATTATAACCGGCAGGAAAATTGTCGGGTACTCCTTTCTTTTCGAAAATTGAGGCTGGTAACACATAGTATCGCTTTTTACCATTAACAACGGGTGTGTAAACCCATGTTAACAGATGTTCGGCTTGTGTAATAGTGGTTTCTGTCTCGTTTTTTGTTAAAACCAAACGAAGCATAGCACCTCCGTCGGTTAATGGCTTTCTTTGGTTCGATATAAAGTTGCCTAATGAATAAACAACCAGTTTATCTGGTTTATTTGGTTGGCGCAAAAGGTGCATGGGTTGTATTACATGAGGGTGGCTGCCAATAATTATGTCGGTGCCATTGTCAAACAGGAACTCAGCAAGGTCTGTCTGTTCTTTGTTTGGCTTTGTTTGGTATTCATTGCCCCAATGGATAAAAACAATAATTTTATCAGGCTTATGGCTTTTAGCTTTTTCCAGATGAGTAGTCATCTCATCACGGTTTATGAGGTTGATAATATTTGGCGCAGTTATTGGAATCCCGTTGGTTCCATAGGTGTAGTTTAAAATAGCAAGACGAATGCCGTAAACAGATAGCAATAGCGGATTATTCTTTTGCATGTCGGCACTATCTTTATAGGTCCCTGTTCTGATCAGGTAATTCTCATCTAAAATCTGGAGGGTTCTATCAACTCCTTTCCTTCGGCGATCGCACGAGTGGTTATTTGCTGTAACCAAAACATTAACGCCTGCATCCTGCAAAGCAAAAACTACAGCATCAGGCGAACTAAAGGTTGGATAGCCGGAGTATGGTTCTCCTGCCAGCGTTAGTTCCAGATTACCAATAGTAATTTCTCCGGCACGAAAGTAAGGCTCAATATATTTAAAACACTCTGTGTAGTCATAGCTTTTACCATCGACCTGTTTCGCACTGTTGATCTGTGGTGAATGTCCCATAATATCACCAAAAAACACTAATGAAAGCTGCTGTCCATGACTTGGAGTGCCGGTAAACAAAATGAGACCTATAATCCCGGTTATAATTGTTAAAGATCTTGTCATAATCCAGTTATTAATCAATTATTACTTCAATAGTGGGTGTTAGGTTAAGGCCATAAAGTAAATTGTCATTATTGTTACAACCTAAAAAGGAAGCTCCAAAACTAAGTAATTTATGGTTATTAATGAATTATACAATTGAAATAACGGTTTATAATGCCAGTTGGCTTTAATAGGGCACTACCTTATGAGGTTATTTAAGTACTTTTTTTACCTTTAACGGTTTTTTATTGTTAACATGATAGTATTAGATGCTTGATTATGAGGATTGAACGTACTTTTGATCTGCTTGAGAATGCCAGACAAAACTATAGCAAGCCTGACTTGCTGGCTGCCAAACGGGAGGGAGCCTGGGTGAAATTTAGTGCAGAAGATTATTTTCGGAATGCGAAAATATTCAGTTTCGGATTGTTGGCAATGGGATTTAAAAAAGGAGATAAAATAGCCTCTGTTTCTAATAACCGCCCTGAATGGAATTTTATAGATATGGGAATGTCTATGATAGGAGTAATCCATGTTCCTATATATCCAACTATTGGTGATGATGAATACCGGCATATACTGGCTCACTCCGATGCCCGTATTCTTATTGTTTCAGATATTAATATTTATCAACGGTTAAAACCCATTGCTGCGGAATCAATGGGTTTGGAACAGATTTATACCTTTAATTTTTATGAAGGAATTCCCAATTGGAATGAAATAAACAGGTTAGGCGAAGAAACACGTGTAGCTTCTAAAGGAGAACATAAAAAAATAAGTGAAAGTATTACTTCTGAAGATGTTGTATCTATTATTTACACATCCGGAACAACTGGATTGCCAAAGGGTGTTATGTTGACACATCGAAATTTTATTAGTAATATAATGGCTTGTTCCAAGTTGTTTCCACTAACACCTGACGATCGTACGCTTAGTTTTTTACCCCTTTGCCATGTGTTTGAAAGATTGGTTAACTATCTGTTTCAATTTAAGGGTTGCAGTATTTATTATGCCGAAAATCTAGGAACCATTTCCCAAAATCTTGTCGAGATTCAGGCAAGTGCTTTTGCTACTGTCCCCAGGGTTATTGAGCGAATTTACGACAGGATTGTTTCAAAAGGAGGAGATCTCACAGGATTTAAACGTTGGGTTTTTTTTCAATCATTAAAACTGGGCGAAAAATACAGGTATAACGGAAAGCACCATTTTTGGTATGGATTAAGGTTGTTGCTGGCCAGGAAACTGGTCTTCTCTAAATGGCAAAAGGCATTTGGAGGTAATCTGAAGTTTATTGTTTCAGGAGGGGCAGCTCTTCAGCCACGGCTGGCCCGACTTTTTTTTGCTGCTGGCATACCATTGCTTGAAGGGTATGGTCTTACCGAAACATCACCTGTAATTGCAGTTAACCATCTAAGTAGTTCAGGTAATTTGTTAATTAGCACAGTTGGGCCTGTTGTTGATAATGTGGAAATTTTAATTGATGAGGATGGTGAGATTCTTGTTAAGGGTCCCAACGTTATGAAAGGGTATTATAAAGACCCAAAAACTACTGATGAAGTAATTGATGATAATGGATGGTTTCATACAGGTGATATTGGAACATTATTACACAATAAATTTTTGAAGATTACCGACCGCAAAAAAGAGATGTTTAAGACATCAAGTGGTAAGTATATTGCGCCACAGGTGATAGAAAACATGCTTAAGGAATCAATATTTATTGAGCAGGCAATGGTTGTTGGTGAAAATGAAAAGTTTGTTAGTGCTTTATTGCTGCCGAATTTTGAGCACCTGCATGTTTGGGCTAACGATCATAAAATTCATTTCAGGGATAATATGGAGCTGATTACCCAGGCAAAAATTCAAAAACAATTTGTAAAAGAGGTGGAGCATTATAACAAACAATTAGGTAAACACGAACAAATAAAACGTTTTAGGCTGGTTTATGAAGATTGGAATGCCTCCACAGGAGAACTTTCTCCTACATTAAAACTTCGACGTAGGGTTTTATATAAAAAATACGCTATGGTTTTACGTCAAATTTATGCTTATGCCGAGGGAGAAGAAAATAATGGTAAACATAAGTTTAACGATTAGCATATTTTTCAATGATTTCCAAATTACATCCTTACGAATAACAAAAAGGATAACATGTTTTCTTAAAACTTAGATCCCTCACTCCGTTACCAATGACAGAATATCGATTCATTGATAAATAGATCCATCGCTGCGCTCTACCAATGACAGAATATCGATTCATTGATAAATAGATCCATCGCTGCGCTCTGGATGACAGGCTGCCGTTGACTAACATGAAAAAAGCAGAAGTCGGGCAACGCCCGACTTCTGCTTTTTTCATTTCCCACACCACCGAGGGTTGTCATCCCGAACGGAGTGAGCGATCTAGCATTCAATGTAATAGGGTGTTCTTCTCCAGACCTAAAGGGTTTGGTTCTTCGCTGCGTTACCAATGAGATCATAAATCTGTCATTGGTAGCGCAGCCAAGAATGTTATAATTTTTGCTGGTCAATAGTGATTTAAAAAAAATAATTTTATCTTTAAGGCAAATTAATTACACATTATGAATAAAGGAATCGTAAAATTTTTTAATGAAACTAAAGGCTTTGGTTTCGTTAAAGATGAAGAATCAGGTGAAGAGTACTTTGTACACGTAACTGGTCTTGTGGACAAAATTCGTGAAAACGATGAAGTAACCTTTGAACTTAAAGAAGGTAAAAAAGGTTTAAATGCCGTTAACGTGAAGCTGGCTTAGTTATACTGTATTACATTATAACTTCCGAGAGAAGAAAGGTCCTTTGATAAGGGCCTTTTTTATTTTTTATTTCTATAAAACTCAAAAAATGCCATTTGTCATGGCATAATTAATCATATTCTCATATTTTAGTGGATTATCGGCATTCATAAAGATTTATTATGGCCACTAATCTGTTTAAGACTGCAATTCTTGAGGGAATACCGGACACTTTACCTGTTTTAAAACCCTTTTCAAAAGAAGTGAATCATGCACCTTGTCGTAAGTTGATTTTATCCAAAGATGAGCATAAGCTTGCTCTTCGCAATGCGTTGAGGTATTTCCCGGAACATCTTCATACCACACTGGCATCTGAATTCTTACATGAACTTCGCGATTACGGTCACATTTATATGTATCGTTATTTGCCCGATTATTCTTTGCATGCACATCATATTGATGATTTTCCCTGTCAATCAAAACAGGCGGCGGCTATTATGCTCATGATTATGAATAATCTGGATCAGGCGGTAGCACAGCATCCATGGGAGTTGATAACATATGGCGGAAATGGTTCTGTTTTTCAGAACTGGGCTCAATACCTATTGACAATGAAATATCTTGCTATTATGACAGATATCCAAACACTTGTTTTGTATTCAGGTCATCCAATGGGGCTGTTCCCTTCACACCCATATGCCCCGAGGGTTGTAATAACAAATGGAATGGTTATACCAAATTACTCCAAAACCATCGACCTGGAGCGGATGAATGCTCTTGGCGTTTCCCAATATGGACAGATGACTGCAGGATCGTTTATGTATATTGGATCACAGGGAATTGTTCATGGTACAACCATCACTTTAATGAATGCTCTCCGGAAAACATTTTCAAATAACAACGATCGATCACTCAGATTATTTGTCTCTTCAGGACTTGGAGGCATGTCGGGAGCGCAACCTAAAGCAGCTAGTATAGCCGGGTGTATAAGCATCGTTGCTGAAGTAAATGAAAAAGCAATAAAAAAAAGATATTCGCAGGGATGGGTTGATGAGGTGTTTTCAAATCTTGATGATTTATTAAGAGGAGTAAAGAAGGCTATGAAGGCTCGTAAGCTTCGATCATTTGCTTACCATGGTAATGTGGTTGATTTATGGGAATATCTGGTAAAAAATAATGTTCAGGTTGATATTGGCACTGATCAGACCTCTCTTCATAATCCATGGTCGGGTGGCTACTATCCTGTTGCTTTCTCATTTGAAAAATCAAATGAAATGATGGTGAGTGAGCCTGAAAAATTCCGGGAGGCCGTGAAGAGTTCTTTGTGCCGACAAGTAAATGCCATTAAACTTCTTGCTAAGAATGGAATGTACTTTTTTGATTATGGTAATGCCTTTTTACTTGAAAGCAGCAGGGCCGGGGCAGATGTCCTAAATCAAAAAGGGGGTTTTTGCTTTAATTCATATGTGCAGGACATTATGGGACCCTTATATTTTGATTATGGATTTGGTCCTTTCCGGTGGGTGTGTTGTAGCAATGATCCAAACGATCTTGAAAAAACCGACCTGATTGCAACTCGTATTATTGAAGATTTATTGAAAGAAGCCCCCGAAAACATAAAATCGCAGCTAAATGATAATCTACGATGGATTCGTGAAGCAGGAAAAAACAATCTGGTAGTGGGTTCGCAGGCGCGCATATTATATGCCGATGCCGATGGTCGTATACGAATCAGTATGGCTTTTAATAAAGCTATTCGTGAAGGAGTTATCTCGGCTCCAATTGTACTTGGCAGAGATCATCATGATGTTTCCGGCACTGACAGCCCTTATCGTGAAACATCAAACATTTATGATGGTTCGTCTTTTACAGCAGACATGGCTGTGCAGAATGTTATTGGTGATTCATTTAGAGGAGCTACCTGGGTATCGCTTCATAATGGTGGTGGTGTTGGTTGGGGAGAGGCTATTAATGGTGGTTTCGGATTAGTTATTGATGGCAGTGATGATTCGGAGCAAAGGTTAAAATCAATGCTTTTTTGGGATGTAAATAATGGTGTGGCCCGAAGGAGTTGGGCGCGTAATAAAGGTGCCCTTTTTGCTATTAAGCGTGCCATGAAAAGCCAACCCGGATTAACTGTTACATTACCAAATATTCCCGATGAAGGTATGCTGGATTCGCTGTTTTAGTTTTTTTATTCATCAAAAAGCAGATGGTAAGGTCGGTTAATGGCGGTTTCCAACTCTATTAATCCGATGTTTCTGCTGAAACGAAACGTTTCTTTTCCCTGGAACCAAATTAAAATGGAGGGTACGGTATAAATTGACTGTTGCGCAGCTATCATTGGCTGGTTAACTGTGTTGCAATAAAGCATTTGTATTTTTGGATAATGACTGGTGATCAAGTTTTTGACTTTGGGTTTTAATACCTTGCATACATTGCAATGATCATGCGAAAAATACACCAGCAATGCCTTTTCTGTATTTATTGATTGGTTAAGATCTTCAATGGTTATAACAGAGCGCATTCTTTGACTTGAATTAACTGTTTACCTTTTATAAATAAGTACTACTGCATAGGCTGAAATACCTTCACCGGTACCAGTGAAGCCCATTTTTTCGGTGGTGGTTGCCTTTACAGATATTTGGCTTTTATCTATATCCATAACGGAAGCTAATGCTTCAGACATTTCTGCTATAAAGGGATTTATTTTTGGTTTCTGAAGGCATACAGTAGAATCAATATTTCCAACCTGGTAACCGGATTGTCTTATTAAATCCATGGTTTTTTTAAGGATGATTTTACTGTCGATGCCTTTTAATGTTGGATCTGTATCGGGGAAATGGTAGCCAATGTCTCTGAGGTTGGCTGCACCTAAAAGTGCATCGCAAATGGCATGTATAAGCACATCACCATCTGAATGGCCCACTGAGCCTTTTTCAAATGGGATCTCGATGCCGCCAATCCAAAGTTTGTATCCTTCAGCCAGCCTGTGCACGTCATAACCCATTCCGGTTCTAATGTTTAAAGGATTCATTAGCTTTATTTCTGTTTAATTATGCCGTCCATGTCTATCCCCAATGTAAACCTGATGGTGTTGGCAAGTGGATTATTTTGCACCACAGGAATAATATAGGATGCATCAATAGTTAGCATATTGAATTTTAGTCCTACACCCGCAGTGAAGTGTTTTCGGTTTCCCTTATTTTCATGTTCATGAAAATATCCCACACGTGCAGCAAACTGTTTGTCGTACCAATATTCTAGTCCCACACTATAGCTAATCTCTTGAAGTTCTTCCTTAAAACCACCAGGAGCATCGGAGAAAGACCGGAATATTGCTTTAGTAACTGACATATCCTTGTATTCGAGAGCATAATCATCCTGTGTTTCAGCAGCTAATCCAGGGGTTGGGACTAAAAGCTTGTTTGCATCAACAGTAAAAGTAATACTGTTGTATGCGTCCAGATCAGTTGAAGCAGCTACACCCAAACGCATATTTGTGGGAATAAACTGTTTGGTATCACCACCATCGTACGATATTTTATTTCCAATATTGGAAATGTTAAGTCCCGATGAAATATTTGTGTTTTGCCCGAATAAATTAGCGCTGGTGCGGAAATAGAAAGCAAGATCTGCAGAAAAAGAGTTGCCTGGTTGCATATCTCCCTGTTGTGAAATGCCACTATTAAGGTCAGAACGGATATAGCGGAAAACAACTGCTCCTGATAAATGATCCGAAAGCACCCTACTATATCCAAGGTCAATGGCAAATTCATTGGGCTTTACTGTCATGGGATTATCATCAGGAGTTTCTTTGAAAATAATCTCGCCAAGAGTGAAGTAGCGTAATGAACCACTGATTACCTGCATTTCATCAATACGTTTAAACCCTGTCAGGTAATACATGTTAATGTCGTTAACTAATTTTCTTAACCAGGGCGTGTATGACATAGCAAATCCCATATCGCCTTGTATAAAAGCAAATTTAGCAGGATTCCAGTGCTGTGCATTAACATCCGGAGATATTGCAACACCGGCGTTTCCCATCCCGCCTGATCTTGAATCAGGTGTGATTCCCAGAAAGGGAACTGCGGTACTGATAATATTTACTTGTCCTCCCAGTTCATTCGGGTTCACTTCCTGTGCCCTGATATTTACTAAGCAAAATAAGTAAGCGATCAGAACAACCATCCAACTTTTAATAATAGATCTCATAATCATACTTAATAGTATTTCTATATTCTAAAAACAAATAATAATAAAGTTTATTATGGTCGAACCATAATTTTTTGCACCACCTGAGTTTCTCTTCCGGTACTACTTGAAATCAGAAATCTAATGAAGTATATACCCGGATTTTTAATTCCCAGTGTCCACAAAGATAATGGAATCGGATCAATATCATTGCCTGAAGCCACAATCTGAACCTTGGCTTTACCAATAAGGCTACCTGAGGTGTTTATTGATTCCGTGTTTATTACAAGTGTGCTGTTTGGCTCATCCATATTGAAATAAAAATAGAAATTGTCTCCAAGTGCTACCGGATTTGGATAAAACATGAAATTTTTAATTGTTAACTCATTATTGTCAACTACAGCAAAATCTGTTCCGGTGGTGGTGGAGTTATTATAAGTGTCCCAAACTTTAAGTGATATTTGATGACTGCCTTTTGAGAGTTCAGGCAATTGGTATAGTACCAATCCTTCCTGGTAAGTGTCGTTTTTTGCTTCAAAATAACTGTTCAGGATAATTGGGTTTTCCTTTTTACCATCAATCACCAGAGTAATATCATGACCTATCCCACTACCCGAAGTGTTTATTCCTGATTCATCCTTTATTTGAGCATATAAAAGGGGAGCTTTCCCGGTTTTATCGCCAGGCTTGAACGAATCATGATTGAGATAGAGTTTTACATTAGGGCCATCATTATCGTCAGGGGCTGATAAGTTAAATCCTCCTACGATAATTTCATTATTAGCGCCAAAAGCTTCTCCTGATTCTTCTGAATAGGCGTAAAGGCTTATGCGACCTGGAGCAAAGTTGTATCGGATATCGTAAGGGATAATAAATTCAGAAGAGAATTTTCCATTAGTAACGGTACTCTTTCCCTTGAAAATAATATTCGAATATTGACTGAATTCAAAAGGGGTAGCACCATCGTTTCCAAGAGTTTTTAAATTCATTGCTTTATCATAAACCGTAATGTCGGCTAAACCGTTAAATGTGTCGAAAGAAATTCCATCTGGAGTTACTATTTCTGCTTCAAGCTGGATTCGTGATAGGGCTTTCAGTGTATCAGGCTTATCTTCAATGAGTTTATTGTTGATTTTGACGAGGTTAATTCGGTTTTCAGGATACTGTAATTTAATGGCTGGATCGCCTAAAAGGGTGAAGTTGAGCTTGTTAATGGTATTGCCAGATGAAGCTTTGGTTAACCTCACTACGTCACCTAAGGCCGGTTTTTCTCCGTTGGGGTTATGTAAAAAAACGTAATTAAAAAAAGCATCATTTAGCTCGTAATTTAAACTTGCATAGACTATACGAGTGGTTGAAAGAAGTGCGATTGCACCACCGGTGGGGTTAAGGAAAACCTCTTCGCCAGCTGAAACTAAGTATGGGTTGTCAAAACGGCTGAATTCACAGGTTGCTGTAACAAATACAGGCAGGTTTCGGATGTTATTCCAATTTTTTATGCCTGGAATATTGACAATTTGCTCAGTAGAAAGCACATTTTCGCTTCCGTGTCCTACATAATTAAAAATTAGTGTGCCTTCATTAATTGTACGGTTCACTATATCAGTAGCATCAGGGAACCTTTTTCCGGTTGAAGTAGTTACTTTCTCATAGTTATCAAGAAAAATTTTCCTGATATCAAACTGGGGGTAGTTATTTTCAACTTTATTTGCCAGTAAATTTGCATCGGTCATATGATTATTTGAGTCTTCATCATCGCCAATAAATGTGATTAATTTGCTCCATTTCCCGGTTGATTGTTCTTCAAGATAAGCTTTTACTTTGTCAACCGAGGTTTGCGCCTCGGTTACATTCTTAACAGGGAATCTTCCAATGCCAATATCAGATCGATTGTACTGATCGTTATCACCTTCTGTTTCGTCGAGGAAACCATAATAATCATCGGTAACGTATGTGTTGGTGCGATGAATTGAATTTTCCGACTGATAGGTAATGATATGTGATTTTGTAATACCATCAGAGCTCCTGTTGTCGAAAGAACCGTTGCCAAAGAGTAACAGATATTTAGGCGTTTTGGAAAGATCTCCCTCCGCCTTGTCGTATAGCATTTTAACAAACGATCTGATGGCAGTGGGATCTTTATGTCCCCATGAGAACTCATTGTAAATGGCTTCAGGATTTACAACTAAGGTCGATAATGCGTTGTGATTGTTATGAAGCTCGGCCAGCTGGTTTGCCTGAGTTGTAAACTCACGGGGAACAATAATTATATAATCAACCTGACCGGTTGCGTGCAGGTTTTGGTTTTCGACAGCTCCCACACTTACAGGAATCGGAAATTGGCCGGAAGGATTAAAGGCAACAAACTCTTTTAGTAAAGAGGTTGAAGTTTTAAATTGTAATGTTGATCCATTTCTTGTAGTGGTTAACTTTTGGGCATCATTACGGTTGGTAACGTCCCATATGGTTGTTTCTTCAGAAGCATTGGTTATTTTGAAAAGAGTTATATTCCCATCGCCATGTGAAGCTTTATCTCTGAATGAAAGTTGAGAATCGGTAATCTGCAGATTGCTTCGGGTGTTGATTGAGATATAATCCAGCCAGCCTGAAACTGTACTTGCTGAGTTTAGTAAAGTAACAGATATATTTATGTTACTATTATTATCGGTGAAAGTTGCTGCATCCTTATTCTCGTATGCATAGTAACCAACATAATCACTAAAAGATATAGCAGGAACGTTTAAGCTAAGGATGGGGATTTCCTGATCGTTAACTTTATATTCAAAAATACTCTCAGTATTATCCCGACAGGCAACACGCGTACTAATTTTTACCGGTTGGGAAACATCTCTTGAAGGAAATATGAAGTTATAATCCCGAGAAAGGGTTCCTGAGGGTGAAAACTTCTCGCCAAACCATCTACGCCCCGATCTTAATAGGTTGTTAAGCTCCTGTTCATGAAATCTAAGATCGTCAAAGTGAGTTGATGTATAATTGTTCTCACCAGTTTCACTTGGCTGGATTTGAGGACTTTTAACTGAGCCACTGATATCGGATAGAAAATAATAAGCCTCATTGGAATAATCATGAATCTGGTGCAAGAACATATTTTCTTCGCTGTTCCATTTCCATATCACAGGCCCCAGAGCGTAAAAATATATGGCATTGTTGTAATGCCATATGGCCACTTCGGGCAAATCATCGGGTCGTGAATCCGAATTCAGCTTGGGAAGCATTTCGCCCCCATAACCAAAAACTCTTACGTTTTCCGGAGAAGCAAATCCCCAGTTGGTTAATGATGAATAGGGTATCTTGTGGATTCCTGTTTCAGTTACTGAGATTTTCCACCATTTACTTGAAGCAAGAACAGAGTTTGAAGCATATTTCTCAGAAATCGAACTGCTTTTTAGAATTGATGAAAACTGCTTGTCAAAGCTAATTTCAAAATCGAAGGACTCGAGTTGTTGGGGGATATCTGAAATTACAGCAAAAGGAACCAATTCAATTTCTAAATAAGTTTCTTTCCGTATATTAACCAAATGATATTCAGCTTTTTTGAATTCTTGGGGATATTCAGTTATGAACGGATCATTATACGGTACCCACGAAAGATTTTTAAGTGCCAAATTTACTGAAGAAGGGTTTGTTGATTCAGGCACTGCAACCCGAAACCTGAAAACCGGGACTCCGTCAAAGATATTGCCTTCTCCTTTAAAAGGGAGCTGCTGTTCAGATACTCTGTTTATCTGATAAATACAGATGTGAGAAGAAATGTTCTGACGTTCCTGACCACAGAGTATTTGAATGCCGAATTGAAGCAGTATGAATAAAAATAGTTGACGTGCCATAGTGTATTAAGACTTAAATTCGGCAATAATGGATTCTTATTACCTGATGTTTTTATATTCAGGTGTGGATTAATGGAATCCATATTTAAAGTATAACGCTAAAACAAGTTGTAAAGTTATATTCAATTTATGAATTATGGCCAATGCAATAAAAACGATGATCAATGGGTTGTTTGAATCAAGGAGTAGATCAAGCTGTTCTTTATCATTACAAGTTTTTTTGAATGACTGATTCTATTCCATTTGTTTTTATCGCTTTGGGTTAATTTAGCTCTTCATAAAACTATCCGTAAATTATCTTATTTACTGGAAAGCTTGAATCGCTGAATAAAAATTTATGAATTAGGACAAAAAAAAATAAAAAAATCAAGTCTAGGGTAACAAAAAAAAAAAAACAACGTTATAACCTTTGTAATGTGTTTTTAGAAGTTGTTTCAATTATCAGAATGTCAGGAGAGAAGCAATTAGTTTTAAACTTAGTTTTCGAAACGGTTGAAAAAATTGCAAAGAAGCCTTAATTTGGTATAACCTTTTCTTATTTTTGTAGTATAAAGCTTCATAAAACCAATACATGACACGATTTTTTCTATATTTGTATAGGTAAACTTAGATAGTCAGAATTCAAGAAAATAAGCTATGAGATTTAAATCCAGTTTTTTATTTACCATTTCCGCTGCTGCACTGGTATTGACCTCGTGTGGTAAGGGTGGCAAAGATGTTTCTTCGACTACAGGTTGGAGTTATAATAATCCTAAATATGGAGGTTTTGAGTACCGTGAGGGTTATGAGCAGGAAAACGGTCCGGGACTTGCCTTTATTGAAGGTGGTACCTTTATTATGGGACAGGTAGAAGAAAGTGTTATGAAAGAGTGGGACAATTCTCCTCGTCGCGTAACAGTACCTTCGTTCTATATGGATGAATCTGAGGTTAGAAATGCCGATTATCGTGAATATCTTTACTGGATTCGTAGGGTATTTACTGATTATCCTGAAGTTTATCGCAAAGCATTGCCCGACACGTTAGTGTGGCGTCGACCTATGGCCTATAATGAGCCTTTTGTTGAGAATTATTTGCGTCATCCTGCTTACAGCGACTATCCAGTTGTTGGAGTAAACTGGTTGCAAGCCTCCGATTTTTGTGCATGGCGTACTGACCGTGTGAATGAGTTGATTCTTGTGGAAATGGGAATACTGGAGATGGATGTTAATCAACAAAACGAAAACAATTTTAACAGCGAAGCATATCTGTTGGGCAAATTTGATGGAACTCCCGGTAAGCGTCCGATGAAAGATCTTGATCCAAATAATGAAACCCGTCGTGTAAGAAGTGATGACGGAATTTTATTACCCCGTTATCGTCTTCCAACAGAAGCAGAATGGGAGTATGCAGCATTAGGTCTTATTGGGAACTCATTTGAGGAAAGACTTACAAACCGCAGGCTTTATCCTTGGGATGGACATATTTTGAGGAATGCTGATAAAAAAGAAAGAGGTATGATGATGGCCAACTTTGTAAGAGGTAATGGTGACTATATGGGTATGGCTGGTTCGCTTAACGATGGAGGTGATATTACTGTTGATGTTAAATCATATTATCCCAATGATTATGGTCTTTATTGCATGGCAGGAAATGTTAATGAATGGGTAGCCGATGTTTATCGTCCACTTTCGTTTCAGGATGTTGATGAGTTCAGTCCTTTTCGTGGTAATGTGTTTCAAACAAAAGTTCTTGATGAGGAAGGAATTGTTGTAGATAAAGATGAATTTGGCCGTATTCGGTACCGTGAGGAAAAAGACGAAGATATTATTGACAGATACAATTATAGAACTGCAGATAATAGGAATTATGAGGATGGTGATGGCGCTTCAAATATTGTTCCCGGTGAAGGTTGGGCTGATACTGATTCCAATACAAAAAACATGTACGCTGCCAGCCCTGGCGCTCTTGGAAGTTTGGTGTCTGACCGTTCAAGAGTATATAAAGGTGGAGGTTGGAGAGATAGAGCATATTGGTTGAGCCCTGGAACACGCCGTTTCCTTGACGAACGTGAAGCAAGAGATGATATTGGTTTCCGTTGTGCAATGACTCGCGTAGGTTCACCAGTTGCATCAAAAAAAGCTAAGAAAAAATAAACATATTTGAATATTGGAAAAAAAGGCTGGTAATTCCAGCCTTTTTTTATTGGATCTTTATTTTATGGAATCTGACAAGTTATTCAACATTTTTAAACAAAGCACCGGTGTTGCTACCGATAGTCGGAATTGTTATCCTGGTTCCCTTTTTTTTGCTCTTAAAGGAGATAGCTTTAATGGTAACGATTATGCCCTTCAGGCATTAAAGGATGGATGTTCGTATGCGGTGGTTGACGATAAGAAATTATCCGGTAATGCTGGTTGCATATTGGTGCCTAATGTTTTGGAGGCGCTGCAGAGTCTGGCTTCACATTACCGAAGCTCATTGCCAACGCAAGTTATTGGTATAACAGGTACTAATGGAAAAACGACAACTAAGGAGTTAATGACCTCAGTTTTGTCAGAAAAATTTAAGATTTGGAGTACCCGTGGTAATCTTAATAATCATATTGGAGTTCCGCTAACAATTTTATCAATGCCTTTGGAAACGGAGGTGGCTATTATTGAGATGGGGGCCAACCATATTGGTGAAATAGCCCTCTTAAGCTCAATAGCTCAACCCGATTATGGCATAATAACCAATGTGGGGAAAGCGCATCTTGAAGGATTTGGCTCATTTGAAGGAGTTAAAAAAGCTAAGGGTGAGCTTTACCAATTTCTCAGGAATAACCAGTCGCCCGCATTTATTAATATTGATAATGCCCAGTTACTGGAAATATGGGGTAATGGAGCCTATGTTGGATATGGTACAAAAGAAGTAGGTTTGGTAGTTGGGCGAAATGCCACTGCATCTCCTTTTCTTGAGTTTGAATGGAAAACGGCGAATTCTGAATTATGGTATAAAGTTGTAACGCAGCTTCCGGGCTTGTATAATTTTGAGAATGCACTTGCTACAGTTTGTGTTGGTGTTTATTTTAAAATTTCGCCTCAATTGATTAATAAAGCTCTTGCCGGATATGAGCCTGTTAATAACCGTTCTCAGCTAACCAAAACAGCCAATAATAAAGTGTTAATGGATGCCTATAATGCTAATCCCAGCAGTATGAATGCGGCTCTGGAGAATTTTAGGAGTATTAATGAGGAAAATAAGGTGCTGATTCTTGGTGGAATGAAAGAACTTGGCAACGATAGCTTATTTGAACATAAAGTGTTGGTTGCAAAAGTAATGGAGATGAATGTTAAGCAATGTGTTTTTGTTGGGTCTGAGTTTAGAGACATTATTCCTGATGATAGCCGGGTGATATGGTTTGAGTCATCTGAAACGCTTAAAAATTACCTTAAAGATAATCCTTTGAAGAATAGTGTCGTTTTAGTTAAAGGTTCACGAAGCAACAGGCTTGAGACTATTTTTGAAGCATTATGATGTGCTCTTTTGTAATAACCATATAATTTTCGCTATTAACATCTGTTTTTGTAACAGTAATCAATCAGGTTTAAACTTTATCTGGTTGAAATATTTCCGGTTTCGAAGGAAGAAATCTATAACAATGGAGCCTTTATAAGTTTCCGGATGGTTAGTTTTAATTACGAAAGGCATAAGTGTCTTTCGTTTTTTTAGGTAGTAACCAAATTTGATTAAAAAACTGTAATGGGCTCTTGGAACTGCTTTGGCAAAGTCATATTCGTGGGAGAAAACGAATTTTGCCATAGCCACATAATCAAGAAAGAATCGGAAAAACAATGTTCCCCAGCCTGAGAAACCGGGTTTGTTTTTGAGTATCAGCAGCATGTTATTCCTGAAATTAAGGTAGGTCTTTTTTGGGCTTTTGTACGAAAGAGTGCCTCCTCCCAAGTGATAAATAACCGATGATGGTACATATCGAATATCATAACCTCTGTTTTTAACACGCCAGCACCAGTCAATCTCTTCCATGTGAGCAAAAAAATCATGGTCGAGACCTCCTGTATCCCTGAAAAGAGCTGTCCTAATCATCAGGGCAGAGCCACTTCCCCAGAAAATCTTGCCCGAACAGTTGTATTGTCCTTTATCAGTTTCTGAGATATTAAAGACCCGGCCGCGACAAAATGTGTAACCAAAACTGTCTATAAAGCCACCGGCTGCACCGGCATATTCAAATTGATCAGGGTTGGTGAATGACATTATTTTAGGAACGCAGGCTGCTGTATTAGGAAAATTCCGCATGGCTTGGATCAATGGCTCCAGCCAATTTTTACCAGGAGCAACATCGGAATTAAGCATGACCGAAAATTCTGATTCTATTTCTGCAAGCGCCTTGTTGTAACCTTCGGCAAATCCATAATTTTGATGGAGCTCAATAATGCGAATCTGAGGGTGATATTGCCTTACCCACATAACAGAGTCGTCGGTTGAGCCGTTGTCGGCTAAAACAATCTCAACTCCTGAGATGTTGCAATTTTCAACAACTGATGGAATAAACTGCTTTAATAATTCACAGGTGTTCCAGTTAAGAATTACGACAGATACATGGGGTAAAGCCATGCTTTATTTTTTATTAGGTTGGAAATTAAAATTATCAAATGGGTTATTCAAAGGCCTGGCCATTATATAGATGTTGGTATTTCCAACGCTTATGTGACCAGAGCCATAATTCCGGCTTGCGATATATTTGGTCCTCCAGTTGTTTTACGTGCCATTTGGTTGCAGTAAATTCTGCATCTGTTTTAACATTACCGGGGTATGGAACAGCCGTTAATTGGTATTTTCCACGTCTGAGCTTGTCCATCCGGAAAAAAAACAATTCAGTATCAGCAAGTTTGCATAACTTTTCAGGACCGAGTAGAACAGGGGTTTTTTGAGTAAGAAAAGTGGTCCAGAATTGAAGCTCAAATGTTGATGGACTTTGATCTGCAATTAGTCCGAGTACAAATCGCTGATTTGATTGTTTCATCTTTATAATTTCCTTAACAGTACTTTTAAGAGGGAAATTAGTGGAATTAAACAGCGAACGAAGATGGATCATAAAACGATCGAAGTATGGATCTTTAAGGGGGCGATAAACAGAGCAGCCCGATGCGTTAATAACTAAGTTAATGGTTGGTATCCATTCCCAGTTGCCATAGTGGCCAACAACTCCAATAATGTCTTTTTTATTGTCAAGGGCTTCGTTGATCAGATGAAAATTTACAAGCTCAACTCGTTTTTGTATTTTATGTGGGTTGGCGTGCATCAGGGCAATTGTTTCAATAAACAGGTCGCAGAAGTGTCTGTAAAACTTTATTCTGGTTTTACGGATAAATTGTTTGTTTTTGTCGGGGAAAGCACGTTTCAGATTTGATGTAATAACCTCTCTTCTGTATCCAACTGCTGCTACCAGAATAAAAAACAAATCCGAGAATCGGTAAAGACACCATAATGGAAGCCAACTAATAGTCCATATAAGCGGATAAATTGCATAAAATGTCAGAGCTTGACTGATTCTTTTTTTTTGCATCAATATAGAATTTATCTAACCGAAAGGTAGTTTTTTATGTTCATGGAGAATTCATCAAAAACCATAGCATTTGATGCCATAATTTCACGGCCGAAAATAAAGTTATCGCCACCTGAAAAATCAGCTACTTTACCACCTGCTTGCCGAACAATAAAGGCCCCTGCTGCTACATCCCAGGGTTTGAGGTCGTATTCGTAAAAAGCATCGAAGCGTCCGCAGGCTAGATAAGCCAAGTCAACTGAAGCTGAACCGAGGCGTCGCATTCCATGACTATTCTTCATAAAATAATTTAGAGATTCCATGAACTGTTCCATTAAGGAAAAGTTATTATAAGGGAAGCCTGTTGCAATAAGGCAGTCGGCTACTGTTGGTTTTTTCGAAACGCTTATCTCTTTATGATTGAGCATTGCTGGTGCCCCTTCCCAGGCAAAGAAACATTCATCCATTCCAATTTCATAAACAACGCCGGTAACAATGCAGTCATTTTCCATCAAACCCACGCTTATTGAATAGGGGAAAAGTCCATGAATAAAATTCGTAGTGCCATCAATGGGGTCGATAATCCAATTAAAACGCTTCCCTTTTTTAGTCGAAGTGCTTTCTTCAGCAATAAACCCTGCTTCAGGTATTAATTTCTCAAGAGCTGTAACCAGTTTGGCTTCGGCTGCTTTATCAAACTGAGTGACGAAGTCATTTTTACCTTTTGATTCTACTTCAATATTTGTGTTTTCGCGTTCCTGGCGGATAAATAGACCGGTTTCACGGATTATCTCTGTTGCTGCCAGACACAGGCTTTTATAGTTTGTCATGGTTCTTTTAGTGGTTATCTCGTAGTGCAAATATACAAATAATGAATTTGGGAGTATGATGGATAATTAGGTTAATCCCAAATTAATCGTTAGGAATGACGCGAACGGAAGAATTAGTTGAATTTAGCCACAATTTAGAAAACTTGATTTTACGATATTTGAAAATTCACCATTGTTGTTAAAATCCGGATCTGAATATAAAATAGGGCTAAGTAGTAACAGAATAAGTGCAAATTCTGATTTTATAAGGTGATGTTATTTATGTGCTAAGGATAATGGTTCCTACTCTGAAAAAATAAATAGCAATTGGTAAATATGATTCATTCATTAAATTTGCTTATCCTTAACCTGTTTAATTCTTTTTATTATGATCAGTAAATTTGCATGGCTTTTACCCGTTGGGTTAGTAATTCTGGCCATTAGCTTCATTGCACTCCGTTTTTTTGAAATCTCTGATCTCTTTTATGGATTTCTGCATGGTTCATCCCTGGTCTTTATATTGGCCGGATTATTGAAGTTTACCGTAAAGAAAAAGTCGGAAACTGGAAGATCATTCAATCACATTGGTCTTTTACAAAGCCTGATATTGTAAATAGTAAGGAAAATGGGTATGAGAAATATAATCGTGTTTGCTATATTCCTGTTTTTTTATAATTATGTGAGAGATATGTTTTTCTAAGTGCCATTTTTTGTACTTTTCGTTTTAATTTGTGGTGATTCTTTATTTTTAGTGTCTAATCTGGAATTATGAATACTATTTTAAAATCTGGAATTTTATTTATTTCAATCTTTACTTTCATCTCTATTTCTTCACAGGAAATCGTCAATAACTTTAGCATTGAAGACAATGAAATTATATGGCAAAAAATTTATCCAACTACTCTCAATTTTGATCAATTGGTTGATCAGGTAAAAGATAAAGGCTTTTTGTCGGATATTGAGATTAGGGAAAACAAAATAACTGGTAAGTTAAAACCTGTATTAGTTGATTGTGAAAGTAGTGGGTTAAAGGGGACTTTATTTTCAATATGCGGGGATAGGAGTTTTTTCACCGGGTTTTCACTAATCGAATTTAAAGAAGGAAGGTATAGGGTAACTGTGAGGTGGATTTTCTCGACCGAAAGAGAAGTCGATTCTACTAAATTTAATCTGGTTCCTGATAATCTTGAACATATAGCTTTCAGAAATTTCTCAAACGAGTTTACGCCTCAATTTCGCAATAAAGACAGTGGGATTTTAGATGAAGCCTTTTCGCGCCGATTCGATCTGTTTATTAAACAGGGGTATGTCAACTGGTAATTTGTCTATAATTTTAAATTATGATTCGATAATAATAAATAGTTCTCACACAGGAGGATATTTGTTTTTTTGAGGTAGTTTCTCCTATTAATGGGAACTATCTGGCCTTAACAAAAAAATTATAAGTATGAATATAGAACGAATTAAGAATTACAACCAGAAGATGCTGGCCCTTTTTAGCACCATAATGGTTGCTTTGGCTGCTATTGGATTAATCTCTCTTTTGGTGTTTTTAATATCGGAGTTTATTCCATCCAAACCGCCTGTTATTTCCAATGCTTTATTATCGGACGAACGGGTTGAACAACTGAACAGAGACAGTTTGCGTCAGCAAATAATATCGTATGAAGAACCCAGACTGATTGATACCGCTAAATTGGTTTACTTAATTCCTGTTTCGATACGCACTTTAGAGCTACCTGAATATTATGCGGATGAGGAGAATATTGACGTTTTAGATTTGTTTGGATCAGGCTCCTTCAAAAAAACAAGAGTAAAGCAATTTTACGGATTGTTTATCAATCTTATTGTATATGATTATCCATCTAATAAAACCTGGAAGATATGCGAGAACCGAATTATGGGAAATGATTTGTCAATTGCTTATTTTGACGATGAAGTGATAAGCGTTTTTACTGCTGCTGAAAAAGATACAGATAAAGACGGTAAAATCACATTGTCTGATTTTAACAACCTATATGTTTATTCGCTTAAAGAGCAGCGATTGAGAAAAATAAGTAAGGCTGGCTTAACAGTGTTATCCTATAAGTTTGTGGAAGGGAAAAAGGATTTGCTCATAACTTTTGGTGATGACCGTAATAAGGATGGTGTATATATGATATCACAAGAGCCTGCTTATGTATTAAGTTACAATTATGAAAGTGAATTATTGGTTGATGTTGTTGATACGTCTGTTCAAAAGGAATTACAACGAGTTGTAGATAAAAAATAATGAGAGTTTTCTTTCTTTGAGAACTAAATTGAAAGGATAGAATCGCAAATGAATGCCTGTGTTGATGTCTAATATACAGGTTGTTGACTAAATGTCTGAAGCAGGATGTTGATTTTCTTCAAACTTATTAGGATCGGGGTAATTGAAGAAAAATAATTTGTGATTTAAGTATATATAAGGAAAATCATAAAAAATTAAAACATGCGATTGTATTTCATCCTGTAGCTTCGGGACGAGTTCCATGTGGCAACTGAAATCAAAATTATAAACATATGAAATTAAGATTGTTATCATTTATATTGATTAGTGCAATTACTGGAACATTGTCAGCCCAGCTATGGACTCCTGATTTGGGAAATGGCAGGTTTAAGAATCCAATTCTTTATGCTGATTATTCTGATCCGGATATGATTAAAGTGGGGGACGATTTTTATATGGTTGCCTCCAGTTTTAACTGTATGCCGGGTATTCCTATTTTGCACTCAAAAGATCTGGTTAACTGGACCATTATTAATCATGTATTTGATGCTTTGCCATATCAGAAGTTCGATAAACCTGCACATGGATTGGGAGCCTGGGCCCCATCGATTCGGTTTAATGACAATAAATTTTACGTGTACGTTTGTACTCCCGATGAAGGGTTGTTTGTTGCTGTGACTGATGATCCACACAACAAATGGGAGTTGCATCATGTTGTGGATGTAGCATTATGGGAGGATCCTTGTCCGCTGTGGGACGACGATGGCAATGCTTACCTTGTTCGAAGTAAATTATGTGGCAATGAATTGTTTTTGCATAAAATGAGTGCTGATGGGTTGACTCTTTTGGATAATGGGATTTCAATATATCGTGATGAAAGCCAGCCAACCATTGAAGGGCCTAAATTAATTAAACGAAATGGGTATTATTACATCCTGGCGCCTGCAGGGGGCGTTTCTGAAGGTTGGCAGACTGTTTTGCGATCAAAGAATATTTATGGGCCATATGATGTTATGAATGTTCTGCATCAGGGCAATACTAATGTAAACGGACCACATCAGGGAGGGCTTGTTGAGTTGGAGTCGGGCGAGTCGTGGTTTATGCATTTTCAGGATAAGCCACCGTATGGCCGAATTGTGCATTTACAACCTGTAAAATGGGTTGATAACTGGCCTTTATTGGGAGAGGATATTAATGATGATGGCATAGGAGAGCCGGTTTTGGAATATAACAAACCAAATGTGGGTAAAATCTGGCCTATTGCTACTCCGCCAACTACTGATGAGTTTAATAATGGAGAATTGGGATTACAATGGCAATGGCATGCCAATCCAAAACATGAGTGGTTTGTGTTAATGGAAGGACAGCTACAACTCAATGCTGTTAAGAATATAGGACAGAATGGAAGTTTGTGGTTGGCTCCCAATTTATTGCTGCAAAAATTCCCGGCTCCTGAATTTTCCGTAACAACTAAAATTGAATTTAATGGCGAATTAGTTGGTGAACAGGCTGGATTGGTAATAATGGGTGCGGAGTGGGCTTTTATTGTTTTCGAAAAAACTGCGATGCTTAATCAGATAGCAATGTATAATGGAACTTATAATCGTTGCGATCCGGCAACCGATCTTCAGGAGTCAATATCAACTGATGAAAACTCCTGTTATTTTCGTGTAACAGTTGCTGATGGCGGATTATGCAGTTTTAGTTTTAGTTTCGACAATATGAATTTCACAACCTTAGGTAAGCCTTTTCAGGCTAAAAGTGGCAGATGGATTGGGGCCAAAGTGGGATTGTTTAACCTTAATCCAAACATGCAGGAAAGTAAAGGATATGCAAAGTTCGATTGGGTTAGATTTGAGTGAAAAATGCATACTAATGTTTTGAGAATTGCTAAAAGCCTGGAGGTATTAACTTGTTGTTCACATGGGTGTCAAAATTCCTGATTATTATTTTTGGATTGAAAAAAAAAAACCGTGAAGTTCACAAAGACCAATTTATGGCTTTGCGAATTTCACGGTTTTTTAGTGACTATTCAGTTGAAGGTTTTTTTAGAATAGCTTTTTTTGCTAAAGCAGATTTGAAGCCAATTCGGCCAGATAACTACGTTCGCCCTTAATAAGGTTAACATGGGCAAACAAATCTTGTCCTTTCATTTTATCGGTAAGATAGGCCAACCCATTCGATTGCATATCCAGATAAGGAGAATCGATTTGGTGGATATCTCCGGTAAAAATGAGTTTAGTACCTTCGCCAGCCCGGGTTATGATAGTTTTTACTTCATGAGGTGTCAGGTTTTGAGCCTCGTCTACAATAAAGAAGGCATCTGATAAACTTCGGCCTCTGATGTAAGCCAGTGGTGTTATAATTAGTTCATCTTTTTTTTGCATTTCCTCAATTTGAGCAAGCTCCTTACTGTTGGCCGCAAATTTATTTTTAATAACTGTAAGGTTATCGAAAAGTGGCAACATATAAGGACCTATTTTTTCTTTTACATCGCCTGGAAGAAACCCAATATCGCGGTTTGAAAGAGGAATAATGGGCCGGGCTAAAAGAATCTGTTTGTACATTTTGCATTGCTGTAAAGCTGAAGCTAAGGCTAGCAATGTTTTACCAGTACCCGCTTTCCCGGTTAAAGAAACCAGTTTAATGTCGGGATTCAGAAGGGCATTTAAAGAGAATGTTTGTTCAGCATTTCTTGGCTCAATGCCAAAGGCGGCATGTTTTTCAACTCGTTTAATTGTTTGAGCAAATGGATCGAAACATGCCAAAACACTTTGGTTGCTGTTGCGCAGAATAAAATACTGGTTGGCCATGTTGGCTTCAATGGTCATGGGGAAGTCTGCTCGGGGAATTGAGCCATTTTTATATAGTTTCTCAATGGCTTCAAGTGAAAAATCATCATAGGTATCAACACCTTTATGAAGAATCTCGATATTCTTAACCTTATCTGATTCGTAGTCTTCCGAAGTAAGACCAAGCGATTTGGCCTTCATTCTTAAATTAATGTCTTTGCTGATAAAAATAGTGGTTCTATCTTTAAACTGCTCTTTAATGAAAATGGCGATTGCAAGAATCCTGTGATCGGGTGTTTTTTCACTAAATGAATCATTCATTACCTGAGGAAAATCTTTCCCGGTAGCAATAAAAAGTCTTCCTTTGTCCGGGCCAAGAGGAACACCTTCTGTAAAGAGTTTTTCGCCGGCTAACTGGTCAAGTTGGCGCACAAACTCTCTTGCCTGAAAATTTATCTGATCGCTCCCTTTTTTGAACTTGTCAAGTTCTTCCAAAACTACAATGGGGATGATCACGTCGTTATCCTGAAAATTATAAATGCACTGGTGATCATGTAACAGGACATTGGTATCAAGAATAAAAATTTTTGAATTATTCTTTTTTTTAGTAGCCATATGAAGATGTTTTAAGAGGTTGATAATAAATGATTAAGGGGTATTGGCTTTAAATTGTGAAAAGGAGTTCTGTTTTTTGTCTCCCGGGTTTATTTTTTTTTATTAAATAATGATTAAAAATACCAATTTAGCTGGTAAATTATCATTTTTGTATAATTAATTTTGCGGTAATTTATTTAATTAACATGACCTATTCTGAAGCAATTTCTTTTTTGTTCGATCAGTTGCCAATGTTTCAACGAACCGGACCATCAGCTTATAAAGACAATCTAGAAAATACGTTGCGATTGGACGAGTATTTTAATCATCCGCATCATTGTTTTAAAACTATTCATGTTGCTGGCACCAATGGTAAGGGGTCTGTTTCGCACATGATTGCGTCAATTCTTCAGGAAGCAGGTTACTGCACCGGATTATATACCTCGCCTCATTTACTTGATTTTCGTGAGCGGATTCGTGTAAATGGAGCGATGATTTTAAAAGATGAAGTGACTGAGTTTGTTAAAAACCACCAGACTATTATTAGAGAAATATCGCCCTCGTTTTTTGAGATGACAGTAGCCATGGCGTTTGATTATTTTGCACGCAAGCAGGTTGATGTTGCGGTTATTGAAGTTGGTCTTGGCGGCAGGCTTGATTCTACCAATATAATTTTGCCCGAGATAAGTGTTATTACAAATATTGGAATTGATCATATTGCCTTGCTTGGTAATACTCTTACGGCTATCGCCCGTGAGAAGGCAGGGATAATTAAAAAAGAAACGCCGGTTGTTATTGGACAGTATCAGGATGAGGTCATTGATGTTTTTGTTGAAATGGCAGAATCTTGTCAGGCTCCGTTGTCAATAGCTGATTCAATTTATACTGCTCAGCCTAAAGGACTAAAAAAAGGGTTTCAGAGTTTGGATATAGTGAAAAGTGGTAAGGTTTTTCTTGAAGAAGTTCAATTACCTTTGCTGGGGAAATATCAGATGCGAAATGTGCCTACGGTGTGTTTAGCCATTGAGAAGTTACTTTTAAAAGGGTTTTCAGTAACACATGAAAATATTAAAAATGGGTTAGCCAAGGTGGTGTTAAATACTGGATTGATGGGTCGTTGGCAAATTTTGGGAACGGACCCGCTTATTGTATGCGACACAGGACATAATGAAGATGGGCTGCGTGAAGTAGTTAGTCAGATTAATGAAACACCGCATAAGCAATTGCATTTTGTAATAGGAATGGTTAGCGATAAATCCATTGAAGCCGTTTTACGACTGTTACCTGTTGATGGAATTTATTATTTTGCCAAGGCTAATATTCCGAGAGGGCTTGATGCAAACGACTTAAAATCAATGGCTCAGAAGTTTGGTTTGGTTGGGCAAGCGTATTCATCGGTTAAGGATGCTTTTAACAGTGCAAAAAATAATGCAGGCATTAATGATTTGATACTCATTAGTGGAAGTACTTTTGTTGTGGCGGAAGTGATTTAATTTTAAAAAAGTTTTTGCTGTTCATTAAAACTCTTCTATCTTTGCATCGCTTTTAAAAAAATGAGGGCGCTTAGCTCAGCTGGTTCAGAGCATCTGGTTTACACCCAGAGGGTCAGCGGTTCGAATCCGTTAGCGCCCACTTCATTTGATTATTTTAGGGCGCTTAGCTCAGCTGGTTCAGAGCATCTGGTTTACACCCAGAGGGTCAGCGG
>CAZSQG010000056.1:0-28391 GCA_964608615.1 uncultured Marinilabiliaceae bacterium
CCAGGACCCCATCCTTAAAAGGGATGTGCTCTACCAACTGAGCTACTGAGTCATCATGTTTGCTTTAAAGCGCTGCAAAAATAGGATGTTATTTTTAAACTTACAACATAACAAAACAAAAAAAATGATTTTTTTTATTTAAAAGCAATAGTCATTGGTCTAACCATCGGGTTTATAGATTTTTGAGCTCAGAATTTTTTTTGCATTTTGTGTATAATATTGTAACTTTAGGAATAGGGTTGTGTTATAACCCTTATTTATACTGTAAAATCTAAATAAAAGCGATGTTGAGCGATGTCAGAACACCAACTGTTGCAGGAAAATTTTATGATGATGATCCGGTAAAACTTCGGATAAATCTCGAATTACTTTTTAGCGAAGCAGTTCCTCCTATATCCAACCTGCCAATTTCTGCTCTAATCCTGCCACATGCAGGTTTTGTTTTTTCAGGTCAGGTAGCTGCATCGGGAGTTAACCAGCTAAATGCCAGCTCCAACTTTAAAACCATATTTCTGATAGGTGCTAGTCACCGAATGAGTTTCGATGGAGCATCAGTTTTTAGAGGTTCCGGATTTTCAACACCTCTTGGAACTGTTCCTGTTGATAACGAGATAACGGAATCTCTGGTTGCTTCTTCTCCTTTTTTTGGTCACGATCCCCGAAGTCACATTGAAGAACATTCGCTGGAAGTGGAACTACCATTTTTGCAATACCATTTGAAACAACCGTTTTCTATTGTTCCTATACTAATTGGCACCCGCAATGTCTCAACATGCAAAGCCATAGCCGAAATTCTTAAGACATACTTTTCGCCTGATAACCTTTTTATTATCAGCACAGATTTTTCTCACTACCCAAACGACAAAGATGCCCGCAATGCTGATAAAGAAACTCTTGAAGCCATCACAAGCAACAGTCCCGAGGCTTTACTTGAGGTTCTTTCGATGCACGAAAAAGAGAAAATCCCAGGGTTAATAACTTCTTTATGCGGGTGGACAGCTGTTTTATCCCTGCTTTTCATTACCAGCAAAAAAGAGAATCTCTCCTTTATACCTGTAATGTACCAAAACTCATCTGACTCTCCTTACGGAGATCCAAAACAAGTGGTTGGATATTATTCGGTAATTACATTAAACAATTCAGAAAACGAATTTTCGCTAACCAATGATGAAAAAGAATGGTTGCTTAACCATGCCCGAACCAAAATTAAAACAGCATTTAACCATTTAGAGCAAACAGAGCCTGTTCCTCCAAATCTTGAAATCAAAGTAGGAGCGTTCGTATCAATTTATGTTGAGGATAAACTGAATGGATGCATTGGGCACATCGGAGAGGACACACCTCTCTGGAAAGTTGTAGAACAATCAGCCATATCAGCTGCTTTTGAGGACAATCGATTTGAGTCACTTAAAGAAGAAGATTTAGCTAAAGCAACCATAGAAATATCAGTTTTATCGCCTCTTCAAAAAATAGATAGCCCGGAAGAAATAACTCCCGGTAAACACGGCATTCTTATCAAAAAAGGTACTAGTCAGGGAACATTTTTACCCCAGGTAGCCACACGCATGAACTGGACAAGAATTGAGATGCTCGAAAAATGTGCCCGCGATAAAGCCGGAATTGGTAAAGATGGATGGAAAGACGCTGAATTATTTGTTTACGAAGCCATAATATTTAAAGAAACAAAATAATTTACCCATGTCTTTTGAAGCCAGATACTGGAAATCCGTTGATGATTTTGTTATTTGTCAACTCTGTCCGCATGCATGTCGTTTAAAACCTAACGAAACGGGGAAATGCAAAACAAGGAAAAACGAAAAAGGGAAACTAGTAACAATGGCTTATGGAAACCCGGTTGCTCTAAACATTGATCCTATTGAGAAAAAGCCACTATACCATTTCTTCCCGGGAAGCCAGACATTTTCTCTGGCCACATGTGGTTGTAATCTTCAGTGTCTTAATTGCCAAAACTACCACATTTCACAATCGGCTCCATCCAATATGGGTGAGCAACTGATAATGCCAGCCGATTTGGTTAAGTTGGCTATTGAAAAGAGTTGTCATTCACTTTCCTATACATATACCGATCCGGTGGTTTATTTTGAATACGCTACCGACACTGCTATAAAAGCCAAAGAGGCCGGGTTGAAAAACATTATTGTATCTGCTGGTTATATTTCACCTCAACCATTAATGGAATGGTGCAGTTACATGGATGCTGCCAATATCGATCTTAAGGGATTTGACGATTCAACTTATCAAAAACTGAACGGGATCCACCTGTCACCTGTACTAAAAACCCTGATTGAATTAAAGGAAGCAGGGGTGTGGCTCGAAATCACCAACCTGCTGATTCCTGAATGGACCGACAACCCCAACACCACAGAAAAAATGTGCATGTGGCTCATTGAAAACGGCTTTGAAGAAACACCACTTCATTTCAGTCGTTTTTTCCCTACCTACAAACTTAAAAACCTCGCCCCTACACCTATAAAAACTATCGAGAATGCTTGTGAAATTGCCAAGGCAGCAGGAATAAAATTTGTGTACCCCGGCAATTTGCCGGGACATGAAGCCGACAACACCTGGTGTCCATCGTGTAACGAAAAGATTATTGGACGAAATGGCTTTGATGTTACTGCTTATAACTTGGTTAATGGATGCTGCCGCTTTTGCGGAACAAAAATCCCCGGTCGGTTTCCTGTTTAGCTTCTCTATAATAACTCAACCAATTGCATCACCACACATATGTATTTCCCAAATGATAATGGGCTTATAAAACATATTTGGAATTAAAAACTCAAGACCCAACATCAATTAAGAGAAGTTCTCAGAATAAAACATAAATTTGTGGTAAATGCGAATAATATTATGGAGATTTTTTATAAACCCAATAAAAAAGCAAACTACGGATTAGACCCTGAAAAAGTATTTGTAGGTCGTGAAATATCCAGTAATTACAATATAAGTATTGATGAATCAGCACATAACATGTGGAACGGATTTATACCTACCTCATCTTTCACCGAAAACAGTGGGGAATTCGCGGGTAGGTTAGGATTTCACCAGATGTTTCTGCCATACGGATTCCTCATGAACCTAACTCTTAGTCTGATTGTTGAAAACTACACCCATAAAAGCTTTCTCCATCTTGAACTCAGAGACGCCATTTATTTAAGACCCGCTTTCCCGGGAGATACATTTACCTGTTCCATAAAAATTACCAGCATAAAAGAATCGGCCAACGGACAAAACTCCATTCTTGAAGCAATACATCTTCTTTCCAATCAAAAAGGAGAACCCGTTTTTTCTCTTGTTCGGGTAACATTATTCCCCAAGTTTAAAGCCAAAACAACTATCCCCTCTGAATTGTCCATACCAATGCACAATAATCATTTTAAGGATAAAATACTGGCCCGTGCCAGAGGCATTGAACTAGATAATATTTTCTCGAATTTTGCTTTTGGTGACCTCATTTTGCATTCGTATGTACGCCCAATAGGTAAGAGCGAAAACCTCTTTTGGGCAACTTACCTAAAGAACAGTCACCCTATACATCATAATTATCAGCGTTACCAACCCGGCGAAATTGTAATTTCGGGAGGAATAGTTGTTGCTATGGTTATTGGTATTGCTGGAAGAGAATTCAGACAAATTCTTCTTCCCGAAGTAAAAAAAGCCTTTCATATCACTCCCGTTAAAGCAGAAGACCGAATTGGAGCTTTTAGTTTTGTTACCAAGGTAACCCATATTATGCCTGGCTTTGAAGAAATCACCATAGTAACCTACGGGCTTCGGAATATGGATACCGAACGCGAGCTCTCCGATATTGCATTTCCACAAACACTCTTTCAGGAAATCACTCGTCCCTCGCAGGTTACAAAAATTCTGGAACTACATTGCCCCAAACTTGTTAATAGATTGTGTTGTTTTGTGGAATGGACTGTTCTGAGAAAAAACGAACAATGAAACCGTATCTAATTTACATAATTGAAAAAACGAGTTTATTCATACATCTGGTTCCTTGTATTATTAATAATTCCTGTTACTCTGTGGGGACAGGATGAGGGAGAGATACGGAAAATAAGGTTTACCGGTAATCATAATTACTCCGATAAAGACCTTCAAAACAGCATTTCATTTTCTGCTACAACCTGGCTGGGTAAAAAATTGTTCAAGAAAAAATCATCTTATTATTCGCCTGATGCTTTTAAAATGAACAAGAGCGAATTAATTCATTTTTATCAGACCGAAGGTTTCATAAACGTTGAAATAGGCGAACCGGAGATTAAAATCCGGGGCAGAAAAAAGAAAGTTGAATTAAAAATCCCTGTTATTGAAAAAGAGGCAGTATTCATTGATTCAGTTGAACTGAACTTTCTGGACAACAAACCAGTGCCGCAACTAATTGCTGCTGAAAAATCAGGAAAACTAAAACTTTCGGCAAAACAGGATGAACAATTCCGCGATGAACTAATATGGGAAGACCGCGACCTAATAAGCCATTTCCTCATTAACAGAGGATACGCGTATGCCATAGTAATACCTGAAATAAAAGTTGACACTGCTCTAAATAAAGCCAATATAACATGGGAAATCACCAGCGGACCATTGGGCCATTTCGGAGAAGTTACCGTAACAGGTAACAAACGAACACCTGAACGACTAGTCCATCATCAACTGGCTTTTAAGAAAGGTGATGTTTATAGCCGCGATAAACTAAGTAAATCACAACAGCAGGTTTATCAGCTTGGGACTTTCAGAGTTGCTTCGATCAAAGCACAAATTTCAAAAGAGCAAAACGACACAATCCCGGTTCATATTATTATTTCAGAAGCTCCGGCAACATCAACAAAAATTGGACTGGGTTATGGCCGGGAAGATCAGATTCGTGGTTTCATTGATTTCCAGATTCTGAATTTTACAGGAGGGGCACGTCGTTTAAATCTTTACGCAAAACACTCATCGATTGAACCTTATAGAATCGAGGCTACTCTAACGCAACCTGCAGCTTTTAGCCCTAATTCAACATTGGCCTTTTCGCCATCGGTGCGAAAAATAATTGAACCGGGTTATGAACTTCTAACTTATGGCGCCAACATATCAGTACTACAGAAAATCAGCCAAAATATTAGCAGTTCCGTTAATTGGTATTACGATAAGGTTATCCTGGACACCACCTCGTTGACTCATACCATTGAAAACTACACTCTTCCTAAAAGCTATTCGAAAAGTGGTGTTGCACTCGGAGTAATTTACAATGATGCCTCGCCCCGATTTGACCCATCAAAAGGTTGGAGTGTTGCTTTCAACACCAAAATAAACAGCGTGGTATTTAACGGTAAATACCCGTTTGTCAAGTACCTTCTGGAGATTAAAAACTACCAACGTGCCAGTTCCTCAATCATTCTGGCTTCGAAAATAAAAATGGGATCCATAAGCTCTTTAAAAGGAGTTAACATTATCCCAGTTGAAGAACGTTTCTTTGCTGGTGGTAGTCGTTCGGTTCGCGGGTGGGCACGGCAAAAATTAGGCCCCACTGATGCTTCAGGCATTCCGCTAGGGGGACGCAGTTTGCTGGAAGCAAGCTTTGAACCACGGATAAAAATTATTGGCCCGTTAAGTTTAATTCTTTTTTTGGATGCAGGAAATGTATGGATTGATACAAATGCATTTAAACTTACCGACATACATTTTTCAGCCGGTACCGGGTTGAGATTTGCTACCCCAATAGGACCGGTTGGAATTGATTTTGCCCGGCCCGTTTTTGATGAAACTAATAAATGGCAATTCCACATTAATATCGGACACGCATTTTAACGATGAAACGCTTTCGTAATATACTATCTTGGTTATTCCTGTCACTAATAATATTAGTGGTGATGATACTTCTTTTTACCCAAACGATATGGTTTCGTAATATTGTGAGAACCAATGTTGTTGAAATGGTTAATAAATCCATAAACGGGAAAGTGAGTATTGGAGCCATTGAAGGAAGTTTCTTTACCTGGCTTACTCTAAATGATTTTTCAGTTGAACTTGTCAATGGCGATACCCTGATAAGTGTTGACAAAATTGAGCTTAGTTATGCACCACTTCACCTTTTAAAAAAGGAAATAAGGGTAAATTATTTAGTCTTACAGAATCCTGATATACGTCTTGGGTATGACAACGACAGTATTTGGAATTTCGAACATCTCCTTATTAAAAAGGAAAAAACAGATGATAAAGATACTCCTCTCTCATTCTCAATGGTTATACATCTAAATAATTTAATTATAAAGGATGGAAACGTAGCCTTGTCGGATATAAATCCCCTCACCCCCGAAAATGTCGATAGTTTAAACCTGAATTTATCATTACGTTACTCACAACATGCGATAACAGGTTCATTAAAACACCTGGGATTTCAAACGAGAAACCCAAACCTCAGTCTGAAAACCTTCAGATTAGATGTTGATTATAAAAATGACATCTGGAAAATCAGCAATTTTTATCTCGCAACAGAGCAAAACCATATTTCGGCAAGTGCAGGATACCACAATTCAAACAATTTTTTGGCAGATATTGATTGGCCATCAATACATACCGAAGAATTTGCTTTTGTACTGCCAACTATAAACATTCCGGCTCACCCCAACTTTTCGCTTAAAACTGTTACCGAAAACAACCAACTTGACCTATCATTATTACTGACTCATAATAACGAATCAATTTCTATATCGGGGAAAATTGACAGTCTTAATTATCTGCTAGAAGATTCATTACGTCATTTGGCTCAGGTTGACCTGTTGCTAAGCATTCGTAATTTCGTCCCTGATCATTGGATTGAAATGCCCCCCCTACCTCTGGTGTTAAATGCAAACTTGAAAATAAATGGGAACGGACTAAAGCCTTCTTCAGTTCCTTTGAACGTTGATGCTACACTCGACTCAACACGCTGGCAAAACTATTTTCTGCAACAAGGAACAATTCACGGAACATATATGGCTGGTAAAACCGAAGCCAGCATAGATTTATCCGGACTTTTTGGTGAGATACATGCAAAAACAGCTATTGATATAACAACCCCAACCGGTCCGTTTACAGTAAACATCAAATCCAATAAACTGGTGCTTCACCAATTCCTGCCCTCAATCATCGACAGCACTATTATCAACATGGATGTTTCGGCCAGCGGCAATGGTTTGGGAACAAAAAACCCTGAAGCCTATTTCAAAGGAACCCTGTCTCAATCCATCTTAGAATATGTAAGTATCGACTCAATGTTCTTTAAGGGAAAATACAAAAACGGTGATGTGGATTTAGATACATTAACAATCCGGAATAAGTCGCTGGAGTTAGCCCTTAATGGCTTTTACGGTAAAGATGGTAAAGTGCAGGCCTCACTCACAAGTAACATCAGTAACACCATAGAGTTTTCGCACTATTTTACCAACCCCACCCACTGGACAATGGTTAATTTGCAGACTGAAGTCTCTGGGCACATTGACTCTCTTTTTATTGATTTTAGCGCGAATGCCTCCCAGCTAAAAATGGATACCACGCTCACGGTCAATACCCTCAATGCTACAGGGAACGGCTTGTTAATAAACAAAAAAATCCATGCTAAAACAATGATTTCAACCACAGGCATCGGTTTATCATCCTACCAAATTGATTCAACTCAAATATCGGCTGAACTATATGATTCCATTTGGGATGTAACCCTATCTGCATACAGCCCCGGCGAAACGAGTCTTATGGTAGAGGCAACAGGTAATCTGTCCAACGAAATTGAAGCCAGTCTGCGACAACTAAATTTTGATGCTCCTTACACAGCCATTCGTTTAAATAATGGACCGGCCATTGTTAAATATAGCAAACCAACCATCAGCATTCAAAATTTTTCAATTATTGATACCATGGATACATCCATGGTTCTTAAAGCAGACGCCATTGTTGCATTTCCAGATTCTATATTGGTAAAAGCCTTTGTTAAGAACTTCAACCTGGAAATATTAAGTCGTGCCGCACTTATTGAACAAGAACTTAAGGGCAGAGCTTTTCTTGACATTAAATTTGCTGTTGACAGAAGAAAAGCAGCATTTACCGGATCAACAATAATAGAAAACCTTGAGTTAGAACCCGTCAACATCTCAAACATTACGGCTCACATCAATTACTCAAGCGATTCAGTCAGGATAAATTCCTCTGTTTTCAACTCTCTGGGCGATTCCATCCTCCTTGATGCAATCACTCCACTAACAATTAAACTAAAGGACAACCTGATGATATCATGGCCACAAATATTTGGGGCTCATCTAACCACACATAACACTCAACTGAATGCTTTCTTCACTTCACCAACTGAAAACACCCAACCCAAAGCGCTAGTCAACTTGGATTTAAACGCCCGAGGACATATTAACAACCCATACCTGGAAGGTTATATTGACATTACAAAAGGAGAACTTCCACTTCCAAAATATGGCATTGATTACAGCGACATACGTTTGAAACTAACAGTTGATGGCACATCAGTTCAAATAGACTCTCTTTTTGCCCGTCATAATAAAGGCACCCTGCTGGCCAAAGGAGACTTCCAACTGGACTCAACTAATGTTGCGGGCAATATAATCAGCAGTAATATTAACCTAAAAGCCAATCAATTCTATCTTTCACAACATCGCAATCATGAAATACAAATTGATGCCAATGTTAACTTTCGTGATATTGACGACGCTCCCCAATTTGATGGTAAAATTAAAGTACTGCGTTCCAGCTTCTTCCTTCCCGCACTGATGGAAATATCAGACGGGAATGCTAAACTTAGTGAACCTCTTTTGGTTCAAGCCATCAACGAAAAAGAAAAACTCGTTGTTACCGATACAATTGTCATTCCAACCGGTAAAAAACTAACGCTTACCTTTATGGACCAACTGCAAGGAACCATAAAAATAGAAATTCCACGAAACACCTGGATTAGGTCGGATGACATGCAAGTAGAGGTTTTTGGTAATCTTGATGTTGTTAAAAACAGTCGTGTTTTTGAAATATTCGGTACCATGGGCATACACCGGGGCTACTACGCTCTTTATGGTAAGAAACTTACTATACAGGAAGGAGAATTTACTTTTTCGGGAGGAGAAACACTTGATCCGCTACTTAATTTAAAAGCATCGTATATTTTCAGGAACAAGGAGCGAGAAAAAAAAGAACTGCTCCTAATTGTAAGTGGAACTTTAACCAATCCGATAATTTCGTTTGAACTGGAAAACCAAATAATTCCCGAAGCCGATGCCATGGCTTACCTTCTATTTGGCCAGCCATTTGACGATCTGAGCTACGGAAATCAAACAGGCGTTTCAAATGCCATACCATCACGAATGGTTTCAGGTTTGATATCAACTCAATTATCGAGAACCATAGGAAACACGTTAAAATTAGATATGATTGAAATTGATGCAGGAGATAACTGGCAAAACACTACCTTTATTGTTGGGAAATATATCACCAACAATTTGTTTGTCACCTACCAGAAAAGTTTCGGGGAGGCTGCCGAACAGGAAATATCTCCTCAGGTTACAACCCTTGAATATGAAATCATGCGCTGGTTGTCACTTCGACTGATACAGGGAGAGGTAAAAGACTCAGGCATTGACATCATTTTGAAATTCGAAAAATAACCGTGATGGACTACAGAGAGATTAAAAAAAACCAGGCTGCTACTTACAATTACATTACCCATAAAAGGTTGAAAGAAGCTCTTGATCTTATCGGCAATTTGGCTAAGGGAACCAATGAAAGCGACCTTATTGACGCACATTACAATCTTGAAATGACCTATAAAAGTCTGTTGCATTTCACTGTTGAAGGAGTCGCAGACCCAGGTCGCCAGCAAATATACAATCACCTTATTGATGATCTGTTTGAGCTTGCCGATAGTGTTAACTTAGATATGCTCACACGTTTCGGGCAAGGCATTTATTACGATATCCGGAGAAAACATCTTAACGCCCCGGGCAAAACATTTCCTGAAATTACGGTAACAACATTTAACCAACTTGAAAAATGGCAACTAGAAACTGAAGGCTCTAATGTGCTTAAGCCTTTTGATGATGAGTTAAGCCAGTCAATGTCAACCCTGTTCGAATTAATTTTAACCCAAAACAATATTTGGTCTCATGAAGAAGAATTAAAAAGTTTATTTAGTTCAGCAATCATTCCCTGGCATAAGCAATGCATTTTCACCAGTGGCTTATCTATTCAGTTACTTCACCATTTTAACCTAAAAGGTCTTCATTTCCTATTCGACCTTACAGCACATTCAAACATACAGGTTCAACAGCGTGCATTGGTTGGTCTGATGCTGGTGCTATACAAATACGACCAAAGACTTTCTACTAATACTGAAATTAAAGAACGATTAAACATCCTCATAGAAAAAAACTTTTCACCCGATCATATCATCTCAATTCTGATTCAACTAATCAGAACAAGCGAAACAGAAAAAATAGCAAAAAAACTCACTGACGAGATTCTTCCTGAAGTAGCTCGTATCCATCCCAATTTGCGTAACCGCCTCGATCTTGACAACATTCTGGGCGAAAGCTACATGGAAGGCAAAAATCCTGACTGGGAAAACATCTTTTCCGATTCGCCCGGCTTAATGGATAAACTTGAAGAGTTCTCAAAACTGCAGATGGAAGGTGCCGATCTTTTTCTATCTACATTCAGGATGCTCAAACACTTCCCGTTTTTTCAACAAACAGAGAACTGGTTTATGCCGTTTTATTACCCAAATCCATTCATTTCCGAGATACTGATAAATGAATCAGGAGCCTTTAACAATCCTGACATGATATTAGGAATGTCCGAATCATCTGTTTTATGTAATTCCGATAAATATTCGCTCATTTTAAGCATACCACAAATGCCTGATGCCCAAAAAGAAATGATGGGACAAATGTTTATGGCCGAAATGAGTGCCCTCAGGGAAGTTGAAAAAAGCGATGAGCTAATTATGCCTGAAAAGATGGCCTTATCTGTCACCAACCAATATATCCAGGATTTATACCGATTCTTTAAAGTTAATCCTGGCAAAGACTCTTTTGAGGATCCTTTTTCGTGGCGTCTTGACTTTCATAATTGCTGGTTTATTGAGGTAATGTTTCCCCAGAGTGATTTGCTTAATAAACTGGGTGAATACTATTTCGAGAAAGACCGTTACCAAGAGGCCATTCAAGTATATAGACAATTGGAAAAAAAGAGCAAACCAACCATGCAGCTTCTTCAGAAAGAAGGCTTCTGTTACCAGCAGCTTGAAGATTATGAAAAAGCGTTACAACTATACCTGCAAGCCGATTTATACGAAAACAATCAGGTATGGAACCTAAAAAAAATTGCTTTGTGCTACCGTCACCTTAAAAACCCCGAAAAAGCAGTGGAATATTATATGATGGCTGAAAAAACTAAACCCGACAACCTGCACACTCAGGTTAGCATAGGCCATTGTTTGCTTGAAATGAAAAACTATGCCGAAGCTTTAAAGTATTATTTCAAAGTTGAATACCTCGACCGCAATAACAAAAAAGTATGGCGTCCTATTGTCTGGTGTTCCTTAGCACTCGGAAAATTTGACCAGGCCGGTAAATATTGCCTTAAAAACCTGGAAGACAATCCTACACAGCACGACTATCTTAATATGGGGCATATAAAATGGTGCGAAGGAGATCGAAAAGAGGCGTTACAATGGTATCAAAAATGCATTAAACATCCGGGTAACTCTCTTAAAGAATTCCTTGATGCCTTCAAAAACGACCGCCCAATGCTGATTGAACACCATATTGAAGAAGACGATATACCCATAATGATAGACCAGTTAAGGTATTATATTCAAAACGAATAACCTGCAAATACCTTTTTGGATGACGATTGTAAACATTGTTTGTAAATACAATAGCCGAGAATACAGTAAATTTGATTGTTGTGATTGTTAAGAGCAAAACATATATTCAATAATCAAATATTATTGTCGTGTAGCTAACGATACCATTAATTTAAAGAGTACCAAGGGAGCAGCCACAGATTAGCTAAAGAGAGTATATAGGCAATTACTTAACTTAAAAAACATTGAATCATACATGAAATAACATTTATTACCAACCCGTAAAATAACAACTCATAAAAATTGACGTAATTATTTCTTACTATCCATTAATGCATTACAAAAAAGTTAAAGGCATATTATCGGCAAAAAATGGCATGAACCTATTCCGGGGATGCACTCATGGCTGCATTTATTGCGATTCAAGAAGTAAATGTTATCAAATAAACCATCCTTTTTCCGATATCGAAATAAAGGAGAATGCCACTGAACTTCTGGAAGATTCTTTAAGAAAGAAGAGAAAAAAATGTATGATCAGCACGGGCGCCATGACCGACTCATACATGGCCCTGCCCGAGATATCAAACAGAACAAGAGAAGCACTCATAATTATTGAGAAATATGGTTTTGGCCTAACCATTCAAACAAAATCAAACCTCATCCTAAATGATTTGGATATATTAAAGAAGATAAACCAAAAGACAAAATGTGTTGTCCAAATTACTTTAACCACATATAACGAAGAGTTATGTAAAATTCTTGAACCAAACGTTTCAACTACCCGAGAACGCTTTGAGGTACTTAAGGTTTTACGCGATAATAACATTCCTACAATTGTATGGTTTTGTCCCTTGCTGCCTTTTATTAATGACACGTTGGAGAATATGACCGGTATCCTTAATTATTGTTTTGAAGCCAAAGTGAAAGGCATTTTATGCTATGGAATTGGGCTAACATTACGAGAAGGAAACAGAGAGTATTTCTATCAAAATTTGGATAAACAATTCCCCGGCTTAAAAGAAAAATATATTAACACCTATGGATTAAGCTATGAAATTACCAGCCCCAACAATAAAAATTTGATGCCGATATTTTATAGTGAATGTAAAAAACACAACATTATGTGTAATAACAATGAAATATTTACATACCTCAATCATTTCCCAACAAAAACTGGTGAGCAACTAAAATTGTTTTAAGGTATTGCAATTTGGCAGGAAACAGAGTATTAAAAACGTTATGAATTGCTTTAACTTCGGTCCCTAATGTGCATCTGCACTCCGCCTGCCTTCGAATCAAAATGCATAATTAACATATTAATAAAGCAAAGCGTGTAGCCAAACTAAATGCTATTTGCTTAACAATTAAAGACAACAAACTATGCAACCTTCCTTAACGGCTACAACAAAATAACTCTTCCGTTAATTAAAGAAAAATATATTACATCAAATAATTGATTTGTTTTTTTTCAAGAGACTCTTTACCTATCCATCTAAGATAGATCAAGTAACTAACAATTAGTTACCTGACTGAGCAGACAAAAACTCACAAGTCTTTTAACTGACTCTTATGCTTTACGAAAGGGTAATACTGAATAAAAAGGTACCAAAAGCAATCAATACCAACACTATAACCACCTCAACAACTGAATAAATCAAGATCTTTCTCTTAAGTCTTGCTATGGATTCAGTCTCTTTTTCCCCTGTTCTAAACATGTTGATTTTCACTTATATAAACTTTAAACGACTAGTTATCATTGAAACTCTTTTTGTGTTGTTAGCCAATACAAATAAAATGAATAATTCACTTTCAACCAACCAAAATGTTTCAGTTTAGCATATTTTAACTCTTCTTCAGTAAATCATTTAACAGAATCACAATATCTGCTTATAAACAATAAAAAATAATAGCTCCTTCTGCTGTATTTCTTAAAATTAATCTAACATAATACTAAACGTTAAATCTGAAGTGCATAATATCGCCATCACTAACCACATATTCCTTACCTTCAACATTCATTTTACCTGCTTCCTTACATGCCTGCTCAGAGCCATATTTTAAGAAATCATCATATTTAATTACCTCAGCCCTAATAAAACCCTTTTCGAAATCGGAATGTATAACACCTGCAGCCTGGGGAGCAACTGCTCCTTCAGGGAATGTCCAGGCACGCACTTCTTTCTCACCTACAGTGAAAAATGTTTTCAGATTCAACAATTTATATGCTGACCGAATCAATTTGGCTACACCTGATTCCTTTAATCCTAAATCTTCAAGAAACATTTGCCGCTCTTCAAACGAGTCAAATTCGGCTATTTCGGCTTCGGTTTGCGCAGCAATAATCAAAACCTGTGCATCCTCATTATTTACAGAAGCTTTTAACGCTTCAACATGCTTATTTCCTGTAACTACTGACGATTCATCAACATTACAAACGTACATTACAGGCTTGGCAGTTAACAAATACAACTCACGGGCAACCTTTTGCTCAGCCTCAGTCAACACCACTGTCCTGGCTGATTTCCCCTGTACTAAAGCTTCCTTATATTTACGAAGTACCTCTACCAGCTTTTTCGAATCGTTATCTTTTGTTACCATGGCAATTTTCTCTGCTTTAGGTAAGCGCGCTTCAACAGTTTCGAGATCCTTTAACTGAAGTTCAATATCAATGACTTCCTTATCGCGAACTGGATTAATTGAACCATCCACATGTGTTACATTCTCATCTTCAAAACAGCGTAATACATGAATAATAGCATCTGTTTCACGGATATTGGCTAAGAATTTATTTCCTAATCCCTCTCCTTTGCTGGCTCCTTTTACCAAACCAGCAATATCAACAATCTCAACTGTTGTTGGAACCACGCGCTGTGGTTTAGCCAACCGTTCCAGCTCAACTAATCGTTTATCCGGAACCGTAATAACTCCAACATTGGGTTCAATGGTACAAAAAGGGAAATTTGCCGATTGCGCTCTGGCATTCGACAAACAATTAAAAAGAGTGGATTTCCCAACATTGGGCAATCCAACAATACCACACTGTAAAGCCATCTATTTATATTGTTTCGTTCATCACTTTCAAAATGCTTAAAGACCTGTAAACAAACATCTTTAAGCACCTGCTTAGCCACTTAAAACCACCTTGTTTTTTCAGGGTGCAAAACTACTCAATTTTTTAGGTTATTTAGCCTCAACCTGAATATTAAATTCATTAATAGCCCAATAAACCCTAACCGAATAAAAAAGAAAAACCCATACGGCCTAAATAGACTAAACTGCATAGATAAAGTGAGCCATTTTTAATGAATATCAGGATGAATGCCTAAATGCCTTTTCATTGAAAAGAGCAGCGGTATAGCACTGAAAAACATTACATATTTGCGTAAATATGGATATTCATTAATAGTTATAACGCAATGCCATCAACACTTAATAGGTTCAAACCAATAATATTTAATCGTTTGTTTAATTTTTTTGTTTAAATCTTTAGTTTAATAAAAAGTTTGTTCTATTTTTGCATCAAAATAATCCCCATATGTTAACAGAACATACACCAGCTGAAAACAAAATCAAAGTGGCTGCTACAAAAGTCTTCCTTTCCAAAGGATTTGATGGCACAACCACACGAGCTATTGCCAATGAAGCTGGAATGAATTTGGCTTTAGTAAATTACTATTTTAGAAGCAAGGAGAAGCTATTTGCCGAAGTTTTTGAAGATATGCTTAAGCTGTTTATGGAGGGGATGCTAGAAGTTTTTTATCGGCCTTTGCCTCTAAAAGAAAAAATCATTGCACTTATTGAACATGACTTTGAACTCTTTAAAAACAATCCGGATCTTGTGATTTTTGTGATCAGCGAAGTACATCGAAATCCGGAACGTTTTTTCAGAATGGTTGAAGTGAATAAGGTTCAGTTGATATTTGGCAAGAAATCATATATTCACTTACAACTGCAAGAGGCTGTTGATAAGAAAATTATCAATCCTATAAATCCTACTAATGCAATGTTTACTGTTATGTCGTCGATGCATACCATTTTTTCAACAAAAGCACTCCTAATGCACCTGGACGATATGACTGAAGAACAGTTTGAAGCGTTTTCTAAAACACAAATGGAAATAACCAAAAGCATGGTAATCAATTATTTATTTAAAGAATAATTTTTTTTGCCAAGACTTTAATCATTTGTTTAAATCACAAACTTACAACAAGCGTTTAAAATAAATAGAAATAAAATAATAATAATCAAATAATTAAGAATAGTTATCATGAAAAATAGGAATTTGATTCTTCAAGGAGTACTTATACTACTGCTGGCAGCATGCCATCCAAAGCCAGCATCAACTGTAAAAGAAAAAAATCCGGTAAAGGTTACCTCAACAGTGGTAAAAACCTCAGATAAAGCACAAACACTAACTTATAGCGGAACTGTGATTCCTTTTCAAACTATTCCGGTTTCATTTCAAACAGTTGGAACAGTTAAAACCGTAAATGTGGACGAAGGAATGACTGTACAAAAAGGACAGGTTTTGGCAACGCTTGATCAAACCGATCTGCTAAATCTTTATAATCTCTCCGAGACGCAATACAACCAGGCACTGGATGCTTACAACCGACTAAAAGAAGTTTACGACAAAGGAAGTCTGGTGGAAATAAAATGGGTGGAGATGGAATCAACCCTAAAACAGGCTGAATCAGCTAAGAATCTGGCTAAAAACAATTTAAACAAAACCACTTTATCGGCTCCCGAAATTGGTATTATTGGCAAACGCAATATTGAACCAGGCATGTCATCCATTGGAATATCAGCTCCTTTTGAAATTGTAAAGATCGACAAAATATACGTTCGCTTATCGGTTCCAGAAAATGAAATTGCAAAAATCAGTCAGGGTATGTTGGCAAAATTCAATGTTCCTGCTTTAGGAGATGTATTGTTTACAGGTAAAGTATCCATTGTTGGAGTGGTGGCCGATCGCTTTTCGCGTACTTATGAAGTTAAAGTACTGGCCGAAAATCCTGAAAGGATCATTAAACCCGGAATGATTTGCGACATTACTCTCGAATACGATCAAACAGCGACCAATGTTGTTGATTCCAGGGCTGTAACACACGATATGGATGGTTCTTTTGTTTATAAAGTAACTCCTTCAAAAACATCAATAATTAAACAACGCGTACAAACCGGTAAAATAAGCTCTGAAGGAATAGAAATCCTTTCAGGATTGCTTCCAGGCGATGAAGTTGTGTGTGAAGGATTAGATAAACTGTCGGATAACAGCAAAATTGAATTGTAAGATGCGAAATAAAAAGACTGGTTTCATAGAAACCGCAATGCGCCATAAAAATATCTCAATAATTATTGCGGTGGCAATTATGCTTATTGGAGTGGTGGCACTAAAAAAAATGCCACGTAACGAGTTCCCTAAATTTACCATACGTCAGGGAGTCGTTGTGGGTGTTTATCCAGGAGCTACGTCATCGGAAGTCGAAGACCAATTGGCACGTAAAGTAGAGAACTATATTTTTGGATATCAGGAAGTAAAAAAAGCCAAGACCTACTCATACTCTCGCGAAGGAATGATGTACATCTTTGTAGAATTAAACGACAATGTTAAAAACGCTGATCAATTCTGGTCAAAATTCAAACATGGCTTAAGTGAACTTAAAATGTCCCTGCCAACAGGGGTTCTGGCTTTGATAGCCAACTCCGACTTTGGCGACACATCCTCTCTTCTTATAACCCTCTCATCTGACAGGCATACCTATAAAGAATTGGAGAAGCAGCTAAAAAAACTTGAATCGGAATGCCGAAAAATACCCGCAACCTCAAAGGTTAAGACCTTTGGTTTTCAAAAAGAAAAAATTTTTGTAAGCGTAAAACCTGAGCTACTGAACGAATACAATATCAAATCACTGTCTCTTTTGGGTTCGTATCAGTTAAATGGTATGGTTAATTATGCAGGCGAATTAAATAACGGTAAATTCAATCTGGCAGTCAATCTTCCGCAGAACTTTGAAACAGAAAAAGATCTGGCTGAACAAATTGTTTATTCTGATCCTAATGGTAATATTGTCCGTTTAAAAAACATTGCCAATATAGAGCGTCGTTATGACGACCCTGATAGTTACATCAAACAAAACGGGATGAAAACCATTCTGTTGTCGCTTGAGATGCAACCAGGCAACAACATTGTTGAGTTTGGCGAAGATGTTGATAAAGCATTAACTTCATTTAAACAACAATGTCCCGAAGGAATAGAAATTGCCAAAATATCGGAATTACCTAAATATGTTGATGACTCAGTAACCAATTTCATGGAAGAGTTTCTCATTGCTATTTTTGCAGTGGTTTTAGTTACCATGATATTGCTTCCTTTCAGAGTTGCTTCGGTAGCAGGTATTACCGTGCCCATTTCGGTTTTAATAACCTTAGCCTTTCTTTATTTCTTTGGAATTGAACTCCACACCGTTTCTTTAGCCTCATTAATCCTGGTTTTAGGTATGATCGTTGATAACTCCATCGTGGTTATCGACAACCATGTTGAAAAAATCGACCACGGCTTTTCGCCATGGCATGCCGCAATTAAGAGTGCAAAAGAGTTGGTTGCCCCCATCATTACTGCCACGCTGGCCATTTTAGCCTCATATATACCTCTTGGATTTATGATTCCTGGAACTGCTGGCGAATTCATGCAAGCCATTCCAATAGTAGTTGGGATTTCACTAATAATTTCAATTGCAGTAGCATTGTTTCTTGTGCCCTATCTTAATTTTGTTTTTATTAAGAAAGGCTTAAATACTCCGAACTCGAAAAAACGAAAAAAAACATTTCTCGACAGGTTACAGGGGTGGTTCGACAATTCGCTTGAAAAAGCCTTCAAGCATCCTAAAATAGTTCTCATAACAGGAGCTGTTGTCATTGCATTATCGATTGGTATTTTTAAGACCATCGACCAGCAGTTATTTCCTGAAATGGACAGAAACCAATTTGCTGTGGAAATTTATCTTCCAACAGGAGCCTCCTTGGAAAGCACATCGGAAGTAGTGGATAGTCTGGAGAAATTATTATTAAACGACTCCAGAGTCACAACTGTAACCAGCTTTATTGGAACCAGCTCTCCCCGCTTCCACACGGTTTATGCACCAAATATGCCAGCTTCAAATTATGGACAGTTGCTGGTAAACACAATATCCGACGATGCCACACGTGAACTTGTTAACGAATACGAACCTAAATACACCAACAGTTTCGTAAATGCTCATGTAAAATGGAAAATTCTGGCAATGCAATTAACCAAATCGCCAATTGAAATACGAATCACGTCTGATTCCATAAAGGATATCCGTTTGGCTGAGAAGCATGTTTATGAAATTATCAATAAAATGACTGATTTGGACTGGGTTCGCAGCGACTGGGATCAACCAAAACAAAGCATCAAAATTGAGCTTGATCGTGAGAAAGCGAATCGTATGGGCTATTCAAAAGGTCTGGTAGCTACTTCTTTGATGGTAGGACTGGAAGGCATTCCCCTTACAACCATTTGGGAAGATGATTACCCTGTTGAAGTGCGACTTACTCAGGAGCATTCAGGTCCCGAATCAATAAAAAATCTGGAAGACCAATACATAATGTCTCCACTAAATTTTTCATCAGTTCCTTTACGTTCTATTGCTGAACTCAAACCACAATGGAACGAAGGTACCATCACCCACCGAAATGGAACCCGCACCCTCACCATATCGGTCGACAACAACCGTAACGTAATGGCATCCAACATTTTTAATGAAATAAAACCACAAATTGATAATCTTGCGTTACCTGTTGGCACTTCCATATCATACGGTGGCGATTTTGAAGGCCAGAATGAAGTGTTTATTCCAATGGCAATAGCTCTAATCCTAAGCATTGTACTTATTTTCTTCATCCTGCTATTTCAGTTTAAAAAAGTCAAACTTTCTTTGCTAATTATGTCGGCAATGTTACTTACCATACCGGGAGCCGCATTAGGCTTAAAATTAATGGGATATCCGTTCAGCATCACTGCTTTCATTGGTATAACCAGTCTTTGTGGAATGGTTGTACGTAATGGTATTATTCTCATCGATTATGCACGCGAATTACATGAAACCGAAAAAATGTCTGTTTTAGATGCTGCCAAAGCTGCCGGTAAACGACGGATGCGACCCATTTTTCTTACAGCCGCAGCCGCCTCAGTTGGGGTTATACCTATGATTCTAAGCCGGTCACCTCTTTGGGGTCCGTTAGGAACCGTTATATGCTTTGGATTACTGTTTTCAATGGTTTTAACTCTATACATATTACCTGTTCTTTACTCGCTTGTATACAGCGACAGGCCGCGAAAACCAGGGTTCTGGGCCATTCCTGCAAAAACAGTTCTTATTATCGGATTGTTGTTTGCGCCTCAGGCTTTCACTCAAACAGAGGCTCAAACACTAAGCCTTGATTCCTGCAAACAACTTGCCATTGAGAATAACCGGAAAATTAAGGAATCACGATTTGAAGTTGAAGCAGCAGAGCAAGATAAGAAAGAGGCTTTCACCAACTTCTTTCCAAAAGTTAGCGCAACTGCATTAGCAATGAAATCATCTGATTACCTGGTAAAAATTGATTTAATCCCAACAATGCCAATTAATATTATTGACTACTTGAATATGGCCAGTGTTGCTGCCGTTCAACCTGTTTACGCTGGTGGACAAATAAGAACCGGTAATAAAATGGCTTCAGAAGCAATATCTATCAGGCAACAACAACAAGCGTTAACAGAAACAGAAGTTCTAATCCGTACCGAAGAACTATACTGGAACACCGTGGCACTTATTGAAAAACGCAATACAGTTCTCAGCTACCAATTAATGCTTGATTCACTTGCAAAAGATGTTAAATTCTCGAGTGACGCCGGTTTGGTTCATAGAAGCGATTATTTAAAGGTTCAATTACAGCAAACCAATATTCGTAACAATCTTCATAAAATCGATAATGGTATTTATCTCTCAAAGTTAGCATTAGGTCAACATATTGGATTAGAGGTCAACGAAACTGAGTCAATTAAGCTTTCTAATTCATTTCCTGAAAAAGCCAACTTCACAGGTGAATTACAAACAGGTGATGTTACAAATCGTCATGAATACCAAATACTCTCTAAGGCGGTTGAGATTAACCGTCTGGAAAAGAAAATGGCCATTGGAGAACATTTACCCCAGCTGGCAGTTGGAGCCACAGCCTTTTATCTTGACATAATGGATAATACATCAACCAATGGAATGGTATTCGCTACATTATCAATTCCGATTTCAGATTGGTGGGGTGGTTCGCATAAGGCCAAATCAAAACAAATAAAAATGGAAGTAGCTCAAAACAAACTTCTTGAAACCTCGGAGCTTTTAGTTCTTCAGATACAACAAACAAAAAACCAACTCGAAGAAAGCTTTCAGGAGATTGAGTTTGCTAAAGAAGCCGAAGCCCAGGCGCGGGAACACCTCAAAGTTGTAAACGATAACCACGGTGCCGGATTAGCTTCAACATCTGATTTGCTCGAAGCTGAAGCTATGCATCAACAGTCGCTGGAACAACTGACAGATGCTCAATGCAACCAACAAATTGCTCAGGCAAGATACAAACAGGCTATTGGCTTGTACTATTAATTAAAATATCACGTTAGTAACAATACATCTACTCATCGTTTACCAGCGCGTTGATAAGATTATTAGCAAATTCAAAGTGATAATTAACTGTTGTAAAGCAACTTAAACAACTACAACTTATTATGAAAACTGAATCATACATACACTCCTATTTTCATTCACTGTCACCATTTGTATCTGATCTGGCTAATAGTTTCAGTCAAATAGGGAAGGTAATGGAAAAAGGACGAAATGAAGTTAGAGTAATAGAGCTGGAAAACTACAAAGTAGTTGTTAAGTCGTATGAGCGGATAAACTGGATTAATCGTTTGATTTATGGTTTTTTCAGAAAATCCAAAGCCTGCAGGGCTTTTGAAAACGCCTCGCTTTTAATGGATAAGGGAATTACAACTCCAATGCCGGTGGCCTATGTTGATTACTTTAATTTCGGGATCTTAAAGAAAAGCTATTTTGTTAGCCTTTATGTCAATTGCAGATCTACCAATAAATTGTTTGCCTTGCCCATTAACGAATGCAAAGAAGCACTTGAAGCTTTTTCGCGATTCACCTATCAACTGCACCGGTCGGGAATATTCCATGCTGATTACACTCTTAATAATGTTTTGTATTCAAAGGTAAACGAAGAGTATATCTTTTGTTTAGTCGACAATAATCGCATGCGTTACCAAAAATACACTCAAAAAAGAGCCTTGAGAAATTTAAGACGCATTAAGTTGCCTCTTGACAAATATGCCGTTGTTGCCATGGAGTACGCTCGCCAGGAACAATCTGATGCCTTTCAGACGGCCCAGAAAATGCTTTTTTACCGACAAGCTGACAATATCTTTTCTTCCCTGAAAAAGAACTTAAAAAACATCCTAAACGTTAGGTATCAATAAATAAAGGGTTATCAACTAATAAACATTTGATCACAATTGTAATAATAACTATTTTTGATAGTGCCGGCTCCTCATAAAACAATCAATCACTTTGTACAGATGTAATTTCAGACTTATATTTGATATAAAAAAAATACGGATTTAAATTTAATTTTATTGAAACCATATTCATATGTACCAAAAAGATTACATCCTGCGAATGATTGAGATGTTAGGTGATTTTATTGCCGCCATCTTTGCCCATATAAAAAAGAAGGATTTTGAAAAAGCTTCAGAACTCATCGAAAACAGCTACCAGACACTGCTACGCACTGACGCTTCCTTTTTTTATAGTATTCCAATCAAGGAATTAACTCAAACACTCATTGCAGAACACAACTATACCAACGGACATCTCGAAATTCTTTCGGAGTTGTTCCTTGCTGAAGCAGAACTGCGCTTTGCCGAACAAAAATGGAAAGAAAGCCTATCATGCTTCGAAAAGGCCAAAATTGTGATAGAGTTTCTCGAAGAAAACTCAAAAAGTCTATCACTCCACCGCCAATCAAATATAGCTCTTATTGCTAATAGGATAAAAGATATTAAACTTAACCCGATGAATTAATAACTTACTGATTCTTCTTTGCTATATTACTAATCAAACCTTGTTTGATCCTGATTATAAGCATATTAATAAAAGGTGTTATTTGTAATCCAACACCTTAAATTCAAAGATCAGTTTACATTTACAACTAATATTGCAACAAATCATCTATTGATTACGGACACTTACTGTTTTTTTATACCTTCAAGGCCTGAAAAAGACAGTCAATGCATCCAGATGATCAGGAAATACTTGCCATGGCGCAAAATCCAAGGCTACGTGAAGAAGCCTTTTCTCTACTGGTAAAAAAATACCAGCAGAGGCTATATTGGCATTTACGCAAAATGGTTATTACCCACGATGATGCCGATGACCTGTTACAAAACACTCTATTAAAAGCATGGATTAATCTGCCGGGATTTAGGGGAGATGCTTCACTTTTTACATGGCTTTACCGCATCTCAACCAATGAAGCTCTAAATCACCTCAATAAAAAAAGAGCTGAGTTAACAAACTCTTTCGAAGATTTGGAAAACCTAATGACTAACAAATTGGATAATGACCCCCTTTTTTCTGGCGATGAAATACAGAAACGTCTTCAAAAAAGCATTCTCTCTTTACCCGATAAACAACGACTGGTTTTTAATATGAAATATTTCGACAATATGAAATACGAAGATATGGCTAAAATACTTAATACATCTGTTGGCGCTTTAAAAGCTTCATACTTCCATGCTGTGCGAAAAATTGAAGCCATAATTAAAAACGAGCTTTTCTGATATTATTAAACCTTTTGATTACCAAACAGTCTAAATCAATATCCTAAACCATTTTAAGCAACGACAAAAATGACAGATAAGGATAATAAAATATGGAACACGGAGAATCCGTTTCAGGTTCCCAATGGTTATTTTGAAAACATCGACAACCAAATTCATAATAAAATTGATCACCGGCCAACAACAGATGAAAAAAAACCACGAATATTATCTGTGTTTGCACCCTGGATTGGTTTGGTTGCAGCATTTTTCATTATTGCCCTGGTTTACCGGCAGTTACCTGAACGCATTTACCCCAATAAGTTCAACGCCAACCAAAAAAAATCCGAGTTGATCGATGAGTTATCACCAAGCTATCTGCCCGACGATTATGAACTTATGGAATACCTATCTGGCAAGGAAAATCTTGACCTGAATATTTATCCTGACAGTATTATTTTCGAAAATTTAAATGAGGAGAATCTAACTAAGCTGACACTTTTTCAATAGAAACCTCCCTACGTATAAACTTTAAAAATTTCATTATGAAGTCCATTATGTTTATTTGTTTTCTTTTCGCATTGGAAACAGCCATAACTGCTCAAATAAGTGACCAGATAGAAAAATTTAAAGCCCAGAAAGTCGCTTTTATTACAGAAAAAATGGGACTTACTCCTGCTGCCGCTCAAAAATTCTGGCCGGTTTACAATGAATTTTCATCCAAGAAAGACAGTATCAACAAACTTAAAAGCTCTCAGGCAAATGAGATGAAAAAGAAATGGGAAAATTTAACCTCCAGGCAAAAAGAAGCAGCGCTCGATTTTCAGATGCAACAGCGGATGGGAGAGACAAAATTGGAACAACAATACCACGAGAAGTTCAAAAAAATCATGACCATCGATCAGCTCCTCAAACTATATGAAGCCGAACACGAATTTAAGATGCGTTTAATAAAGCAATTGCGCCAAAAGGAGTCAAGCCAGAACCTATCAGAACAGAATAAACTGATTTCTCTCCAACCTCTTGGATGCAATTCGTCTGAGATGCTGTAGTAATAAAAATTACTTTTACGAATAGTGTTTTAACATTTCAATTCCACTATGGTGCGGTTAAAAGTCCGCCAATTTTGATTGATTCAGATAATAGTTTTTTCTTTCAATTCCACTATGGTGCGGTTAAAAGGATAAAAACGGTGCAGATATTTATGAAAACGATATCTATTTCAATTCCACTATGGTGCGGTTAAAAGAAACATCAAATGGCATTAAGCAATTTTATTTTATGATTTCAATTCCACTATGGTGCGGTTAAAAAACCCTAGAAATTTAAAAAGGGTTAAAGATAATAGCGTATTTCAATTCCACTATGGTGCGGTTAAAAGAACAATCCGGCTTGCAGAAAATGGGTGTTTCCTGAATTTCAATTCCACTATGGTGCGGTTAAAAGGTGGTTTCCCTCTGTCTCAGAGGACGGGGTGCTTGATATTTCAATTCCACTATGGTGCGGTTAAAAGTATTGCTGGCTCTATTAGATGCTGGGTTTAATCGAATATTTCAATTCCACTATGGTGCGGTTAAAAGGATTTTTGTCCTTTTCTATCTTCAACAAGAAGGTAATTTCAATTCCACTATGGTGCGGTTAAAAGATTATTGGTTACAGCGAAAAACAGACCCCTAGTTTATTTCAATTCCACTATGGTGCGGTTAAAAGCAATTAAAGTTTATTTTTCATAGGTTGCGGTGTGGGATTTCAATTCCACTATGGTGCGGTTAAAAGTATTCCAAAGCCACGTTACGCACGCGGCTTGTAATATTTCAATTCCACTATGGTGCGGTTAAAAGCTATGTGCGAGGCGTTACCCTTCAATCCTTCACGATTTCAATTCCACTATGGTGCGGTTAAAAGATTTATATCCTCTAATACTACACCTGAACTATTATTATTTCAATTCCACTATGGTGCGGTTAAAAGTGTAACGTAGCGGTTTTGGCGTATGTTTGTTCGCAATTTCAATTCCACTATGGTGCGGTTAAAAGTCCTCCCTGTATCTGATGAACAACTCCGATTTTTTATTTCAATTCCACTATGGTGCGGTTAAAAGAATGATAGAAACATCTCATCCCTATACTTTCTTGAAAATTTCAATTCCACTATGGTGCGGTTAAAAGAAGAAATCAATAAGCCGTTCCAATATAGACAAGGAAATTTCAATTCCACTATGGTGCGGTTAAAAGTCAGTTAGCCGCGATAGTGGACCCGACCGATCGGAATTTCAATTCCACTATGGTGCGGTTAAAAGTATTCAGGTTTTTTCAATCCATTGCGCAAATAAAATATTTCAATTCCACTATGGTGCGGTTAAAAGATCAAATCTTCGAGCAATAAAACAGGTTTTTGTGTATTTCAATTCCACTATGGTGCGGTTAAAAGTTAAAACCTCCTAATGGGCTTGGGCTGTTTTGGTTATTTCAATTCCACTATGGTGCGGTTAAAAGATAACCAAATTCTTAATGGATTCAGTTCAAATATAATATTTCAATTCCACTATGGTGCGGTTAAAAGAATGAATGGATATGAATTAAGTAGAAATTTTTTCGATATTTCAATTCCACTATGGTGCGGTTAAAAGAGAATTTGTACGTATGTTAGTTGATAACGTAATGTCATTTCAATTCCACTATGGTGCGGTTAAAAGAAGACAGGAAGAAAAGCCGCGTAAAGTGTTTCAGCATTTCAATTCCACTATGGTGCGGTTAAAAGCAGGGCAGAATAAACCCTGTGACCACTCCTGTAACATTTCAATTCCACTATGGTGCGGTTAAAAGGGTAAGCCAAAAACTATCTATCTGTCATCATAACACAATTTCAATTCCACTATGGTGCGGTTAAAAGTACGTTAGCCACAACCGTGCGCTCCGTAGCATCAGTCATTTCAATTCCACTATGGTGCGGTTAAAAGATCATCATGTTCATTGTAAAGCCTGCCAACATTATAATTTCAATTCCACTATGGTGCGGTTAAAAGAATGTACGTTTTTTAAGTTAAAAAATCGTGAATTTTATTTCAATTCCACTATGGTGCGGTTAAAAGCCAAGCACCTCATTTGATGACGGCGGTGAAACTGGAATTTCAATTCCACTATGGTGCGGTTAAAAGTGGTCAGCGTCGTAGTAAGGGTAGATAACGTTTTGCCATTTCAATTCCACTATGGTGCGGTTAAAAGCTGGAATAGCTTGTAAGTGCGTCATGTGTTTTATTTATTTCAATTCCACTATGGTGCGGTTAAAAGAATAACCCGAAAACAGGGCCAAACAAGCCCATCCTAATTTCAATTCCACTATGGTGCGGTTAAAAGACCATAGCCAAAGCGTCCGCGCTGGCTAATAATTCATTTCAATTCCACTATGGTGCGGTTAAAAGCACGATGCCCGTCACCTATCCATATGCCGAGTAAATAATTTCAATTCCACTATGGTGCGGTTAAAAGTACATAGTAATTGTACTGTCAGAGGTCGGTTCTGGGAATTTCAATTCCACTATGGTGCGGTTAAAAGTACGCCCTGTTCTACGTCATGAAATTCAGTAAGTTGATTTCAATTCCACTATGGTGCGGTTAAAAGCAAGGATTAAATAGGATATGCTACGAAGGTGAGTTGATTTCAATTCCACTATGGTGCGGTTAAAAGTTGCAAATGCTTTTTATAAGCCTATTTATAGTTTTATTTCAATTCCACTATGGTGCGGTTAAAAGTCCGATGATGCAATTGCAACATTAACAGGGCTAGGAATTTCAATTCCACTATGGTGCGGTTAAAAGCAATAGTATTGGAGTAGAACTCATTCCCAATAGTATATTTCAATTCCACTATGGTGCGGTTAAAAGTTTGTTACGTACTCTTTCATGAGATTATTTTTAAGATTTCAATTCCACTATGGTGCGGTTAAAAGCTTTCCTAAATAATTAGAGTCTGTGTCGTTATCACTTATTTCAATTCCACTATGGTGCGGTTAAAAGAAAATGGATGAGTTTGCATTTCGTGAGCTGTACAGCATTTCAATTCCACTATGGTGCGGTTAAAAGTATGATAGCCGTGCGACTCCGGCGGCGTTCTTGAAAAATTTCAATTCCACTATGGTGCGGTTAAAAGCCAGAACACCCCGGATCTATTCCATCGCTTCAGGCAATTTCAATTCCACTATGGTGCGGTTAAAAGCTACAACTAACACTGTATATATGCAATTGGGGTTTAAGATTTCAATTCCACTATGGTGCGGTTAAAAGAATGTCTGTGAAGCGTTGTACCTCATAGTCATTAATATTTCAATTCCACTATGGTGCGGTTAAAAGACAATATATCAATCATACTGTTAACACACGAACATAATTTCAATTCCACTATGGTGCGGTTAAAAGTATCATATCATTTCTGATTAATGATGCTTCGTTGTTTATTTCAATTCCACTATGGTGCGGTTAAAAGTGAATGATTAACGTCGATTTTGTCACCGTATTTCTTATTTCAATTCCACTATGGTGCGGTTAAAAGGAAAAACTTTAAATTACGCAGAACCGCCGCTATTATATTTCAATTCCACTATGGTGCGGTTAAAAGTTTCACCATTTTCATTTGCTTAAGTTA
>CAZSQG010000057.1:0-5710 GCA_964608615.1 uncultured Marinilabiliaceae bacterium
AAGCCTGCCTTTACAGCCAGTGACCGCTCAAGTAATGGAGCCGAGTCGGTGAAGAATCGACCATTAAGCCCGGGTTGTATGTTTTTGCGGATATAATTGAAAAGTTGAGCGAGCTTATCCTTTATTACATCGTGATAATCAATGCCATAAGCATAGCGTGATATTTTTGGAAAGGTTTGTGAAAGCTTATGATCTGAAGGGAAATAATTCTTTAAAACAGTTATAACCGACAAGCTGCCTTCGACCAATAATGCTGGATTGATACGTTTTTCAAAATGATTGGACATATATCCCATGGAGGCATTATAGCCATGACTGAGCCATTTTTGCAATCGCTCTTTATCCTCAGTTAGCTCGGTGGCAGGTGAAAAACCTATATCATCGAATCCTAAACGCTGTGATTCACTGCGTATTAAATCGATAATATGTTTTTGTGTCAGATCCATCACTTCTTGTTTGTTATTCCTGATTGAACGTATAAGAGCAATGACTTAAAAATCAATTATTCAATTAAGCTTTGTGTAAATACATAAATTCAAACACTTTTATATCCGGAAGATTTTGATGATTTTAAACTCATGTAAAACATTTGTTTAACTTGAATTTAAAAAGACGGGATGAGGTTGAATAATGCTTTTATTATCGGGCGCTTATATTAATTTAACTTCTTTAATACATCTCAAAAACCACAATAAGTAAATGATTTGGTGCCATTTATTTTTTATTACAGCAGTCCTAGTTCAAGAAGAGCTTCATCGCTCAACATATCACGGTTCCATGGTGGGTCGAATGTAAGGTTAAGTTCCACCCCGGTGACACCTTCAACAGCGGCCACAACATCCTGTACTTCAACAGGAAGCGACTCTGCTACAGGGCAATTGGGCGATGTAAGCGTCATTAGCAGTCTTACTTTACCTCCGTCCAGAACCTCTACTTCGTAAATAAGCCCAAGGTCGTATATATTTACAGGAATTTCGGGATCATAAATCGACTTAAGCGCATTTACAATATCCATTTCCAAACTTAAAAAATCGTTACTCATATATAAAGAGAAATTAGTAGATGTTACAATCTGTTTTGTTGATATTCTTAATTAACCATAAAGGCCAAAAGTTGTTTACTAAGCAAACTAATATTCTTGTTTAGATTTATTTTATTGGTTTGGTTTTTAATACCGTACAGATAGTTTTTTATTAAGTTTTATGAGTGAGTTTTCTTTAATTTGTTGAAAACAAGTTGTTTGGGGGTTTCATAAATCCTAATATCTGAAATTATAAATACCTTTTGATTTAGCCCATTTGGGTTTTGTAAACCAGAGCATATATCCGCATTTGTTTCATCATGGAAACCAGGCCATTGGAACGAGTTGGTGAGAGGTGTTCTTTTAAGCCAATTTTATCAACAAAAAAAAGTTCTGATTGGAGGATTTCGTCAGGAGTGCGGTTGTTTAGTACGCGAATAAGCAATGCTATAATTCCTTTTACAATTATGGCATCACTATCGGCCATAAATCTAATTTTACCATCATCAAGCCAGGCGTGAAGCCAAACTTTGCTCTGGCATCCTTCAATAAGGTTTTGTTCCTTACGGTATTCCTCATCAAAATCATCTAAATCATTTCCTAATTCAATGAGCAGGGAGTATTTATCCATCCAGTCAGATATTAATTCGAACTCCCCAACAATTTCCTCCTGAATCTCGTTTATTGTCATGTTAACCTAGAATTTTATAATGTGCAAAGTTTGCCAATTAAATTGCTTTAACCAAACAGTTGCCTTATTTTTACCAAACCAGTGATTAATGCATCCACTTCTTCAAGGGTATTATACATGCCAAATGAAGCACGTATAGTTCCAGGAATTTTAAATCGGGTCATTAAAGGTTGGGCACAATGATGTCCGGTACGAACTGCAATTCCCATTTTATCGAGAAGTGTTCCGGCATCAAACGGATGAATGCCATTGAGCAAAAATGAAATGAGGCTGCCACGGTTGGGAGCCGTTCCATATATTGTGATATTACCTAAAGCTAGCAATTTATTAAAGGCATATGAATACAAATGGTTTTCGTAGTCATTTATTTGCGGTAACCCAATGTTTTGAACATATTCAATGGCCTCAGCCAGACCAATAGCAGCGGTATAATTGGGCGTGCCTGCTTCGAATTTATATGGTAGTTCGTTGAATGTGGTTTTTTCAAAAGATACAGAATGAATCATTTCACCGCCACCCTGATAAGGTTCCATTTGCTCAAGCCACTTTTCTTTACCATACAATATTCCAATACCTGTGGGGCCATATATTTTATGGCCCGAAAAAGCATAGAAGTCGCAATCAAGTTCTTTAACATCCACAATCAGGTGCTGAACAGCCTGGGCTCCGTCAATTAAAACAGGAACATCATACTTATGAGCTGTATCAATTATTTCTTTAACAGGATTTATTGTTCCTAAAACATTGCTTATATGCGTAACAGATACTAGTTTGGTTTTGGTGCTCAATAATAATTTGAAAGCTTCCATATCCAATGATCCGTTATCAAGAACCGGAATTACTTTTAAAGTAATACCCTTGCGTTTTTGAAGTAACTGCCAGGGTACTATATTTGAGTGATGCTCCATAGCCGAAATAATCACTTCATCCCCTTTTTGTAAAAAGGTTTCCCCAAATGAATAAGCTACCAGATTGATTGATTCAGTTGTTCCACGTGTGAAAATTACTTCACTGGTATTGGAGGCCCCAATGAATGCGGCTACTGTTTGACGGGCTTTTTCGAATGCCTCGGTACAGGTATTGCTTAATGAGTGGATGCCACGGTGTATGTTACTGTTGTATTCAAATGCAACTTTATCCATGGCGTTAATAACCTGCAAGGGCTTCTGTGCTGTGGCTCCATTATCGAAATAAACCAGTTGTTTTCCGTTAACCAGTTGTTTAAGAATAGGAAAATCCTTTCGGATGTCATCAATTGGGTAACTCATTTATTTTAGTCAGCTTTAGGTTATGATGGTAATTAAAAGCAAAAAAATGTGATAAGTAAAGAAATATTAGTTCTTAACTTATTGCTATGAACTGCTTTACAAAGAAGCTGGGCAGCTTTTGATTTTATTGATAATAATTGAGAAAACAATATCTAAAGACAATAAAAAGAAAATATAAACTATGATGAAAAAATGAATGTTAGTTTTAATATAACAGTATGTGTTTCTGTATATTGTTGTCGCTGTTTTCTACGGGAAATTCAGGAAACAAAATGAAACAGTTGATGCCATAAAATCATATAAAAACTCCAATTAGCTTATTTGTAACACAGTGTTATAAAGGACTAAGATCGAACCCCAAGATTATCCATGTTCTGATCGCAAATAATACATGAGTCGCACTTATCTAATTCGCCACGGAAACGTTTCTCTACCAAATCACGAATTTGTTCCTTTAAAGAAGGTACCTGTATTTTTTCAATTACCTCATAGGCAAAAGCATACATTAAAAGAATAAGAGATTCATCTTTGCTGATACCACGCGATCGCAGGTAAAACAATGCCTTTTCATCAAGCTGGCCAACAGTGGCTCCATGGCTACACTTAACATCATCGGCATAAATCTCCAGTTGGGGACGTGTGTTTATTTTAGCATTATCGGTAAGCAGCAGGTTGTTATTCGCTTGGTAGGCATTGGTTCGTTGCGCATCGGGTGCCACAAGTACCCGGCCAGTAAATGCGCCGGTACTGGTATCGTCCATTACCCCTTTAAACAACTCATTGCTTACACAATCAGGTACAGCGTGGTTGATAAAGGTGAAATTATCTACATGTTGGTTTTTGTCGATAAGGTAAAGTCCCGAGAGATGGCTCTCAGCATGGCTCCCACCTAATCGCATGGATATATTGTTACGAGTGGTGCCTGTATTAAGAGTAAAATAACTGGCAGCTAAAACCGATTGAGCCTCCTGGTTAAAATAGTATCCTCCTACCTGAACCGTGCCGTTATGTTGGTTCTGTATGTTGTAAAAATCTAGATTGGCCAATGGATTTACATATCCTTCGGTTACCGAGTTCACTACAAAACGATGATTTGACAGGGTGTGGTCGCACAGCATTATACGTGCATGCGCGCCTTCTTCAATAACAATAAGATTGCGCTGAAAAATTATAGCATCTTTTTCACCTGTAAGTAAATTAACAACCTGAATTGGTCTTTCAATAATTTTACCTTTGGGGATGAAAATAAAAACTCCATCCAAAGCGCACATAGTGTTAAGCGCTACCAGGCCATCCTCTTCGACAGGTGCGTTTTTTGCATAGTATTTTTCAATTATTTGAGGATGTTTTTCAGATAACTGAGCAAAACTTCCAATTAACACACCATTTGGCAAACCATTCTGGGTGCTGCTTTTATGGTAATGACCGTTTACAATGAAGATAGTATGCGAATCGATTGCATCTACTTTACATTTAAAAATGTCTTCGATGTTTTCCTCAATTCTACTTTCGGTAAAAACAGGTTTAAACCCAGTTTGAAACAAGGGCTGGAGGTTGGTGTATTTATAGGCTTCATTCTTATTGGAAGGAATCCCCAGTCGGGTAAATGCTTCAACTGCTTTTTTACGCGCCGCATTTACCAACGAAGAAGAACCTTTTTCAATAAGGGCTCTGTTTTCTTCAAACAGACTTATCAGTAAAGTATCTTGTTCTGCTATCATAATGATTACTCCTCAAACTCTTTTTTTATCCAGTCGTATCCTTTTTCTTCAAGTTCAAGAGCCAGCTCTTTCCCTGCTGATTTTACTATGCGTCCTTTGTACAGCACATGGACATAGTCGGGCTGAATATATTCAAGTAATCGCTGGTAGTGAGTTATAACGATGGTGGCATTGTCGCTTCTACGTAATTTGTTAACGCCATTGGCAACTATCCGCAGGGCATCAATATCCAAACCCGAATCCGTTTCATCCAGAATGGCTAATTTTGGATCAAGCATAGCCATCTGAAAGATTTCGTTTTTCTTTTTTTCTCCGCCCGAGAATCCTTCGTTAACTGATCGGTTAGTAAGATCAGAATTTATCTCAACAAGGTTTTTACGGTCGCGCATCATTTTCAGAAAATCCTTTGCCGAAAGTTGTTCAATTCCTCTGTATTTGCGTTGCTCGTTAATGGCAGTACGCATAAAGTTGGTCATGCTAACCCCCGGTATCTCAACAGGATACTGAAAGCTTAAAAATAATCCTTCACGGGCCCGATCCTCAGGAGACATTTGCAATAGATCTTTTCCGCTGAACTCAACCGAACCTTCACTTACCTGAAAAGCCTCATTACCGGTAAGCACTGCTGCTAGTGTACTTTTACCTGAGCCGTTAGGGCCCATTATAGCATGAATTTCACCTGCTTTTATATCAAGATTAATTCCCCGAAGGATTTCTATGTTGTCAATTTTTGCGTGTAAATTTCTTATTTTAAGCATCTCTTATTTGTTTTTCCTGGGTAGTGTTTATGCCAACCCGGTTTTGTGTTGTATATATAAGTGATTGTAAATTTCTGTTTTGGTCCTTATTTGCATCAACAGTTTATACTTACAGTTGTTTTTGTCTTGCCCCTTTGCAGACGGTTTTAAACCTAAATGTTTTTTAATTTCCGGTATGTAAAACTAATTCCCATATAAAAATTATTAACTCTTAATTATCCAACACTTCCTTCGAGGCTTATTTGCAGAAG
>CAZSQG010000057.1:5720-28245 GCA_964608615.1 uncultured Marinilabiliaceae bacterium
TACTACCCTACACTACCTTCTAAGGTAATTTGTAATAACTTCTGAGCCTCCACAGCAAATTCCATGGGTAGTTGGTTTAAAACCTCTTTTGCATATCCATTAACAATCATTCCAACTGCATCTTCGGTGGATATGCCACGCTGGTTACAGTAAAATATCTGGTCTTCGCCTATTTTAGAAGTTGTGGCTTCGTGTTCAATCCTGGCTGTGTTGTTGTTGATTTCGATATATGGAAAAGTGTGGGCTCCGCATTTATCGCCTAAAAGTAAAGAGTCGCATTGTGAGAAGTTTCGTGCGTTTTCAGCTTTTTTCGAAACTTTCACCAATCCGCGATAGCTGTTCTGACTTTTACCAGCCGAGATGCCCTTGGAAATAATTAAACTTTTGGTGTTTTTACCAAGGTGAATCATCTTGCTACCGGTGTCGGCTTGCTGATAGTTATTGGTAAGTGCTACTGAATAAAACTCCCCAACTGAATGGTCACCCATAAGAATACAGCTGGGGTATTTCCAGGTTATGGCCGATCCTGTCTCCACCTGAGTCCATGAAATTTTTGAATAGTCGCCTTTACAGATTCCCCGTTTGGTTACAAAATTATAAATGCCACCTTTCCCTTCCTTATTGCCCGGATACCAATTTTGCACTGTTGAGTATTTTACTTCGGCTCTTTCCAGTACAACAATTTCAACTATGGCTGCATGAAGTTGGTTCTCATCACGCATGGGTGCGGTACATCCTTCAAGATAGCTAACATAACTATCTTCATCGGCAATTATTAAAGTACGTTCAAATTGGCCGGTATCACGGGCGTTAATCCTGAAATAGGTTGAAAGTTCCATAGGACAACGGATGCCCTTTGGTATATATACAAATGAGCCATCGCTAAAAACAGCTGAATTGAGCGCAGCAAAATAGTTATCTCCGTTGGGAACTACTGATCCAAGGTATTGCTTAATCAAATCGGGGTATTCACGAATAGCTTCTGATATACTACAAAAGATAATGCCCTTTTCAGCGAGTGTTTCACGGAAAGTGGTTTTTACCGAAACACTGTCCATTATAGCATCAACAGCTACACCTGCTAAAACTTTTTGTTCGTCTAATGGAATTCCTAGCTTATCAAAAGTAGCCTTAAGTTCAGGGTCCACGTCATCCAAACTGTTAAGGTTTGGTTTGTTTTTTGGGGCAGCGTAAAAAATAATATCCTGATAATCGATTTCGGGTATTTTTAGATGAGCCCATTGTGGCGGAACCATTTTAAGCCACTTTCGATAGGCTTCCAACCTGAATTCAAGCATATACTCAGGCTCGTTTTTTCTATGCGAAATAGCTCTGACGGTTTCCTCACTTAGGCCCTTTGGAAGCATGTCCATCTCAATATCAGTAGTAAAGCCAAACTGATATTCTCTGTTGGTAACTTCCTCCAATAATTTATCCTGATCTGTTGCCATAAATTAATTTCCTAAACAATTTCTAAGCCTCAATAATATAACTGTTATCAAGGGGTTTCCAACTTCTGTACTAAAACTTAAACAACAAGCTAATGAAAGGGTTCATTGATAATTATTATAAAACAACCAGCATCATAAGTAGGATTTATAGTGGGTGGTTTCTTGTAATAATCATCCTGAATTATTAGGGTGCAAATTTACAAAACTATTTAGATTAATTAAATTTAACGAGAAGGATATTGTATTTTACTCCACAATATTTAAAGCCTTAAACGCCATAAAGCTTAATAAGCCTGGTTAACCCATTATATTTTACTTCAAACCTATAACTTATAATACACTCCTCTCAACTAACACTTCTTCCTGTTTTTTCCATTACGGTTAGGGGATACGCGAGCTCGGCATTTCTATTTTACTTTGTTACGCAGCACAATTAACCCAGTTTATGCGTTATACTCAACTTACACTTTCCAAAAAAAATATATCTTTGAATCTCCTAAGCTTTATCTAATGACATCTGACCATCACGAACAACTCAGTCTGAAGCAAAAATTATATCAGATTATTTTTGAAGCTAACACGCCAGCTGGCAGACGTTTTGATATTCTGCTGCTTGTGGTAATAGTTATTAGCATAGCTCTGGTGATGCTTGAGAGCATCCCCTCCATTAAAAAGGCTTATGGTATGGAACTTACCGGGTCTGAATGGCTGATAACCTTATTGTTCACCATTGAATATGTATTCAGAATTTTCTGTTCTCCCAAGCCTGGCAAGTATATTTTTAGTTTTCTGGGAATAATCGACCTTCTGGCAATTATTCCAACCTTTTTTTCTTTTCTATCGCCCGATGCACAAGCCTTCGTAGTCATCCGGGCAATCCGTTTATTAAGAATTTACCGTATACTAAAACTCTATCATTTCATCCGGGCTAGCAACCTTCTTGTTTTGGCTCTACAAAGAAGCGCACGTAAAATCCTGATATTTATGATGTTTATTGTCATACTAGTGATTATGCTGGGTAGTATTATGTATGTGGTTGAGGGAGGCCAAAATGGGTTTTACAGTATACCTCTGAGCATATATTGGGCAGTGATAACACTTACAACGGTTGGCTACGGAGATATTGTTCCCCTCACTGCTCTGGGAAAATTCATTGCAACCTTTATTATGCTGTTAGGCTACAGTATACTGGCTATTCCAACGGGAATTGTAACCGTTGAGATGTCGCGCACCTTTAACGAAGCGACCGATAATAACAAAAAATGCACCAACTGTGGTGAGCCCAATCATACACCAGAAGCTAATTATTGCAGGATATGTGGTGAAAAATTAACCACCAATTAACAAATACATTATTTACCCTGTTGGGAAAAGAATACTTATATAAAGGATTAAGGGGTTTCATTGGAAACAATCTGAATAAAAATATATATACAGTGTTAATCAGCTTATTGAATAATCAAAATGCTTAAATTTATATAAGTTAGTAGTAAATTAGCTTTAACCAGTTGCACTAATAGGCTTGTTGTTGAAATTGAATTTGAAATATACAACTGAGTTGCCACAAGTTCAACTGTTTAAAATTATATTTCGATTTATTAAGAACGCGTTACTAATTGAAATCAGAAAGCTTAATCAGAATATAGAGGATTTAAGAATAGACTGGAATAAACTAATATGGGATTTAATTCGAAAACCACCAATAAAAATAAAATCATTAACGACCCGGTTCATGGGTTTATTACTGTGCCTACCGAGTTACTGTATCATTTAATTGAACATCCGTTCTTTCAACGGTTACGCTGGATTAAGCAGTTGGGAATGACTTCGCTGGTTTATCCCGGCGCTACGCATACTCGCTTTCAGCACGCCATTGGTTGCATGCATCTTATGAGTCAGGCCGTGGAAACATTACGGCAAAAGGGTTACGGAATATCCGATGAAGAGTCTGAATCGGTGCATGCTGCCATATTGATGCATGATCTTGGGCATGGGCCTTTTTCACATGTTTTGGAAACTTCTTTGGTTCAAGGTGTTCCCCACGAAGAGATTTCATTGTTATTTATGGAACGTTTGAATATTGAATTCAAGGGAAAGCTTTCAATGGCTATTGATATTTTCACCAATCGCTACCAAAAGAAGTTTCTGCATCAGTTGGTATCCAGTCAGCTTGATATGGACCGTCTGGATTACCTGAGACGTGATAGTTTTTATACCGGAGTATCCGAAGGGATCGTCAGCTCCGATCGCATAATAAAGATGTTACGAGTGCATAACGATCAATTGGTTGTGGAGTCGAAGGGTATTTATTCCATAGAGAAATTCTTGGTTGCCCGACGACTAATGTACTGGCAGGTTTATTTGCATAAAACGGCTTTAGTTGCTGAAAAAATGCTTATTAATGTTTTAAGAAGGGCTAGGTACCTGTCGCAAATGAACAATGTTCCACAGCCCTCGCCCTTTTTGGAATTCTTTTTTAAGAATCAACTTACCATAAATGATTTCCGAAACAACGGAGAGGTACTCACCAATTTTGCGCGGCTTGATGATAACGACATTATGAGCGCACTTAAAATCTGGGCTTTTCATACTGATAAAGTTTTGTCGACTTTGGCGGGTGGGCTTCTTCGACGTAACCTTTTGGCAATTGAAATACAGGAAAAGCCATTTAATGAAGAGAAAATCGCAAGCATGGTAAGTAATGTTAAAGAAGTTCTTGGCCTTGAGGATGATGATCAAACAGGTTATTTTGTTTTTACGGGAACTATATCGAACAATGCGTATAGTATAAAGGATGATAAAATTAATATTCTTTACCGCGACAATGTGATAAAAGATATTTCAGATGCATCGGATATGCTTGATTTGTCGGTTTTGGGCAAAACAGTGATAAAACATATTCTTTGTTTCCCAAAATTAATTATATGAACTGGCTTCAAAAGTAAGGGATGGAAGATAGGTGATAATTTAGTATACAAAAAAAAATCCCGAATAACCTGATTCATTGTATTGCTTTGGGATTACTCTGTAACCCTTAACACAATCAATTTTGCATGTGATTATTCCTCTTTTTTTAAGCAAGATATTTTTGTAGTTTTGCAGCAAATTTTTACCAATGGAATTAACCGCTCAACAAATTGCGCAATTATTAGATGGTGTCGTTGAAGGCGACCCACATGCTATTGTAAGGGATATTACGAAAATTGAGGATGGGAAGGCCGATACCTTAACGTTTCTGGCCAATCCAAAATATTCTCCTTTCATTTATTCAACTAAAGCTTCAGTTGTTATAGTTAATAAGGGGTTTGTGGCTGAACAACCTGTGAAAGCAACGCTTATCAGAGTTGAAGATGCCTATCAGGCTTTGGCAAAGTTATTACAGATGTACCAGGAGTCATTGCCAAGGAAGGCTGGGATTGAGCAACCTTCATTTATTAGTTCGACTGCCAAAATGGGTGATTTTGTGTATGTAGGGGCATTTGCCTATGTAGGTGATAATGTTCAGATTGGTAAAAATGTTCAGATATATCCCCAGACTTATATTGGTGAAGGTGTTGAAATAAAAGATAATACCATTATTTACGCAGGAGTAAAAATATATAAAGGATGTAAAATTGGAGCTAACTGTGTTATCCATTCGGGTGCAGTTATTGGATCGGATGGATTTGGTTTTGCACCTAATGCCGAAGGTAAATTTGATAAAATCCCTCAAATTGGAATCGTAATATTAGAAGATAATGTAGAGGTGGGTTCAAACACAACCATTGATCGCGGTACAATGGGTGCAACCATAATACATAAAGGTGTAAAATTGGATAACCTTATTATGATTGCGCATAACGTGGAGGTTGGCGAAGATACTGTGATGGCAGCTCAGTCAGGAATTGCCGGAAGCACAAAAATTGGGAAAAATGTTATGTTTGGTGGGCAGGTTGGTGTTGCCGGTCATCTTAAGATTGCTGATGGTGTTAAGGCAGGTGCTCAAACGGGAATTGGCGGAAATATTAAACAAGAAGGAATCACTATAATGGGATCACCTGCTTTTCAAGCTATGCAATACAATAAAGCTTCTGTGGTTTTTAGAAATCTTCCGGATTTGAAGAACAGAATTGAGAAGTTGGAAAAAGACAAATTGACTGACAAATAAATCAGGTTTTTATTTTAATAGGTAAAACATATCACTATTGGAGGTCTTCTTATAATAAAACCAGATCTCTGAAATATTAAATAAATGAACAAAAATGGGTGAAAAACAAAGGACCATAGGAAAAGCTGTATCACTCAGCGGCCCAGGGTTACATACAGGGATTAATGTAACACTTACGTTGAATCCTGCTGAAGATAATTTTGGGTTCCGTTTCAGAAGAATTGATTTGGAGGGAACGCCTGTTGTAAGAGCCCTGATTGATCATGTGGTTTATACCCAACGTGGAACTGTTTTGCAGGAAGGGGAGGCCAAAATAAGTACAATAGAGCATTGCCTGGCGGCCTTACGCGGGTTGGGTGTTGATAACTGCCTGATTGATGTAGATGGTCCTGAAGCTCCTATCTTGGATGGTAGTGCAAAATTGTTTGTGGAAGCTATTTTAAATGCCGGACTCGTAGAACAAAATGCCGATCGTGAGTATTTTGAAGTTCGTGAAAAGATGATGGTTGAGGATCCGGAAACAGGTGGTTACATAATTGCGCTTCCTGACAACCAATTCTCAGCCCAGGTAATGATATCATTTGACATGTCGCTTTTGCTTGCCAATCAGTATGCAACACTTAACTCGATGGATGATTTTGTAAATGAAATCAGCCCGTGTCGAACTTTTGTGTTTTTACATGAGTTGGAGCCGCTTCTTAAAAATAACCTGATAAAGGGAGGAGATCTTGATAATGCTATTATTATTATTGATAAGCCAGTAACTCAGGAAGAACTTGACCATTTGTCAACATTGTTTAATAAGCCCAAGATTGAGGTAAAGCCAACAGGAATACTAAACAATCTGGATCTTCATTTTACCAATGAGCCTGCTCGTCATAAACTACTGGATGTAATTGGTGATATGGTGCTTTGTGGAAGCGCTGTTAAAGGACGAATCATAGCTAATAAGCCGGGACATAAGATTAATGCAGAATTTACAAGATTGCTTCGAAAGGAAATAAGGAAGCGGCAGTTGAAGATTGAGGCTCCCGCTTATAATCCCAATATTGAACCGGTATTTAGCATCAATCAGATAAGGAATTTACTCCCTCACAGGTATCCTTTTTTGTTGGTTGACAAAGTGATAGATCTTCAGGAGAAAAGTATTGTGGGTTTGAAAAACGTAACCTATAATGAACCCTTTTTTATGGGTCACTTCCCGGAAGAACCAGTGATGCCAGGTGTCCTTTTGGTAGAGGCCATGGCGCAATGTGGAGGTATTCTTGTGCTTAGTCAGATAGAAGATCCTCATACCTATAGTACTTACTTTCTGAAACAGGATAATATTAAGTTCAGGAAAAAGGTAGTTCCCGGAGATACTGTTATTTTTAAGCTGGAATTCATGACCGAAATGCGGCGGGGTATGGCTAATATGAAAGGGACTGCTTTTGTGGGTGACAATATTGTTGCGGAAGGTGAATTTATGGCACAAATAGTTAAGAACAAGGAATAAAATTTTACAAAGATTAGATAAGAGCCATAGCAGGGCAAATTAAACTTAATGATGAATTTTAAAATTAAATAATGAAGCAACCATTAGCCTATATACACCCGGAAGCAAAAATTGCTCCCAATGTAGTTATTGAACCATTTGTTACAATTGATAAAAATGTAATAATCCAAGAAGGAACTCGTATTGGAAGCAATGCTACTATTTTGGAAGGAACAAGAATTGGTAGAAATTGTAATATTTTTCCGGGTGCCGTAATTGGTGCCATTCCTCAGGATTTGAAATTTGTTGGCGAAGATACTATTGTTGAAATTGGTGATAATACAACTATTCGTGAATTTGTTACTATTAACAGGGGGACAAAAGCTAAAGGAAAAACTGTTATTGGAAGTAATTGCCTACTAATGGCATATGTGCATGTTGCCCATGATTGTGTTATTGGCGATCAGGTTATTCTTGTAAATAGCGTACAGGTTGCAGGTGAGGTAGTTATAAATGACTGGGCCATTGTTGGTGGTTTGTCAGCAATTCATCAGTTTGTTCATATTGGGGCACATGCTATGATTTCAGGAGGTTCGCTTGTGAGCAAAGATGTACCTCCATTTGTTAAAGCGGGAAGAGAACGTCTTTCGTATGTTGGCGTTAATTCTATTGGACTACGCCGCCGCAATTTTACAAACGAGCAAATACGAGATATTCAGGATTGTTATAGAGTATTATTTCAGTCAAGCCTGAATAATACAGAAGCATTATTACATATTGAAGCCGAATTGCCTGCATCAAAAGAGCGTGATGAGATTATCCTTTTTGTAAAAAACTCAAAAAGGGGGATTATTAAAGGATATCATCCTGATTCAAGAAACGATGATTAAGCAAAAGGAATAATTGACTATAAAAAAGGAGTATAAAACGTCTGGTTTTATACTCCTTTTTTTGTTAATTCGCTAAATTAATTGGTCATTATTCGTCAACTCCCAACGAATTTGTATCAACTGATTTCAGTGGATTTTTGGATATTTCCACATGCAATTTTCGGTTATTGAACACATCAATAGCCATATACAGAGCAGCTAAAAAAGATTCTTCGCTGGCCTCATTTAGCCCTGTTATTTCATAAGCTGTACCATGGTCGGGAGATGTTCGGATTATCGATAATCCTGCAGTGTAGTTTACACCTGTTGAGAAGGCAAGTGCTTTGAACGGAGTTAATCCCTGATCGTGGTACATTGCCAGAATAGCATCAAAAGATGAAATTTGGTCGGCGCCAAATAAGCCATCAGCTGCATAGGGGCCAAAAGCCATAATGCCTTCCTGACGAGCCGTTTCTAATGCAGGTATGATAACATCAATTTCTTCTTTACCTAATAAACCTGTATCTCCGGCATGGGGATTGAGGCCTAAAACGGCTATTCTTGGTTTCCGGATAATAAAATCAACCTTGAGCGAATGATTCAAAATCCGAAGTTTTTCAAGGATTAGCTCTTTGGTAATGGCCTCACTTACATCTTTTAATGGAATGTGCCCGGTAACAACTCCTACGCGTAGTTTATTGCTTACTAAAAGCATTAGGGGGTCTCCGTCAAATTCTTTAGCCAGAAACTCAGTGTGCCCCGGGAACTCAAATTTACTCGACTGAATGACTTTTTTATTGATGGGAGCAGTAACCAGAACATCAACAGCACCCTTTTTGAGGTCTTCAACGGCTTTTTCGAGTGCCAGATAGGCTGCTTCTCCACTTGTTTCAGTAGGCTTTCCTAATTCAACCCGAATATTGTCGTCAAGGCAATTAACAATGTTTATTCGTTTGGAGTGGGCCTCTTCACCTGATCTGATGCTGTTCAGGCTTATGCTGGGTAAATTAAGTGCTTTACGGTGGTAAGCTGCTACTTTAGATGAACCATATATTACCGGTGTACAAACTTCCAGCATACGGGGGTCGGCAAGGGCTTTAAAAATTACTTCATATCCAATGCCGTTAATATCACCCTGCGTTATTCCTACCTTTATTTTATCGTTGCTCATCTTTTTTGTATAAATGACTTTTAAATTAACACCTTAAAAATACATCCGATTTTTGGATTGTTAAAATGAATTAATTAACTAATTGTTTTTTAGGGTTAATTACGAAATTATTATTTCTTATTACAATTAAAATTGTCTACAATGTTTTTAAAGAAGTTGTATAATAAACGCACACCTACTCCTGTTCCTCCTATTCTGCGGTAGTTGGTCTCAGTTGAAAGAAACGCCGGCCCGGCAATATCAAGATGAACCCAGGGCGATTCAATAAAACGGGATAGGAATTTACCGGCTGTAATTGCACCTCCTTCGCGTCCTCCGAGGTTTTTAATATCCGCTACTTCCGATTTTAAACAGGTATCGTAATCGTCCCAGAAAGGAAACCATACGATTCTTTCGCAAACATTGTTGCCAATGCCGGTTAGTTGATTTTTTATGGCTTCATCAGCTGTTCCCATTCCCACGGAGCCATGTTCACCAATGGCCATAATGGCATTTCCGGTAAGAGTTGCAAGGTCAATAACCAGTTGGGGTTCATAATGTTTTGAGAAACTAAGGGCATCAGCCATTATCAATCGTCCTTCAGCGTCGGTATTAATAATCTCAACGGTTGTTCCGTTGTGCATTTTCAGGATATCTCCTGGCACAATGGCATTACCACCCGGACGGTTGTCGGTTGCAGGTATCAGTCCCACAATATGTATTGGCAACTTATTGGCGGCTATGGACGACATGGCTCCTAAAACCGCAGCAGCACCACCCATATCACATTTCATGGTATCAAGACTTCCGGGAGCAGTTTTTAAGTTGATGCCTCCAGTATCATATACTATGCCTTTCCCAATCAGAACATAAGGCTTCTTGTTAATGGCATTTTCAGGTTTCCACTCCATAACCGTGAACGTGGGTGGATCAATACTTCCTTTGTTAACCGCTAATAATCCTCCCATTTTCAGGGATTCTATTTTCTTTTTGTTGAAGACCTCAGTTTTAATATCCAGCTTTTCCCCAAGGTTGAGAGCCGCCTGTCCAAGCTGCTCAGCATTTAAATGACCAACTGGTTCATTTACCAAATCCCTGGCTAGAAATACTGATTCGCATACATTAGCAAGTTCAGAAATATTGCATCCTGTAATATCAGGACTAACTACCAGTAATTCAATTTCTTTTTCAGGCCTTGCATCAGTTTTGTATTTATTAAAGGAGTATGATCCAAGTATAATTCCCTCAGCTAAAGCCATAACTAACGATGGTTTACCACTAATATCAAAAAGAGCTAAAGATAAAAATCCTTCATCCTTTATCTGTTTAATTATTGTTGCTCCATCACGTCTTATTTGTTCTTTTACCGAATCCAAATCATTGACTTCATTGGCTGTAATTATAAAGATCAATTGATCAAGGCGGTTCAGGAAGAGGAGCTTTTTTGGATCATCTTTTTCTTTGCGCAACAAATAATTTAATTCCTTTTCAGAAATCCCAAAATCCTTAAGTGAGTTTAGTTCCGGAACAATAAAAACTTTGCTGATATCTTCCGAAACGTTTATGGCTGTTCTTATTTTAATTGACATACTGGTTTTAATAAAAGGATGTAAGTTGGATATATAAGCCTATCCATGCTTTTTTACCGATCGTTCAATTAAAAGGCTCTGAGCTCTTTTAATTGATAGTTATGAAGACTATAGAAACAGATATGATCAATTATTCTAAGCCAGCTTTATTGTGGAAAGAACATTGATTATAATTTCTTAAAACATTCAACTATATCTTCTAAAATAGTCGCGGGTTAGTACTTTTTTTAGTTCGCGGTGGATGATCAATTCGGTTATGATTGCTGCATACGATTGACCTTTCATTTCCATTTGATATAGATCAATTTCTTTTTTCCCAATATCAATGCGATAAAGCAATCCCAAAAAGCGCGAATGACTGTTCTGTAAAAGTTCTTCAACATGAGCAACCATCTGTTGCGATAGCTCCTTGTAAAATGTGCCGGTATCTCCCGAAAAGGTTAAGTCGAGGTTGAATTCACCAAAGTCCTTGATGATTTGCGCTGCCGTTTCCTTAATCAGGTCGTCGCGTTTGGCTGCATTGTCGAGTTCGCTTTTCGAAAAAACTGGTAGAGCCATTTAGTTTATTGTTCTTCCTTTGTTTTATCAGTTTCTTTATCAGAAGGGAATTTAAGAGAATAGAGAATGGATTCAACCTGCCATATTAAATTACGTTTGTTAGGCTTCTCGGGCGAATAAACGTAACCGTCGGTAACAATTATGCGATTATTGGTAACATCGTGGTGGGCAAACATTACAAAAGGGCCTCCCATTGCGTAACCTACAACTTTCCATAATCCACGTATCTCTACTACATCATGTCCGTTTACCTTTAACGTTTTATATGTTATTGGGAGGTTGTATTCGGTTGCCATATATGAACCTTCTTCAGGACCAGGTACTTTAAGGTGCAGAATAGAATCTCTTTTGTTTAAAAGGTATTCTTTTGATAATGTTCCTTCGCCAACATAATCAAATGAGTGTATCACAACGCCTTGACTGGTTAAATTAGTTTCATTGCTAAGCCATGTAAAACTTGGATCAGACTGGTTTCGTTTAAAATTATTGGGAACAACAAAATCTATATCCCAAGTGTCTTTAACCAATTTTGTTAAGTCAGGACTGATATATTTGGTGTAATAGCGTAAACTACGCTGACGTTCTGACCTAACAAAAAATCCCAGAATGCGAAGCTCTTCTTCTTGAATTATTTCCGCGAATTTCTCAACAGTTTTTGCTTCAATACGCATAAGAGCTTGCTCGCGTGCCCATGCATTTTTGGAAAAGAACTTCACGCCCTCAGTTTTAACATCAGGCGAAATGGTGGTTATTATTAGATTGCGAAAACTCTTCATATGATCGCTAAAAGCCCTGTGCGGAACCACCGATAAGTTGAAGATGTTTTCATCCTGAGGTAAGCCTTGCATTGGTTGAGTCAGCATTTCGATGAGTTTTTCTCCACCTTCTGAAGTTTTCCACTTATCATCCATAACCAACAACATTTCACCCATCGATCCTATTATGTTGGGCTTATAAGCTGACCCTGAATCTTTACATCCTGCTAGCGATAAGCTAAATAGAAATACGATAAGAAAGTAACTTATAATTCTCATTTTGTTAACTCTTTAGTAATTAGTCAATATTAATTGGATCTTAGTCCAAATCTCTGGAAGTATAAACCATTCATGGGTTTAAGATACTAAAAAAAGTAAATAACAAAAAACCAAAACTATTTGTTTATACTTTATTTTTCAACTAAGCAAAGTTTTTTAGGGTAAAAGCAAAGAGCTATTTACCTGGGGTTTACTCCATATAACCAATAGCTGACCGGCTGAAAGATATCGTGATTTTAAATTGTTCCATTTTTGAACATCCTCAACCCGGCATCCGTAATTCATTGCTATTTTATGGAAAAACTCACCGGGTGCAACTTTATGCACTATTTTAACTCTTCCTTCCGTATTTCCACAGGGTGGGAGCTGGGAAACCGGTGGTCCTGTTTCTTTATGCAATTCATTCCTTTTACGTGAATAAAGCATTACTTTATCCTTTGGAATCAACAATCTTACGGGGGTAGTATCAACAGGAATAAAATCTCTCAGGTAAACAGGGTTAAGCATTTGGAGGGTTTCAATCTGCAGGTCTAATAATTTAGATAACTGGGAGAATGAAACACTTTTATCGATGTAAATAATATCAAGATCATCATAACTATATACTGGTGGCTCTGGTTTAATGCCATAACTTTCATAGTAATTCATTATATAATTAACAGCAATAAAGGCTGGCACATAATTTCGTGTTTCAGGAGAGAGATTTCCACGAATCTTCCAGAAATCAAGTTGTCCACCTGATTTATATATTGCTTCATTAACCGTGGCAATGCCTCCGTTGTATGACGCTAAGGCCAGATCCCAATTATTGAAGTTTTCGTAAAGGTATTTCAGATAACGAGCAGCAGCTTCTGTTGATTTAACCGGATCTCTTCGTTCATCTACATAGGACGTGGTTTGTAAATCAACTACTCTGGCTGCATGAAAAAGAAATTGCCATAAACCAATGGCTCCCGAAGTTGATTTGGCCTGGGGATCAAGTGCTGATTCAACAATTGCCAGATATTTCAGTTCAAGTGGAAGCCCAAGACGATCGAGATGCTCTTCAAATAGCGGGAAATAGAGTTCTGCACGACCAATAATCTTGGCTAAATGGCTGCGTCTTTTTATGGTATAAACATCTATAAAGGCTTGTACATCTTTGTTGTAAACCAGCTCCATGGGGGTGAGAGCGTTTAGTGCCTTAATTCTTTCTTCCACCACCTGAGGCGCTACTACCCATTGGCCCGGATTTTGCGAAGACAGGTTAATACTAATAATAAATGAAAAAAAGGTGAAGGTTAAGAAACGCATAGGGAATAAGCTGTTTTCTGAAATTTTTATAAAAAGCAATAGTTAATAAAAAGAAAAGGCCCTATGAATATTATATTCAGGAACCTAACTCTTAAAAGAATCACAACAAAAATTAGAGAGCATTCAGTAAAATGCAAATGATAATGCTATTTATCTTTCAAAGCATCTCTTTTTGAATCATCATCTTTTTTTGTTGCCTCATCAGCTTCGTTGCGGGCTTTTTTGAATTCTTTCATACCCTGTCCTAAACCTTTCATTAGTTCAGGAATTTTTTTTCCGCCAAAAAGAAGAACAATGACAATAATAATAATAATTAGCTCCCATCCTCCGGGCATTGCCATTAAAAATAGTTGTGAAGTCATAAATATTGGTTTTAGCTATTCACAAATTTACGAATCAAATCCGGATTATTTAAATAACCACCTGAACAAATCGTTCCCGTTTGCATAAAGTACTAATCCAAAAACTATAATCATACCAACTACCTGAGCGTTTTCCATAAATTTTTCGCTTGGTTTGCGGCGTGTAATTATCTCATAAAGCAGAAAAAATACATGTCCACCATCCAATGCAGGTATGGGTAAAATGTTCATAAAAGCCAGAATGAGTGAAAGGAACGCTGTGTTATACCAAAAACTTTCCCAATCCCATACTGAGGGAAATAGATTGCCAATGGCTCCAAACCCACCAATTTGTTTTGCTCCTTCGCGAGTAAATATCAGCTTAAGCTGTTTTACATAGTTGATAAGTATTTTAACCCCTTTGCTTATTCCGGCAGGTAAGGCCTCAAAAAAGCCGTATTTTATAACTGTATATCCCAGTATTTCGGATGGAGATTTGGAGCCGAATCCAATTTTTCCTGATTCATTTACAAAAATTGGAAGGGTTAATGATTCAGATCCCCTATATACTCCAATATTTACCGTATCACCAACATTTTGACTCAATTCGGCGATCAATTCATTGTAAAATGGAGTTTCTACTCCGTTAACAGAATAGATGCTGTCGTATTTTAAAAGACCTGCTTCTCCGGCAGCCATGCCTGGGATTACTGAGTCAACCACAACTGGAAAACGGTAATCGGCAAACGCACGTACCTCTTCCGATAGTAGTTTTTTCTTAATATTAACCGGTATTGGCAATGTAAAAACAGAATCCCCACGCGTAACGGTCATTTGTGAAGGCTCTTCCAGCATCAGGTAGCGGCCAACCATCTGAATGTTATCAATAACAAAGGTGTCAACCTTTAATATTCGATCACCATCCTTAAGGCCCATTTCATGGGCAATGGGATGAAATGAAAATCCATATATTGCATTCTCGGCAGGTATATAACTTTCGCCCCATTTAAAAAGGATTAACCAAAAAATAGCAAAGGCTGTTATAAAGTTAACACACACCCCGCCAACCATAATCAGCAATCGTTGCCAGGTTGGTTTGGCCCTGAATTCCCAAGGCTGAGCGGGTTGTTGCATCTGCTCCTTGTCCATCGATTCGTCAATCATACCGGATATTTTTACATATCCACCCAAAGGGAGCCAGCCAATACCATATTCAGTGTCGCCTTTCTTAATTTTAAAAAGTGAAAACCAGGGATCGAAAAACAGATAAAATTTCTCTACTCTTGTTTTAAAAAGGCGGGCAAAGAAGAAGTGTCCGAACTCGTGAAGAATTACTAATATAGAAAGGCTAAGGATGAGTTGTAATGCTTTAATTAAAAAATCCATCTGATTAATTTGCTTTAAGTTTCGACCACAAATATATCCTTTTTCTGGTATTTATGTCTATTTTCTTACAAATGAGGATGCAATTATTCGTGCTTCCTTATCAGTTTCAATGTAATCGTTAAAACAGGGCTTTTGGATGAATGCCACTTTTTCAATGGTTTTTTCAATGATTGATGACATCTCTAAAAATCCGCATTTCTCCTTCAAGAAAGCATCTACAGCTACTTCGTTGGCAGCATTGAGAACGCATGGACTGTTTCCGGCGCGTTCCATGGCCTGAAAAGCAATGGTTAGGTTTTGAAAAACTGAAAAGTCTGCTTTCTCGAACGAGAGACTAGGATAATTTTCAAAGCTGAAGCGCGGAAGATGGCTGTTTAACCTACGGGGATAACCAAGGGCATACTGAATTGGCAAACGCATGTCGGGCAATCCCATTTGTGCTTTAATAGAGCCATCTGTAAACTGAACCATTGAGTGAACAATAGACTGGGGATGTACCACGATTTCAATTTGGGAAGGATGCAGATTGAACAACCATTTGGCTTCGATAGCCTCGAGTCCCTTATTCATAAGTGAGGCCGAATCGATAGTGATTTTATCGCCCATTTTCCAGTTGGGATGATTTAATGCCTGGCTACGGGTTGCTTTGCTCAGGAAGTCAAGACTCTTTCCTCTGAATGGTCCTCCTGAGGCGGTAAGGAATATTTTTTCAGCAATATTGCCGTTTTCACCTTCAAGGCATTGAAATATGGCAGAGTGCTCTGAGTCGACAGGAATAAGTGGTATGTTTTTTAAACGTGACATCTCCATTATAAGTTCTCCTGCAACAACGAGTGTTTCCTTATTAGCAAGAGCAACTGGAATGCCAGCTTCAAGGGCTCTGTAAGTAGGCATTAGTCCGGCAAAACCAACCATTGCTGAGAGTACCATGTCAATATTTGACATGGCTGCTACCTGAGCCACTGATTCAATTCCGGCATAAACCTTAATTGGTTCTTTAGCCAGAGCTTCTTTTAAATATCCATATTTTTCAGAGTTTGCAATAACAACTACATTGGGGTGATATTTTTTTGCCTGCTGTATTAATATATCCACGTTGTTATTAGCCGTTAAAACTTCCACGGAAAATAATTCGGGAAATGCATCTACAACTTCAAGGGATTGTGTCCCTATGCTCCCGGTGGAGCCTAATATCGCAAGACGTTTTTTCATAAATAAAGAGGGCTGTTTTTATATTTTATGTTGCTTAATGCACATAAATATTAAAGAATCTATTGCATTAAAATGATAGGTATTCTTCAGGATTTAATGGCAGTCCGTTATACCAAAGTTCAAAATGAAGATGAGGACCTGTGGTAAGTTCACCTGAATTTCCAACGTGGGCAATAGCTTCTCCTGCCTTTACCGATTGCCCCACTTCTTTAAGCAGTCGTTCATTATGTTTGTATATCGATAGTAGGTTGTTTGGATGCTGGATTTGAATTACATATCCTGTCTCTACCGTCCACCCTGAAAAAATTACCGAGCCATCCATCACAGCCGAAACGCGTGCTCCCGGGGCTGCAACAATGTCTACGCCAAAATGTCCTCTTGAATCGCCAAAGGCGTTTACAACCATTCCTTTAATTGGACTAAAAAAGAAAGTGTTCTCAAGTGCTATTAATTTGGTGGCGGATTGTCTTACAGATAGATTAAATCGTTCTTCGCGTTCAACTTCCTTTCGGAAGATTGAATCCTGTTCTGATCGTGAAAATTGGATTTGTGCTCTGGTTTCTTGATTTGAGCTTTCCTGTTCACGGTCTTCCGTTGATTGAACTTCAGGTTCTTCTCCCTTTAAAATAGACTGGAAATTACTAATGAACTGGTCACGCTTATTAATTTCAACCGAAAGCGAGTCAACTCTTTGGGCGTTTCTTACTATAAGCAATCGCTCATTGGGACTAGGGTAGCCTGGAATAAACTCACGTAAACTGGTAAAGGAAATTAGAAAAATAACAAGTATAATAAGCAGTATGCCAAAAGCTCCAACAAGAGTAAATACGTTAAGACGTGATAATCTTAACACAACAACTTCTTCATAAGTCTGTTCGTTAAAAATTGCCAACTTGTATTTACTGCTCAGTTTTTTTAGCAGAGAGTTTTTCTTTTTTCGTGTTGTCATTCAAATTTTATTAATGTGCCAACAAATTTATAAAATAATAATAGAAGGGCCGAAAAAACAGATATTTATTAAGTGTTTATTGGAAATTATAAAAAACTGTAAAACAGGCATAAAGCTTTGCTTGATGCGCTGATGGTGATTATTTAAAAAAAAACATTTGAATATGGGTTGTGAGTAAAAAAAAAGTTCTATATTTGCAACCGCTAACGAAGAAAAAAATATCTAAAATATATTGCGGGGTGGAGCAGTTGGCAGCTCGTTGGGCTCATAACCCAAAGGTCGTCAGTTCGAGTCTGGCCCCCGCTACTAAGAAGGCCCTTGAAATTTCAAGGGCCTTCTTTTTTGTATGTGATTCAACAAGTTTTAAAGTGGAGCCTGTCCATATGATGAGTTTTAGAATGCTGCCATCAATAAGTTAATGTCCTTATATGGTATGTTTAAATGATTCCCGATATGACTATTTGTGAGAATGCCTTTGTAAATATAAGTCCCGTTGCTTAAGCCCATGTCTTCTTTAATAAGCTGATGAATGCCCCCCGTTTCAGCCAGACGTAGAATTACTGGTGCGAAAATATTGCTCAAGGCAATTGATGCAGTCCTTGAAACCCTTGAAGCCACATTAGGTACATAATAATTTATAACGCCATTGTCATTTATAATAGGGTTCTCCAGATTAGAGCTTATGGATGTTTCGAAGCATCCTCCATTGCCCACGCTTAGGTCAACAATAACAGAACCAGGTTTCATTTTGGATATTTGGTCCTTTGTAATAAAAAATGCCTGATTGTCATCAAAATAACGGAGGCTGGCAACTACTGCATCAGCCGATTTTAAAGCTTTTGTAAGTACCTGAGGATATAAGATAGATGTAAACAACCGTTGACCAACATTCCGTTCGAGTTCCTTAAGGTTTTGGTATGAGTTATCGAAAACCTTTACTTGACAACCAAATCCCAGTGCTGCTCTTGCAGCAAATTCACCTGCTGTGCCGGCACCAATAATGACAACTTCGGCAGGTGAAACGCCTGTTATGCCACCAAGTAATACGCCTTTGCCTCCACGCGCTTTGCTTAGGTATTCCGAAGCAATAGTAATAGCTGCGTATCCCTCTATCTCACTCATGCTGCGGATTACTGGATAACATCCGGCTTTATCTTTTAAAAATTCATAAGCAATGGCATTTACCTTGGTCTTTATTAATGAAGAAACCGAATCATGTGTTTGACGTGGCATATATAAAAACGACATCAGTAACTGGTTGGGTTTAAGCAAGGCTGTTTCGTCAGGGGTGGGTGGAGATATTTTTAGAATGACTTCACTCTTAAAAACTTCATCTTTTGAGGAAGCAATAATGGCACCGGCTTCCGAAAAATCATGATCGAAATAATTGGCTGCATCGCCGGCTCCTTTTTCAATTACCACCTTGTGTCCGTTATCAGTCAATAGCTCAACGCCCTGCGGTGTGAGAGCAATACGATTTTCTGAATCCTCCGATTCTTTTGGGATACCTATAGTAAGAGAACGTTGTTTTCTCCCCGTCTCCAACATTTCTTCACGTGGAATTATCTGTGTTTGTCTTATAGCAAAATAGGACGCACGTTTTTCAAATTCGGCCATAATCAATCGTTTCAAAAAGGAGGAAAATTAATGAAGCAAGATAATAATTATTAACGAAAAGTTGAATCATAATCGATTTTTGTTATTCGGTTTAAAATCTGCATATATTATTATGATTATTTGATAGTAAGGGTTTGATTTAAATTGAAACCGAATCATAATGTAGTATTAATCAAATAGTCAAGCCCTGGATTGGGTGTTTTTAGGATTAATTCTATTTGATATTAGTGATAATTTTCTTTAAATACTAAATAAGAAGATGAAACAAGCCATGTATATCGGTTGAAATAAACAAAGCCATGAGTAAGTTTCCTCACACAGGTGAATAGCCTCCCGTCTTTCAGCCGGGACAGGTAGTCCCGATTATCGCGAACTAAGTGGTGAGTTCCCCCGATAAATCGGGGCCGGCTATCTGACCAAAAAAAACAAAATATAAACAGATGAAAATACGTAAATTTTTCAGGTTATTGGGAGTTAAACCGTTGAATAATACTAATAAACTCAAATCTTTAGAAATGACCTTAATAGTGCACTGAAAACACCCGGCTTCCATCAGGTTGTTCTTCCAAATTCAGTATAAGGAGTTTTTCGGGTAGGTAGTTATCTATTTTCTCAGGCCACTCAAGCAGGCAGATATTTCCTCCATAGAAGTAATCTTCATAACCTAAATCTAGTAATTCCTCTTCATTGCGGAGACGGTAAAAATCGAAATGAAAGATAGTTCGGCCTTCTTTGGTTCTGTATTCATTAATGATGGAAAAACTGGGACTGTTAACAGTATCATCTACACCCATTTTATTACATAATGCTTTAATAAAGGTTGTTTTTCCAACACCCATGGCACCATAAAAAGCCACCACGGGGTGATCATTGAGCAAAGGAATTATCTCAGCTGCAATCTTTGGTAAATCTTTGATTGATTGGGCCGTAAAAGTTTTCTCCATAAAAGGTTCCTTTATATAATTTGTTAGTTATTTTGTATAATAATTTGTTGTATTGCAACTAATTACATAGGTCTCTTTGGTTCCATAATGGCCAGAGGAATCATTATTTCCTCCATTGATACACCTCCATGCTGAAATGTGTCCTTGTAATAACTTACATAATAGTTGTAGTTGTTGGGATATGCAAAAAAATCATCTCCAGTGGCAAATATGTATGATGTGGAAACGTTAGGACGAGGCAGAAAAATTTTTTCGGGATTTTTAACTTCAAAAACAGATTTTGCTTCGTAGGCGAGATTTTTACCTTGTTTATATCTGAGATTGGTATTTACATTACGATCGCCAACAACTTTAAGGGCGTTTTGCACCCTTATGGTTCCATGATCGGTGGTTATAATAACGGTGACATTTTCGTGCGATAGTTTTTTTAGTAGTTCGTAAAGGGGAGAGTGAATAAACCATGAAAGAGTAAGCGAACGATAAGCGGCTTCATCGGCAATTAGTTCTCGTATCATTTTCATCTCGGTACGGGCATGTGAAAGAATATCCACAAAATTATATACTATCACCGACAATTGATAATCGCGTAAACGGGTATAATTATCAAGAAGCTTGCGGCCCGATTCTGCATCAGAAACTTTCTCATACATGGTTTTAACATTTTCGCGCATGCGTTTAAAAAATGTCTCCATCAGTTCTTCTTCAAACTGGTTTTTGCTTCCCTCATCATCATCATTTGCCCAAAGGTGTGGATACATTTTTTCAATGTTCGATGGTAATAATCCTGAGAAGATGGCATTTCTGGCAAATTGCGTGGAAGTGGGTAAGATGCTGAAATATAATTCATCGTTGCGGATTGTGAATAATGACCCTATTTCTCTTCTGATAACTTCCCATTGATCGTATCTGAAGTTATCAATGACGATCATTACAACCTGCTTGTTCTCTTTTAGAAGCGGTAATACGCGTTCTTTAAGTAACTGGTGCGACATCAGAGGACCTTCTTGCGATTGCAACCAGTTGGCATAATTTTTCTTTACAAACTTAGTGAACAGGTTATTTGCTTCACTTTTCTGCATCAGCAACACCTCGTTCATCGAACTGTCGGCTCCTTGTAATTCAAGTTCCCAGTAAACCAATTGTTTGTACACTTCGGTCCATTCGTCGCACGAAAGGTTATCATTAAGGCGCATGCCTATTTTTGAAAAGGCCGTACGATAATCAGTAGTTGTTTTTTTTGACACCAACGATTCTCTTTCAAGTATCTTTTTTATGGATGAGAGAATCTGATTTGGATTAACCGGCTTAATAAGATAATCAGCAATTTTACTTCCAATAGCGAGTTCCATAATGTTTTCCTCCTCACTTTTGGTAATCATTATTACCGGTAAATCAGGCTTTTGTTCCTTTATTCGTGTTAAGGTTTCAAGTCCGCTGATTCCAGGCATGTTCTCGTCGAGAAAAACAAGGCTATAGTCACCATTGGCAAGCATTGTCAGGGCATCCACTCCATTGGTAGCAGTGTCAATATTAAATCCTTTTTCATTAAGGAAAAACAGGTGGGCTTTTAAATGCTCAATTTCATCATCCACCCATAAAATTTTTATTTTCCTGTTTTCAACCATAACTATATATTACTTTTTTAGATAATTTTCTTTATAAAATTCCAGATAATTAACCACCGATCCTTCATTTTTAATAATTTCAAAGTTAGTGGGTGAAATGGCTATTTTAGTCCATTTGTTTGCTCCTAATTGGTTGTTCCAGAAGTAATTATTTTCAAGTGATGTAAAAAAACCTGTAACGCCTTCCGGTTTTTCAAAGGCCTCAATTAGTAGAAGCTCCTCGCCACTTGAAAGAGTTTCAATTTTAACTGATACAAGCATTCGCAAATTGTTAAGCGCATGATTGGTTAAGAAAGTTGAAACGCGGTTACGGTCAAATTTTCCTGTAAGGAGCACTATACCCCAATGCAATCCATCGGAGGTTGTAAATGAAGGCGTAATTTTTTCTTCTGGAATGGGTTGGGGATGGGTTATCTCAGGATTAATTTTGGTGCCGCTACTCCCGCTCAGGTATTTTTCGGAGAAGAAATCACGGAACCCGATAATATCTCCGGAAGAAATAAGCTGGGTTAAATTAGCTGCCGACCCGGTAAATATTGAGGTGGTTCCAATGTTATCAACGTTGAATAGTCCCGAGTTCTCACGAAGGGCGTAAAAATAGTCCATTACTTCGCGATAGTTTCGGAAATGGCCTATTGTCAATACTTTTTGCCCATCAGGTAACGATTTGGTTTCAATTTCATAATCGGCTAAAAGGAAACGGCTGAAATTATAATCGGCCAGATTAAAAAATAAGCGGTTAATGTCAGCCTCCTGGTTGACAATAAGTATAAGATATTGTTCTAAATCGGGCTGAAATTGAAAGGATAATATTTCGGCTGGTGTATCTTCAGATTCTATAGTAATAGCTGTATCAGTAGATAAATCGGAACTTCTGGGGCCTGTA
>CAZSQG010000058.1:0-16396 GCA_964608615.1 uncultured Marinilabiliaceae bacterium
ATTTTACGGGTAATGATACTTTTTTCTGCAGTAAACAACCTGTTCGGCCTAATGTTGCTGGGTTTGTTTAAAGAACCTTTTATAAAATCGGAATCGCTCAAAGCAATAGCGTAATAATCTTTTACACAAACTGGCTTGTAATCTGGCATAGAATAATGTCATCGCCTTTCAGGTCAGCCAGTACCATTGCAGGCCTTTTCTTAGAGCTTGACAAATCGGAATACGGCAACGGCAGTACAACAATATCGCCTTTTATAAATCTTTCCATGCTTCATCTTCTTCAGGTAACAGCCAGTCTTTGGCCAATGCTTTTTCACTTGCAAAATGTGTCAATATGTTATCATTCTCCGTCTTTTTCTTTGTCTCTTTTTTCAATACTTCGCTTAATTTAAGTTTTTCTTTATAAGGTAATTGCCTTACAAGTTCAACAACCTTGTTGAAATTAAGTGGTAAGTTAATGTTTAAATTTGCTGCTTCCATAATCTTACAATTTAAGAACCATAAGCCAATCTTGTTTTAGCATCTCTTAAGTAGGCATCAATTAAAGCAAATAAATGACCTTTATCGGTATCTTTTAAGGTCTCAATATCCATAAGGCGTTGAATAGTCTGCTTGTCGAAAGAGGGCTTTGTTTTGTTATTTACGAGATAATCAAGGGTAACGTCAAAAACATCTGCGATTTTTTTTGCTACTTCTACCGAAGGTACAACTTCGTTAACCCCGTTGCCGCACGAATCCTTTCGTGTGGCTAATATCATTATAACTCTCCTAAATAGTTGTTTTATTTTAATGGAGTCAATTAGTGTTACAATACAATCTGCCGGCTCCATTCAAATAAGCAAATAGCAGCAGCATGCGAAACGTTAAGCGATTTTATTTTTCCGGTTACAGGAATATGAATCATACGTGAGGCCATATTTAAAAGCTCAGCTGGAATACCTGCTGTTTCGTTGCCAATCATAAGAGCCATTTTAACAGGCAGAGTAGTTTCAAATAGATTGGTGCTTCTTGGAGCCGTTTCGAGCGCAATTATTTCATAATCTTCCGAGAGGAGATCATGTAATTCGCTGAAGGTACAAAACCGGCAGTCAACAACCGAGTTGGCAGCTCCTGCTATGCGGTCTATTTTTGTTGATCGAAACAATTTGCCTGAATGTACCACTATCACTTTTTGTGCTCCCGTGTTACCTGCCACTCGTATAAGATGCCCAATATTTTCAGGTGTTTTTAATCCGCAGGCAATAATAATAGGGGCAATGTTTTCTGGTGTCTGTGGGTACTTATTTGTTTCAAAAAACCTATTGGCATTTAAATCAATCATTCTTTCTTTATTGGGGTTAGTCCCATTTCACGTGCTTTTTCCAGCATAAAACTGTAGGCTTCATCGTGATTGTTATGAATAACGCCATCCATAATAGCCTCTTTAATGGCTGACTTTATGTCGCCTACTTCACGACAGGGCGTCAGGCCAAACACCTCCATAATTGTTTCGCCGCTAACAGGTGGCTGGAAATTTCGTACCTGATCTTTCTCCTCAATTTCTTTTAGTTTACGTCGTACAATCTTGAAGTTTCTTAGGTGGCGGCTCTTCTTTTCGGGATTTTTGGAAGTGATGTCAGCTTCGCAGAGGGTCATAAGGTTGTCGATATCATCGCCGGCTTCGAACAACAAACGTCTGACGGCCGAGTCAGATACGACCTCTTCGCTTAACACAATGGGGCGCATGTGCAGAAACACCATTTTTTGCACAAACTTCATTTTTTCGTTAAGAGGAAGCTTTAGTCGTTGAAATATCTTTGGTATCATCTTTTCGCCAATATGGTTATGGGCGTGAAAAGTCCACCCCTGAACCGGATCGAACCTTTTGGTAGCCGGTTTGGCTATATCGTGCAACAGAGCAGACCATCGCAACCAGAGATCGTTGGTATGGGGCACTATCTGATCAAGAACTTCCAGTGTATGGTAAAAATTATCCTTATGAGCTTTCCCGTTTATCGATTCTACGCCTTTGAGGTTCTGTAACTCGGGTAGAATGTCGTTGAGCAGACCTGTTTTTTCGAGCAGTTTAAAACCTATTGACGGTTGGGCGGACATGATTATTTTATTGAGTTCTTCGGCAATGCGCTCCTTTGATACAATGGAAAGTCGTTGGCGGTTGTCAACAATACCCTGGTATGTCTTCTCCTCAATAAAAAAACCGAGCTGGGTGGCAAATCGTATGGCACGCATCATACGAAGCGGATCGTCCGAAAAAGTGATAAAAGGATCAAGGGGTGTACGAATAATGCCATTTTCAATGTCTTTCATCCCTTCAAAAGGATCTATCAGTTCACCGTAGTTTTCTTTATTAAGGCTGATGGCTAAGGCGTTGATTGTAAAATCGCGACGGTTTTGGTCATCTTCAAGGGTGCCGTTTTCAACAATGGGTTTACGGCTTTCGCGGTGGTACGATTCTTTACGTGCACCAACAAATTCAATATCCACATCGCGGTGGCGAAACATGGCTGTACCAAACGATTTAAAGACCGAAACCTTAAGATTCCCCATTTTTCTGGCGGTTTTTTCGGCTAAAGAGATGCCATTACCGGTCACCACAATGTCGATGTCACTGTTTTTCCGCTTTAAAAACAGGTCACGTACAAAGCCTCCAATCACAAATGCCTGAACACCTTCGTGAGCTGCTATGTCCGAAATAACTTTAAAAACGGGGTGTTTCAGGTAATCCTTCATGTGTCTATAATTTAATGTTTTAATGGTGACATAGCCTCCCGTCTTTCAGTCGGGACAGGTAGCCCCGCTAATGAGCGGAGGAACTCGCCAGATAGTTATTCCCCCTGTGTGAGTATGGTTTACTCATGGCTCGTTTCATCATCATATTAAAATAATTTCTTCGTCAATAAACATTAGCTTAAGCAAATCGTTTAGTAACTGACAAAATTACAATAAATTCCGCTTTTTTTCTGCCATGTCAGTGTTTTGATTTTTGGCACAACAATTGTATTCAAATATGTATAAATATAGATAAGTGAATTATTAAAAAATAATTTTTATCTTTGTATCATTAATTAAAAAATAAGAATTATGGTTGAGCATTTAACAGCAGCTACCTTTAAAGAAAAGGTCTTTAATTATGAACAAAATTCAGAATGGAATTTTGCTGGTGAAAAGCCTTGTATTATTGATTTTTATGCAAACTGGTGTGGTCCATGTAAAATGGTGGCGCCTATTTTGGAAGAACTTTCAAAAGAGTATGATGGCAAGTTGGATGTCTATAAGGTAGACACAGAAAGCGAACAGGAGCTTGCGTCGGTATTTGGTATTCAAAGTATTCCATCGATGCTTTTTGTCCCAAAAGAGGGTTCTCCTCAAATGGCTACTGGAGCATTACCCAAGGAGTCTTTTGAGAAAGCATTTAAAGAAGTTTTAAATGTTGAGAAGTAAAATATTCGTACTTCATTCTGTTTTTATTATATTTCGAACTTTATAAATATTATTCCGTAAAGGCTGATGAGGTTGATCTTAAAATGAAGTATTATGAAGAATGTTGTTTTCTTAATGGTTTTTGGAGTATTCGTAATTCAATCTACGGGTTGTTCAGCGGGGAATAACTCTCAAAATAAGACCAATGCCGAACCTACTCAGGTTGCTTATGTAGGCAATAGTAGTTCGCATGAGGTTATTAGCCTTAATGAGGCTGGTTTTATTGAGAGTATTTTTGATTATAAGAACAATAAGGAGTGGAATTATAAAGGAGACCGCCCTGCCATCATCGATTTTTATGCTGAGTGGTGTGGTCCGTGTAAGCAACTAGCACCAATTCTTGTTGAAATTCAAAAGGAGTATGGCGATAAGATTCAGGTATATAAAATTGATGCCGAGAAAAATCGTCAATTGGCAGCCGTTTTTGGTGTTGACGCCTATCCTTCATTGCTTTTTATTCCAATGCAGGAAAAACCGGGAGGAGCAAAGGGCCTGCTGCCAAAAGAAGAACTTGAACGAATAATAGAAACTTTTTTAAAGGTTAAGAAATAGATGGCTGTTTAATCAGGTTTCTGATTTGGCAATATGTTGATAGTTTCTCACGTTTGAATGAACAGAAGTTTTGAACTATGATAGCGTCTATTTTCAAGATATTAAGATAATTAAAGGTAGATTATTGGGTTATTAAGGAATACGTATTAATAAAAAAGACTTTGGCGAAAGCCGAAGTCTTTTTTATTATATTTGCGATTGCAATTGGGAGGTAAAAAACAGAGCTAAGATTAAATTCTTTGAATCTGAACCGGATAATTCCGATAAAGGAAATTGTTGGTTTCTCTTCTTTTTTATCACTCCATAAATAGGCTATACAATTTTTAGGTTTCAATCTGGTATAATTAGTTTATCTGTTAATCTGGACCTAATTATCCAAAAATTCTTTTTATCAATGGGGTGCCCAAAACATACGGGCTGAGATCATACCCTCTGAACCTGGCCGGGTAATGCTGGCAAGGGAAAGTGTTTATCTCCAAATGTCCTCATTGCAGTTTTGATTAATTATAAATTAACTGCATTTAAATGAAAAAATTAACAAGTTTATTGGTTTTAAGCATGTTTGCATATTTTGCGGCTATAGGTCAGTATCGTGTTGAAGGAAAGGTGTCGGCTTCAGATGGAAGTGCGCTTCCCGGAGCCAGGGTACAGATTGAAGGGAAAACAATGGCTTCCGGCAGCGACGGTGGTTTTGTTTTTGAAAACATTCAGGAGGGCAAGCATCTTTTACAGGTGAGTTTTGTAGGATTCGAGGCTTTTTCGAAAGAGTTGGAAGTTCAAGGAAACATCAAAACAGAAGTTTTTCTTACTCAAACCTCCATTATGACCGAAGAAGTAACGGTAGCGGCAGTTCGTGCCAGGCGTAATGATCCGGTTGCTTTTAGTGAAGTAACCCGCGACGAGATTGAAAAGAATAATTTTGGGCAAGATATTCCATCTTTGTTAAATCATACTCCCGGTTTGGTCATTAGCAGTGATGCCGGTGCTGGAGTGGGATATACCAGCATGCGTTTACGTGGAAGTGATATAACCCGGATTAATATTACTGTTGATGGGATTCCTTTAAACGATGCCGAATCGCAAGTGGTTTATTGGGTGAATATGCCTGATTTTGCATCTTCTATAAGCGATGTTCAGGTACAACGAGGTGTTGGGACATCAACTAATGGTGCCGCATCGTTTGGAGGGTCAATAAATATGAGTACGGCAAACAGGCCGGGAGAAAAATCGGTGTTGTTGGATAATAGTTTTGGGTCGTTTAATACGCAACATAATTCGGTGCAGGTTCAAACCGGATTGCTCAAGAATAATGTTGCATTTGATATGCGTCTTTCCCGAATAATTTCAGATGGTTTTGTAGACCGTGGTAAATCTGATTTGAAATCATTTTATTTTTCGGGAGGGTATTTTGGTGATGAAACAACCCTGAAGTTTGTTACGTTCTCGGGTAAAGAAAAAACATATCAGGCATGGAATGGCGTTCCAAAAGCAAGACTTGAAAATGACTATGCTGCAATGGATAAGCTTGTAATGATGGATGGGTGGTCAGATGAAGAAGCGGAAAACCTTTACAGTTCTGATTCCAGAACGTTTAACCGTTATTTATATAATAATCAGACCGATAATTATGAGCAGAATCATTATCATATTCATTTGTCTCAGCGATTTTCTTCCAATTTTTTAATGACAGGAGCCGTTCATTATACGCATGGAAAGGGATATTATGAATCGTATAAATACAACAAGAAGTTTAGCGATTACAGTTTTCCATATTCGGAAATTGTTATTGATGGAGAGACGGTAAAACGTACTGATTTGATATCACAGAAATGGCTCGATAATGATTTCTATGGTGTTACTGCATCGGCTGTATACAAGCAGGGAAAATCAAATATCGTTATCGGCGGGGCTTGGAATCGGTACGATGGCGATCATTATGGTGATGTTATATGGACTGAATATAATATTGGACTTCCAAATAATCATAGATGGTATTTTAATGAAGGAACTAAAACCGATTTTAATTATTATGCAAAAGCAAATGTTGAGATTATTGATAATCTAAGTGTTTATGGCGATTTACAAGCAAGGCATGTTTCGTATAAGATTATTGGTGTTCATGATGACGGAAAAGACTTGTCGCGATCTACCGGATATGATTTCTTTAATCCAAAGGCAGGATTGAATTATTTGATAAATACCGGTTCGCGTGTTTATGTTTCAGTTGCCATTGCTAATAGAGAGCCATCCAGAAGTGATTTCAGAGATGCAGATGAAAGTAATAGAGTAAAAGCTGAGCGACTTACTGATTATGAAGCTGGTTTTGACTGGAATGGCAAAACATGGGGTGTTCAAATCAATGGTTTTTATATGAACTATAAAGATCAGATGGTGAATTCAGGTAAAATTAATAATGTAGGTTCACCCATATTAATGAATGTGGCCAACAGTTATCGGTTTGGGGTTGAATTATCTGGGCAGATGCAGCTAAATCAGAGATTGATTTGGAGTGGAAATTTGGTCTTGTCATCCAATAAGATAAAGGATTTCACTGAGTTTGTAGATAACTGGAATTGGGATGAAGATGATCCGGATAATGTAACCAACGGGCCACGACAGTATGCATTCAATCTTGGCACAACAAATATTGCTTTCTCACCCGCAATTACTGCTGCCAGTCGTTTTGAAGCAGCGCTTTTCAAAGGGTTTTCAGCAATACTGAATACACGTTATGTCGATAATCAATATATTGATAACACATCAAATAGCCAGCAGCAAATAGATTCTTATTTGGTTAATGACCTAATATTCCGTTATGTGCTTAAGGCAAAGAATTGGCCTGTAATTGAATTTGGTACTCAGATTAACAATCTGTTAAATGAACAATATGCTTCAAATGGCTGGGTTTACAGTTATGTGTATGATGGAGAGCGCGATTTGATGGATGGTTATTTTCCTCAGGCAGGACGGCATTTTATGGCTCAGGTGTTAGTAAAGTTTTAATTTTTAATGCTTTAAAATTGTTGCCTAATGCTATTTATTTCTCAGAGTAGTAATATGGAGGCTATTCATATTACTATTTTTTTTCTGAGCTGCTTGGCTTATGTCACTTAAAATACAAAAAATACAATCCTAATTTGGCATTCACTATAGATATTAGCTTATTGGATTTAGTAATGTGCATATAGTCACTGCGGTATAGATGTTTATTAGGTTTATTGTATTTGGTTTATGGATATTATCCTAGGTATTTGACCAATTTCTCTGTGTTTTATATAACAAAAAACTAATTTTTGTAGTATAATAACTTTATTATAGGTTTCTGATGTTTTTATTCAGTCGACTTTAGTTTGATTAAATATTTACTATAACCGCTTGAAAATTGCAATGCACAGCGCACAATGCAAATTGCGTTTGTGTTATGATTGTTATGTATAAACTACAATATAAATCAATAAATTAAATTTAAAGTTATTGTTTATGTCAGTTCAATCTTTACCGCGAATTATTATTTTATCCTTCTTAATGCTCGTTCTGCCACTTAATGGAATTGCTTCAAAAAAAGATAAGCTTGAGGATTCAAAGCTAGCCGATGAATTAAAGGCAAAATACAAGAAGTTTGATGTGGCCATTAAATCATCGAAAAACACGTATGAGTTTAATTACGATGAAAAGACAAAAAAGCTCTATGTTCTAGAATCTATTGAATACGAATATATTGCGCTTGTCCCAAATGTAAGTCACAATTGTATAATTCCTTATAATGAATCATCCAATGTTGATAAGGTACGGTTTTCAAACGGGAGTAAGAAATTTGTCAAAACAACACCAGTTTATTCGAGTTATGAACAGGAAGGCACTTTCCATTCTGATGACAAGATTTGTATAGTAAAAATCACCTTTCCTTCAAAAGGTGCGTTAGGTAAAATTATTGCTCAAAAAAAATATGATGACATTAAGTTTTTTAACAGATGCTTCTTTCAATCAGCATTGCCCACAGTAAAAAGAGAGATGATTTTTAAGATTCCATCGTGGCTATCACTTAACCTTATGCCATATAATTTTAACAACCTTGATATTCAAAAAGAGGAAACGAAAGAGACTGACGGTACAAGGATTATTACATTTTTAGCTAAAAATATTGATAATGTTCCGGATGAAATCAATAGTGACGGGCCCTCTTATTACGTCCCTCATTTAATGATTATTCCGGAAAAAGCAGATGTTTCGTTAAGTGATCCTTTAATAACTTCAACATTGGATTTATATAAATGGTATGAAGGATTGATAGACGAGTTGAAGCCTCAAAAAGAGTTACTAAGGGAAAAAGTGGATGAGATTATTGCTGATTCTGATTCAGATTTGAATAAGATAAGTAAAATTTTTTCGTGGGTACAGGACAATATTAGATATATCGCATATGAACAGGGTATTATGGGTTTTAAACCTTATGAGGCGCATGAAGTGTTGAATAAAAAATATGGTGATTGTAAAGGAATGGCTAATTTAATGGTCGAGATGTTGAAAATTGCGGGATTTGATGCGCGCATGACATGGTTGGGAACCAATTATCTGTGTTATGACTATTCTATCCCCTCTTTGGCAGTAGATAACCATTGTATAACTACTTTGTTTTATGGAGGTGAGACTTATTTTTTAGATGCCACCGAAAAGTTTATGCCTCTTGGTTCTGTTGCTGAGCGTATCCAAGGCCGTCAGGTTATGATTAATAACGGGCCAGATTATATTCTTAAAAAAATTCCACAAGGCTCCTCTATTGATAACAAGCGAGTACAAACAGCTCAATTTAAGGTTGATGGAGATCAATTATCAGGCACTACTAAAATCACCTATTTTGGTGAAACACGTAGCAATCTTTTCAATGTGTTTTCATCCAGCCAAACCGATTTGCATCAAAAATTATTAGAGGAACTGTTTCATAGAACCGATAATAATGTTGTTGTAAATAAGAGTGATAATTCAGATTTGTTTGATGTGAGTAAGCCTTTTGAAGTCAATGCCGATATTGTGGTAAACAACAAACTGTCTACATTTGAAGATGATACCTATTTAATCTTTGATTGGGATAAAGCATTAAAAACAGCTCAGACAAAATCTGATCGTAAGACGGATCTTTATTTTGGGCGTAAATTTTATATCGAAAAGCATATCGATTTTATTGTACCCTCAGATTTAAAAGTAATCCACCTTCCACAAGATTTAAATATTGAAACACCTGAATATAGCTTTAGGGGTAAAATTGTTAATAATGGAGATAAGCTCAGCTATTCTTTAACTATTGATTTAAAAACTGCTAGGATAAAAATGTCACAGTTTCAGGTTTGGAATGACGCCATAAGGCAATTGTCAACTTTTTATGACGATCAGATTGTTTTAACCCGCAAGTAATTATTATTTACCTAAGCCCTAACAATGAAAAAAATAATCGGTTTATCTATCCTTTTATGGATGTTTTCTTTTATTAGTCTTTATGCTGAGAATGAGAGTGAAGCATTCAGGAAACAAATGTGGGAAACAGAAGCTTTTAAAGATGTTCAGATTCCAGAAAAGTATCTGAATGGTTCATGCGTTATCATGAACCGATCGTATGAATACCAACTAAGACCTGTATTGATATTTATAGGATTAAGCTGTCTTGATGTAACCACAATGCTTCACAATAGAGTTAAAATTCTGGATAAAGCAGGGATTGAGGAGTATTCAACCTTCTCGTTCGAGGGTGAATTTGTTGGAGACAATTCGTCAAGAAAAATAAACGATAATGTTTTTGCAGGATTCAAAATAATAAAAAGTGATGGGAAAGAAATAGAGATAGACATTAGAAATTTGTTGACAACGGATGAAGCCGAAAGAGGTAGGGATAAAGCAACCCTTAATAAGGTGTCAATTCCTGATCTTGAAGTGGGAGATGTTTTAGATTATTATTTTGTGAAAAAGGTGAGGAACTCTGCTGATTATAACGGTTTTTATAATCATGAAACCCAGGTGTTTTATTTATCGGATGTTTATCCTATACTCCACCAAGTCATAACATTGAAATGCGCAAACAAGTGTTATCTAAGCTGTAAATCATTTAACGGAGCTCCTGATATGCAAGTGCTAAATGAATCTGAAAAGAGTTGTGAATATCGATTAGTAGACGAGAACAGGGATGCTCTAAAAAAAGAGAAATGGGTAAATAGATTTATGGATTCCCCATTTGTAAAATACCAAATTGCGTTTATTAACTTAGGAAACAACTTTTCTTATAATTCATTTATTAATAAGAAAATTAAGTTTAAAAAGGATATCTCTCAAGAAGAGCTATTAGGATTTGTTAACTATTTTGTAGATTTTAAATATAAATATTCAGGAGCAAAGTTGGTTAGGCCGTATATTCAGAAGCGGAAACCCAAGACTCTTGAAGATAAGATTTTTAGAGTTTTTGATGAAGCAAAACGTTATAATATTGGGTTAACCGATAAAAGAACCTTTTTATTTGATACCCCACCACTCAAGTTCTCTAACGAGGGAACTGCAGTTATTCTTACTTCGCTCCTGAAGAAATACAAAATACCATATTCCCTGTTACTAACAACCGATAAATCAGAGATTAAACTAGAAGATTTATTCTTGCGGGATGACATTATTGTGGTAATAAGAATTGATGCAAAGAATCCGTATTATATATCCGGATTAATGCCCTTTTCAGTGTTGACCGATATTGATCCTTACTTGGCTGGAAATAAGGCATATGAAATACAGATTTATCCAAAGATAAAGAAGGCTGCCTTAAAACAAGTAACAATTCCAGATTTTGACTACAAAGCAAACAATTCAAAAGCGTTGGTTGATGTGTCGGTGTCGTTTGATAGTCTGATTACTTATCTTGATATAAATCAGTCGTTACAAAACTCATTACGATACGCTCATCAGTATAATTTAGTAGGGAGGGCTGATCTTTATGAGGAATATGAACGCCATTTTGGTCCCAAAGAGTTTGTTACATTATACAGTAGTAGAACCAAGCCTTCAATTTTAAAAAAACAGGAAGATAAGATTAATGATGTACGTAAAGAACAAGTACGTGAAAGAGAAGAGTATATTAAGGATATGGTTAAGAGTGAGTACAACCTGAATAAGGATTTTACTCTTTCGCAATTTGAAATTCTTGACTATGGTTTGTTTAATGAAGGCAACGTTTTTTCCTTTAAAATTAAAGGTCAGGTTGAAGATTTAGTTAGCAAAGTGGGCCGTAATTATATGTTGGATGCCGGCAAACTTATCAGCAGTCAGATATCTCTTGATGAGGAAATGAGAAATACCAGGGAGTTTAATATTTATATTGGTTATCCACGTAGTTATGAAAACACCGTTGTGATAAATATTCCGGATGGATACAGGGTTAAAGGTCTGGATTTATTCAATGCCAATGTTGTGTCTTCGGTTGGAGGTTTTACCTCAAAGGCTGTTCAGGAAGGGCGTAAAATTACCATTACAACTTATAAATACTATTCAAAAGGTTATGCCGATAAGTTGCTTTGGAATGAATTTGTTCCATTTATTGATGAGGCATTTAATGTGTCGCAAAAGCAACTGCTGTTTGAGAAGTTGTAGTTTTATATGATATTAAAAACAGAGGGCTTTTGGATTATTTCCTGAAGTCCTCTGTTTTGTTGTTAGTTATTTGCTGTTAAATAGTTCTATATAACCCGTCGTCTTTATATAGGCATCCTTTTTATCTCCCCATAAACCTTGTCTTTCGGCTTCTCCATTTAAGTGCTGATAACGACGCGATTCATATGGTAAATTCTTTCTCATCTCGGGGCTTATTATGTTAAAATTAAGATTTGAAACTTTTGAGCTTAAATCATTAATTGAAATATTTACCGAATCGGTATCTGAAAGATTGCTATAATAAGTAAAGAGTTTTTCAATGTTAAGTTCATATTGTTTTATAGTTAAAGAGTCCAGTTTGTTCCTTTTTGGGCACGAATCTGTTTCGTAATGCAAATAATAATCGTCGTTTTGTTTGAATATATGTCCAAGAACAAAAGTGGAATCCTCTATTTCAGGAAACAGGAAATAAATTGTTTTTTCTTTAATATCAATGGCATCTCCAATTATCGGATGAAGAACTAAAGGTTTTTCTTGCGCATAAATTGAAACAGTAATAAAGCAACTTAAGATAAGTAATAGAAATTTTTTCATTTTACAGATGGGTTTTAGCACTTAATTGCACTTATTTGCATTTGGGTGTGGTTGGGATGCATTATTAAAAATAGTTGAATAGATTTAAAAAAACAAGTTTTTAGCTGAGACAAGATTATGATAAGCAATGCGTTTTTTATTCACATCCATTCTAAAATAGTGATTGTGGCTTAGTTTTTGTTTATTTTAAATGAATATCACAAATAACACCTATTTGACATTTCGTAAAGAACCGCTTGAGGCTCTTCATTGCAATGACAAAGCATTTAGGTGTTCATCGCGATATTCATATTCTTTTAATATAGTCGGTTTTTACCCGACACCAGTGTAAAGGTTTATCTATTATAGGCAGATATAATAAAAACTTAAAAAAAAACGGAATAGCTTATATCATGTTGACTTCATATTTTGAAGTATATTTGAAGGCCAATAAAAAATGAAATATGAAAACATCACATAATGTGCTGCAAATTTTCATTTGTTGTGTTGCTGCTTTTTGTTTTTTATTGCCCGCAATGTCGCAGGAAACAAAGGTTAATCAGGATTCAATAAGATATCAGGCGATTGAGAAGTTTTCGCAAAAGACTAAATTATCCCGATCTATCCATCGCTTGACCTTTAGGCCAATTAATTCTGAAACTAATGAGCAGGGTAAGATTATAACTAAGTTATATGAGAACTTGGAGGGTAAGATTATTAGAGATATTCATATAGTCACTCTCGACCCTTTTGGTTATAGTATTGAGGATACAACAATTCATCCAAGAGGTTTTCTTAAGCAGGCAGGAAATTCTCTGCATAATAAAACCCGCAAAAAGATTATTGAAAATTTGTTGCTTTGTAAAAGAAATGAACCCTTTGATTCTTTGAAAGTAAAGGAGTCGGAGCGATTAATAAGGTTGCAAAAATATGTTCGTGATGTGTTGGTTAATACCGTGCAAACTTCTTCCAACAGCGATTCAGTAGATATTTATATCCGCGTGAGTGATGTTTGGAGCATTGTTCCTGCTTATCGACGTTCAAGTTCTGAAATAAACATCGGGATTACCGATAATAATGTTATGGGTAGTGGGCATGCCTTTCATGTCTATAATGAAAAGAATCGTCTTTCATCTGCCTATGTTAGGGAATTTAGTTATTTAGTACCTAATATAGGGAGTTCGTATATAAGCTCTAAACTTGAATATTCTTTTTCAGACAGTATTGATTTGGTAAAGAGCATTGAATTTGAAAGAACCTTCTTTTCTCCGCTGACAAAATGGGGAGGAGGTTTATTTCTGGGACAGACAATAACTGAACAAACTTATGTTATTAATGATTTAGTGCATCTTTTTTCATCTCCAACTAATATACTGGATATATGGGGCGCCAGATCATGGCAATTGCATAAAGGAAACTCATCGAGTGCCCGAACTACCAATATAATTTTATCAGGACGTTTTTCATTGACAAGGTATCCGGGAACGTTTGCGGACGATTTGCCTTCAAATATCATAAGCAAAAAGAATTTTTATTTTACAGGAATTGGTATTACCTCCAGAAAATATGTTCAGGATAAGTATATTTTTAAATATGGTATAGTTGAAGATGTTCCGGTTGGAAGGTATTTTGGTATTACATTAGGCAGGGAAATTAAGCAGACACATCGTAGCTATATTGGGGCTAAAGTAGCCTGGGGTAATTATTACTCTTTTGGATACCTTAGCTCTCACTTAGAATATGGCACTTTTAAAGATAATACAGGTTTTCATCAACAGGTAGTTACCGGTAATATTAACTATTTCACGCACCTGATGACTTTGGGTAATTGGAAGATAAGACAGTTTGTTAAACCCTCTTTTGTTTTTGGAATCAACCGGCTCCCAACTGATAATTTAACCTTCAGTGAAGAACTTAAAGAATTTAATGGGGAGGCGAAATCTGCTACACATATGATGGCCTTAACACTGCAAACACAGAGTTATGCACCATGGGATTTATTTGGATTTCGTTTTGGTCCTTATCTTTTCTCTTCTTTTGGTTTATTAGGTAATAAATCGTCGGGTTTTTCCAAGAGTAGGCTTTATTCATACTTCGGTTTAGGGGTGCTCATTAAAAACGATTACCTTATGTTTAAAACATTTCAAATATCGTTGGTGTATTATCCCTTTCTGCCCGAAGAGCAACATAATGTTTTTAAAGCTAATGCCTATAAAACCGATGATTTTGGTTTTAGAGGTTTTGAATTAGGGAAGCCAGGGGTTGTTGTTTATAAATAAAACATCCTAAAAATCAGCCTTTTCTATTTTTTTTTGTCTGTACTACGTTGGCAAATTCTCTCCATAAGTTATCATCAGCAGGCACTGGTGCAATTATCTCAATAGGCTCTTGTTTTACCGGGTGATTAAAGCAAATTTTACGGGCGTGCAATGAAATGCCTCCATTGGCATTGGAACGGGCAAATCCGTATTTTAGGTCGCCACGTATAGGGCTGCCAATTTTAGCCAGCTGACAACGAATTTGGTGATGGCGCCCGGTTTGCAGGTCAACTTCCAGAAGATGATATTTGGCTGCACTTGATATATGACGGTAGGTAAGAATGGCTTCCTTGGAGCCAAGTCGCATTTTAGGGAAAGCGTATGATTTATTTTTAATACTGTCTTTCAGAATAAAGTGATGCAAAGTGGCTTCATCTTGCTCAGGCAACTCTTTAACAATAGCCCAATAGGTTTTTTTAACCTCTTTATCCTGAAACATTTTATTCATACGGGTAAGGGCCTTACTGGTGCGGGCAAACAGTACAACGCCAGTTACAGGCCGATCGAGACGGTGAACCACACCAAGAAAAACATCACCGGGTTTCTTGTATTTTTCTTTGAGATATTCTTTTACCTTTTCGCTTAATGGCTCATCACCTGTATCGTCACCCTGTACCAAATCCGATCCGGATTTGTTAATTGCAATCAGGTGATTATCTTCGTATAGAACTTCCAATTTCATAGTTTCTTTTTTAAGACGCAAAACCTTGCGTAATTATTTTATTTTGCTGTAAAGTCTTGTGTCTTTTTGATGATGATATCTAAAGCCTTGCCTCTTTACTTGTGTTAGTATTGTTCACGTTCGTTAGGGAAATCGGAGGATTTAACATCCTGAATATAGTTGCCAACTGCACCATGAATTTCGGCAAAAAGGTTGTGATACCGGCGTAAAAAGCGGGGTGAGAATTCCTGGTTTATACCCAACATATCATGCAAAACCAGCACTTGCCCATCAACGCCGCCTCCTGCACCAATTCCTATTACCGGGATATGTAGTTCTGAAGCAACTTGTTGAGCCAGCTTGGCAGGTATTTTTTCCAGCACAATGGCAAAAACGCCGGCATCCTCCAATAAGTGAGCATCTTCAACAAGCTTTTTGGCTTCATCATCCTGACGTGCCCTTACGGTGTAGGTGCCGAATTTATGAATCGACTGAGGTGTAAGGCCTAGGTGACCCATAACAGGAATGCCAGCAGAAAGAATTCTGTTTACCGACTCAAGTATCTCTTTGCCTCCTTCAAGCTTAATTGCGTCAGCGGCAGTTTCTTTCATAATGCGGATGGCAGAAACAATGGCTTCGCGACTGTTACCCTGATAAGTGCCAAATGGCATATCAATTACTACCATAGCTTTGTCAACAGCCCTAACAACGGATGCTCCATGATAAATCATCTGCTCAAGAGTTATTGGAAGGGTGGTTTCCCATCCGGCCATAACATTTGCTGCCGAATCGCCAACCAGAATAACATCTATCCCCGCCCTATCAACAATACGGGCTAAGGAAAAATCGTAGGCGGTTAACATGGCTATTTTTTCGCCCTTCATTTTCATCTCACCTAATACATGTGTGGTGATTTTTTTGGGACGTTCCATTGCTGTTGACATATTTATTGTTTTTTGATTTTGGACAAAGTTACTAATAAAACGAAGGAAAAAGAGAAGAAGATTGAGTTATTCGAGTGTTGAAATGCAGATGCCTGCTGTTAATATATTTCAAAGCCTAATCAATAAAATGAAGATTCTGAATTATATAAAACAAAGTCAGGGTTCGCCTGTGGAGAAGCCCTGACTTTGTATATAATAAAAGTGTTATGCCAATATCGAATGAGACGTTTTTATGTTTTCGAGGTTTTTAA
>CAZSQG010000058.1:16433-28106 GCA_964608615.1 uncultured Marinilabiliaceae bacterium
TTTTGCTTTTTTCAAGCAAGGCCAGAGTTTTTGTTCTGGTTTCATCATTCCACATCAAATTCGAAGAGAACAAATTTTCATAGTAATTAATCCCTGAGGCAAGGTTGTTAAGAAAATCGTTCCAACCACTCAATATTTTTGCTCCTGTTGCAGCAGTTGTCTCACTCATCTGTTTCTCAAGGTAATCGATATACATATCAAGCTCCTTAATAAAAAGGTTTGGCCTGTTTTTATTACTTATCAGATTGATGCGGCCATTTATATGGTCAACCATTTCCTTAAGTGTCGATTCTTTTGTGAAATAGGCCAGGTTAGGTCCCGGGCAGATTGATACGCCGGCACCTTCTTTTTTTGTGTCTAATCCAAGTGCTTTAAGGGTAGAAGAGCCAAGGCCGTTACATAAACATGCCTTTACGGTAATACGATCGTATTCAAGAGCGTATTCTGCTTCCGATAACCCTTTGGTATTAAGTTCTTCAATCTTTTGCTTCTGATATTTTCGTGAACCGGTGCAAATTTGTTTTCCTTCGGAATCGATATTTAAAAGCAGAAATTTTTTGGTGCAGGCAGCACCTGGTTTTCCCATTTTAATTTTTTCCTGCTTATCGATATCGCGCGAATTACCCCTAACGTTGTTAAACTTTACTCCAACGGGCGAAATATCACTGAGGTAAAAATCCTGCTCTCCGGCATTTGCCAACAATTCAATGGTTTCTTTATCAACCGATGTGGCTTCAGGAACCAACAGAAATGGTGATCCCCAACCAATGCTGTTGATTTTGTAATAATTCAATAAAAAATCATGTTCTTCGGCGCTTCCAACACCACCCTGAGCCGTTAATTTCATTTCAGGTGCGGTTAAGGGCACTGTTTTATTTTTAGCTTTAAGAGCATTAGCGTAAATCTCAAAAATCTCTTTTTGAAGTATTTCTCTATTATTCTTAAACTCTTCTAAAATGGGTCCCATCAGATAACCTTGTGAAGCAAAAGCATGACCGCCGCAATTAAGGCCCGATTCCACACGGAATTCTGATACCCATATTCCTTTTTTTGCCAGGAATTTACCTTGTATTATGGCCGATCGATAATCGGAAACTTTAAGAGTGATTTTTTTGCGAAACCTGGAGTTCTCATCAGGGTAGAAATCTTCAAAATTCTCAATATATGTATAAAGCCTGGGACTCATACCGGCCGATAAAATCAGTGACGACGAAAGGTTGCTTTGTGCAAAACCACGTAACGCGGCATGGGCATCATTAAATTCAATAGGCAGTTTTTCCTCACCAAGAAAATTCTCTCTATCGAGTTTGGTCATGATGTTAACATCAATGCTTCCTGGTGTCATGTATTTCTCAATCAGTTCGCTTATTAATGCCGGTTTGGCTTGCTCAATGGCATTTTTAAGTTTATCCCTTAATTCCGAGGAGGAGGGCAGAAGGGCTATGAATTTTTCAAGTTCGTTCTGTTTCTGAGTTATCAGCCTTTTAAAATGGATGTATTTATCGTTAACGATTGTATTTACCATATTGAGATAGGCCGTGATACGCTGCGCCCTTGGATCGTCGCTTTTAGATGCGATTGCCTGGAATGGTAATCCATACTTGGAACTATAAAATTCACGCATTCTTTCGCATAGAATGTCATCAACTAATGATATGGCTGATGATATTCCTAAATGGGCCACCTTGATTGGAGAATCCATTGAAAATCCTATTCCCATTACCGGAATATGAAAAGAGTGTAATTGCATACTCTTTAATAATTATTGGTTATAAAATGTATTATATATTAGGGCTTTGATTTTTTTAGAGAACATTTGGTGTTACCAGAAGGTTCAATTCATTAAAAAATTGAAATAAGCAGGCGGACCATAATTCTAATATTAACCCCTTAAAAGTAGAATTCTTTAATTCAAAGCAAAATTAGTTCTAAATAATCGGGAATTAACATCTGTTTTCTGAAACTAGGCTGTTTTGGGATGGAAACCATATCTCTGGGGTGATTGACATGACTAAATATTGGCGTTTTTAACTTGTAATTGAATTGTTTTGTGCTTTTCGTTTAAATTGGTCGAAGGTTATAAGCCATATATCCAACAACTAATCATGATGTTTGTTTGGTTGTTCTTTCTTAATTTGTAGTTATATTCGCAAAGGCTCGAATAACTGAAAACTTTTACTGGCTGGATGCTTTATTGGCAAATAGGAATTTGTTATTATCTGATATTTTCATCAAAGGCTCCACTGCTCTTATCCACGCATCATTGAACCTATTGTTATGCTGGATTTTTGAAAGATATTCCTTTGCATCCTCCATATTCTCAAATTGGCCAATAATAAACCGCATATATCCATCACGTCCCTTGAGTGTGCTAATCGATTTAAGATCCAATCCTCTGAAAAACCAGTTCTTTGGTTTAGTTGATTTTTTTAGGGCAAGAATTTGAACTGTATATGTCGATTTATTGCTATGGAATTCTTCATTCTCTGGAGTATTAATAGGTGCAGTGTTCGGGCTATTTGTCAAATTTTCCGATTGTAAGGGTATTAGTGGTGACAGCATTTGAATTTCTTGCATCATTACTACTTTTTTGGACTCATTATGAGTCATTTGGTCAGGAATATAGATAACTTGTCCTTCTTCCACGTTTTCGGGTGTAGCTTCCCTTATTATGTAATTTTGGCCTGATTCTAAAAAGAGCAGATACTTTCCTGTTGTTGTATTGGGCCTAAAGTCACCAACCTGATGATTATCTGACTGGCGTGAAACTAAAATTCGAATTTGTTCGGTTGGAAGGTTACTGGTGTTTTTAATAGTTCCTTCAATTACAGTCAGGGAACCGCTGTAAGTTGAATCAAATTCAACTCGATATAAATCGGAACGGCCAAAGTTCTTGGAAAAGCGGTAAGAAGCAAAATATGCCTGACTTTTATTCAGAGTAGGTACAAAGAAGAAATCATCATCCGGGCTGTTGATAGGATATCCCATATTGACTGGTTTAACCCAATAGCCATCGTCTTGTTTCTGACTAAAAAATATATCAAATCCGCCCATTGACGAGTGTCCTTCCGAAGCAAAATATAAAGTTTTTCCATCGGGATGCAACATGGGAGTTTCCTCATCTTTTTCGGTGTTAATGTTAGGCCCAAGGTTCACAATTTCGCCCCAATTACCATATTCGTCCTTTTTTACCATATAGATGTCCAATCCTCCATACCCTCCCGGTCGGGTACTGGTAAAATACATTGTGCTTTGATCGGATGATAGGCATGCATGTGTTTCATCCCATTGCGAGTTTATTGGAGTAGGGAGTTTTTCGGTTTCTTGCCATTGGCCATTTCGGTATTGACTTACATACAGACTCTTTCCATTACGGTCGTTCTTAAATAGAAACATCTGGCTTCCATCGGGAGATAACGACAAAGCAGCTTTGTGTTCGTCATGTGAGAAAAATTGACTGATCAGATCTGGCTTTTGCCAGTTTTTACCGTCATATTCGGCGGAAAAAACTTTTTCGGTAAATTGACCCGATGAAAGCTCCCTATCATGACCCGCTGGCCGCCGGGATGTAAAGAAAATGCGATTATCAACAAGAGAAACCAGAGGACTGTGATCGTCATAGGCTGAATTGATCAATTCTCCAAGATTTGTAATTTTTAGCGGACCAGGGTTCTTTAATAGCACAATTGCATTTCGCGTTTGTCCTATTTCCTGGTTTATCTCGTCGTTTTGTTGAATGTCAGCTACCGAATCTTTTAGAATACTTAAAATAGCCAATGCCTTTTCAGGTTCATAATTTAAATTATGCGTTCGGGCAATGGCGCGCTGCAAGTAAATTCCAAAAGGTGAAAAAGTTTCTTCTTGAGGAATAATCGTTAATGCTTTATTGAAAAGGAAAAGAGCCGAGTCGAGCTTATTATTGGTAGTCATAAAACAAAAGCCGAGCTGGGTGAGGGCATCTACATTGTTTGGCGATTTCTCAAGTATTTGCGAATATATGGCAATAGCCTTATTAAAGTCTGAATTATCTGCTGCAGCAATGGCTCGTTTAAAATGATTTGAAAAATCATTCTTTTCCGGCGATTGCGAGTGTAAAGCAATACACCAGAAAAAAAAAGTGATAAGGAATAATTGTATCTTCATATATAACTTTGTGAATAACCATCTGTTTTTTTTTTACGAGTCTAAAGTGTAAAAGGTTTTATATCAGGGAAATAATTGTTTTGTAAACTGTAGTTACCAGGTAATCAGGGTTATACAAAAGGGGTTTGGGCTTTAATACTTTAGGGCGAAATAAAGATCTGTAGATTTTAAATTCATAAAAATGTAATGTTTACTGTAAATGATGAAAGAAAGGGATAATTTTGTCGTGTAATATTAATTTAGAATAATCAATCAAAACTAGAATAAGTGATATATCCGGAAGCATTTGAGAGTAAGCTGAAATTTGAGAAAATTCGTAAACTTCTGGCTGAGCATTGCTTAAGCGGACTGGGCAAAGAGTGGATTGAGCGATTGTCTTTTTCTGTGCGGTTTGATGAGGTTAAAACATGGCTTGAACAAACAGGAGAGATGTTGTGCCTTATTAATGAGGGAGAGGAAATGCCTGTTTCTTATTTTATTGATTTGCGTTTACCTCTTAAAAAGACTAGAGTTGAAGGTTTGTTTTTGGAAGAACCTGAATTATTTGATTTACGACGTTCTCTGGGTACCATCAAGGACATCATCCGCTTTATTAATTCGCGTGAAGTTGAAGATTATCCCCAACTACATGCTTTGGCTTCTAAGGTTAAAGTATATCCGGCAGTTACCGATCGTATCGATCAGATATTGAACAAACAGGGTAAAATTAAGGATAATGCATCTCCCGAACTGGCACGTTTGCGTAAGGACGTGGTTGAAAAACAGCAATCGGTGTCAAAGCGCATGATGAGTATTTTAAAACAGGCACGAACCGAAGGTTTGGTTGATGCTGATGTGAGCATTAGTATTCGCGACGGCAGAGCTGTAATTCCTGTTATATCATCGTTTAAACGTAAGCTTCCGGGTATTGTTCACGATGAATCTTCAACCGGAAAAACCACCTATATTGAGCCAGCTGCTATTGTTGAACTTAACAACGAAATACGTGAACTGGCATATGCAGAGCGTCGCGAAGTGGTTCGAATATTAACTGAAATATCAGCCTTCATAAGCCAGTATCTGGATGATTTGCTTTACGCATACGAGTTTTTAGGACTAATCGATTTTATCAGGGCAAAGGCTTGTTTTGCCCAGCGTATTAATGCTATTCTACCGGAGTTATTGAATGAAACTTCCATGCGGTGGATTGATGCGCGACATCCGTTATTGTTTCTACAAAACAAGGCGCTACAGAAACCGGTTGTTCCCTTGAATATTGAGTTCTCACCCTATCAACGCATTGTTTTAATATCCGGACCCAATGCTGGTGGAAAATCAGTTTGTTTACAAACAGTAGGTTTGCTTCAGTATATGTTGCAGTGTGGTTTGTTGGTTCCGGTAAAGGAAGGGTCAAAGATGGGATTTTTTCATCATATTTTCCTTGATCTTGGCGATGAGCAATCTATTGAGAACGATTTAAGTACATATAGTTCTCACCTGCTAAACATGAAAACTTTTATCCGGAATTGCGATGAGCACTCACTCCTTTTAATTGATGAGTTTGGAACAGGTACAGAACCTATGTTGGGTGGAGCCATTGCCGAATCGGTTCTTGAACAATTAAACAAGCAGGGCGTTTATGGTGTAATAACCACCCATTACACAAATCTGAAACATTTTGCATCTGAAAGTCATGGTATTGTTAATGGCGCAATGTTGTTTGATACGCATAATATTCAGCCCCTGTTTAAGCTTGAAGTGGGTCAGCCGGGGAGTTCTTTTGCCTTTGAGATAGCTCGTAAAATTGGTCTTCCCGAGGAAATATTGGCATCTGCAAAGGAAAAACTAGGAGAAGGTCATATTAATTTTGATAAACATTTGCGTGAAATTATCCGCGATAAGCGTTATTGGGAGCAGAAACGTAATACCGTGAAGGAGCAGGAGCGTAAGCTTAATTCAGTGTCGGAGCGCTATGAGCATGAGCTTGAACAGATTACCCGCGAACGGAAAGATATTATCCAAAAAGCCAGAGAAGAGGCGTCTCAGTTGATATCCAAGGCTAACCGGGAGATAGAAAACACCATAAGGACTATCCGCGAAGCACAAGCAGAAAAGGAAAAGACGCGGATTGCGAGGAAAAGTATTGTTGATCTTCGTGAAGAAATTGATGCAGGACAGGATGTTAACGACGAGACACATCAAAAGCTGGCCCGCAGGATGCAAAAAATTCAGGGTAGAAAAACACGGAAAAAGGAAAATGAGGCACTAATTTCTGAAGGAGCAAAGGTTGTTACAGAAGTTTCTGAAAAACAAGTAGTAGTAACAGGGATTTCCGTTGGTGATCTTGTTAAACTTGAGGGACAATCTCTTCCTGGCGAAGTTATGGAAATAAAAGGTAAGGAAGCCATGGTAGCCTTTGGGCAGCTGATTACCATGGTTAAAATTTCACGTCTCCAAAAGGTAAGCAGGAGCGACTATAAGCGGGAGATTCGTCAATTGAGTTCTGTGTCGGCTGGTCTTGCTGAGCGTATCCGTGAGAAGAAACTCAATTTTAAGGCCGATATTGATATAAGAGGAATGCGTACAGATGAAGCTATTGAAAAAGTTATGGTTCATATGGATGAGGCTGTTATGTGTAATGTTAACCGTGTCAGGATTTTGCATGGGAAAGGAGCCGGTATTTTACGCGTAATGGTTCGTGAATTTCTGGGTACATTACCCTTTGTAAGCCGCATTGCCGATGAACATGTTCAATTTGGCGGAAGTGGAATAACTGTGGTGGAGATGGATTAAGGTTTTTTAGGTAATCTCGTAAATATTATATAATAAACGAAACTATTATGAGATTTTTATTGTAAAACTTTAATCCCGCATGTCAGGACTTGATTATTTATTCTGATATTATGCTTAAGGTTTTAATTTATGCAAAGCTCAGATTTTCAGTGAATCAAAGTGATGTTAGCGGGTTATAGATCAAATGAAAAATCAGGTATTCAGGAGCTTATTATTGAATTTGGAATTTTATTTATGAGAAGATCGCAGCTCATATTAAACCTATTAGTTGTTCTTGTGCTCGTAGTGTCGAATTTGCATAATGCATCTGCGGTTGGGGCTTATCCTGATCCTCAGGTAATTACTCAATCCGATGGATCGCAATTGACAATACAGATGCATGGCGATGAATGGTTTAATTGGATTGCTACAATTGATGGATACAGGATTGTAAGGAATAAATCAGGTGTTTTTGAATATGCAACGGTTTTAAAGGCGGGGGATATTGTTGCATCGGGAATAAAGGTCTCGGAAATATCATCACGAAGCATTGATGAGAATACATTTCTGCAAACAATTACTAAAGGGCCACGAGTAAGCAGTGAGGCTATAACCGAAATAAGAAGAGACGCGAAAAGCGGTGTGTTAAAAAGCAGTACTGTGTCAACATATTTTCCTACTAAAGGAAAACCTTCTCTTTTAGTTATTCTTGCTAATTTCAGCGATACCAATACTACATATCTTCAGGAAGATTTTGATCGTTATATGAATGAGAACGGTTACAATTCTACTGGTAGTTTCAAAGATTATTATCTTGAGAATAGCCTTGGGCAACTTGAAATATCTTCGGTGGTTACGGCCTGGGTTCAGCTACCAAAAACACACGATTATTATGGGCCTCGAGCCAAATGGGGTGAGTTTGCATATGCATCTGTTCAAGCTGCGAGTGAACAGGGTATCGATTTTTCGCTATTCGATAATGATGGAGATGGGGTTGTTGAAGGTATAGCTATTATTCATCAGGGACCTGGACAGGAAGTGACTTCAGATGAAACAGATATTTGGTCGCATTCCTGGTCGTTGGCTTCGGCCGGATACAGTTTGTCGGCCAGAACATTTAATGGAGTTGTTGTAAATCAGTATACAACCCAACCCGAAACGCGAAATGCTTCAGGTGCAATGAACACCATCGGGGTAATGTGTCATGAGTTTGGTCACAATTTGGGTGCGCCTGATTTTTATGATACAAATGATGATGAAGGTGGTTCGTATTTGGGAACAGGGCGTTGGGATTTAATGGCTTTAGGATCATATAACGGTGTTCCTTTAGGCTCCATGCCTGCTCATCATAATCCCTTTACAAAAATTAGTTATAACTGGACTTCTGCCACTTTAATTGATGAACCCACTTCACATGTTTTGGACCCTGTTTTATCAACCGGGCAAATTTACAGAATTAATAGTCCTGTTACCAACGAATATATATTGCTGGAAAACAGGCAGCGTACGGGTTTTGATACAGCTTTGCCGGGTAAAGGCTTATTAGCGTATCATGTTGATGAAAACTGGATTAATACATACTGGGCTAGTAATGAAATCAATGTCTCCGAACATCAGGGCTTGTATCCCATTGCCGCCGGTGGTATTATTAATGTGTCGTCATGTCCATTTCCCGGATCTATTGCCATAACACAGTTGACGGATGAAACCAATCCGGCTATGGCAACCTGGAGTGGAGAAGGATTTAATAGGAGTATTTCAGGAATCACAGAGGCAGATGGAGTGATTTACTTTGACTTTATGGCTTTTCAAAATGGAAGCCCATTAGAATTGTTGGTCGAAGAGGTCAGCAGCTCATCTCTTAGGGTTATCTGGACTCCTGCTGATGTGGCTCTCCCGGTTTTGCTTGCATGGAGTGAAAACGGGGTGTTTGGAACACCCGGGGATGGAGTATCCTATACATCAGGATCGACCATTACAGGGGGCGGAGAGGTGTTGTATTATGGTTCAGCCTTAACGGAATTTCTCCATGAAAACCTAACGGTTTCTACAAAATACTATTATAGCGTTTGGGGTGAAAAAGATGGAACCTGGACTTCTCCTCTTAAATCTTCCGGTATCACTTCTTCTGTGCCTATTTCAGTTTTTCCCTGGGTTGAAAGTTTCGAAGAAGGTATAAATATATGGGAGCAGGAATTAGTTTCAGGAGAATATCCTTGGATTGAACGGACTCAGGGGATCAACGATAAGCCTGTGTCAGCTTTTGTGGGTGAAAGTTTTGCATCATTTTATGCTGCAACCAATAGTGTACCGGTAGTAAGGTTGATTTCACCAACGCTGGAATTGAATTCAACTGCTGAGTATGCGCTCGAATTTAGACATTATCAGGCAAAATGGGATGAATCTCAGGACGTTTTGCGTGTTTTGGTAAAAAAAGAAAGCGCAACGGAATGGGAAGAATTAGCCCTGTATAATGAGAATGAGGAAGAATGGATACAACGTTATATACCGATACCTTACAGTGAACATGTTAAGATTGCTTTTGAAGCAACGGGAAATTATGGGTATGGAATAGCCATTGACACAGTTGTTGTAAAGCAGCTCTCAGGTTGTACGCCTCCCACCTCGTCAGTTTCTTCTGTAAATGCAACCGATACTAGTCTTACGGGTATGACTCTTAACTGGACTAATAGTCAGGGCGATGGCGTTTTGGTTGTGGCGCGTAAGGGAGCTAAAGTATTGGACCTTCCCCAAAGCGGGACCAGCTATACAGCCAGTTCTAATTTTGGTGATGGCGATCTTTTTGGGACTGATTCTTATGTGGTTTATTCAGGAAATGGTAATTCAGTTGCTTTAAGTAATCTAGATCATTCATCTTACTATTATTTTAGTCTTTTTACATATAATTCGGGTGATTTATGTTACTACATGGAACCTGAGCGCTTTGTTTCTCCTACTGAAATGAAAGTTTATACCTTTACAGTTGAAGTTACAGATGGCTTAGCTCCACTTGTTGATGCTGATGTAATCCTGGATGGTATATTGCAGGTTACCGATGAGAATGGAATGGCTGAATGGCAGATTGCTCATCGCAACGAATATGCTTCGCTAAGCGTATCCTATCTGGGTAAAGAAACAAAATGGAGTAAGGTTGCATTAAATAATAGCAAGGAGATTAAGGTTGTATTGGAGGCCCTTATTCCGATGGCTCCTACGGAAATCACTCATATTAAAGACTATAAAACCGTTACATTAAATTGGAATCCGGTAATAGATGAAAATTTTGATAATCATAAGCCATTTGATACTTCAATTTCGGGTTGGGTGTTTGATGATAAGGATCAGACTCAGACCTATGAGTTAGATGGTGTTGACTTTGATAATGAGGGGTATACGGGATCCTATATTGTGTTGGATGCTCATTCCGAGGCTCTGCTGCAAGCCGGTAATGGGTTTAATGCTTATTCAGGACGGCAAGTGCTTGGTTGTGTGGCAGCGAATGGTTCGGCTAATAATGACTGGATTATTTCGCCGGTATTTACTGTTCAGGATGGCGATAATTTATCCTTTATGGCACGATCTTATACTGATAATTGGGGTTTGGAAAAATTTAATGTGCTTGTTTCTGTTCAGGAGCCAAGTCCGCAGACTTTTATTAACATATCCGGCGGAATTCAGCAAGTACCCATAATATGGACTTCGTATGCCTATGCGCTTCAGGATTATGTGGGAAAAAAGGTTACGGTGGCCATACAGTGCATTTCTAATGATGCATTTATATTACTACTTGATAAAATTAAAGTGGGGCCGGGAACGGTAAGTCCTTCCGAAGTTGTTATTTCTAATGATGGACCTCAGTTATCAATTTCTAAAAATAAGGCAGTTAGCAGGAGTCATTACGAAACCAAATCGGCATTGCAGATTTCACCGGTTGATATAGCTCCCAATGTGGGTCCAATAGGCTATTCTGTGTTGCTTGGGGGAGAAGTGGTTGGAATCCTTAATGGTTTTTCGCAGAACAGTATTGTGGCAGAGGTTCAGCATTGCACCGACAACCTGTTTAGTGTTAAAACTAATTATTTGGTTGAGAGTGTTTCATCTGATTGGGTTGATTATGCTGCTGAAACTTGTTACTCGGTTACATTTAGTGTGAAAAACCCTCAGTTAATGCCAATAGTGGGTGCTAACATAAGCGTTGATGGGCGGTTATTGGTTACTGATGCTGAAGGTTTTGCTACATCTGAAGGATTTGAGTTAGTAGCTGACATGCCTTATTACATAAGTAAGGATGGTTTCAAAACATTTAATGGTACTTTTAGTATCACCACTTCGGATAAGGAGATAGATGTTGTGCTCACTTTAAACTCTGACAACGAGAACTTGTTAAATGGCTCTGAAATTACTCTTTACCCAAATCCGGCATCCAATGAAATTGTTATTTGTGGTGTATTGTCTGGAATGGTTGATATACGTATGTATGATTTGGGTGGACGATTAGTTAAATCAGTTGAAAATACTGGAGGAAGTGATTTGAATATTGATCTGTACGGAATAACACCGGGAGTTTATATGATTGTTCTTCAACAGCAAAATGATGTTTGGCGTCAGAAACTGGTTGTAATACGGTAATTCAAATCTTTTTTTTCAAAAAAAATAAAGACGTCTTCTAAAATGGGGACGTTTTTTTTTGAAAAAAAAAGGCTGTTCTCAATGAACAGCCTTTTGAGCCAATGATGGGAATTGAACCCATGACCTCTTCCTTACCAAGGAAGCGCTCTA
>CAZSQG010000059.1:0-28067 GCA_964608615.1 uncultured Marinilabiliaceae bacterium
AGGAATTGTAACTATACCAGAATATTATCTTTACAGCAGTACGAAAGATAATAGTGGGGAAAAGGGTATGTTAGATAATATAATAGTATTAATGTAATTCTTGCCGCACGATACAATCATGCGGCAGCGGGGGAGAACAATGTTTTAACTCAGATAATTTTAGCCATTCCAACCCGGCAGTAAATGTTGAAAGAGGGCTTAATCAGATGAGGTCCTCTTATGGATTGTCCACCGACAACCTAAATAGCTGGGATTTGGCCGTTGATCAGGGAATTAGGAGTAGTGTGAGTATGGGGGGTGCCGGAGGCGGAGGGGGTGACCCTTATAGATTTGCTAATGAAACGTTTTATGGTGGAATGGCCTTAGGAGCTTCATCTTATTTAGCGGATGGTCCTCAGCCTGGACCAGGTGATGCAGCTGGAGCTATTTATCAAGCTGCTACTATTGTAACCGCTGGGATATTGTACGCAGGTACTTATGCCTATTTAAACCTTCCAGGTTTAACAACAAGTAGAGGTAATCCAACCGACTGGAGCTTTGATCCGGAAATAAAGAGATTGCAGAATGATATGCATTATCCGACAGGCAGTAAGCCTCCAGGATGGTTTTGGCCTGCTATTGGGGCAGTGGGGGCGTATGAGTTATATCAAAATTGGCCAAAATCAAATATACCACAACTAATACAACCAACACCAGTTGATAATACTTATGTAGCACCAGCAAGATCTATTCATCCCTATCAATATAGGGACTAAATGAAAATTTTCAGAGGCAAAGAAATTTATTTGCCTCTGAAGTTTTAATAGCAATAATAATTTTATATGGAATTACTTTATCTTATACGAAACATTTTCCGTGGTATTTTTCTGGTATCCTTGCTGTTCCGGTGGTTTATTGTAGATAAGTTAAATAGTTATAGCTGGGATGTCATTTTTTATGCTCTATTAGCTTTAGGCTTAGGGGGAATGATAATGTTAGAGATTATTATCTTTGTTTATAGAAAGAGAGGGAAACATGACTAAAATATTATTAAAGTATTCTTATCACATCATCTCTGTACTATTCTTAATTGGTTTGATACTTGTCGTTTTTGTCAGGAAGCATATAGACAATGAATTTTATATTATGGTAATCAATTATTATTTTTGGTACAATTTTGGATTATTCTCAGGCATGTACCTTGCGAGAATGATTATTGAGAATTATTCGAAAATTATAAAAAATGAAAAGCTGAAAGAATAGACTAATAACTTTTTTAGGAGTTTTCCTGCAGATAGTATATTTTTCAGGAGAACTTTGCTCTGATAGATGTAGTTCGCAACAGGCATTCAGCTATCCCTCGCTTGCCATAGTTTGCTTCTTCGATTGGCGTAGGTTGCACTTCTCCGATTCCTATCTCGCTGTTTGCAGCTACCATTGTTGCAGGGCAAAATAAGCTTGTAATTTAAGGTTACGTTATTACTCTATCATTTTTAAAAGTTCCTGAAGTTCTTTATCAGAAATATTGTCCTTTTCGGATTTATCAAAAACGGTAAGCAAGTAAACATGTTCACGTACTGCAATAACATGCGTAATTGCCCTTACTCCACCACTTCTGCCTTTGCCTTTAGATTTTATTGCAACACGGATTTTGTAACAGTCGTTGCCTAATGCAGTTCCTTGTGTGGGGTCAACTTCCAATAAATCGAAAAGTTCTGAAAGTTCATTTTTAAAAGACTGGAATTTACGGGTAAGCCGTTTAGCCTGCCTGTCAAAATACGGAATGGTTTTAACTCTATAACTCATTCAACAAGTCTTTAGCATCCCGGGCTTTTAGTTTGCCTTGTTTTACAAGGTTCATTTCTTCAACAGCTTGCTGTAAGCCTTGTAAAATCTCTTCTTTTGATTGCTCTCCAAGTTCCACTTCTTCCAAGCCTTCAAATTTAGATTTAAGACCTTCCCACTCTTGTATCGGTATAAAAACACCCGTTGTTTTACCCCTGTTATCTGATATATACTGCAAGTTCATAATTAAGCCAATTTTTGTTGTGTTAAATTAATCTGCGCATCTCTGAGTAACGAGTCCATAACTAAAAGAATCCTGTCCCTTTCTGGTTGTGCTATTTTTTGTAAAAGCTCTAACCGATAGAGCATTTTTTTATCTTGTATAATAAATGTGGTGCTGCCAGTCAGGTAGTCCAAAGAAATATCAAGAGCATACGCCATTTTTTTTTGCAATCTCAACCGATGGTGTAATCTCAACCCTTTCGTACCTGCCAATAACAGCCCCGGAAGTACCTACGATTTTACCGAGTTCGTCCCGGTTCAATCCTTTTTGCTTGCGCAAGCTACTTATCTTACCTCCTATTTTCATAACCTATAAGTTATTAAAATGCTATAAAAACCAATGTTTATACAAAAATACTTCATTTAAAAATGAAAAACAAAACCTAAAAATTTGCATTTGTAAAGGAAAAACTGGCGTACGACCCGTGGGGCTTACGCCGCAATCCTGCAAACTGGGCCGAATTGAATAACGGTAAATCATTCCTGTTTTCGCGTGGATATACCATGCACGTTAAATGAATCAAGGGTAACATCAAAAATATCTGCAACTTTTTTTGCTACTTCTACTGAAGGTACAACTTCGTTACGCTCATATATACCGATAGCCTCACGAGAAGCCTAAATAGTTTTTGTCAAATCATATTGCGACCTGCTTTTAGTTTTTCTTAGCTGTGCTATTTAATTACCTATTTTAAGCGTGATTTAAGCCATACAATTCCCTTAACTCTAGCTTTTTAATCCTAGACCTTATAGCCCCATCCGAACGTCCGAAATATTTGGACAGATCCTTTACGCTGGCACCTTCGCAGTACATAACGGTTAATTCATCATCCAACTCGGTTGTCCAGGGTAAATAAGCATCCTTATTCGTTTTTCTGGCTTCGTCAATAATTTTTGCTTTATCATTTTTGGCAATTGTCCCAGCCCATAAATCATCTGATTTTCTGATGTTTTCTGACTCCATCTTATCTCCTTGTGCTTCAACTTTGGTTACAGATATTTGTGCCGACGATGGTAAGCCATATGGAATAAGTGTTTCAGGAATAAATATGCTGTTTTTGGTGCGTGTTACTGCAACATAAAGAAGGTTTATTTCTTCATTCACCTTGTTTAAATCCCACTCTGCCTTTTCTTCCTTTATTTTCTTAATTTTTTCTTCGGTAATAAAATCATTTACCAGCTGCACGTTATCGTATTCCATACCTTTACTGCGATGTACGGTAGAAAAAACAATCTCGGCTTTTTCCCTTTCGTTGTTTTCAACATGCTTATCTTTAATACGTTTAATTATCCCGGGAATTTCATTTCCATATTCCTTAACAATTTCCACCATCATACCCAATTGAACATCGTCGGTTTTATTGATATACTCTTCGAGTTCGTATAGATCTTTCATGGCCATTATAAGCTTATCTCTAATTAGGCTGTGTTTTCCGTTATATAAATTTAAAACATCGTAAAGCGAAGCGCCATCATCCGCATAAGTATAGGAGTTTATGTTTCCTTCGAAATATATATGTTGTATATTTTCTCTTTCCTGTAAATACTCGATAGCCTTTAAAAGCAAGCCCAGATTAGTGCGTGCAAGAACTGCTTTTACCTTATGTGCTTTCGAATTCCCTTTCCCAATTATTGAAATTGTTGGCACATCGGTAAAATGTTTTTTCCAACTCACTATTTCAACGGCTAATCTGGCAATATCCTGGCTAAACCTGAAACTCGATGAAAGTTGAAATGTTTTAAAATCAGTTTTTTCGAGCGAATTAACGGCGTAACGCCAACCGTATATTTGTTGGTGAGTATCGCCCACTATGACTTTTGTGGCACGCTGTTTTAAAAATATATTGAGCATGGCAGGCGATGCATCCTGGCCTTCGTCGAACAGTATATAATCGAAATTCAGTTTTGGATTAGAAAGTTGGAATTTTTTCAGGTAAAAATCATGTGTAATCTCAATTTCGCCATCATCCATCTTTTTAAGTAAAAGCCTTGTTTGTGTTTCAATATACCTGTAATATTTCGATACAAACTCCCTGGCTTTATTATCCACAACTACATCCAAATAGTTTAAATCATGTACTTTTAGCTTATCGCTGTTGCAAAAGTATGCAATAAAGTTATTTATGTGGTTTGCAACAATATATTCTGCGTGTTTTTCGCCATCCGCATGCAATCCGAGCAATTCGGCAATCTCGTATGTTTTATAACCCTGTGGTCTTATTTTATATTTAAACTTGGGAACAATGTGTTTGTAAGCCAACGAATGGGCTGTTTCAACTTCCACGTTTTTAAGCCCTTTGTCGGAAAATTTCCTTACAGCCTCAAGTTTTACCGATTTATTGAATGCCAGATACAGAATTTTGCTTTCTGAGGGCCTTGCTTTGGCATATTCAATTATGGTTGTAGTCTTACCCGACCCGGCAACAGCGTTTATTTTGATATTCCCGGTGGAGTGAATTATATCGTATTGTTCCTGGGTTAGTTCCATTGTGCTAAATACTCATCTTTCAGTGCCGGAAGATTGGGTTTTGAATTAAAAAGCAATTGAAAGAACTATTTTGTTTAATGATGCCTTCTTTATTTATAAAGACGGCATTTTTAAGTACATTATCCCGCTCTTCTTTCTCTTTTATCTCTTTGGGTTGACCAGATTTCTGCCCTTCAAGTTTTTTGAGAAGTTCGTTATATGCTTCCAAAATTTCGTTTTTTGTATTTGAAGCTGAGGGTTTCTTTTCCATCAAATATTTTTATAGTTGAGAACTCCAATTTTTTATGTAAATATATTACAAAAATACTTGCGTCAAGTTTCAAATTGATGTGTAAAATAAATTTCTAAACAGGTTGGAACAATATCATCACCATTCCTCCACCTGAATAGTTAGTTTGTTGTTAACAATATCTTCCAGTTGTTTGATATGCTGAGCCTTTACTTGTTAACCGTTAATAAATAAAGAAATAACATTATATTTGCGTTTGTTAAGCAGAACTGATTTAAGTCAATCTTTTTTTGAATTATTAATTAGCTTTTTTAGGAAAAATTTAATCTTTTAAAAATGAGTGAAGATATTTTAAATGCAGAGATGGCAGTGTTTAAAGGTTTTATATCTTTTGTTTTGATAATAGCTATAATGGTTGCATTAAGTGGTTTACTAAGCTATTGGTATAAAATAGATATGGAATGGGTTAATTTTCAGTTATTACCGCTGCTCTTCCCATTTTTGTGTTTTTTGGTTATGTTTTTTGCCCCTCATGGTTCCGGAGTAAGAATTTTTTATATGGTAATTGGAATAATATCTCTGATTTTAGGGTCGTTGATTTGTATGTTTTTTTACTCTGTATCTAAACATGGACTTGGTTGGCATTAAAAATATTTGACATGACATTTAAAGGAAACGAAGCTAATAGCATCTTATCAGGGATTTTACTTCTGCTAATTTTATTAATTGTTTATAAGGAGATTGGTTATAAACGGAGCCAGCGTTTTAACTGGGCACTTGCTATTATACCCACTCCCGGGTTAACCTGTAAATTAGATAACTATTTTTCTACTACAATCGATGATGAATTTAATCCTTTGGGAACAAGCTATGATGACGAATCAAAAGTAATATCGGACAGGCAATATTATTATTCAGGATATAACAAGCGGGATATACTTTTATATCCCGATTTATTAGAGATAAGATGGCTCATTTTAGAAGAGAAATCACATTGGGAAGCAAAGGTTGAGTTACCCAAAGGTTACGCCAAAAATCACATTGGTGCCCCTTATATTTTTGCTCAGTTTTTTCCCGGTGGAGTTGTTACTTTTTATATTGGCGATATCGAAGAAGAAAAGAGAACTACTTTAGTTTCGGTTCAGGGCAAAATGATCCCCTCTTTTAAAGAGGGTTACTCTCTTTATGAAGATTGTGTGTTGCCCGTTACAACCCAAATTGAGATTGCCTCTAATTGTTTCGACTGGGTTACAATATATTCTGATGAGAGAACAGAGAAAAAAGACAAATTTGATGTAACAGAAAGCGAATTCTATCCTGTTTATGTTTACAAGGAGGGTAAAAGAGGCATTCCTGAACGAATTTACCTAAAATTAATAAGCGACTCAGATTCGTATTTCGATAAGAGAATTGAATTGGAACCCGATGCGGATATATTATTGCAAGGCATGAAAAGGTTAGACTCTATTGATTCATTAGCTCAAAAAGCAATTCTGATAACACATCTGGATGATAATAACATAGAGATGGAACTTTTTAATTCGGTGGGTCCCGACAGAATCACAATCCCTTTTACTAAAACGCTACATAACTTTAAATAAACAGGATATGTCAGGCACTTATGCGCTCTTCAGTATTTTTCTCTATGAGATGTTTCTCAGGCTGTTGCTCTATTATTTTTAAAATCTTTTGCAGCTGTGGAGCTATAAGAGTTGTTGTTAACCCAATAATTGCAATAACCACAAACGACCAGCGCAGGCTTAACAATTCAGCAATATAGCCGATAATTGGAGGACCTATTAAAAAACCAAGGAATCCAATTGTTGATACTGTGGTAATAGCAATTCCCGGGCTCATGATTTTCGATTTCCCTGCCAGGCTGTAGCACAAGGGTACAACCGACGATGTTCCCAAACCTACTAATAGAAAGCCAATGGTGGAGGTTAACAGATAAGGAAAAACAACAGCCAGAAGTAATCCTATGGCAATAATAACCCCACTCGATCGGAGCATGGGTATAATTCCAAGCTTTTTCACTAATTTCTCTGCCGAGAAACGTCCTAAAGCCATTGTACTCATATAGGCAATGTATCCCAGTCTGATAAGATCCTTATGTGGTTTAACAATCTTTTCAAAATAAACACCGCTCCAGTCGAACATTGTCCCCTCGCATATCATACTTCCAAAAACTATGATACCCAGTAACACAATATAACGATCGGGTTTGGTAAAGCCTTTTTTCTTTTCATTATCGCCCTTCTTCACAGGCGTTGCATCACGCGGAAGCAATAGCCCCTGCATTGATAATACAATGGTTATTGCTATTGCATTAATAATTACAAAGTGCCAGAATGTAGAGATGCCGATGTTAACCATCAGTGTGCATAAAATTCCACCAATAAATCCGGCAAGGCTCCACAAGCCATGAAATGTTGGCATAATGGTACGTCCATAAATTCGTTCAACGCCAATACCCTGAGTATTTACCGATATATTGGTCAGATTTGCAGTCATCCCAAAAACATAAAGAGCTGCTGCTAATTGCCAGCTTGATGTTACCAAACCCAATCCAATAAGTGCTGTAGGATAAAGAATGGCTGAGATGGAGAGCATTCGTCGGCTGCCAAACCTATTTACCAGTAATCCTGAAATAAACATTGCTGTTAGCTGTCCCATCGGCAAGGCAAATAATATGCTCCCCAACGAAGCCTCTGAGAGATTTAACGCATTCTTAATATCCGGTATGCGGCTGGTCCAACTGGCAAAAGTCAATCCCTGAAGAAAGAAAAAAGCTGAAGCCGCAACCCTGTAATAACTCTTGGTACGAAGTGAATCGAAATAATACATGACAAAAATATTTATTTGCCTTATGATACGTAATATCCAAAATGCGCTGCAAAATTAACAGCCTTATCGTTATATTTTTGTTAAAAAATGACAATTGACTTTTATTCACATTTGGTTAAGGTGGTAATTGTATAAACTTAATAAGCGTTGATTGTTGTGGCGCAAAAACCATGTGAGATAACTTTGTGGTTAAAGTATTTAAGCTTTAGGTTGTGGCTGATAATAGCGACTTGTTAACAGAATTGCCTGTGGTAAGTGAGCAAGCATGGGGCCATTGTTGAAGGCAATCATTGTTAATAAGTTATTGGGATAGGAGTAATCCATTTGGGAATTGTTGTGATATAAATTTTCCTATTTATATTAGGTTTTTATTTAGATTTGTACGTAAATTCAATATTGGGATAATAATAATAAAATGGAACTCAAAGATTTTAAAACAAGAGTAAAAATAAAGGCGGAGCCGGCTGATGTATATACAGCATTAACAAATCCATTTACTATTGAATTATGGTCAGGATTTGCTGCTGAGATGAGTCAGGAGCCGGGTGGTGAATTCTCAATGTGGGATGGCGATATTAGCGGAAGGATACTTGAACTTGTTCCTGGAGAAAAAGTTGTTCAAGAGTGGTATTTTGGTGAGCAGGAACAGGCATCTGTTGTTACAATTAAGATATTTGCCGATCGCAGCAACAGTCAGGTTGATTTGTTACATACAAATATTCCTTTGGATGTTTATGATGAGATTTGTGAAGGTTGGAAAGAATACTATCTTGGTGCTATAATCGACTTTCTTGAGATTGAATAATATTTATTTCAATAAAAGAGACTGTATTTTTTAGTCAGCCTCTTTTATTGGTCTTTAATTCTTTTCTGATTATTGAATTAAAACCTGTATCCCAGTGAAAATCCAAATCCGGTGTTTTTAATTGAATTATCCGAATCGCCTTCAGGCATCAGGTTGAGCAAGCCTAACTGGGCATTCATTTGTACCGACAATTTATTGGCGAATTCATAACCGAATAATAGATTTGCGCCCATATCTAAAGGCTTCACGTCATCCTCGTCGGCATCGTTTCCAAAGTCTATATCCTGATCCCCCCCTCCATCGGCTTTGTATTTTCCTCCAATCCCATAGGCAACATATGGGCCAAAGCCTGCAATCAGTTTTCCGGTACCCAAAACCGGCTTGTAAATAAGGTTGAGTGGAACTTCAATGTAGCTAAGGCTTATTTTTTCAAATGGTGAGCCATCTTGCAATTTGGCTCCTTTGGTGGTAAAAAGTAATCCCGGCTGAAAATAAAAATCAGGGGCTACGCCTATTTCGGCATTAACACCAATATTGAAACCGGTGGTGATTTTGTTTTCCAACTTATCACCGTTAAATTTTCCATTTATGTTTTGGAGGTTAATCCCTGCACGCACACCAAAAGATGTTTGAGCCTGGGCCATTATAGTAATTAGCAAAAGGATTGTAGTTAAGATTGAAATTTTTTTCATAATTCAGAGTTTTAGTTTTTTTTTAGTTAGCTATTTGTGGTTTAATTATTTGCGGCTTTTTCAGCATCAGCTTTCATTTTTTCATTGGCTGTTATCATGAATTCCACTCTGCGGTTTTTAGCCATCCCGTCGGTAGTTGAGTTTTCATATTTGGGAGCGGTCTCTCCATAACCAACAATATTAACCCGTGACGACGGAATTCCTTTACTAAGTATGTAATTGCTAACAGCCGCGGCTCTTCTTTCAGATAATTTCATATTATAGTTTTCCGATCCTTTGCTGTCGGTATGACCCTGTACTTCAATGTTGGTATCGGGGTACGTTTGAAATACTGAAACCATTTTGTCCAAATTGGTTTTGGCCTCAGACGAAAGAACCGAGCTGTCAAATCCGAACAGTATATTGCTATTCAATTCAACAACAATGCCTTCGCCTACTCTTTCAACGGTTGCATCAGGTACCTTCTTTTTAAGTTCTTCAGCTTGTTTGTCCATTTTGTTACCAATTACAGCACCGGTAACACCGCCCACAGTGGCGCCAATAACAGTTCCAAGAGCAGTGTTGCCTGAAGCACGGCCAATAACAGCACCAGCAGCAGCACCACCGGCAGTTCCTATGATTGCACCTTTTTGTGTTCCACTTAAAGATTTACATCCCGATAACACAAAGCCAAGAATAATAAGCGCGAATAAGGAATGATTGATTGTTTTCATGATAGATATGCTTTAGTTAAAATATATGACATTTATGTGTTTTACACTTAATGAAAACGTAATTACAGAGCTTTTATTTTTCAAAGAAAGATCTACTTTAATTAATAATAACGTTAATACAAAGGTAGTTAGATAAGTATTTAAATTAACCGGGATGTTTGATCCGTTTTTAATACTTAAGTAGCTCAATTATTTGATTGAAGTCAAATTTACTATTGAAACAAATTGTTGTCAATAATATTAAATGAATAACCTCAATAATCCTTTTTGATCATTTCATAAAGAAACATCAAATGGGTGTTATTACTAGCCAGGAGGAAAGCTCCGGGTAAGGTAGGTCGAGCCCAGTATGCCGAATGGGCGGTAGCCAGTATGCTTACTCCATTTCGAGGGGTTTTCGTTGCATGTTTTGCCACATTGGACGATGTGTTATGCTAATGCTTTTACCCCATTGGGACGTTGAAGCGCCTCGTTTCAATGAAAAGGCATTTAGGCATTCATCAATATATTTAATTAATATTTTAGGATGAAAAAGAGTAATGCTTTAATAATCAATAAAATAATGGTTTATATAGATTTGTGAGAATTGGGTGTAATTGTTTATGCTCATTACACGGCAAAAAAAAACAGTATCACTAACGATTAAAAGAGTGATACTGTTTTTTATTTATCAAATAGTTCTTTAAATAGCTTTTAAGCTTAAATCCAAACTTTTAATGTGGTGAGTCAAAGCACCAACTGAAATGAAATCGACACCGGTTTCTGCATATCCGCGAATAGTTTCCAAGGTTATGTTGCCCGATGATTCTGTTTCATACTTTCCATTTATAAGCTCAACAGCCTTTTTACTGGTTTGGGTATTGAAGTTGTCAAGCATAATACGGTGTATACCACCAACACGTAACACTTCTTTCAGTTCGTCCATATTTCGCACTTCCACCTCAATTTTTAGATCCTTGCCAATACTTTTAAGGTATTTATGAACTGAAGAAATGGCCTTTTCTATTCCGCCGGCAAAGTCAATATGGTTATCTTTAAGCATAACCATGTCGTACAATCCCATTCTGTGATTTTCGCCTCCACCAATTTTCACGGCAGCTTTTTCAAGCATACGCATACCCGGAGTGGTTTTGCGTGTATCGAGCACTTTAGTTTTCAAACCTTCAAGTTTATCAACATAAGTTTTGGTACGGGTGGCAATACCGCTCATACGCTGCATTACGTTTAATATAAGGCGTTCGGTTTTTAAGAGTGTTCTTACTCTTCCCTCCACAGTGAAAGCTATATCGCCAGGTTTTACAGCAATCCCATCTTTAAGGAAGCACTCAATTTTGATCTCCGGTTCAACATATTTAAAAATGGCTAAAGCCACATCTACCCCGGCTAAAATACCTTCTTCTTTAACAAGCAGATGTGCTTTACCGGTAGTGTTTTCGGGTATACACGCTATTGAGGAGTGATCTCCATCGCCAAGGTCTTCAGCAAGCGCATTTTCAATAAAAGCAAAAAGTTGTTTGTTATTCATCTTGTTTATCAATCCTTATTTGAATTATTAAAGTTTGGTTATCGATATTTTTTGTCAGAAACTGTATTCTGTACTGACCTTTTGAACACGAATAGCGACCAATGGCAAAAGAGGAATTATCGCGCATGCCCTGATGGATAATCTGGAAAGATGTTGGAGTATTATTATCGAAAAAATCCTTCATCATGTATTGGGCTTGTTCTTTGCTAAATACTCCTGATTTTGAAGGCAATATTAATTCTATCTTATTATTAAAAAAGCCTGCCAATTCAACCGCATCTCCATTTTGAGTGGCATTGGTAATGTTCTCAGGAAATGAAGTTTTCGATTGTCCCAATGCAGAATTAAGCATTATCAGGAAAAAAGCAAATGTTAAAACGATATTTTTCATTAGAATAGTTTTTTTAGTATAATGTTTCCCACAAATGTTATTTTTATTTGATTATGCATGGATAACATGAAGGTTTCATTATTTTTAAGTTTTATTCTACACTTAGGTTATACAAAAACCAAACCACAAATTTAATCATTGTTTTGTTGTGTTTGGACTAATTGCTTTATACGGATGAAAACGTTTTTGGTTATGGTGGGGCGAACCGATGAAGCCTGGCTGGTATCGGGAATTGATGAATATGTTAAAAGAATAGCTCGTTACATCCCTTTCCAGGTAATTGTAATTCAGGATGTTAAAAAGGGGAAGAGTATGCCCGAGACTGTTGTAAAAAAAGAGGAGGGAGCCCTTATTTTAAAGAAAGTTTCTCCCGGTGATGTGCTGGTGATTTTGGATGAGAGGGGTAGTATTAATAGTTCTCGTGAATTTGCCGGATTTGTTCAAAAGCAGATGAATAGCGGGATTCGTAATCTGTTTTTTGTTATTGGTGGAGCTTATGGTTTTTCTGATGAGGTTTATCAACGTTGTGATTTTAAAATAAGTTTGTCGAAAATGACTTTCTCACATCAAATGGTACGTTTGATATTTGTGGAACAGTTATATCGAGCCATGTCTATTTTGAATAACGAACCCTATCATCACGATTAATTGTAAGATGGTTTTTTAAATATGATTAGATTATAAAGTATTTGTGTGATTTTATAACGGAATGGTGAGTTAAACTTTTTTTGTATTTTACCTCTGGTAATTTTATCTCATATTTTCTGCACGTTTATTGCATATAAAACCATTAAATTGCTCTGAATTTTAAGAACTCAATCCAAATAAAACGTGATGAGGCGTCATTTGTATCTTTTATCTTTATTAGCATTTACACTCTTCTTTTTTTTTGTAGGGGTTATAATGCGTGTTTTTTTTAATGACAGCCCTACAAAATCAATTGAGTTTAGTAAAGTTGAAAAAAAAGTGCATCAGGTGCAGGAGGATATGGCTGATTTGCTTAAATCTATTCCCATAAAAGCACTTGAGTCGCATGAACAGCTGTGGCTAAATTTAGATTCGCTAAAGACCAATAATATTGATTTGCTTGTATTTCAGGATTTTGAAATGGTGGCATGGACCAACCAATTATTACCTGTTGAAGGGCTCAATCCTCAGTATTTAAGACAAACCATCATAAAGCTTGATAATGGTTGGTACCTTACTGCAAGTAGGCAGGAAGGGCCAGTTTTGATACTTGCAATGAGTCTCTTAAAATTTGAATATCCGTATCAGAATAATTTCCTTCAGGATGGTTTTTCAAGCGGATTTGGGCTTGACGCAACAGTGAAAATACTTCGCGAAAATGATGAAGAGGCTTTCCGGATAAAGGATAAGAATGGGAACACGCTTTTTTATCTCTTAGCAACATCTGATTCAAAAAAGATTTCAGCAGCCGGGGTTGTGGCCAGTTGGTCGTTTTTTTTGATGGTGTTTTTTTTGATTTGGTTCTTCTATAAACTTCAACTGGATTTCTCAGGCAAAAAATGGTCTAATTACATATGGCTGCTATCGGCTGTTCTGTTTTCGATATTCTATTATTTGGTGTTTTGGAAAACAGGACTAACTCTATTTGAGCATAAAGATCTGTTTTCTCCGGTTTATTTTGCGATGTCTGATCTGTTACCGTCATTAGGGATGTTTCTGATATTGGCCTTTTGGATGTTTACAATTTCGTTCTGGTTTTTTAGGTTTTTTCGTTTACCAAGACTTTTTTCAGGTGAAATCCATAAAAGATTCCGAGTAGCATCGGGCTTAGTAATATTTTTGTTGATTCTTGTAATTTATCTGGTATATATAAATCAGCTCTTTTATCTTCTGGCAGAGCACTCTTCGGGACCAATTGTAATAACAAAAATAATTGATCTGGATCTGGTGGCGATAACAAAAATCCTGATTATTGCTTTGCTTTTGCTTTCATTTCTCTTGCTTTATGAGCGAATTGTGACCTTATTTCTATTCTATTTACCGTCTTTATATATCCTTTTCACATTGTTGGGTATAACAATTACGATGTTCTTTCTTTTTACGGGAATTGGGGTGAGAGATAGCGATTGGGCTTTTTTGTTTTATCTTATTTTGGGTGTTTTATTAATTTATTCACGGCGAAGCACCTATATGGGCTTTTCATATGCAACATTTTTGTGGTTTGCAGCATTATTTGCCCTCTATGCCGGAGCTGTTATGATGGATTTGACTATTCGCAAGGAGGAATCAAACAGAGAATTATTGATTGAGAACCTATCTTTTCAGTTATTACGCGATGAGGATCCTGTGGCAGAAATGTATATGATTGATATAGAGAAGCAGTTACCACATGATGCCACACTACTACGTCTTTTATCACAACCCGATCTTGATCAGGATGCTATCCGTAACCATTTGTTAAAATTCTATTTTTATGGATATTGGGGCCGGTACGATTTACAGATTATTCCATGTTGGCCACAAGGAGATCTTTATTTACAGGAAACCGGGGAGACGCATAACTGTTATAGTTATTTCTTCGAGATGGTAGAGAATTTTGGTTATTTAATAGGTGGAAGTAGCCATTTCCATTACTTAGATAACCATAACGGACGTGTCTCTTATTTTGGGATATTTAGGTTTTTCGCGAATGATTCAGATAAAGAAACATCTCTTTTTATAGAGCTTCATTCAAAACCGTTTTTCGAGGGAACAGGTTATCCTGAGTTGCTTGTGAGTCAGCGTGAGCAGGCCAGAGTGCGGCTTTTTAATGAGTATTCGTATGCCAAATATATTAATGGGCAATTAGTTAAACGTTCGGGCGATTATCCATATAAGGGATCATTCCAAACAGGAAAATCAGTTTTAAATGGGAAAGTATATTCTAAGGAGGGCGATTATTCCCATTTGGTTTATCAACCCGAAAGTAATGTGGTGGTGGTATTAAGCAGAATCGATTATTCTGTTTCGGATGTATTAATGGCATTCTCAATCTTTTTTATATTCTTCTTTTTATTTGGAGCCTTATTTATTCTGCTGCTTCAGTTAAGGTATAATGGAACAATGATCAGGGTGTCAATACAAAAGAGGATTCAGGTAACATTTGTATTGTTAATGCTGATAATGTTAATAGTGGTAGCCATAGGTACGGTTTACTATACCATACAACAGTTTAAACAAAAGCATCAGGAGTTACTTGAAAATAAAATACAATCTGTCTTACTGGAACTTGAGTATAAAATTGGTTTCGAGGGACCTAAAACAACTTTTCCGGGCGAATATCTCAATTACCAATTACAAATGATCTCAAGTGTTTTTTATTGTGATATTAATTTGTTTGGTTTAGATGGTAAGTTGATTGGCACTTCGCGTCAGGAACTGTTTAAAAAAGGTCTTGTTGGTAATCAAATGAATCCGCGAGCTTATTTGAGTCTGGTTTATACTGATGCAGTTCGGTTTCTTGAAGAAGAAAAAATTGGAGGGTTAAAATATTTGTCATTTTACGTACCATTGTTAAGTAATGATAATCGACTCACAGGTTTTGTGAATATTCCTTACTTTATTGGAAACGATGAACTTAAAGAGGAGGTCTCGTCGGTAATTGTTACCATTATTAATTTCTATCTTGTTTTTTCTATTTTAATTATTGGATTTGCTGTTTTTTTATCGCGACAAATAACGCGGCCGCTTTTAATGTTACAAACAAAGATTTCTGAATTAAAGCTTGAGCATCAGAACGAAAAGATTGGTTACAAAGGCGATGATGAAATTGGCGGTTTGGTTAATGAATATAATAGAATGGTGGATGCTTTATCGGACAGTGCCGATAAACTTGCCCGTACAGAACGCGAGTTGGCATGGCGTGAGATGGCCAAGCAGATTGCTCATGAGATTAAAAATCCACTCACCCCGATGAAACTCAGTATTCAATATCTTCAAAGGGCATGGAATGATAAGGTTCCCGATTTTGGAGACTACCTGACCAGGGTAACCGATACGCTTATTGAACAGATCAACAAGCTTTCGTCAATTGCATCTGAATTTAGCAAATTTGCTCAGATGCCCTCTACGCGTCAGGAAGTGGTTAATCTGGTTGAGAAGGTAGAAAATAGTAGAGTATTATTCCAAAACTCAACTGAGATTCCCATTTTACTTGAAAACAGAGGCTCTGCAAATATTCCTGTTAAGGCTGATGGTGAACAGCTACTTGGTGTTTTCAATAATCTGATAAAAAATGCTATCCAGGCCATACCCAACGAAAATGAAGGGCTAATCAATATTATTATAACACCTGCTGAGGATACGGTTACAGTGGCAATAAAAGATAATGGCAAAGGAATACCTGAGCATATTCAGAAGAAATTGTTTGTGCCCAGCTTTACAACAAAAACAGCTGGAATGGGCCTTGGATTAGCAATTGCTCGCCGAATAGTGGAGAATGCCGGTGGCCGCATATGGTTTGAAACAACAGAAGATGTTGGTTCAACTTTTTTTGTGGAATTCCCTCAATTGCCAATTTCTTTATAAACAATCACTGTGGTTTCAGCCCACTTGTCGGCTAACCTTTGACCTTTGGTAAGTAAATGCCATATGTCAATCAGGTTGAGTAAAGGAATAAGAAAAACGACCCCTCTTATAACTGATTTTTCGGGTGAACCGGTTAATGGTAATAGTTCAGGAATTCTAACGACTTTTAGCCGCATCAGTTTTTTTCCGAAACTTTGCCCGTTTAAAAAGGGGAGGGAGTCACGCGTGAGATGATAGATTAACCCAAACATCCATCCAACACGTGGAAACATACATAGTCCGCAAACTATAATAATATCAATGAATGCTGCAATAAAGCGCTCTAAAAGCGGGGCTTTAATGCTTGATTCGGGAGTGTTCATTTTTGTTGTCGTTCAAATATTTTGGCAAAGATATTAAAAGGGAAAATGTTTTAAAGGTCTTTTATCTTTATTCTTTTTTCATTTTTTTTGAGACTGAATTTTAATTGTTCTGCAACTTGTGCCTGGTTTTTATCAGCTAATGGGGTTGAATAAAAAACTTCTTTCTTAAAAAGACAACCTTATTCACCAAGAGTTATTTACCAGAAAACAGATATGGCTCTATTCTGATTTGTGTGGGAAAATACAAACCAAAATTATTCAACCTTTATTTATTGACCTCTCCCGAAGGTGGTTTAGTTACCTCGGTTGATTTAGTGCTTTCATATTTTGTTTAAACATAGAATTCGACATAGTGCCACAAATGTCTATTCTTTCCGGCTCCATTATCTTTAATCTATATGATTATTTGCGAATTGTTATCCATCTTAATTATTCCGTTTAAAATGGCATAAACGGTTAAACCCGAAACGCTTTTAATATCTAATTTACGGGTTATGTTTTTTCGGTGCGAAATTACAGTATGTGTGCTAATGAAGAGCTTTGCAGCTATTTCTTTATTAGTATGGCCAAGTGCCACATATTTAAGAATTAGCTTTTCTCTTGAAGTCAGATCTTCAGGCTCTTCTTTGCTGTCGTGAGCTTTGGGTTTTATATGATGCGAAAGCTTCTCAATCAAAACGGACTTCGAGTCGTAAATGGAAATTTGCTGGTAAGACGAATTAGGTGATAAAGGAGAGTTTGTAAGATGAATTATTTTTGAAGGATCGGAAAAATGTTTTTCTATTACGTCAATGGGTAAGGCTACCGCGATTGACGTATTCATAATGATTATATCAGGTGAGAAGTGATTAAGTATTTCTTTTAGTCCCAGGTGCGAACCAACAACTTCAATTTTGGTAACTTCATGAAGTTGTTCAATAATATGCACCAATCCTTTTCTGAGTAAATAGGAGGGTTCTGCTATCAGGATTCGGGTCATATGATTATGAATTACAAATTGTTGGTCAGTTTTGCCAGCGTAAGCTCCAGCTCTTTCACTTTTGGGATAAGGACATTTTCTTCCAAAAGCGTATGGTCTTTTAAATCCTTCCCCAATCGGTATATCTCTATCAAAAGGTTGGTGAAATGACAGTTATTGGTTGGTGGTGGAACATATTTTAAAAGGATGTTCTGTAGGTCAACGATTTTCTCTTCAATATCAGTATGGTTCTTAAGGTATTTATCAATTGAGTAATCTCCGAATTTTTTTTTGAATTCAGCATATTGGGTCTTTCCATCCACAACATTTTCAATGCCTAAGATATATGGAAAGGCAATTTGTTCCTCCTCTTCAATGTGCTCCGAAAATTCTCTTATATATTCTTTGAAAAAGTGAATCATCAATTGAGCCGATTGATTGGGGGTGCTGATAATCTCATCCAACTGCTCTATTTCTTTCTCGAGTCGGGGAATTTGATAATCTATATAACATCTATGGGTGTGCTGCAGATAACCGATCAACCAATGTGGTGGGTAGTCCATCAACTGTTCCTGTGGAAAATCATCTCTTTCTAGAAACCATTGTATTAAATCCATGAAAAAATCAACATCAACATTACTTTCCTGGCATACTGTAGCAACCAATTTTTCTTTAAAGCCAAAAGGAATCCTCAACCGTTGCAATACTGATAGTAATTCGAAATTGATGAGAACCAAATCTGACATCTTCATATGAGCACTTATGCGCATGATACTGTTGTTTATTTAGACGTAGTAAAAATAATAAAAAAAGCCATCAAAAAATTGAGAGCCCCTAAATCGTTTCAAATTTTCAAAGAACTCCCATCCAAATGGTTATTTATCCATTGAGAAACTTTTTAAAAGTTCTATAAATAAACTGACTGAGGGAATAAGTTTTTCAATAGTGAAAAGATATGCAAGTTCGAAAAGCAGCTTGAGAAAGTCAAATCAATGAATAAGTTTTTCAATAGTGAAAAGATATGAGGATTTATTATTGTTTTACTGTTATTAAATCAATGAATTTTAAGGTAAAACATGGGATTGATTGAATTGTCCATGTTTTTTGAAGAATTATTCCTCATTTAAAAAAAACTAATGAGTAATTTTAATGCAACGTGTTTTTCAACGAACTTTAATGCTCTGCTACTAAATATTGTTCCAAAACAAACGATACAAAAATAGTTAATCAACTTGTTTCTATGTAGTTAATTAAAAATGGATTTTATGTAAAAAATTTGAAGTTTATACAAACACAACAATTATTTAAGGCAAGTAACAATAAATTATAGCTATGAAACGAGCATGATTCGTTAAACACAAACACGGATGAATTGAAAATCGGCGAAGCCAAAATTCATTATACGAGTTCCCCCGAAAAAATGGGGCTACCTGTCCGGGCTGAATGACGGGAAGCTATCCGATCACATTTTTAAATTATTTACAGATGAAAAAAATATTTTTATTAGTCATTCTACTATCAATTATCACTTCAGTAAACAGCCAAAAGTATTGGCAGGACCCCAATGTAAATGCAATTAACAGAGCTCCAATGCATAGTTCTTTTTTTGCATATGAATCAATCGATGCTGCTCAATTAGGAGACATGGCTCAATCAACAAATTTTTTAAGCCTAAATGGAAGCTGGAATTTTAATTGGGTAGAACATGTTTGGCAACGACCAACTGATTTCTATAATGTTGATTACGACGATCAGGATTGGGGAAAGATAATTGTTCCGGGTGTTTGGGAGCTGAATGGATATGGAGACCCTCAATATGTAAACATAGGTTATTCATGGAGAAGCCAATATAAAAACAATCCTCCAATTGTTCCTGAAGAGAATAATCATGTTGGAACATATCGGAAAGAGATTACTCTTCCTTCAAATTGGAAGGGGAAAGAAATAATAGCTCACTTTGGATCTGTCACCTCAAATATTTCATTGTATGTAAATGGAAAGTTTGTAGGCTATAGTGAAGATAGCAAACTTGAAGCTGAGTTTAATCTGACTAAATATTTAAAACCAGGAAAGAATTTAATTGCATTCCAGGTGTTTCGCTGGAGTGATGGTTCTTATTTGGAAGATCAGGATTTTTGGAGATTTAGCGGTATTGGTCGAGATTGCTATTTGTATGCTCGTAATAATACGTGTATAAAGGATCTTAAAGTTATTCCTGATCTAGATCAAAATTATCAGAATGGTTTATTAAAGGTAAATCTTGATATACAAGGAAAAGCTACTGTAAAACTTAGTCTTTCTGATGCAGATGGACAAATTGTTGCAGAAAAGGATATAACTGGGTCAGGAAAAGTTACCTCAAATATGGAGATATCTAATCCTTTAAAGTGGACAGCCGAAACGCCTGATCTTTATAAATTGAGTGCTATTGTAAAACAAGGAAGTGCTGTTTTAGAAGTAATCCCTGTTAAGATTGGATTTCGTAAAGTAGAAAAGATAAATAATCAATTGTGCATAAATGGAAAAGCCATCCTGATAAAAGGAGTTAACAGACATGAGTTAGATCCGGATGGAGGTTATGTGGTTTCAAAAGAAAGAATGATACAGGACATTCTGATGATGAAGAAGTTCAATGTAAATGCAGTAAGAACTTGTCATTATCCAAACAATAACTTATGGTACGACTTGTGTGATGAATATGGTATATATGTGGTTGCAGAAGCAAATATTGAATCACATGGAATGGGATATGGCGATGGAACTCTTGCAAAAGATCCAAAATTTGCACTAGCTCATATGGAACGTAATCAACGTAACGTTTATCGAAATTTCAACCATCCGGCAGTAATTATTTGGTCAATGGGTAACGAGGCTGGGTTTGGTAAAAACTTTGAAGAATGTTATAAGTGGATAAAAAGTTACGATTTGTCGCGTTTGGTTCAGTACGAACAGTCCAGGCAAAATGATTTTACTGATATTTTTTGTCCCATGTATTACGACTATAAGCATAGTGAAGAATACGGACAAGCTACTGATAAAACAAAACCCTTGATTCAATGCGAGTATGCTCATGCCATGGGTAATTCGCAAGGTGGTTTTAAAGAATATTGGGAGTTAACCCGTAAATATCCAATGTATCAAGGTGGTTTTATCTGGGATTTTGTGGATCAATCAATTCATTGGAAGGATAAAGACGGTAAATTAATTTATGGTTATGGTGGCGACTTTAATCCATACGATGCATCGGATAATAACTTTTTGGATAATGGATTGATAAGTCCGGATCGTAAACCAAATCCTCATTATAACGAAGTAGGTTACTACTACCAGTCAATTTGGACTAATGCAGTAGACTTAAAGAAAGGAACAATTGAAATCTTCAATGAGTATTTCTTTAAAGATTTATCTGGGTTTTACTTACAATGGGAACTGGTTGCCGATGGTAAAGTAATTAAAACTGGTATTGTAAATGAATTGATTATTGCACCACAGGAAAAAGCAAAAATAAGTTTAGATCTTAATCTTGCAGATGATATTACAGCTAAAGAAGTGTTTATTAATTTAGCCTATAAACTTAAAAACCAAGAACAACCGGTTTCAGCAGGGACAACTTTAGCGCGCCAACAATTGGCTGTTAAGGATTATGAGTTCAAAGCGCTTAAGTTGGCAAATAAAAAATACATTAATCAAGAAATTAAAACTCCTAAGTTAGTTGAAAATGATTATAACTTTATTTTAGTAAAAGGCGATAACTTTCAAATTGATTTTAATCGTCATACCGGATTTCTATGTCGCTATTTGCTTGAAGGAGAATTTCTTTTAAAAGAAGGCTCAGAGTTGAAACCAAATTTCTGGAGAGCCCCTACAGATAATGACTTTGGTGCAAAACTTCAACAAAAATATGCAGTTTGGAAAAATCCTCAGATAGTGCTAGAATCACTGAAAGCCGCGGTAAACAAAGATGGACTGGCTGAGATAAAAGCAGAATATAATATGCCTGAAGTTTCCGGGAAATTGTATTTAATATATCACATCAATAGTGAAGGCGCTATAAAAGTAAGTCAAAAATTAGCTGGTGGAAATAAGGAATCAGTACCTGAAATGTTCCGATTTGGAATGAAATTGGAAATGCCTCGGGAGTATGATTTTATTAAATACTATGGAAGAGGCCCGGGCGAGAATTATATCGACAGAAAAGATTCTGAGTTTATAGGACTTTATCAACAAAAAGTTGAAGATCAACCATATTCTTACATCAGACCACAGGAAACAGGGACTAAATCGGATGTTAGATGGTGGAAGCAAGTTGATTGGTCAGGAAAAGGAATTTGTTTTCAATCAGATGGAGCATTTTCAATTTCAGCATTAAACTATACGATTGAATCATTGGATGATGGAGCAGGAAAAGATCAAAGACACTTTCCTCAGGTGAAGAAGAGTGACTTTGTTACTATTTGTATTGATCAAAAGCAAATGGGATTAGGATGTGTAAATAGTTGGAGTGCCGTTCCTAGACCGGAATACCGAATTCCATATCAGGATTATGAGTTCAATTTTGTTTTGAGTCCTGTAAATCATGTTTTTAAGATTTACTAAATTTGGCATGCTATACTGAGGATTTAGATAAATATCAAAGGTTGTTTTTCATATTGAAAGCAACCTTTGCTTTTTTAACCTGAATTAATTGAGGAATCATGATAAAAAAAATTGCATTATTTTTTCTGTTAACAGTTATTTATAGTTGTCATTATCTTATAGCTCAATCAGATCTTACTTTATGGTATGATGAGCCGGCTAATTATTTTGAAGAGGCTTTAGTTATTGGTAATGGAAAAATGGGCGCAACAGTATTTGGAGGTGTTGAATCAGATAAGATTTTTTTGAATGATGCAACTCTATGGTCGGGTGAGCCTTTCAATCCAAACAACAATCCAGAAGCTTATAAATACGTTGAGCGTGTAAGAAAAGCTTTAAAAGAGGAGAATTATGCTTTGGCAGATTCTTTAAATCACTATTTACAAGGGGCCTATTCACAATCATTTGCTCCTTTGGGAACAATGTATATTGATTTTGAAAATCAGAAAACTTTTTCGGGTTATAAAAGAGAACTAAATATAAATGATGCTGTTTCAAAGGTAAGTTATCAGGTAAATGGAATAAAATATCAACGTGAATATTTTGTATCGTACCCTGATCAATTGATGGCTATCAAATTAACAAGCAGTAAAAAAAAGTCAATTAATTGTTCTATCCGTTTTGAAAGTCTCTTAAAATTTAAAGCGTCAGTGGAGGATGAAACATTGACCATTAATGGTTATGCCCCTTATCATGCTGAACCAAGTTATAGGGGAAATATGCCGGATGCTGTTTTGTTTGATGAAGGTAGAGGAACTCGTTTTACGTCCTTGTTTAAGATTATGCATAAGGATGGGGAAATATCTTCAACAGATAGCACACTTGTTTTAAGTAACTGTAGTGAAGCAACAATATTTATTTCTATAGCAACAAGTTTCAATGGTTATGATAAAGATCCTGTAAAAGAAGGTTTGGATAATCAGGCAATAGCCTCCTCAAAATTAGAAAGCGGAATTAAGAAGTCATATTCTACATTAAAACATAATCACATCTCAGATTATCAATCTTTTTTCAATCGTGTTAGCCTTATCCTCGAAGGTGCTCACAAAATGGAAATCCCCACAGATAAAAGATTGCTACAATATGAAAAAGGGACTATCGATAAAGGATTAGATATATTATATTTTCAATATGGAAGGTATTTGTTAATATCTTCATCACGAACAAAGAACGTACCTGCAAACTTACAAGGAATCTGGAACCCCTACATGCGTCCACCCTGGAGTAGTAATTACACCTTAAACATTAATGTTGAAGAGAACTACTGGCTGGCCGAAATTGCTAATCTTTCTGAGTTACATGAGCCTTTGTTGGGTTTTATTAAGAATGTTGCAAATACAGGCGAAGTAATTGCCAAAACCTATTATGGAGTAAATGGTTGGACAGCCTGTCAGAATTCAGATATTTGGGCCTTGAGTAATCCGGTTGGCGATTTTGGCGGAGGAGATCCCAATTGGGCAAACTGGAATATGGGTGGAGTTTGGTTGGCAACACACCTGTGGGAACATTATTCTTTTACTCAGGATACGGCTTATCTTAAGGATTTTGCGTATGACTTATTGAAAGGAGCAGTTGTTTTTTCATTAGAATGGATGATTAAAGATAAGGATGGTTATTGGATTACTTCTCCATGTACTTCCCCTGAAAATAAATATATTACATCTAAAGGATATCATGGAAGTACACTTTATGGCGGAAGTGCTGATTTGGCAATGATTCGTGAACTATTATCAAGCTTTCAGGCGGCATCAAAAGTCTTAAATATCAATGGTGATTTGCAGAAAAGAGTTAGTGCTGTCATCGGTAATATCTTTCCATATAAGATAGGGGCCAAAAGCAATCTTCAGGAGTGGTACCACGATTGGGCAGATGAAGATCCTCAGCACCGTCATCAATCACATTTATTTGGGTTGTATCCGGGACATCATATTACACCAATAGAGACACCTGTTTTGGCTAATGCTTGTAAAACTACTCTTGAAATTAAAGGAGATGAGACTACCGGATGGTCAAAAGGATGGCGTATTAATCTATGGGCCAGATTAGGAGATGGAAATCGTGCCTATAAAATGTACCGGGAACTCTTGAGATATGTAAAGCCCGATGCTTTGCATGTTTCTCCAGAGGATCGGCATGGCGGAACTTATCCAAACCTTTTGGATGCTCATCCTCCATTTCAAATTGATGGGAATTTCGGAGGTGCTGCTGCAGTAATTGAAATGCTAATGCAATCAACTGAAGATAAAATTTTTCTGTTACCTGCTTTACCTGATTCCTGGGTTACCGGTAATATTACAGGCATTTGCGCAAGAGGTGGATTTGAGGTTTCACTTCAATGGAGAGATCTGAAGTTGATCAAAACTTGTATTAAAGCAAAGGTTTCGGGTAAAACAACCTTGGTTTTTGGTAACACAATAAAAGAAGTTGAACTGGAAGCTAACCAGCCTACAGAAGTTATTTGGTGAGATTTAATGGAATCTAGATAAGACTAAGAACTTATTATTAATAATTGCTCTTTTCCTTGTTTTGAAAGGTGATATTAATCTGGAATCGTATCCCATGCGAAGGTTAAGGCATAGTAAAAGCAAAAACATCTGCTTTCTTCATTGATAATGCCAATGATGTTCAGGTGAGAGATTGCGATATCAGAGTTGGAGCAAACGCCCCATTAAATATGGGCGAATTGGTTTATATAACAAACTAAAAAACGAGAGCCAGTTAATGTTGGATTGTTATCCCTGATCTCCGTTACACAGCTGTATAAACTGAAACATGCTCATTAAGCCTTTATGCTTAATTAGCATGTTATGAAAATCAGGTTATAGCTTGATGTTTATTATTAATATTGTTTTTTAAGATTTTAAAAATGAGAGTTTTATGCTTCCCCTTAACATAAGGCTTTTGGAGAGCTATTTTTTTCTCATAAAAACATTAATAGGAACACCCGTTAGATCCCATTTTGCCCGAATTTGATTTTCAACAAACCTTTTGTATGGCTCCTTTACATATTGGGGTAAATTACAGAAAAACGCAAACGAAGGAGGATTCCCAGGTAGCTGAGTGGCATATTTGATTTTGATATACTTTCCCTTGATGGCTGGAGGAGGTGTGGTAGCCATAATTGGAAGCATATGCTCGTTAAGTTGTGATGTAGGTATTCGGAAATCCCGATTTTTAAATACTCTCACAGCTTCTTCCAATGCTTTAAAAATGCGTTGTTTGGTAAGAGCCGATGTAAAAACAATCGGGTAATCAACATAAGGAGCTGTACTTTTTCTGATCTCTTCTTCAAAAGTTTTTAGAGTGTGATTATCCTTCTCAACCAAATCCCACTTGTTAACCACTATCACTATTCCCTTTCGGTTTCGTTCAATTAAACCGAATATTTTCTGATCCTGGCCTTCAAATCCTCTGGTAGCATCAATTAACAGAATACAAACATCTGAGTTCTCAATGGCTCTCACGGCTCGCATAACTGAATAGAATTCCAGGTCCTCGTGTACTTTTGGCTTTTTTCTGATGCCAGCCGTGTCAACAAGTAAAAAATCGTGTCCAAATTTATTATAACGTGTATAAATACTATCACGGGTGGTTCCCGATATGGGTGTTACAATATTACGGTCTTCGCCAATAAAAGCATTTACAATGGAAGATTTGCCGGCGTTTGGACGTCCAACAATGGCGATTTTTGGAAGTGTTGCATCATCTTCATTTACAAGTGTTTCGTTTTTTGGAAGTGCATTAACCAGTTCATCCAGAAGGTCGCCTGTTCCTGAGCCGTTGATTGAAGAAATGGTAAACAATTTTTTTATTCCAAGTTTATAAAAGGTTGCTGCTTCCGGTGATTTATCGGGCGAGTCAACCTTATTAACAACAAGCAACGCATTCTTCCTTGATTTTCTGATTATTTGAGCAACAGCTTCATCATAGTCAGTAATGCCAGTTGTAACATCAACCACAAATAACAGAACATCGGCCTCATCAATTGCAATGAGAACCTGTTCACGAATGGCATTTTCAAAGACATCGTCCGAATTAACGGCGTAACCTCCGGTGTCAATTACCGAAAAATCTCTACCATTCCATGTGGCTTTGCCATATAAACGATCGCGGGTTACACCACTTTCTTCGTCCACAATGGCATGACGGCTTTCTGTCAGCCGGTTAAATAACGTGGATTTCCCAACATTCGGTCGTCCTATTATAGCAACAATATTTCCCATTACAAATTGTTTTAATCAAAAAAATCGTGCAAAGGTACACAAAAATTACAGTCCCATACAAGGTTGGGTTTTTGCAAATAACGCCATCATCCATATAATCAGCCTAATGCCAAAAAATTATTAAGCATTTATAACAATATTGGTGGTTTTTAATGGATTGGCTAATAGTTAATAGAGAAAGAAATCATAGGTTTTAATGGATACATGCTTATTAAAAGAGCTGTATTTGTTTAGTTGTTTTTTTACTTTGCGGGATTCGTAGTTGTTTTCTGAATTTTGAACCTAATTTTGCTTACCGGCTATTGTTCGTACCCAAAATTACGCAATTGAATTTCTTTATTACGCCAGTCCTTACTTACCTTTACATACAACTGAAGGAAGACCTTTTTCGCTAGAAAAACTTCTATTTCTTTACGGGCTTCTGTTCCCAGTTTCTTTAAAGCTTTACCCTGATGACCTATGATAATACCTTTTTGCGAATCACGAGCAACATGTATTATTGCACGTATGTCAACCCTGTTGGGTTTTACTTTGAACTCTTCCACTTCAACTTCTACTGAGTAAGGAATCTCTTTTTGATAATAAAGAAGAATTTTTTCCCTTATAATTTCTGATACAAAGAAACGTTCTGATTTATCGGTTAATGTATCTTTATCAAAATATGGTGGCGATTCGGGAATTAGTTCAATTATTCTTGTCATCAGGTTGCTGGTATTGAACTTTTTCAAGGCTGAAATGGGGAATACCTCTGCTTTTGGTAACAGTTCTTTCCATCTCAACAGAAGCTTTTCAAGATCTTCCTGATTCGAAATGTCAATTTTATTAATTACCAATAATACTGGAATTTCTGATGTTGATACGTCTTTTATGAAATCTTCATTTTTACCTGGAGTTTCAACAGTATCGGTTATAAAAAGAATTACATCAGCATCAACTAAAGCCGATTTACTGAATTTTAGCATTGATTCCTGCAACTTATAGTTCGGCTCCAAAACTCCCGGAGTATCAGAAAATACAAGTTGATAATCGGGACCATTGAGTATGCCTAGTATTTTGTGCCTTGTAGTTTGTGCCTTTGACGTAATTATCGATAGTCTTTCTCCTACTAATAGGTTTGACAATGTGGACTTTCCTACATTTGGATTCCCAACGATACTTATAAAGCCTGATTTATGTGTCATTATTTAATTCTGTTATAGTTTTTTGCGTGTACAAAGATACGATAAATGATGTTTGTTTTTATTGTTTTAAGTAAAGTTATACATTTGAAACAATGGACAGACCTCTTATTTTAGGTGTTGTTTTTGAGGTTTCAGTTGCGTGAACTTTGGATTTAAAATGACGCATCATATAATTACCAGGAACGAAATTGGCCCTAATTAATACTGATGACTGCTTTCATCAATTACTGATAATATATACCGAATAGCTTTGATATTGGTTAACTTTTAGGTGATTTTCGGCTCATAGTAAATATGATATTTTAGAGAACCTGATTAAATATGAATGCTTGGGGCTGATTTCTAGCGTCTTCATATTTTTTAACATAAAAGAGGGTAAAAAATATTTGGAGAACGATATAAAAAGTCTACTTTTGCAGCCGCTTCCAAAGGGAATGCA
>CAZSQG010000060.1:0-1535 GCA_964608615.1 uncultured Marinilabiliaceae bacterium
CGTCGAAAACTAGTATTGGCCGTAAGTGCTGGACATGCATAAGTGACCGAGGTGGCACCTGATATATTGGACCAGGTACTACCGCCATTGGTGGATTTCTGCCACTGGTAACTGTAGCTGCCGGTTCCCCCTACTGGTGATGCACTATTGGTAAAGGTGCCAGGAGAAGTATTATAGTTTACCGATGTCTTTGGCGTACTGATGGTGCCGCCCGTTAATTCCCCACCACCAATATTAACCGGGACTTCACATAAGTACATTCCATTGCTCATAAACCCAATAGAGACACTGAAGTTTCCCGGAAAATTAGATCTATCACCGAGAGTTACGCGTAATTGATTATAGCTGGTTTTGACAACTTCTATAAAAGGGGCAGTATAAAAAGTTAAATTACAATTACCACTCATACTAAAACTCAGGTATTTTACTTCTCCTTCATTACCGACAAATTCTAAAGTCGAAGGGCTTATACCGAATATCTGACATTGGGCGTTCAGATTTGAAGTTCCCGACAACAATAGTCCTGTAAACAAAAATATAAACCAAATGGTTTTGAATTGTTTCATAGTTGAGCATTTTTGGGTTTTGGGCTTCTATTAGGTTTTCAGTCCTTTATCGTTTTAGTGTATTTATTGATATAAGTAAAATATACAAACAGATATTAATTTTTATAGGACATAAATAATACCTGAATTTGATTTTTGTTTCAATATTAAACAAAAAAATCCAGCACATTATTTATATGCCAATTTCGAATATGTTAAAAGCAAAGAAGAAAGCCTTTGCGCTTTTCAATGGATAGTATAATAAGAAAAACAAAAGAAGTCGTAATAGCACAAATCGGGGTCAGGGTTTTTCTAAAATGCCATCAATTAACATAACAATATTAAAAAAATAAATTATTGTTATCAAGGAATATTGTTAAAAAATACATTTATTTAGGGTTAATCTAAATTAGCAATAATCCTATTATGAATACACTCCTCTTTTCAACTGTATTAATAATTCAATACATTTCCTATCAAAATTTAACTAATTATAATCACTTTTGTCACCATTTAATGGATGAAGTTTTTCAAGTTTGCTTTGTAAGCTGTCCAAGTTATTTAACTGGCACCGTTCTGTAGTACTATCATATTTGTGGCCGGCCATGTATTAGACCTACCTGAGACTGTGTTTTTGCAGCCAATAAATCATCACCCTTACCTGGATTTGCTTGGGATGAAGTGTTCCATGGTTTAGTTTTTGGATGGGATAAAACGTTAGTAAAGGTTGTTCTTAATATTCCGCAGGTTCAAAATATTATGGCTAATTTAAACTCCGGCCTCTTAAAATTCATTACATACCAGTTCTTCCTAATCCTTCATAATTTCATCAATCTCAACTATTCGCCGGGTATGATCGCTATCGTAATCAAATTCCATGGAACCATTACCATTTAGCACGATGGAATTAAGATTGTACCAAATCAACGCCTTCCCTACCTCCACACCATTCAGGAATTTAATCAGATAAGTATCATTTGATGGACGTAC
>CAZSQG010000060.1:1545-6237 GCA_964608615.1 uncultured Marinilabiliaceae bacterium
ACTATTGTTTTTAATCTTCATGGAGAACAGCGACACATTGCGCTCTTTAAAGGTCTCAACCTTAACCACACCACCATCGTTAACTACAAACTGAAGACTAAGCAGACTGGTATATACCTTCGGATTTGTTTTGTAAAATTCAGGATTGTTCTTGTTCATGATATTGCGTACCGTTACTCCGGAGATACGTCCACCGTTCTGCGACAATAATTGCAGTGTTCCAAACAAGGCTACCATATGGCGGTTAAAATTCATTTGCCGATAGACTTTCATATTACCTTCGATCTGGTCTTCCGCACTAAAAGAAGCACTGGAAAGGTTGATGGGCACCTCTTTGGTCAATCCCTCAATATCACCAACCACGCCCCGTACCACCACTTCATCGTTCGAGTCAACAGTTATTTCAGGATCAAAACTGACTTTAGCCGTAGGGAATGAAACAAAATCAATCCGCGTACCGTCAGCTTTATATTTTCCGTAAAAGGCCAGTTTTTCCCCGTCAGGTATTTCAAAAGTGATATTTTCACTCAGTATAGGCTGAGCCTGACTGGAGACGCCTAAAATTAAATGTGCAGGCTTATCACTTCGAGCTAATTCGCGACGGTTCATATTAACCGTACCGGTATAATTAATCAATGCATAAACATTCCCTTTTTTACCCACATTAAAAGCCTGGGTAAAGGCATTATTAGTGCAACCCACGGGTAAGAACCACTCAAGTGATCCACCCTGACTGAATGAGGCAAACCAAAGATCACGAGTCCCCCCACTAGCTGTGTAATGCTTGTCTCCAACAGTAATATCATCGGTAAACCAACCCGAGAGGACAAACTTACCATTCTCGGCAATAGAACGATCTCCAATAAAAAGACGGCTTTCATTTCCTTGCTCAACCGACTGAGCTATCATTTGCCAGATGTTATTTAACCGGCTATCGTTATTAATTTTAATGGCCAGAGGAGTGTATCCCACATAATCGGGCATCACAGCCCCTATAGGCGCGTTAATGTATGTAGGATCGGTAATGGTGTATCGACGACCATCCACTAGAATAGAATAACCTTCAACCGGTTCGGTAAAGGCAACCGCTGCAGCCATATGACTAAAATAAGTCAGAGCAACAGCATCCAGGCCTAATAACTCGTTCACTAATTGAGTAAACAGCACCGTGCGGTCTTCACAGTCGGAAAAGGGATAGTAGAAAATCTCATCGGCAAAAAACATCTTCTCCTTGTTAAACTGATCCCGATCGGTCTTGTATTTAAATGAATTATGCAAGTAACCAAGCAGATTAGTTACTGCCTGTGTTTCAGACTTTCCTTCGAGCCTGGGCTTCAGATATTCAAATAAAGCTTCCTTTACCGACGACGACATGGCACCGTTAAGATAAACAGTGTTTACTGTTTGCGGATAACTGCCCAGAAAACCCAGAACAGTTTTATCCATTTCGAGCTTCAAGGACTCCGGATCGTTTGGTAGCTTTGTTTCGCGAACAACCACATTTGATGGCTCTCTAAAATGAAGGGCAAAGGGCAGGTGTAAATCAACCTTTTTTGTGGCACCACCAAAATCCTCCTTGTAGGTCATCAAATTCTTCAGACCTCTCTTCTCCGACATCAAATAAAAATAACTACCTGCGAAGTCGTAATACGGCTTCTCGTAAACCTCCTGCATAAAAGGCACCAACAGGTAAACAGAACCGCTATCATAACCTATTCTTGTTTGATAACCTGCCATGTTCATAACTGCCCAAACCCACATGGCCCGATTATTAGGCGACGAAAACAGCTGCCGGGCAGTTAAATCGATCAACTGGTATATTCCCCAATCGTTCAGGTTCTTTTCGCGGGCATAATCCACCACCGACCCAATGTACAATTGGTAATGTGTAGAAGAAAAATCGGCCCAGTAGGAAGCAAAGGCTCTTGGGGTCACAGCTCCCAGATTTAAATTCCTCATGCGCCGGTCGATGGCTAATGAAGCCGGACTTCCAAAAAAATCAACAGTCAAAACAGAATGATACGCCTCGGATCCTTTGGGCATCTGAATAATGGGCGAAATGGAATAAGCAGATGCCTTGGCAATAACAACCTCCGGCTTAACAGGAGCAGGCTGGCGCTGAGGCTCAGGTGTTTCGTCACCTTTCGGCTTCACCGGCTCAACTGGTTTTATCGGTTTGAACTCGGGTTGTATAATAGGCTTCGGCACTTCAACCGGCTTCTCTTTTTCCTCTGTTTGCTCCACTTTGGTAAAGCCTCGCTTCAAATAATTTTGAAAAGCCGTGTTCATCTCCTTCAACCTGGAATCGTACTCCTCCTGCATTCTCTTCAGGTTGGTTTCATATTGCCGGTTCATTCGTTCAACGCGGGCATTATATTGTTCATCCATTTTTTTAAACGGGTCCTCTTGATCGATTTGTGCCATACACAGATTCAGCACGCTTGTTAACACGAATAGAATTAGCAGTAATCGCTTCATAGATAAGGAGAGTTATTGTTGGGAAAAATAAAGTTCAGCAACTCAAAATTAATGAATTTACTAATAATAAGACCTCCTATTTACCAAAAACAAACACACCGGTAACAAATAGCCCACAGACTAATTAAAACCGGTGTGATAAATAAACAAGAGGTATTTTAATCTCTATAGTTTCTTTAATCCTTTGCCTTGTGACTTATCAACTTCCATAATGCTTATGGCCATGCCACCACCAGAGGCGCAGAATTGAGACAGTTTTGACTTATTGGTAACCACCACTTTTCTGATGCTATACAACTGGGGATTGGTTTTGTAGTGGGCGCCTTTGCCATCGGAATAAATAGTTGCAATATAGAATTTCCCGTTTTCAAGAAAATCAAAACTCACAGAGGTAGTACGTGGACGCTCTCCATTATTGCTACCAACAAACCAGTTATTGGCCCCTTTAGCCTTACGCGCCACCGTTACAAATTCGCCGGGCTCAGCCTCGAGGTATTTTGAGTCATCCCAATCTAAGGGCACGTCTTTGATAAACTGAAAAGCATCCAGAAACTTATTGTAGGTTTCAGGCAAATCGGCGGCCATCTGCAAGGGGCTCGACATGGTAACATATAGCGAAAGCTGATTACAGATAGTTGTATTAACGTGCGAATTATTGGATGGATTGTATTTGCACACATCCATTTCAAAAATTCCGGGCGTGTAATCCATGGGACCTCCAATTAAGCGGGTAAAAGGCAATATTGTTGTATGGTTTGGCTTGCTTCCACCAAAAGCCTGAAACTCTGTTCCCCGTGCCGACTCATTTCCAATCATATTTGGCCAGGTACGGCAAATACCTGTAGGACGTACCGCTTCGTGTGCATTCACCATAATTTTATAGTCAGCGGCCTTTTCTATCGTATGCTGATAGTGATTTACAACCCATTGACCATAATGATGTTCGCCTCGTGGTATAATATCTCCAACATAACCGCTTTTTACTGAGGGATAGCCATTATCAACCATAAATTGAAAGGCTTTGTCCATATGACGTTCGTAATTACGAACCGACGAAGAGGTTTCGTGGTGCATAATCATGTGTACTCCTTTGCTTTTGGCGTAATGATGAATTTTATCTAAATCGAAATCGGGATATGGGGTAACGAAATCGAACACATAATCTTTCGAGTTCCCAAACCAATCTTCCCAACCAATATTCCAGCCCTCAACCAATACCCCATCGAACCCATGTTCAGCGGCAAAATCAATATAATCCTTTACATGCTGAGTTGTTGCCCCATGTCGTCCACTTGGAGTAGCTTTTTCATAATCGGTAACACCCAGCTGAACACTGGGGAAATCTTGAGTGTAAGCCCAATCGCTCATGCCTGTAATCATTTCCCACCATACACCAATGTATTTGGTTGGTTTTATCCATGATGTGTCCTCAATTTTACAAGGCTCGTTCAGATTCAGCGTGATACGCGAGGCCAGAATATCGCGTGCATCATCGCTAACAATTACTGTTCGCCAAGGGGTTACGCATGGAGTTTGCATATAACCCTTATTCCCCAACACATCAGGTGTAAGCCAGGATTGGAAAACCATGTTTTTGTCATCCAGGTTCAGGTGCATACAAGGATAGTTAATCAATGCCGCCTCGTGAAGATTAATATATAATCCATCGTCTGATTTCATCATCAAAGCAGTTTGTACCCCCGTTGGAGAAAATGGTGTTTGCGATGCATTAGGCGAAATAGCCTCCTCCATCAGATTCCTGATCTCCGACAAACGAGAGGTTGTATAATCGTATTCCTGAGTGTCGTAATCGCCCGGTATCCACCATGCGGTATGATCACCGGTTAAAGCAAACTGGGTACACTCCTCTTTGATAACAAAATAGGATAGCTTTTCCTGCTCTTTAAATTCATAGCGAAAACCTAATCCGTCGTTGAATAAACGAAAACGAATCAACATAAACCTATTGGTAGCCTGCTGATTCAAAGTGACAAGCATTTCATTGCAATGATTGCGTATTTCTTTCTCATCTCCCCAAACCGGTTGCCAGGTTTCATCAATAGTAGAATAAGCTACATCCACAACCGTAAACCCGTCGAATAAAGAATTTATTGTTTCTTCAGCTTGAGTCTTTTCAGGAGAAAAAGCATCAAAACTACTTTCAGGCTTCTCCGGTCTTAAGTTGAAACCTAAACGACTTGTTTTTATTACCTG
>CAZSQG010000060.1:6247-28061 GCA_964608615.1 uncultured Marinilabiliaceae bacterium
TATCCTCAGATTCATGTTGACAAATGATCTCGGCATACTTATTGACAGCAACACATAACCGATAAAAATAAAACACAGTCCGTAAAAAATACGCGGACTGTGTTTTTATTACCTGTTTATTTTTGTATTGCAAATCATAAACAGGCACTCCATTTTCCTGAATAGAAAAACCCAGAATAAGTTGTTCATCAGGCGACTTCAGCTGTTGAGCCGAGAGCATATTGCATAATATTGCAAAACTGCTAAGGAATAATAATTTCTTAATAATCATGGTTTCACAAATTAGTTTTTTTTTAAAACATCATAGCCGCTCCACCTCCTTTGGCTAGTGCTATCGCCAACACACTATGGAATGTTACTTCATTTTATTGAATCGCTATCGAGTAAAGATATGACAGGCAATCGGATTCCTGCAATTCATTGAAAATTTTGATATATAGTTACACCCATTCGGGAGGATTACATTGATGAGATACATTTACATGATAAAATATAATGAATATCCAGATGAATACCTAAATGTCTTATCATTGCAATGAGGTGCGTCAATTAATTTACATAATAACTAAAATATTTACACTCGTCAATAATAAGGCTGTAAAATTTAGTGTCGTTATAACTCTCTTGGAGTTTTTCAAATTCAGATCTAAAGCCATTATTCCTTAATTCTTCTTCATTAAAATCGCTTATCCATAAATATTCCGAATTACTCTTTTTTGTAAGATAGAGGTTTTGGTTAGCTTTTGCCGCAAGGAAATAGCATTTTGCCTGCATTTCACGGTCTTCGGTTTTTTCGGCTGCTGTAAGATAGTATTTGTGAGCTTTAGAACAATCATAAACGCCGGTATAATAGCTTCCCGACCAGTAATAGGCTTTCACATCCCATGCGTATCCAAAATAAGTAGTATTGTAATAAGCATTACCCAATAAATAATAGTCAATAGCTGAGGCCTCATCAGCTTTAATTTTTTGTTCGATAGTATGAAGTGTATTGGCAAATTTTAATTTGTTGTATCGGGTCTGTTTTTGTGACTCCCATTGATTATCATTAACCAAATAATTAAACGGATTGTAATCAAGATTGAAGCTCTCGTTATTTTCTTTAAAACCATCGCTTAAGCGCGAAAAGGCTTCTATTGCATTAACGGTTCTGTCGGCAGCAAGGTACGAGGTGCCCAGCATTTCATTTAAATAATCCAGGTTAAATGACTGATTTAATTGGTTACTTGTTCGTAAATAATGGTTCTCCAGAATATGATTTGCATACCATGTTAATTCCTGGTAATTTGAAGTCAAACTAACAAGAGCCTCCAGTTTATCTGTTTCCGGGTTTACCCTTAAATCATAATTACTATCGCCTGTTGCCAGAGGAAACGGAAGATTGTTTGAGGCATGCTGAAAGAAGAAAAAAGCAAAATCTTCTACTTCGAGGTCCCATATCTCTTTTAATTTGTTCTGTCGGTTTGTTGTGGTTTGATTTTTATCGGTTATTAATAAAACGTTTTTTATGATGTTTATTTGCTCGCTAAACCCTTCAGATATATTATCAGATACGCCTGACAATAACTTTTCTGCATCTTCGGGCTTGTTAATCAGGAATGAGGTATAGGCAGCGCTTATACTCCAGAAATCTTTATCTGATATTTTAGCCTCAATAATTGCTTTATTTAAGAAAAGATTGAATTCGTCAACATACTGAGTTAATTCGCTATTAATGTTTTTATTGTTATAATATTGCTGATAATAAACATTCTCCTCCTTGCTGTTTTGTAATAGTATGGATTCAATTTTATTTATTTCTCTATTAATAAGAGCAGGCAAGTAAACCGAGTTTGGATTAATTTCATATATACTCCGGATATCCGACAAGGCAATGCTCCCTAAATGAGAAGCCCTGATGAAGAACATGGTCTCTTTCTGTTGGTTTGTTTGGCATGCATCATATAAATCGGACCACTCTTCATCGGTGTTTATATCAATACTGTAGTATGATGAGTAACGTTTGCTCGGACAGTTTTGAAATACTTCGATGAATTTTAATAATGCTTCAGTCTGATACCCTTTTTTCAATTGTACGCCGGCAATATGATCTAGTGTCCAATAATATATCATGCTCTTTTTGGAAAATGATTTTAACACCTTTTCGCCAAAAGAGAGGCATTTATCATATGCTCCGGCATGACGCATTAGCTTTACCAGTTGAAAAGCATATCGTTCTTTCAGAAACGGGTTTAATGACGATGATGAATAGAGCGATTCGCCATTTTGAATCAGTTCATTCATACCATTAACATCTTTTTCTTCTTTTTTTTCCCAATAATAATATTGAGGAGGATTGCAAAACGCCTCACATTTTTTTGCAAATATGATATAATCAATAAGTTTCTTATCATTTTTTACAGCCCACTTCAAAACATCATTAGTCGCCTCTTCCTGAGATTTTTTAACTCTATCAAGATAATCGGCCTCAAAATCATAAATGAATTCTTTAATACTCTTTTTTGAAAATGAGACATTAAAATAACTTTTCCAACTGTCAATATTATTGTCGTGCTGTGCCTCAAATGAAAACCAGTTCTCAATGTTCGACCATGGTTCATCGGAATAGGTGATTGGCCCAAACTCATTGTCGGGAAGCATGTAGCCCGGACTAAACAACCTGAAATAGGAGTCATATTCCTCCCAACCTCCGCAGGCATTAATGTTTTGGTATCCCGTAATGTTAATTAAAAACAGAACTAAAATCCTCAAAATTTTCATATGAATATTGTTGTGTTACCTCTTCAAAAATATGATAATATATTATTCTTTCAGGTATTATCAAACCATTTTTCTTAATCATGGCAAGACCTTTTTTTATATCATCAGCACTTACTTTATCAATACGAAGAATATCTCCTTTATACAAGTACAGCCCCTGCCAATATCCATCAAGTAATACTTTGTATTTATTTTCAGCTATATGAGAAAATCGTTCATTACTTTCGTTTAAAGAAGATAAATGAGGATTATTGATAATTTTCATTGCTTTGCCAAAACGAAATACAAGGGCCCAGTTAAAAAGTGGCATTGCAATATCTAAGTGAAGTGGATAAGCCTGAACGTTTGATAGATATTGTTTTAATATGGCATTATCGTAAATGGCATTTTTAGCATTAGCATCTCCAAATTCCCCCATGTTATAAACCATCAGGATTCCTTTATCAACAGGCGGAACTCCTGTTCTTTTAGGATACTTATATTGGTGAAGCCTAATGGTAGCCGAGATGGTATTAAATTGTGGAAGATAATCACGCAGGTGTTTTATAAAAGCAAAATAATATTTGCATGTTGCTTGTGTCCAATCACAATCAATTTGAATTTCATTTGAGAAAGAAAGCTTGTTTAGCTTCTGAATTTCTGTTACATGTGATGCAACATGTTGTGAAAATGAGTCAACCAACTCAAAATTAAGATCTCTGAAACTCCGGTTTGTAATATAAATACATGGTATAAGATTTATATTCTCAGGAGGCCTCTTTTTTATAGATATGTTAGAGAGAATGGCTGGAAGTTCTGATTTATCTTTATAATCGACATCAAAAATGCGAATGTAAAGATTGGAAACATTGTTTTTTGTCAGAAGCAAAGTTTCCTGTTCTGACAACTCAACAGTCTGCTCCCAGTGATAGAAAGAGGTTTCAACATTTTGCCTGTTGCAACCTGAGCTAATTATCATCAGAAACAAAATTAAACTGAAAAACTTTCTCATATAAGCAGATAGATCAAAACATTATTATTGACCAAACTCAACATGGCAGTTAAAACTCATTGATTCAAATTACAAACTAGAATGAAAACTATAACTATTCAGGTACTTTTAATAATTAAACTAAGCTTAGTAAAAACAAGATAAGGTTTATCGCAAAGTGAATAAAGAAAATCGCAGAAATTTAATTGCTAGTCCTTTGCAATCTTAGAGGATAAAAAACTTTGCGACCTTTGCGTGTAAAATTTTTATCATGAATATCATAACCATCCTGAATGGTTACGATTTCTTTCCTAAAACAAAAACCCTCTCCAATCTTACGATTAGAAAGGGTTCCTTGTACCCGGAGCGGGACTTGAACCCGCACGACCGCAATGGCCACTGGATTTTAAGTCCAGCGTGTCTACCAATTCCACCATCCGGGCAGACCATTTTATATTGAAACAAAAACGAGATTATCTGAAAAACAGAACTTCTCGTTTCGGTGTTATTTTTGAGCGAAAGACGGGACTCGGACCCGCGACCCCGACCTTGGCAAGGTCGTGCTCTACCAACTGAGCTACTTTCGCAGAAGCTGTGCAAAGATAGTATTTTTTTCTTTTTTACAAATGGAGTACAAGATTTTTTCAAGAAAATTAGCTTTATAATTAAGCCCGCCTCTTAACTATTTTAAGATCATCGAATCTGCGAAGGCCTGGCGTTAGCGCCATCCCATAACAACCCCATTACAATCCCGCTATCTTTTTAATGTCACTTAGCTTGTTTAACGCCTCCATTGGAGTTAAATTATTGATATCCAAATTTGCAATCTGATCACGAATTTGCTTTAAAACAGGGTCATCCAACTGAAAGAAGCTTAACTGAAACCCTTCGCGATGTTTGGCCAAATCACCAACCGGTTTACCCAACTGACCTTTGCGGTTATTACTCTCCAACTCTTTTAGAATGGCTTCAGCCCGTTTAACAACACTCTTAGGCATACCGGCCATTTGCGCAACATGAATACCAAAGCTGTGATTACTTCCACCCTCAACCAGTTTACGAAGGAATATCACTTTATCATCAACCTCTCGAACAGACACATTGTAATTTTTACAACGCTTAAACGATTTAGTCATTTCATTTAGTTCATGATAATGCGTGGCAAACAAAGTCTTAGCCCTGGCCCTGGCATTTTCATGGATATATTCCACTATACTCCAGGCTATGGAAATGCCATCGTAAGTGCTTGTACCGCGGCCCAGCTCATCAAACAAAACCAAACTACGGTCCGACAGATTATTAAGAATACTGGCAGCCTCATTCATCTCAACCATAAAGGTTGATTCACCCTGCGATATATTATCTGAAGCACCAACACGCGTAAAGATCTTATCAACTACACCTATTCTGGCCGACTCGGCTGGGACAAAGCTTCCAATCTGAGCCAGTAATACAATTAACGCTGTCTGTCTTAAAAGCGCCGATTTACCAGCCATATTAGGCCCTGTAATGATAATAATTTGTTGTTTCTCATTGTCGAGCAGCACATCGTTGGGCACATAAGCCTCTCCGGGTGGAAGCTGTTTTTCAATAACCGGATGCCTTCCGGCTTTAATTTCAAGACTGTGATCATCCTCTACCACAGGGCAAACATATTTATTTTCAGCAGCTAACGCTGAAAATCCCAACAAGCAATCAATGCGCGCCAGTAGATTGGCATTTAACTGAATGGCTGGAATAAACTCAGCTACAGCAGCCAATAGCGAATTGTACAACTCAGTTTCAATACTTAATATCTTCTCTTCAGCTCCAAGTATCTTCGATTCATATTCTTTCAATTCCTCCGTGATGTATCGTTCAGCATTAACCAGTGTCTGTTTTCTTATCCAATTCTCAGGCACCTTATCTTTGTGCATATTACGAACCTCAATATAATAACCAAAAACATTATTAAAGCTAATTTTAAGACTGCTAATACCTGTTCTGGCACTTTCACGCCGCTGCAAATCGGCAAGGTAATCTTTGCCCGAAAAAGCAATTTTTCTTAATTCATCCAGACTGTCTGATATACCATTTCGCATCACGCCTCCTCTACTGAGCAAATTTGGAGGATCATTCTCCACCTCACGTTCAATTCGCTGGTATATTGTGCTGCATGAATTGAGCTGCTCTCCAATATGCTTTAACACTTCACTAGCCGATTCCATGCAATATTGTTTAACAGGCCCAATATTATGAAGAGCATTTTTTAGTTGAACCATTTCGCGAGGCATCATACGGCCGGCAGCAACTTTAGATACTAATCGCTCCAGATCGCCAATAGGTCGCAGATGGCTTTCAAGTAATTCCTTTAATTCGGGATCTTTAAAAAAATACTCCACAACCGATTGCCGGTCACGTATAGGCCTAACATCTTTAAGAGGTAAAGAAACCCACCGTTTAAGCATACGGCTGCCCATTGGAGTAATAGTTTTATCAATAATATCAATCAAGGCCCGGCCCCCTTCGCTAACAGGTTGGAAAAGCTCCAGATTTCGAATTGTGAACTTATCGAGCCAAACATATTTCTCTTCCTCAATACGCGAAAGAGTGGTGATATGGGCTATCTGATGGTGTTGGGTTAAGTCGAGGTAATGTAAAATAGCCCCCGAAGCAATAGTTCCAAGACTTAAGTTTTGAACTCCAAAACCTTTAAGTGATTTTGTTTCAAAATGCTTTAACAACCGGTCTTTGGCAGCATCACCGGTAAAAACCCAATCTTCAAGTGCAAAAGTATAGTAACGTGTTCCAAAAATCTCCTGAAACAATTGACGTTTTCCCTTCTCGAACAATACTTCCTTAGGTTTAAATCCTGAGAGTAGTTTTTCGATATGCTCAAATGACCCCTCGGCAGTTAAAAACTCACCTGTTGAGATATCCAGAAATGAAATGCCTCCAAACTTGGTGTCGAGATGAACTGAAGCCAGAAAGTTATTTTCCTTATGTTCAAGAATATTGTCATTAAAAGCCACGCCAGGCGTTACCAGCTCAGTTACTCCACGCTTAACAATATTCTTGGTCATTTTTGGATCTTCCAACTGATCACAAACAGCAACCCGTTGACCGGCTCTAACCAATTTAGGAAGATACGTGTCCAATGCATGATATGAAAAACCGGCTAATTCTACAAACTGTGCAGAACCATTAGCACGGCGCGTTAGAGTAATGCCTAGAATCTCAGCCACCTTAATGGCATCATCTGAAAATGTTTCGTAAAAATCGCCCACTCTGAAGAGCAATATAGCATCAGGGTATTTGTTCTTAATACCATAATATTGCTTCATCAGCGGAGTTTGCACAATCTGATCCTGAGATTTCACTTATTGCAGCTTTTATAAGTAGTCAATAAACCTTTTGATAGACTTAAGATAATCAGATTAAAATGTGTGTTGCGGTCTCTCCCCTATAAAAATAAAGCAAACAACTTATAACAGCTATTTGAAAACATTCCACATCAGAATAATCAGAGATCTAAATTAATCATCGAACTATATTAACACAAAGATAAAAAAAATCCTCGTATACGATTTTCATAAAAAAAATTGGAAAAACCCCTTCATGTTCGTAATTTTATTAAAACCTGTAAAAACATAAGCTATGAATCAATTACTGAAGTATTTTGGAGTTATTATGATTCTTACTGGAGTTGTAATTCTTGCTATATATGCTTTTGAAAGCAGTGTAAACAACACTCTTCTGGTAATATCAGGCTTATTGCTTGTTGGCGGTCTTGCTATTCACATTATTCTTAATAAAATTATTGATTAGCAAAAAATCCCTCCTGCAGGCTCTGTCAAAGCATTTTATAGAATTATCCCTTCGAATATTTGATTGAGCCTGCACCTTTTTCAAATTAACTTAACTACATCTTAACATAAAAATCTCTGGTAAGAGCAATGTATTCTGGTGAATATTGGTGACGACTTATTGGCTCAATAATCAGTTCCCGCATTTCCATATCCTTTTTTTTCTTAAGCCCCCATTGCGACAACACCCTTACTGCAGGCTTATTAAGTGTTGGAAAAACTGTCAACCTCCTATATTCTATAAAACCCATCTCTTTAGCCATAACCGCATATTCATTAAACTCAATAACCGGAAGTATCACAGCAATGGTTCCATCTTGCACTAATAATTGTTTTGCTCCTTTTAATATAATCTCAGAAGGAAGAACGTCGGCATGCCTTGCTACACTGCGTTGTTCGCGCGGTGCTTTTACCGAAGTAGTGAAAAATGGTGGATTAGAAACAATTAAATCAAACTTCGCTGTATTGCAACTCAAAAAATCCTGAAAAGAGATGTGATTAACATTAATTCGGTTCCTCCATGGACTTAAAGTAATGTTCTGAATGGCCTCAACCGATGCATCCTCGTCAATTTCCAAACCCAGAATATCTAAAAGAGAATTCCTCTGTGCCATCATTAAAGCAATCAAACCGGTTCCTGTACCAACATCCAAAGCTTTTCCCAAATCAGGCAGTTCAACCCACGCACCAAGTAAAACACCATCGGTTCCTACTTTCATGGCTGCTTTTTCCTGCAAAATTCTAAACTGCTTAAATTCAAACCAGGAGTTTGCCATTGTTTTCTTTTTTTACACTAAAGAAATATATGTAATTGGATATTTTTAAGCAGATATGTATTCTATCTTTTTTGCCTTTCCTTCATGTTTTATTTACTCTTTCAGGCTTATTGTATTTGCTTTTACCTTCTACTCTGCCATTTTTCCCTCATAAACCCCCAAACCAAACAAAGCATAATCGTAATAAACAGGATCTTCAGGCCTAAATATTCGCAAAGCAGCAGTTAATTCTTCCACTGCTTTCCAATCGTTCTGCTTTCGCTCCAGCAGACCTAGTTTACGAGCAACCCGTCCAACATGCACATCAAGTGGAATCATTAAATCAGAAGTATTTATTTCATTCCAGATACCAAAATCAACCACTCCATCATTTCGCACCATCCACCTTAAAAACATATTCAGTCGTTTAGCCGAGGTGTTTTTCGACACATTAGCCAAATGTTTTCCGGTTCGCGACAACGGCTCAAAAGACATAAAAATATCACGAAAACCGGCCAGGGACTCTTTGACCGATCCATTTTTTCTATAACCTTCCATAAAAACCGTCTCCAGACCCTGATGATGCAAGTATATTTCACGCAGAGCGCTTACAAAATAAAGACAATCGTAACCATTGAATGTACGGTAAACAAAGGATCCGAACCTCGAAAACTCATTTGTAGAAGCTTGAGTAATAAATTCATAAGGTACATTATCCATCATATCCATCATAACGCCTGCTTTCTTTACTATCATTGCCCTTTGCCCCCAGGATATGGTAGCAGTTAGAAAAGCACTGATTTCAATATCGTTTTTTTTGGAGTATCGATGTGGAATTGAGATAGGATCGTTAAGAATAAACCATTTTTCATTATAAGTCCTGGCTTTTTCGTCCAAAAACAGCTTCAAATCCCTATAATTATTCATTAGTAATAATCTCCCCGTCTTTCATATGAATAGTACGATCCGATTTAACCGACAAATGTTCATCATGCGTAACAATTACAAAAGTCTGCTTAAACTGATCGCGTAATGAGGCAAACAGTTCCATCAGTTCCTCCTGGTTTTTGGAGTCCAGATTTCCTGATGGTTCATCAGCAAAAACAACCGAAGGATTATTAATAAGTGCACGGGCAACAGCCACCCTTTGCTTTTCACCTCCACTGAGTTCCGAAGGTTTATGACTCAGGCGATGCGACAATCCAAGAAAATCAAGTAATTCAATCGCCTTTTTCTCAGCCACGTTGCGTGATTCTCCACCAATCAAAGCCGGAAGAAAACAATTCTCAACAGCAGTAAACTCAGGTAGCAGCTGATGAAACTGAAAAACAAATCCAATATTGCGATTACGAAATCGGGCTAATTGCCATTCATTAAGTTTATGAACCTGGGTTCCGTCAATCACCACTTCTCCAGCCGATGGTGCATCCAGAGAACCAAGTATCTGTAAAAGGGTTGTTTTACCCGCACCACTTGCGCCCACAATAGATACAATCTCACCCGATTCAATTCGGATATCAATACCTTTAAGTACCTTCAAGCTACCAAATGATTTTTCAATACCTTTTCCTTCTACCATGATTCATATTTTCAGGTAAACAACAAATAAATATAAGCTAGATATGACATAAAAAACACCCCACCCTTCCACCTGGTAATCTTTCCGCGTGATAAAGGCACCATAAAAATAAGAAGCAATACCGACAAACCCAATACCCAGAGCAGGTCAATGGTAAACATACCTATATTATTTATTGGCAAAGGCTTAATAACAGAAGTCACTCCCAAAACAGCAAGAACATTAAAGATATTGGAGCCAACAATATTTCCAACTGATATATCGGCTTCTTTTCGGAATGATGCAACCAAAGATGTTGCCAACTCAGGGACACTGGTCCCGAATGCAACAATTGAGATACCAATAACCCTGTCGCTTACCCCCCAGCTAGCCGCCAAATGGCGAGCTCCCTTTATAAGCCACTCTGATCCAAAATAAAGACCTCCTATTGAAAACACAACTAATAATAATGCCCAACGAAGTTTCATTTCAGGAGCAGGGCATTCGTTAGCGGCAGAATTCATTTTTTTTCGCGACTGATATAACGACCATAATATATAGATTACAAGTCCTACAATAAATATCACGCCTTCGATAAAACTTATAACACCGTTAAAACCAAAAACAAGCAACAGCCCTGAAACAAGCGTCATTACCAACCAATCGAACCAAACAGCCTTATTTTGGATGCTAATGGGATATATGATTGCAACTAAGCCAAGGATAAGTGCAATATTGGCAATATTTGATCCAACAACATTTCCAACTGCTATATCGGGCACTCCATAAAAAGCAGCCTTAACACTAACAAAAAACTCCGGCGCCGATGTGCCAAATGCAACCACAGTTAATCCTACAACAAGAGTGCTGATTTTATAATGTCGGGCAAGTTGAACACTTCCCTTTACAAGATAGTTACCGCTAATCAGCAATAGAATAAAACCTGAAACCAAAAAAATATAGGCCATCATTTAAATTATTTAAATATGCTGAGGGGATAAAAAGAATACAAGTCCTAATAAAAAAAGGAAAGTAATTAATTGTTCTTTTGTTGATTCTCATCAAGGTCTTCGCCCGCAACAGGAAGAGTTCCATCGGCAGAAGACTCTGCAGGTTTATTGAGTCCGTAAACATCTTCAACTGTATCAGAATGGCTTCCATAATCATCACGATAGGCATCCTCAGCCATATCCCTTATCTCATTGCTGTTTTGTCGAACATTATCCTCAAGGTGAGAAATCTCTTCTTTCATCTCGTTTGTGCTCTCCTCAAACTCCCTTTTGATATCCTCAGTAGCTTTCCTGAATTCATTCATTCCTTTTCCCAACGACCGTGCCAGATCAGGGATTTTCTTAGATCCGAATAACATCAGAACTACTAAAAAGATCAATACGACCTCACCCATAGATATGCCAAAAAGGAATAAAGACATAAATCTAAATTTTACTTCAAAGTTACAAAAATTAATATAGATCAGTATATCCCATCGTCAATTAAGTTTTCAGGAACCTAATCAGGCGTTGTTTTGAAAAAAAGCCTCCCTTTAAACTGAAGAGAGGCTTTTATGTTACGACAAAGAAAATATTATAACGTCAGAATTATTTTTCAACCTGTTTAAGTTTTTTCTTCATGAAATTAAAGGCAATAGGCGAAGCAATAAATATGGATGAGTAGGTACCAATAAAAACACCAATAATCAAGGCAAAAACAAATCCACGTATTACTTCACTACCAAACACAAAGATTACTACCAACACTACCATTGTAGTTAATGATGTATTGATGGTACGGCTCAGGGTTGAGTTGATTGCCAAATCGAATACTTCAATCTGGTTCCTTTTGGGATATAAAGCCCGGTATTCACGAATTCTATCAAAGACAACCACCGTGTCATTTATAGAGTATCCAATCACTGTAAGAATTGCAGCAATAAATGCCTGGTCAATTTCCATTGCAAACGGCATGATGGAATAAGCCAGCGAGAATATACCTAACACTATAAGAACATCATGAACCAATGCTGCAATGGCACCAATACCATATTCCCAATTGCGGAATCGGATAAGAATATAAAGAAAAATAACAATTAAAGAAAAGAAAATCGCCAGCGCAGCCTTATTCCTTATATCACTTGCAATGGTAGGTCCCACTTTTTGCGAACTCATCAGATAATCACTATAGAACTGCTCTTTGGTAACGCCACTACCTACATAACTTTTCATTCCTTCATACAAAGCATTCTGCACTGCAACATCAGCCGATTCGTCAGTAACTTCAACCAAATAGTTTGTAGCTATACGAACCTGGTTTGAGCTACCAAAAGTTTTTACTTCAGTATTTGCACCTTCAAATGAAGCCAACAATGACGATTGAATATCGCTTGCACTTTTTGCTTCGTCAAAACGAATCACATAAGTTCGTCCACCGGTAAAATCAATACCTTGTTTCAAACCACGAGTTGCAAGCGAACCAACACCAACTATAATTAAAATACCGGAGATAATAAAAAAGGTCTTCCGTTTTTCAACAAATGCTATGCGAACCTTTTTGAAAAGACCATCTGTAAACTTGGTTGAGAAAGTAATATCAATTTTAGAATTCAGCAGTGTTTCATAAATCAAATGGGTCAAGAAAACCGCAGAGAAGAAAGATGTTGCAATACCAATCATTAAAGTTGTGGCAAACCCTTTAATTGGGCCTGTCCCAAACAGGAACAAAATTAAACCGGTAAGGAAAGTCGTTACATTCGAATCGATGATGGACGAGAAAGCGTTCTTGTAACCATCGGCAATAGCCAGGCGAAGCCCCTTACCTCCCTTGAGTTCTTCCCGTATACGTTCATAAATCAATACGTTGGCATCAACCGACATACCAATTGTAAGAACAATACCGGCAATACCGGGAAGGGTAAGAACAGCATTAAATGCGGCCAGCACACCCATTACAAAAAACATGTTTGCTATAAGAGCTATATCAGCAACTACACCGGCTTTAAAACCATAGTAGAACACCATATAAATCAGAACAGCCAAAAAAGCCCATAGAAATGAACTAAATCCTGCATTCACAGCGTCTTTACCAAGAGAAGGACCAACAACGGTATCCTCAACAATACGTGCTGGAGCTGGAAGTTTTCCTGATTTAAGAATATTAGCTAAATCCTTTGCTTCTTCAGGGGTAAAGTTACCGGTAATGGAACTCTGCCCACCCTTAATTTCATTTTGAACAGTAGGAAAACTATATACATAACCATCAAGAACAATGGCAATAGATTTTTTAATATTGGCTTTGGTAAGTCGAGCCCATGTTTTAGCACCTTCGGCACTCATTGACATGCTTATCTCAAACGAACCGCCGGTGCTGGTAGCCATACGGGCATTAGTAACAGCGTCTCCTTCGAGTGGAGCACGACCATCATGACTCGATGATTTAATAGCTATTAACTGATAATATGCTTCTTTTGGTTTAGGATTACTGATCCAATACTGCAAGTCATCTTCAGCAATCGGTTTAATTGACCACATCAACCGCAAATCGCGAGGAAGTAAAGCTCTGGCCTGATCTAATTGCAAATAAGCATTCACTTTAGATGTATCACGCGATGAAGTCACTCCTACAACCGGTCCGGTAGGGCGGCCACTGGGTTGTAAATAAGTAAAGAGCGATTTACCGGTTACTTCAGCAACAGAGTCAACTTCAGTTTCAAGTTCTGCTAAAAGACTTAATTCTTCGCCGGAAGCTTTAGTAACAGTATCCGTTTTTTCAGCAACATCTTCTTTTACAGTTGATGTTTTACCTGATTCAAGACGGGCAACTAAAGTATTAACTTGAAGAAGACTCTGATAAATTTCTTCATTATCGTAAGTTTCCCAAAACTCAAGACTTGCTGTTCCTTGTAATAATTTACGAACCCTTTCAGGTTCAGTAATACCAGGGAGTTCAATTAAGATCTGACCATCTTTCTGAAGTCTCTGAACATTTGGTTGGGTAACCCCAAAACGGTCAATACGAGTACGAATAATATTAAATGCGTTATCAATAGCACTTCGTGATTCCTCTCCCAAAACTTTCAGTACCTCTTCGTTAGACGAATCGTACTTCACTTTTTCGCGAAGTTCAACCGTATTAAAGATAGAAGCAAGACTTCCATTTGGAGCTACTTCATTAAAGGCATCACCAAACAAATCAATAAAATTGCGAACAGAATTTTTCTCTCTTGTTTCAGCAAGCTTTATAGCTTCCAAAAATTTCTGGTCCTGATTGTAATTTGATAAAGCTCTAACAATATCAGCAACCTTAACTTCCAATATAAGGTTCATTCCACCTTTTAAGTCAAGGCCAAAATTTATCTCTCTGTTTTTACACTCTTTATACGTGTATTTTCTTAACCCGACAAAGTTGTAAACCGTTTCGTTTGAAATGGAGTCCAGATATGAAAATTCATAGCCCCTAATCAGCTCAGGATCTCCATTGGATCTCTCCAAAGCAAATTCTTTTGCATTGTTTTCAACCTTTCGGGTAAAATAAGTAAAAGTTAACTGATATAAACTCACTAACGCCAAAAGGATGGCAAATAGTCTGATCGCTCCTTTGTTTTGCATTTCTTTTTCTTTTATCTAATTCAAAAACATGTTTTTTGAGAGGATTTCATAATCGCGCAAATATAACTGATTTTTTAAAATCTTTTAACCCTTATCCGTCAATAAAAAGTTTTTATTAACGAAAACAAAATGTTGAGCATAATATGAAACAAAAGCATAAAACTATTCTACTCGCTGGAGAATTCCAAATCTTTGTGATGAAGTATGCTTCAAACAGCAATAAAAATAAATTTAAACCACTTGAAAGGGCTCTAAAACCTGGATTTCATAAGTGCTGAGTGAAAAACTCTTTTCCCAACTAGGTAAACCGTAACAAAAGACACCATAAACATTAGCACCAAGGGAATTACCAAACAATATCCCGAAGGTGTAAAAGTATAATAGAAACCCGATAACCAATAATTAATTACAAAAGGGGAGATTAACAGCGATGAAAACACACCTGCAAATACATATCCATAAACACCACGAAAAGCCCCAACAAGGATCATAGCCGATGATGCAGACATAATTCGGCTTATTTCCATATTCTTCAACTTACTATTAACGATAAATGAAACCATCCCAATCAACCCTAATATGGCAAACACCAGTGCAATAATAGCCAATACCGTACCGATCTTAGCAAAACGTTGCTCCTCACGATAATACCTATCTACCCTTTCCGATAACCGAAAATGCTCAATGGGTTCTTGGGGCAAAACGGAATTCCATAACTCCTCTACAACCTGTACTCCTTTTGTCATTTGCCCCTCCTTAAACCTTATCAACATATATTCTGAACGTGAATCTAGTCCTGATTGCATAAAAACCATTGGTCTTACAGGTTTTTTTAAACTTTCATAATAAATATCATTAACAACCCCAATTATTCTTAATACTAATGGCTTTGACGATTTCTTTGACCCTAATACCTCAATACGGCAATCGTCCAAATTAGTAAAACCTAATATACGCGCTGCGGACTCATTAATTACAACCAGTGAAGAATCTTGACTTTCTGATTCATCAAAAAATCTACCATTCAAAAGTTGCGCTCCCATCGTTCTAAAAAATAATGAGTCTACAATGTTCGTTGCCAAAAGCACAACCTGCGATGTGTCACTCATATTTTTAAACGATAGAATGGAGGTTTCCTCTCCTGGAAGAAAGACAACTGAACTAACGGCTTCAATTTCGGCCCTGCTAATCAGCTCTTTTTTTACAGAGTCAGTTTTCTCTCCAAATGCGTATTCTCTTTCAACAGCAATTAAATGATTGGGATTATACCCCAACGGAGCATCCTTGATAAACTTGAGCTGATTATGCATCCCCAATGAAACACTCATTAGCGCCACAGCTATACAAATTTGAAAGGCAACCAAAACACCACGTACAATAGTGCCCCAGCGACCAGTACGAATCTGACCCTTAAAAATCTTAGTTGCTCTAAGGCCTGAAAAGAAGAACGATGGATAACTCCCGGCAATAACACCTACCATAAGTGTTATTAGTAATACCCAGCCAAAACTAACACGGCTAATAAACGAACCTTTGCCTATTGATATATCAAATAGCTGGCTAAATCGTTCGAAAAACAACTCCATAAAAACCAGCGCCAAACCCAGTGCAAGTAAACAAAACAATACCGACTCAATGAAAAACTGAATAATCAGATGACTGCGGCCAGCACCAAATGTTTTTCGGATGGCTATTTCTTTGAATCGTCGCGATGCCCTGGCTGTTGTGAGATTCATAAAATTAATGGCTGTGATAACCAAAATAAAAATAGCAATCCCGGTAAAAACAAATACATACGTTGAGCTTGCTCCTTTCTGAATCTCATGGTCAAGATTCGTATTTAAATGTATATCTGTGATGGGTTGAATAAGTGTTCTGATTTCCATTTTATCAAGATCAGAACCTTGTCCATCAGCCATATTAACCTTCTGAAGACGGGTTAAATTATGAGCCTGATCATTAATAAATGTTTGTAACAAATCCACATCAGTTTCCTTTGAAACTCTCAGATATATATAATTACTAAGGGCAAACCAGTTATTAGACCAAGACTCGTAGTCACTATTAAGTTTTTCACCCATTAGCAATTCTACTATTTGCCAATTAGCAATAAAATCAGCACGAAGATGGGTGTTTTCAGGCAGATCGTAATAAACACCTGTCACTTTCATTTCTAACCCATTATCAAGAACCAATCCTTCTCCAATTGGATTTATGGTTCCAAAAAAACGTTTCGATGCACTACGTGAAATCACAACAGCATTGGAGTCAGAAAATGCAGTTAAAGGATCACCAAGAAAGAAGGGTATCTCAAATACCTGAAAAAAACCTTTATCGGCATAATAAAAATAAGACTCGTTAAAACGAGCATAATCGCTTTTGATTAATTTCTTACTTCCGGGAACCAGGCGGGTAAATGACTCAACACCGGGAAAATCAGCAGCAACTTTTATCAAGGGCATAGGAGTTAATGCACTTTGGATGGTGTCCGATCCTATACGCCCATGACTAATTAAACGATAAATACGTTCTGATTCAGGATAGTGATTATCGTAAGTAGTTTCAAAATTAACATAAACTAAAACAAGAAGAGCAATGGCTATCCCAAACGACAAACCAATAAGTGACACAAGAGAGAAACCCCTGTGTAAAATGATATTGCGAAAGGCTATTTTCAGAAAACTACTCCATCTCATAATGCTTGCCCAAAAAATTATCTATATCAAATTCTGACTCCCCTCGGTAACTACATGCCCATCAAAAACCTGAACAATTCGCTGAGCCTTTTGAGCTTCCTGAAGCGAATGAGTAAATAAAACAACCGATATCCCACTTTCATTAATCACGGACAACAAATGCATTATTTCTGAGCCACTTGCAGAATCAAGATCTCCGGTTGGCTCATTGGCCAAAAGCAAGCCTGGTCCAAAAACTACTGACCGTGCTATGGCAACTGTTTGTTGTTGTAAATTGGTTAATTGCCTGGGGAAGTCATGTTTCTTATGACTTAACCTGAACCTTTCAAGCACTTCCACTGTCCGGGCCTTGCGCTCTTTTGAAGATAAATTAAGATAGATCATTGGAAGTTCAACATTCTCCTGAACAGTTAATTCATCAACCAGATTAAAACCCTGAAATACAAATCCAATATTTCCACGTCTTAAATGAGTACGTTGCCGTTCAGGAAGACTCCCTACTTCGCGCCCCAGAAAAAAAACCTCTCCTGAGGTAGGCTCGTCCAACAATCCTAATATATTAAATAATGTGGTCTTACCTGATCCTGAAGGTCCATATACGGCCACATATTCACCTTTGCCAATATCGAGATTGACATTGTTTAATGCAGGGGATTCTACAAAACCATTACTATAAACTTTAACCAAATTACGCGTATGAATCATAATATCGTCCATTTTTGAACACCTACCGTTCGTTTGCGAACAAAAAAACCCCTTCCCGAACAAAAAAACAGTCTTTTATTAGCAGAAAGTTCTTCAAATATGGTCAGGTTAAGTACTTATTCTTTAACGAAAGAACTATTTTTGAAATTATAACCAACTAATAATGGTTATAAAATAAATAGTTTTACTTGATTTTTTAAAATCATAAATCATGCCATCAAACATATGTCGCTATTTTTCAGCATTTTCAGCTTAGACATATGCTATTTACAAGGACTAAAAATATATTAAACTGTTCGATTTCGAACATTTTTTGACTAAAATCATTCTTTTTTTCTAAATTTGTTCACAAATCCTTAATCTGATACCATTATGGCTCAAAAATCAGGAAAAATTCTTGCGATTGATGACAATGCAGATATTCTGTTTGCCCTAAAACTTCTTGTTAAACCACATGTTGAATTAATACAGACTGTAACTAATCCAGCCCGTATTCCACAATGTATGGCCGAGGAGGATTATGATGTGATCCTTCTTGATATGAATTTCACAAAGGATGCCATCAGTGGAACAGAAGGTTTTTCCTGGCTTGAGATGATTCTTCAAATTGACCCTAATGCGGTAGTCCTTTTTATTACTGCATATGGAGATGTTGAAAAATCGGTAAAAGCGATTAAGGCAGGAGCTACTGATTTTATTATTAAACCATGGCAAAACGAAAAATTAATAGCCACTATATCATCTGCTATTAAACTAAAACAATCACGCCGTGAAGTCTCCAGCCTTAAAGAAAGACAAAAGGAGATTAATACTATAATGAACCAACCCTTTACCGATTTTATTGGCAATTCAGACGGGATGAAAAGAGTGTTTAGCACAATTTTAAAAGTGGCAGGAACTGATGCTAACGTACTGATTTTGGGTGAAAACGGAACAGGCAAAGAATTAGTACACAGCCACTCTACCCGAAAAGATGAATCTTTTATCAGTGTTGATTTGGGTTCTTTAAGCGAGTCCCTATTCGAGAGTGAACTTTTCGGACACATGAAAGGGTCCTTTACTGATGCCAAGACTGATCGACCCGGACGTTTTGAGTTGGCATCAGGAGGAACAATTTTTCTTGATGAGATAGGTAACCTTTCCATGCCTATGCAGGCCAAACTTTTAACCGTTCTGGAACGTCGCGAAGTAACACGGGTAGGCGCCAACAAACCAAAACCCATTGATATCCGCTTGATTAGCGCCACCAATATGGGAATCAAGCAAATGGCTGGCGAAGGTATATTTAGGCAGGATTTACTCTATCGTATAAACACGGTTGAAATAGAAATACCTCCTTTAAGGGATCGCGTTGAAGATATTCCTTTGCTGGCCGATCACTTTTTGAAATCGTTCACAAAAAAGTATAATAAAAAAGTGAGCCGGTTAAGTCCTCAGGTTATTAAGAAACTTTCATCATATTCATGGCCGGGTAATGTTCGCGAATTTCAGCACGTGCTTGAACGGGCAATTATTATGAGCGATTCATCTGTTTTATCGGAAAACGATTTTCATCTCTCAGCACACCCAACCGGCGGAGAAGACCTGGAAATTGATTCATATAATCTGGATGATGTGGAACGAAAAATAATCGAAAAAGTACTTAAAAAATATCAGGGTAATGTATCAAAAGCTGCATCAGACCTTGGCCTAACTAGAACATCACTTTACAGAAGACTTGAAAAATATGGTCTTTAATAAATTCCGCATTAATTTTGTGATACGGACATTGTTGCTTGCCGCCTCAATGTTTGCTTGCTTGTATATGTTCTTTTACACAAGCCTAACCATAACTATGGTAATGGCTGCCATTATTGTTTTGATTCAAGTAGCGGCTCTCATTTATTACGTTGACCGTACCAACAGGGTTTTAAACGACTTCCTGCAATCAATCAGGTATTCCGATTTTACACGAACTTTCCAGGTTGAGACAACAGATTCTACTTTCGATAAATTAAAGGCAACCTTCAATGATGTGATTAAGGATTTTCAGTCCGTCAGAGCCGAAAAAGAAGAAAGCTTCTACTATTTACAAACGATTATTCAACACATTGGAATAGCATTAATTGCCTACCAGAAAGACGGAACTGTTGAACTTATTAACAATACCACAAAAAAACTGTTTCAGATAAGAACCCTCAACAACATCCAGGCTCTTAAGGAATTTAATCCCGAACTGGTGCAAAAATTACTCACCATAAGGCATGGTGAAAACATGCTCTTAAAAATCCGCGAGAAGGACGATTTATTGCAACTTTCGATATACGGTACCGAATTTAAAATTCAGAACCGAACCATTCTTCTGGTCTCAATAAAAAACATACAACAGGAACTGGATGAGAAAGAAATGGAATCGTGGCAAAATTTGATTCGGGTACTCACACACGAGATCATGAATTCCATTACCCCCATCTCCTCACTCTCCTCAACAGTTAATCTTTTAATAAAAGATATTGCCGATTCACTGAAAACAAAGAATGATTCATCTGACGAAATTGAGAGCTTAGATGAAATCAGAGATGCTCTTAAAACCATTCACAACCGCACCGACGGGTTAATACACTTCGTGAATACTTATCGTAATCTTACAAGAATACCAACACCAACCTTCTCAATTTTTCCGATAGGACGATTGCTAAACAATATTCGAAACCTCCATTTAAAAGAGTTGGAAGAAAAGGGAATATCCTGCACTATCAATATTGTACCAGTATCGTTGGAACTTTCGGCCGATGAAAAATTAATTGAACAAGTCCTTATTAACCTAATTAATAATTCGATTCATGCCCTTGAAAACATTCCAAATCCGGTTATTGAGTTAAGAGCTTTTCTTAATAAACGCGGTCGAATTACGATACAAACGATTGATAACGGACCCGGAATAATCCCTGAAGTACTTGATAAAATATTTATCCCTTTTTTCACTACCAAATCGCAAGGTTCAGGCATTGGATTGAGTTTATCGCGACAAATACTTCGTGTACATGGTGGCAATATAAACGCCTATTCAGATCCTTACAAGGAAACAAAATTCACACTAACATTCTGACAAATTCAACGAAGGGCCTTTAATCGGTTAAACATAACCGCCAGATGAGCATAAAGAGAGGTGTTTTGAATTACAATATTTTCAGGGACCACAATACGAACAGGCGTAAAGTTCCAAATGGCTTTTATACCATTATCTATCATCATTTGCGCTACAGATTGTGCATTTTCGGCTGGAACTGTTAAAATTCCAATATCACACCCATGAGCCTTCTGACTTTTAAAATCATCCACATGACTAATTAATACCCCGCCAATTTCATTGCCTATAACCAAGGGATTCACATCGAAAGCAGAAACAATTTTTAATCCGTATTGCACAAGTCCATGATCGTGCAACAAAGCAGTGCCAAGACTTCCGGCTCCAAAAAGAAAAGCCTTATCCATATCGTTAAAACCCAGGAACCCTTCAAGCGCTTCAATTAATGGTTCAACCTCGTAACCAACACGGGTCTTACCCGAAATCCCGGTATATGACAAATCTTTAGTTACCTGGGTAGAATCAACCCCGTTATCACGAGCAATAAGAGTTGAAGACACATACTTACTGCCACGACGGTGTTCCAGTTTTAGATAAGCAAGATAACAAGGCATTCGCCTTAATGCCGGTTCTGGCACAAGAAAACTCTTCTTTTTTACTGATCCTCCCCCCATGGTAGTTTCTTTTAAATTTCTACAAAAATAAGGAAGTTTTTTTGTTATTATCCTGCTTTTAAGGTTCTCCTTAACCCACCTCAAAAAAAAAAGCCACATTAAGTGGCCATTTTTCTAATTTTTTTATGTGTGGGCGCTAACGGATTCGAACCGCTGACCCTCTGGGTGTAAACCAGATGCTCT
>CAZSQG010000061.1:0-27963 GCA_964608615.1 uncultured Marinilabiliaceae bacterium
CCCATTTTTCCATATCCAACGGTTTTTACTTTGGGCACCTGGAACTTCCACCTGGATCTTGTTTTGTAAATCATTAAACAGCTCTACAATCTCAGTTGTGCCAATAACGCCCGTATTTGGCCCTTTCTCGAACACAAAACCATTTTCAGTTACCGTTTCAATAACACCCCCCACCCTGCTGTTAGTATCAATCAACAAAACCTTTTTGCCGGCCCTGATGAGATACCAAGCCATGGTAAGCCCCGTAAGACCAGCTCCGATGATGGTGATATCCACTTTGATTTTACTCATTATAATATTCTTAAATGCTGTTAGAACCTTAAGCCCGGCTTTAAAATATTAATCTTAAGTACAATAAGCAAGCTAAAGATTAAACTGTGTATCAAATATATCCTTCCTATATCTACCAAATAAAATTTTAGCTTATCATTTCAAACCGACTTTGAATATTTATTTATCTGATACTGATAGGCAGGATCAAAAGCAGCTGCAATATTCCTAATAAAAAGAGAACCTTTACGGGTTACGGTTAATTCATGATTGTTATAATCAATAAGGCCATCATTTATAAACGAATCAAGTTTTTCTTCAGAGAACCCCGTGATTTGTTCAAAATCACTCATTGTTAATCTGAACTCATCGGCCAACATTTTTATGTTTATGTTCAGGTTACACATCAGTTCTGTAATTACCTCCCTGATAATCTTTTGATCGTTGGAAAGAATACATCCTTTCTCAACCGGTAAACTACCATTTGCAACTGTTGTTATATAATCTCCTACCCCCTTAATGTTTTGAATATACCCATTGTTTAACTGACTTATTGCCGACACTCCAAAAGCATAAACCTGCCCGGTGGTGCGTCTGGTGCAATACCCCTGAAAGTTTCGATGCAATTGTTTATTGCCAAGAGCAATATTCAGCTCATCATCAGGCAGAACATAATGATCCAACCCTACTGAAAGATAACCTGATTTTTCCAATAAGCTGCGCGAGGCCAGAAACATATCCATTTTTTCTCCCGGCGTGGTTAATCCTTTACGCTCTAATAAACGCTGGTGTTCTTTTAACCAGGGCACGTGGGCATAAGAGAAAGTAACTAACCGATCGGGACGTATTTCAATAGCCTGATATATTGTCTCTAAAAAAGACTCTACTGTTTGTTGGGGAAGACCATATATAAAATCGAGATTAACTGAAACCGCAGGAGAAAACCCTCTTATATAATCAACCAGCTGATTTACAGGCAAAGCAGAAGGCAAACGATTCACGCCCTTCAAAACATCCGTATTAAAATCCTGAATACCCAGACTTATTCGATTGAACCCGGCCTTCACCAATCGGTCAATATATTTATAATCTAAATGAGCCGGGTGACATTCAATGGCAATTTCAGGCTTCTCAATAAAACTAAACTGTTTAAACAACAAATCATTAATTCGCTCAAGATATTTAACATCAACGGCATTGGGCGTACCTCCGCCATAATGTATCTGTGATATTTTTCTGCTCTTATCAAGATGTTTTAATACGACCGCAATCTCTGTTTCCAGCGCTTTAAAATAATCATCAACCACCGAAGAACTCATCATTGCATGTGCGTTGCAACCACAGTAAAAGCATATCCTGTTGCAAAAAGGAACATGAATATAAAAGGCAATATGATCCTGATCGCCATTATTTGATTGCTCAACAAGCTTAAGATATGAGTCCTCAGTAAATCCATCCTTAAAATGATTGGCCGGAGGATAACTGGTGTAACGAGGCACCGGCACATCATATTTATTTAATAACTCCTTAGTTACTTCCATTTTTTATTGTTTTAACCCGATAGTTATAAAACAAAACAATTATGGATACCAGACATAATAGAATCTCGACGCCAAAAAGTCCACTGTACCCTAATTTATCACCCAAACGACCACTCATTATTGCAATTATCATACTGCTTAGATGTGTTATCACAATCTGAATAGTAAAATCTGTGCCTTCACTGTTTTTACGAACAACATCCATCGAGGTAGTGTAAATTATTACGGTTGATAATCCGTAAGCTCCCCAAATAAGTGATATCCCAGCATATAACTCAGTCAGCGAGGGTGTATGTGTTGAAATATAAAAAAAGAAACCGGCTGCCAGCAAATTAATGAAAGCGAACAAATAGATAGCATTTTTCCGTCCCAATCGCTTTATAATATAACCTGCAATTAATGCACACACAGCGGCCACTGATGTTCCTACAATACCCGACATAAAGCCAATTTCTTTCACATTGTAACCAAGATCAACCATATAAGGTTTCATCATGGCCAAAATACCAATGATACCCGAATAGTAAAACAGAAGGATTAGCAGTCGTTTAAGCGAAACTTTATTGTTAAAAAAAAGAAAAACATCAAAAATATTAATCCGCTTTTTGGCTGCTTTATCGATATTCAGTTTTGGCTTGTAAAAAAACAGCGGGACAATAGCAAACAAAACAAATGCAGCTAAGAGCAGCATTAGGTTTTGCCAACCAAAATAATAAAAGGCAAACAGTAGCACGCCTGTTCCCATTAAACTGCCCACAAAACTGCCCGATGACTGAATACTGTTACCCAATCCCTTTTCACCACTTTTAAGAATATGAATAGCAAAAACATCAGTGGCAATATCCTGCGTGCCCGATGCAATAAATGCTATTATTATCAGAATAATAATCAGCTTAAAATCGGTTTGCAAATCAAAGAACCCCACACTTATTATGACTACCGCATAAAACAACTCCGAAAAAATAATCCATCTACGTAATGACCTTCCCGATTGCGCGGTGTTATCGATGAATGGGGCCCATAGAAACTTAAGTATCCACGGAAGCTTCACCAATTGCAACAGCCCAATTGACTCCAGCGAATAATGCTCCTGCCGCATGATAACAGGAACCACCGTTGAGAAGAAACTCATAGGCACCGACTGAGCGATATAAAGACTAAAAAGAACCGGAAATTTATGCCAGTTTTTTGTATTCATGATTTTAGAATTTAACAGAGGCGCTTATACCAACCTGCCTTGGTTTACCAGCCTGAGCAAAAGAATTACCGGATGCTTCAAACATAAATGAACAGAACTGTGTATTAGTCAGGTTTTTGCCCCATATATCCAATTGAAGACTCCTATGGATAAACGAAATATTTGCACTTAACATTCCTGATCGTTCTTCCCTTAATAAATTGCTAAGATTCCAGTATAGCTCTCCACTTTGATGATACAATGAATTTATTCTGATTCGATCAAAAAATGAGGTCTTCGCCAGATTAAAAGTCTTTGTTAGCTGAACTGCAAACGTATGCCTTGGAATATAAGGAGTGTATTTATTGTTATAATTAAGATTATCATTCAGTTTGTATTCAAGAATCTTTGAGTGAGTATATCCATAAGTTATTTGTCCCTCAAACCCGTGTACAGGTTGATTTTTCAAAGAAAGCTCAACTCCCTTATTCTCCGACAACCCGGAATTTTCAAGGTATGAGCCTTTACCACTGGGTGCTGTGCGATAAATTTGCTGATCTTTAAGTTTGGTATAAAACAAAGCCACATCTGCAAATAACAGTTTCTTAAACAAAGGACTTTTAACACCTCCTTCAAAATTGTAACTAGTTTCATTTTTAAACATCAGATGTTCTGGAAGTTCAAATATTGAGTTAAACCCACCCGCCTTATATCCGGTAGAATAAGACACATATAGATGAGCACTGTTAAAACGATAAGTCAGAGCCAGCTTGGGTAAAACAATATTATCGCTGAGTTTGGGATAAATAGTGTCTGGCCCTGATAATTCCACTCCAGCTTTGGTTTCCTCATAGGTGTAAGTTAGTTCGGATATTTCATAATCGTATCGCAAACCTCCAGTTACCGAAAAATTATTGGTTATATTATAGGTTGACTGGCCGAACAATGCCATGCCTTTAGTATCCAATCCATATGTCTTCAGATACCACAAATCTTTTGAATATGAATCCACATCAACATCCGAATCAGAAAACTGCAAAAAACCAAAAGCACCTATCAACCAACTAAGCTTTTCATCTTTTTTTGATTGCAGAAGAACCTCATCGGCTACCATGTTTTGCTTCATATATTGCCGTGCAAAGTAGGTATTAGCAGCAGTAAAATCCTGATCAATTTTCTGAGCATCGTCAAGATACTGATAAGACAGCGTATTTGACAGCATCCAATTTTTGCCTGTATACTTAAATTTAAGTGCATCTGAGAAAAGTATCCGGTTATAGGAGCTCTCCTGGTTATAACTAATTTCCTCCATACGCTGTTCCTTCTTGTTATAAATGGCATACGGATATCCACCCTGCTTACTGTTCTCGAAGCCGGCAATGTTCTCAAACTCCAATTTATCGGAGACTTTATAAATCAAACGATTCTTAAGTCCATACGAATCAAGGTTGTCAACTTTTTTATCTATAAACCGATTGGTATAAAACCCATCATTATGCTGATAATTTCCCGACAACGAAAACATCAAGGCATCGTTTACTTTATGGTAATGACCGGCATTGAGCTTATAACTCCCGTAGTTACCTGCCGACAATTTTACCTGGCTTCCCTGGTAATTGGCCGGCGATTTTGTAGTGATATTTATTAGACCTCCCATACTGTTACGGCCATACAACGTTCCCTGTGGACCACGTAACACCTCGATGCTTTCAATATCAAAAAAATCAAACTCAAACGCAGCTTTCTCAAAATAGGGCACATTATCAACATATAACCCAACCGAAGGCGAATTAATGCGTGACCCAATTCCACGAATATATACCGGGGAGGTTAGTTTTGAGCCATAATCGCGCATGGAAAAATTTGGGACCATACTGCCAAGCTGGTTTAGCGTGTTTATTTCATTGTTTTCGATTACCATGGATGGAATAATGGTTACTGAAACCGGCAGTTCTTTTAATTTGGAATTATTTTTCGAAGCATTGATGACTACCTCTTCAAGGTTAACCTCGGGGACTGCGATGCTGTCGATACTAATAAAAATGTCCTGAGCCGTTGCATTCTGAAATAATACAAACAGACAAGAACCCAAAAAAATTTGTTTAAGGTGCATTGGAAATAACTAGTAAAAAGATGAATAAGTCCCGCTCCTCTTTCCGGAGAAAAGGAACAAACTAAAAATTTATAAACACAAAAGATTTATCCAACAACAGGAGGAGGACGAGAGAACTCTTTAAAAAGATGCTGGCCGTCCGGTACTTTTTCATTAGTTACTATTCGAACAGAACAAGCATTTCGAGAATCATTTATGATATTTGATTTTGAAGAATCGTCAACAGTGGCATAAAAAACATCATAGAAAGAAACTGATGTTCTGGTATTATCAATAACAACCGAAATACTTTTCTGTGCAATTATTTTTTCAGATGACTGAGCTACATCACCATCAAAGGCTTTATTGCCAGAACATGTAAAAAAATAAAATACATACGCCGCAATAAAAACCACATAGGAGAAATGTGTAGAAAGTAACCCGAAACTAAACATTGCTTTTTAATTGGACTGCAAATATACAAAGTTCTGTGAATAATCGTAACGCAACTAATTTAGTTCAGGCGACCATAGTCAATAAAGTTCATCATTGACTGTTGATCATATTTTATTCATTTTAAAATAATTGTTTTTCAGCCACCTTTTAACCATTTTTACATTATAATAACTTCACAGACCATGCGTAAATCACCTTTTGTCCTATTTGTTTTAGTGATTACCATTCTTCTTATTATGATAAGTGACCCTTTTAAAACAAAGCACAAAGAAACAGATGTAACGTATTACGCCTCCGCTCAAATCATTGAGCCCGAACCTGTGGATACAATGCTTGTGATGACCTGGAATATTAAGTTTGGCGGAGGGCGCATTGATTTTTTCTTTGATTGTTTCGGCAATCGTTCCATTATGTCGAAAGAGGAAGTGTTGAATAATATGAAAGGATTGGCAGGATTTATAAATAACACTAAACCTGATATTCTGTTTGTGCAGGAAATTGATATTAACAGCAACCGATCAGGAAATGTGAATCAGGTACAATGGCTTTTGGATCATACGCACTTTAATTATGCCGTTTATGCCTCTCAATGGAAAGCATCTCACATACCATCCGACAGCCTGGGGCGCATGAATTCAGGTGTTGCTATTTTAAGTCGATGGCCCATCTCAAGTGCCAAACGCCTTTCATTGCCACTTATTAGCAAACAGAATTTTATTGTTCGTTATTTTTATCTGAAACGTTGTTTGCTGGAGTGTACTACAAACATCAATAACAAACAATTAACACTGTTAACCACACACACGGAACCTTATGCCAAGGATGGGACCAAAAAGAAACAACTTGACCAAATTCTTTCACATCTTCAACAGCTCAATAGCCAGAGAAAAACGTTTATAATGGCTGGCGATTTAAATTCCCTGCCCCCGGGAACTATTAAAACTAAAGGTTTTCCCGATTCGGTTTGTCCACGCGGAGATTTTGATGCCGATGATTTTTCTGAAGAAACATATTGGATGGATGGGTTTTACCATAATTTCAGCCCTGCAATACCATTAATGGAGTACCAAACCGACAACGCACGCTTTTACACACATACCGTTGACAGCCATGGCTATTGGAACCGTAAACTGGATTATATTTTTACTAATGGAACTTTTATTTCCGACAGTCATATAACATACCAGTCACAAGACAACGGCGGTTTTTACACCATGCCATTGTCTGACCATTGCGCAGTAAGCGTACAGTTTATTTTACCAGAATAATTAAAATTTAAGGCACGCCGGCATGCTAACCTCAATGCTGCTAGCGTTAGGTGATAACAATCCGGTGTTTACATCGCGCTTAAAAACAATAATATCATTTCCTTTTTTATTGGCTACCAATAAAAAATTACCTGTTGGATCGAGAGTAAAATTACGTGGCCAATTTACACCATCACTCACCGAACCAATCCAATTAATGGCGTTTCCGGTGGTGTTAACCGCAAACATTTCGATGTGATTTACCCCACGCACCGATGCGTAAAGATGTTTACCGTCCTCAGAAAAATGAATGTCGGCCGACCAATTACTCCTGTGCAAGGAGTCGGGTAATAAAGAAATTGTCTGAGTTTTTATGGAGAATATGCCCTGTTGATCAGTTACAAAAACCTGAACCGAGTGGTCAATTTCATTGAGTAATGTCATTATTTTCCCCGCCGGATGAAAATCGAAATGACGAGGTCCGGCTCCAGGTGTAATCTCAATTTCAGTAACAGGGACCACAGTATCCTTGAGGCATTTATACACAACTAGTTTGTCCATACCCAAATCAGCTGCATAAACATACTTCTTGTCCCTGTCGGCCATGATGGAATGAGCATGCGGACCAATTTGCCTTTCGATATTTGGGCCCGAACCTTTATGCTGGAATGTAATGGGCTTTCCAGTAAACGCCCCCTCTTTATTGAAAGAAACAAAGGAGACATCACCAGATGAATAATTGGCAAATGCCACCATACCAGATCCCACCAAACTAACGTAACAAGAGCTTGCCCCTCCTGTTGAAACACTGTCGACAAGCGTAGGCAATCCCGTTGCAGAATCAATTTTATAACTATAAAGATTGGGGGTTAATCCGCTATTTTCTCCAACTGCAAACAACAAACTTTTATCTGCTGATAAAGTAAGATAACTTGGATTAATCAATCTCGCAGCAACTACGGGCTGTGTTAGCTGTCCGGTGAGAGTATCAAAGCGCGCCATATAAATGCCATCGGAACCTTCAGCCGTATAGGTGCCAATGTAAAGCGGAACAGTTGGATCAGACACATTAGCCTGCCGGCAGGAAAAACCCGCCATTAGTGCTAATCCGAACAAGGCTCTTAGACAGGTTTTTAAAATCATTTGGTAAAATTTAAATTACTTGATTAACCAATTAAACAAAACGATCAATTTTGAATTTTCCAAACAAGAACATTAAAGGTCGTATGGAACTTCATGATTGCTATTTTCATTCGTATTTATGATTCTCCGCGATCATGGGCGTTTCATATCGAATCAATTTATAATCTTACAGAATGCATTTTGTTTAAATAAAATTGCTCAACAACCTTGGCGAATGCTTTGTCTTTGAGAACCTTTATTTTATAAAACAAGATAATCTACCCCTATATTGGACATTGGTAATGCACCTAACTGCTAATTGCATGGTACACAACTACAAGGCAATTTCCTACGAGTTTACACCGACATTATTTACGAGCCACAACCTTTGAACACCTCATAAACCTTGATTCAATATCCCATATGATCAACAGCTAATATTCGGTTACAAAAAAAAGCTATCAAACTCCTGGCTATTTGCGTAGAATTTTTACTTTTCAAATAAGTAATAATTCTCACTAATGTATCATTTTTTCAGAAATAGTCAAATGTGAATGGTTAAATCTATCAGTTTATATTAAAAAAAACCGGTTCATAATTGATATGGAGTTAACATAGTTTTAATATTATTATAAGCCTAAATTCTCCGGATTTTTGCATTTTTAAAGTGTCAAATAAAAAAAATTTTTTAAATGTCCTTAATTTCACAAAGCTTTTGTAAATTACTATGATTTATTGATAAATGTGGTTGTTTCAAATGCATTTTTATTTATAATTTGGCAACAAATTAACACTAACCATCCGGCATGCCGGATACTAAACAAATTAATTTATCTTAACTTATGAGAAAGACAAGAATGTTGTTTTTGCTGCTGTTTATGGCTGCATTTCATTTAATTGGGTTAGCACAGATCACCACTTCCGGGCTTAGTGGAAAAGTGATGACCCCTGAGAAAGAGAGTCTTCCGGGAGCAACCGTTGTTGTGGTTCATAAACCATCCGGCACTCAACATGCTGCTGTTACTAATTCTGAAGGGGTTTACCAGATTCAGGGTGCCAGACCTGGTGGTCCCTATGAAGTGACCGTGTCATTTGTTGGATATCCCACCGAGACCTTTACTGAAATCACTTTATTACTTGGTGAAATTTTCGAGCTTAATGTAACACTTAAAGATGAATCAGTTGGCTTGTCTGAAGTGGTTGTTGTAGGTCGTAGAAATTCGATTTTCAACACACAAAAAACCGGAGCGACAACCAATATTGGAAATGAGGCCATCACAGCAATGCCTAGCATCAACCGCAGCATTTCTGATATCGCACGTATTTCACCTTATGCCAATAATATGGGATTTGCCGGTGGAGACGGTCGTTCAACAAATTTCACTGTTGATGGTGCAAATTTTAACAATAACTTTGGGCTTAGCTCTAGTCTTCCCGGAGGCGGAAATCCCATTTCTCTCGAAGCCATAGAAGAAGTTCAGGTTGTCATTGCACCTTTTGATGTTCGTCAGACCAATTTTATTGGTGGAGGAATTAATGCAATTACCAAATCAGGCACCAATACCTTCAAAGGATCTGCTTATTCTTACTATAAAAACCAGAATTTGAGAGGTAATAAAATCGGCGATTATAGTTTTGGAGATCGGGATAAAGAATCCAGAACCATATATGGAGCAAGCCTTGGAGGTCCAATCATCAAAAACAAACTGTTCTTCTTTGCTAATGTTGAGAAGGAGAAAGTGCCACAACAGGTAATCACATGGCGTCCTTCTACTGATGGAATTTCAGATGGACAGACTATTTCACGTGTTACAGAAAGTGATCTGCAGTTGGTTTCTGATCATTTGAGTAATGTTTACGGCTATAACACAGGTTCGTATACTGATTTCCCTGCTGACGAGAGCAATATTAAGTTTATGGGGCGTCTTGACTGGAATATTGATAATGCCAATAAGCTGAGTATTCGTTATAACCACACCAAAAATGCTGCCTGGAATGCACCCAATGGCAACTCAACAGATGGGAGCTACCGTGACAACAACAAAAATCGTGTCTCACAATACTCTATGTCGTATGCCAATTCGATGTATTCGATGGATAATGTTGTGAATTCATTAACAGCTGAATTAAACAGTCGTTTTAGTAATATTGCTTCCAATCAAATATTATTTACCTATACCGATATCAGCGATATGCGAGACTCTGAGTCTTCAGTGTTTCCCTTTATTGATATTATGAGTGGAGATATTGCCTCGGGTGCCGATGCTTTGGATCCATATATTTCGGCCGGTTATGAATTGTTTACTTTTAATAATGGCGTAAAGAATCGTGTAGTTACGGTTACTGATAACTTTAGCTTATACGTGAATGCCCATAAACTGACAGCCGGAGTGAGTTACGAGAACCAAAATGCGAGTAATGCATACATGCGTAGCGGAACTGGGTATTATCGCTATGCCAGCATCAGTGATTTTACAAGCGGTGCTGCTCCCGTTGACTTTGCCTTGACTTACGGTGCAAATGGAGTTGCCGTTCCTACCTCAGAAGTTGCATTTAGCCAGATTGGAGCCTATGTACAGGATGAATGGAATCCGGCTCAAAACTTAAAGCTCACCTTTGGTTTACGTGCAGACCTTCTTGATTTTAAAGAAAATCTGATGCGCAACAATGCCATATACAACCTTGATTTTGGTGGCCGGCATATAGATACCGGCACATGGCCCTCTTCACGGATTAACTGGTCGCCACGCATTGGTGGAACTTATGATGTTTACGGTGATAAATCCCTAATCATTCGTGGAGGAACTGGTATATTTACAGGTCGACTTCCTTTAGTATTTTTCACTAATATGCCCTCAAACGCCGGGATGGTTCAGTTGACGATGAAACTTCAAACCCGATTTAATGCAGATGGATCAGTCCAAAGTCGGGATGACAGGCTGGATTTGTTAACAGGCGGCATGATTACCGATGTGGATGAGATGATTGAAACATTAGGGTTTCAACGCGAAGTAACACCTGAAGATGGTAGTGTTCCGAGTTCAGTGGCTGGAGTAGATCCTGATTTCAAGATGCCTCAGGTATGGAAATCGTCTATTGCAGCTGATTATAAAATCCCAGTCTCTTTTCCCCTTTCTGTTACCGCGGAGGCTATGTATACCAAAAACATCAATGCTGTAATGCAACAGAATTATTTGGTTAAAAATCCCGATAGTGAAACATGGGAGACCTTTTCCGGCTCAGATAATCGGTATATTTATCCTACCGACTTTAAATATAATACCGGAAGCTCAGTCAGGGATGCTAATGTTCTCTCTAACACCAATAAGGGTTACGGTTATACACTTAATCTGACCGTAGATGCTGAGCCTTTGAAGGGGCTTAAGATGATGGCAGCTTATACGCACACAGAGATGAAGGAAGTTTCCGGTTTGCCTGGCAGTAATGCCAATTCGGCATGGACTGGTATTCTGTCGGTTGATGGTCCAAATACTGTTGGGATTCAACGTTCGCAGTATGTTACTCCAAATAAAGTTATCGGTTCCGTTTCTTATCGTTTTCCCTATGCCAATAATCATTTGGCAACAACTTTAAGCTTGTTCTATTCGGGTTATTCTCCTTACGGTAATTCTTTTACGTACAGTAATGACATGAATGGAGATGGTTTAAAAGGAGATTTAATGTACATTCCAAAAGGACGGGGAGATATAAGGTTTATATCAACGGCTGATGAAGATGCCTTCTTTGCTTTTATGGAACAGGATAAGTATTTGAGTAATCATAAAGGAGAATATGCCGAAGCCTATTCTGCACGAGCTCCCTGGGTTAGTAAATTTGACTTACGTATTTTACAGGATTTTTCTATAATGACAGAAAAAGCAAAACACACCCTTCAGATTAGCTTGGATATTTTGAATTTTGGGAATCTGCTAAATTCTGAGTGGGGGGTTAATAAAACCATGTCGTCCAGTAATTATGGCGCTATTTTGAAATACGAAGGACGTGATACAGATAATTTTCCGGAGTTTTCAATGGTTAAAGTTAAAGATTCTGAAGGCAACCAAGTTTACCCAACTGAATCATATACCAAGTATAAGGATTTGAGTCAGGTTTGGCAATTGCAAGTAGGACTTAGATATATTTTCTAATAATAGAGAATTTATTCCAATAAAGCTGAACTAGAGTTTCAGATACCAAAGAGGCTGTCTCCAAAAAGACAGCCTCTTTATTCTTTGCATACAATTACTCCCGAAAAGAACCAACCACCAACAATCAGTTTTGATAACCAGTTGCAACACGCGCGATAACAGGTAAGTTTTATCTGGAATAATAGTTGCTGAGCAAAGCCAAAGTATGGTTACTGGGATTATAGAAGTATTGCCAGGCCTTGCAAACAGCTAATAATGTCAATGAATAGTATAACTGCTGATATTATTTTACATTTAAATAATTACTTGTTGTCTTAACAGTTGTGTAGAAATAATTTAATGCGGCTAAAAAGCTTTTTTGAACTTCTTCAGCTTTAACAACCTGTCCATTAATTTCTTGGTCTTTAGTTGCACAGGCATCTCCAATCAATGTAATATTAAACCCATAATCCTTTGCTGCTCTTGCGGTTGCATCAACACACATATGAGTCATCATTCCACAGATAACCAAATCAGATATATTTTCATCTTTTAAATAATCGAGCAATTCAGTTTCTCTAAAACTATTTGGGTAATGCTTTACAATTATCTTTTCATGTCCTATTGGTTTTACATTGTCATGGATTTCAGCTCCTTTTGTATTTGGCAGAAAAAAAGTAGCTGTTGGCATTGTTGCAATATGTTGAATATGGATTACCGGCAAGCTATCAGCTCTAAAATTTTCAAGAATCAATTTTGCGTTATTACTTGCTTTGTCTGACCCAACAAGAGTCATTGTTCCTTTATCGAAATAATCATTTTGAATGTCAATAATAATCAATGCAGTTTTCATTTTTTGGCTTAATTGATTCTGTTGCGAAAATCCCAATTTTGGTATAAAACAGCAAATCATTATAGTTAAAATTATCGCTTTCATTGGTTTTAGTTTTCTTTAGTTGATACTCAATATTCTTTAATAACAAATGCAGGGTATTTTACAACTCCCAATCATCATAATATCAAGCCGTTTAGCAGACGCTCTGAAACACGTATTGCATATAAATTGTTGTTTGATGCCGGGCCTTATTTATTCATTAGCTCCTTGTTATCTCTTAAATATTTACCCGGTGTAACACCAATATGTTTCTTAAATAGCTTTGTAAAATGGCTTTGGTCAAAAAAACCAAAATCATAAGTGGTTTCGATCACCGTCTTTTGTTCAAGAATAACCTTTTGCGACTTTTTCATTTTGCAAACAATGTAATAAGCGTAAGGCGACAATCCATAACACCTGTGAAATATTCTGTTAAAATGAAATTCGCTTAAGCAGGCAACGCTAGATATTTCCTTTAATGAAATATCCCGCATACAATTATTTTCAATGAATTGTTTGGCTAAACTAATTTTTGAAGAAGTATTTTCATCTATGCAAGCCGTATAGTTTTCTACTGAAAATTTCTTTAATTGTAAAATAATCTCATCATATAAACTAATTAACTGTATAGAGGAATGTTCATATTCGGCCAAAGCATGGAATTCTTTAATTTTATTCCCCAAATCAGCTTGATGAAGAACTAATTTGGGGAAATAACATGAAGCATTCAGATTTAATGAGATCACCTTGTAACTATGGTCTGAATTATCGACCGATTTTCCACTATGAGGTTCAAACGGCTGAACAATAAAAATATCATTCTGCTTTAAAATTGACGTTTCACCCCTGTAAGTAAATTCCCTCTCCCCAAGTTCAATAACCCCAAGGATATAAGATGAATGAAAGTGAACCGGAAAAACATTTGAAATATTATATCCTTGAGTTACAGATACTCCTTTTATATTTTTCAATTTAAAATGAATAATCTTTCCGTGTTCACTCTTCATTCTGTACAATTAAAGTAATGCAGGAAAAAACTTGGCTAACAAAAACAATTCATCGTTTTCGGCTTTAACTGAATGGTATTTATCTGCTGGGATAAACCCAATTACTCCTTTACGATAATCAAGTTTTGTTTCCTCTATCATACAATAACCAAATCCACTTATGATTTCATGTAATTCATTTTTACCAGTATGGTTATGAATTCCAATTTCACATCCAGGATTAATTTTCACCAAATGACAACTTAGGCGATTATCAGTATTTTCTCCTCTAATAATATGTTTTAAATAAACGCCTTTGTATACGGGATGTTCGTCCCAAACAAAATTCTCAATATCAAAACGTTCACCATTGAAATACAATTCCCCTTTTTCAAAAATATTTGCATCCATAATTTATTCGATTTAGTTATGGATGCAAAATTAATGGTCACTCATCAAAAAAAATTGTAAAATATTGCTGCTTTGCAATGTACAATTAACAATTAGTCAATGATTTTTTATCGAAAACAAGTTAAAACAACACTCAATACTTTTATTGATTACTGAATGCCATTTGGAGTCTATAATATTGGATATAAATATCTTACTGTGATCCTGACTAAACAAAAACAGGAGCTCCAAACTCATAAACCTCATGAATAACTCTAACAACTAATCAAGAGGTTGAATGAAATGCATCAACTCTCTGTCGTGGTTATTCACAATTCTGCATTCATTATCAAAATACATTGTAGCTCCGTTTTCAGCAGTATAGGGTTCCCACACAGGCAGCACACCCTCAACATTAGGATTACCTGTTTTTACAAAGTTTAGCCATGCAGAGCTCATTTTGCCAGCCAATTCCCAGGCTTCTTCTGTATTGCCTGTCCAGTCGGATCTCAGATCAACAGTGTTAAATGCCAAGGGAATGTCCAACCCATGAAATGAACCTTTTGATGCATTGTCAACAGAACTTTTCCACGCTAAAAAGTAAACATAGATTGGTGCATTTTCCTGCACTCCCCTTGCATCTGCTGTTCCTATTGTGAAAGGTCTGAAAGTGTTATCAACAGAAAGAAGATCCTGAGGAGTATAATCGGGATATGCCTTTGCGAATAGCTCAATGTATTGCTCGGTTCTGTTGCCATATACTTTTGCCAATCGTTCTTTTGCCTGTTCCAAAGTCAGCTCTTTTTCGGCATACACTGTTGGCATCAGTTCGTTGAGTGTGCTACCCATCATAAGTGGTATATCCTTTGAAATATCGGCAAAACCTGGGCTGAAAGGTTGCTGGAGCAAAACAACACTGTCGGCAGAAGGTGAAAAGCCAAACATTGTAGGCGATCCGGGTTTTCTTGGACCAGAAATTTTTGCTATTGCATCGTTTCCTGCTTTAACAAGATTCAGGTAAGAGATAGTATCCAGTTTCTCTACATCGTCTGGTGTAAGCCCTAAATTTTCAAGCACAGCTAAACCAAGGGCCTGCGATTTCTCTTTGGTCATTACATTTATAAGCGTTCCACTTTGAATAATTGCCTTGTGAAACAAACCTTTTGCCGCTGGCATACACATAAGCGTACCGACTTTTCCGCCACCGCCCGATTCGCCTATAATAGTAACATCAGAAGGGTTACCGCCAAAATTCTCAATATTTTTATTGACCCACTCCAGAGCTTTTACAATGTCGAGCATGCCAACATTTGCCGATTGTGCATAGTTGGAACCACATGCCGACAAGTCAAGAAAGCCAAGAATATTCAAGCGGTGATTTATTGATACGAACACCACATCGCCTTTTTCGGCCAAAGCTTTTCCATAGGTCATTGGGTCGTTGCTGGCACCAATATGAAATCCTCCTCCATGCAACCATACCATTACCGGACGTTTTTTGCCATCCATTATTCCCTGTGTCCACACATTTGCACTGAAAAGTTTTTCTTCGCTTTGAACAGAATCGGGATACCAAGGTGCTATTTGCCTGGCTACCGGACCAAATTCCGTACATTCACGAACTCCGTCCCATGCATCAGGATCTTGCGGAGGCATAAATCTTTCAGCTTTGGCATATGGAATTCCATTGAAAACAAATATACTGTCGTCAATACTACCTGAAACTGTGCCAGAGGTAGTTTTAACAACTGGATTTTGATTTTGGTTAGTTTTTGGGTTACACCCTGTAAAACATAATCCTAAAGCAATAAAAAATAAGAAAAAAAAGTTTTTTAATAGTCTCATAATATAAGTATTTGTTTAAGATTTAGTAATGTGCAAAATAATGCTAAAAATACATTTTATCAATCAGCCTTTCATATTTTGCACCTTCTTTTTGCCAGGCATCTGCTTGAAATCAACTTTTTCTTTCTGTGCAGCCTGATAATTTGCAGCAGTAGTCAAATACCTCACGTAAGAACTCCAACATACCCCTTTCTCATTCTGAAAAAACGCTTCTCCAGGTCCAACCCTTTGTGTCCAGCCAAAAAAGTCGTTAACCTCTGTGGCTGTTTTGCCTTTTCTAAAATTAATCCTTCACGCATCGCACAGAAAAACCAAACCCCTTATCGTAGCCGTTACTGTATACATTGCTATACCTATAGCCCGCATCCCAGCCACTGGCGTAACTGGCATCGCTTCCAGTAGCACTCCAATAGAAACCGAAGGCTCCAAAGCTTTCGAACGTTCCATCGGCGCTACGGTTTCCACCCGGAAGTGCTGTAAAGCCGGTTTCGTTAGTTGCTCCGGTGTTGTCGCCGGCCCAATGAATCGTGCCTGTTTCTTTTAGCTTACCTCCAGCAACACTTTCATCTCCCAAATAATTGGTTAAAGTTGTCCACTCGGCATCTGTTGGCACGTGCCAGCCTTTAGGAGCTAGTTTGCCCGTATTTACAGCATACCAATTGTATAATCGCCCATAAGTGGCTATATCATCGGTAACGGTCGTATTGTTGTAATTCCAATATGCCCCTGTAATTAAAGCTTCACCATCAGGAACATTAGGGATGGCGGTAATACCATCGTTATACATGGTTGTACGAAGATTCTCGGCCATCCACGTTTGGGTACCAATGGTCACTGTTTTATACACGTTACCATCCTGGTCGGTCATTGTATCATAGGTTACACTGGGATTAAACTCGGCTGTAGTTACTCCAGTGGTTGGATTATCTATTGTCGGCTCATTATCATCATCTTTCTCACAACTGCTTGCAAATAAAAAAAACACACCCATTATCAGCAATGGGAAAATCGAAATGTTTTGTCTCTTTGTCATTTTTTCAAAATTTAATTGTCAATAATCATTTTTTCTTATCCGTTATTTTATAATCTGGATGTTACAGAATGGTTCTCTCCAATAAACGCCAGTGGCCAGCAAGGGATCGCGAGGTGCGGCTGTATCCACCGTTACAAAATGGTGGCCAGACAACCCTGAAAAACCATATTGGCTATAACGCTTATTATCAACAGTTAGTATTTGGTTTCAAATTCATTTTTTATATTTTCAATTGCAACCATTAATTTACTTATTGAATCAACTGTGTATTTTGGAACTAAAGCATTGACTTGTACTGCAAAAGGCCCAAACCACTTGTACTGCCGAAGAGGCTGATCCCGGCTATGGCAATGAAAACGCACAGCAATACTATGCCGGTAGCTATGCTGAGTTTGTAAGTGCTTTGCAACTTGTTCAGGATGGAGATGTCATTAATCTGACCAATCATGTAGCCATTAAGCCTGATAATACTTTCCCCAATTATTTGGGCGTTTGGGAGCCATTTGTGGTGGATAAAGCCATTACCATCGACGGCGGAGCACTTCAGAACAAGCTCTCTTTTGAACGTGGACTGCCCCTTGAGGATGTTCAGGATCTGTCATTTTTTCTTTATCCCAATCCGGCATCAAAAGAGTTTAGTTTTAATCACCCGGAGAGAGTCTGTTCTGTGAAAATTTATGATATCAATGGCCGTTTAGTGCGATATTTTCCTCAAAAATCCAGCTACCAAATTTATGGGCTTCCCAAAGGCCTTTATTTCATAATTGTGGAACATGCCGATGGCAGATCACGATTTAAATTGAAAAAAGAATAGGTTGTTGAATATTATAAAGGGGGTACAGGATTAACCGGAGCTGTTGTTTTTCCACTTGTTGTTTTTCGCCTGTTTTGTTAATCTTCTTTTGAAAATACACAGAGGGGGTATTCTTGTAACCTGTTTATACGTTGTTAAGCAACCAGCGTTCTTATGGTATATATGGTAAGTATATTCGTCCATTTAGTGATATGGCATTAAAAATTCCGTTGATTATCATGCTGTAATGGAGCATTCGTTATCCAAGAGTATCGATGCAGAGGCGATTCATAAGCTTATTAATTAACTATTATACAAGGAATTTATAACAGTTGATAAAGATAGCCGACTTATTGCACCATTTAACCCAGGAGGGAAGAGTTTTTTATCGCAACCAGATTCTTAAGTTTTCTGATAGTGATCATCCGCAAAATAATCTTTACAAGCAGGTTAACAATAACAGACAAATTGACCAAAAGGAGTTTAATATGCATAGTACTATAAAATGCTACAGGTACAACCTGGCATTTAAGCTGAGTTGAATCAAGCTTTGGAAAACATCCTCAACGCCGAAAGGGAATCTCCGGATTATCAACAAATAATATTTTTTTTTGAGATCTTGTGAAAAAAATGGTGTTAAGTTCTCTTAATTATTGATTAGGATTGCTAATTTAGGGATTTGAAAAATTTGGTCAAAAATTTGGTACTGATTTCATTGTCTGGTGGGTAATGATCTTGAAATCAAGGGATCGCTATGTTGTTGTTTTTTTCAGGCGTTAACAAATTTTTATAAACCGATACTTGTATAAATAAATGTTTATGAAAGCAGTTTTAAGTTTGTTTTTTTTATTGACTCTATCCATTACAACTTTCGCCCAAAAGGTTGATTCAAATGCTAATTTGTATCAATCGAAGATTCAGAGCTTTACAAAAATGAAAAAAACGGGAAGTACCCTTGGGATTGTTGGAGGAGGATTAACATTATTGGGCGTAGCATTGGTGGCTTCTGCTGATTGGGAATCATCAACCGATGACTATGGATATCAGGTTACAACAACTGACGGATCTGGTGTTACGGGTATAATATCATTGTGTGTTGGCGTACCAATGGCGATTACAGGCCTTATTCTTAATTCAATTGGAAACAGAAAGATTTCTGAATATTCAAAAAAACTTGAGAATATTAATGTGGGATACATTAAGAAAGGGGAAATGAGTGGACTGACATTGGCTATACGGTTTTAATTAAAACGTAAGTGATGAAGTCTCTGATACTGTTTGGGATTCTGCTGTTTTCAGTCAATATGTAAAGGATGTTGAAAAAAATTCATCTATTTTGTATTTGAACGATGGCAAAAAAGCAAGTGTTAGGCAGAGTTATTAATCTTGTTGCACTTTTATAACCACTTTCCCTTTAGCGTGCCCTTCACTTAGATAACGAAATGCTTCTGCTGTTTTGTATAAGGGATAATACTTTTCGATAACCGGTTTGATTTTGCCATCATTTGAAAGCATCACAATGAGATCCAAATCTTTTTGTTTTGCCTTCGCGGCAAGGAAACATATTTTTTTTGAGCCAAAAGACATCATCCATCCAAAGAGAATGGTTTTAAAAATCTGAGATAAAGCACCACCTACCATTACATATGTACCTTTAGGATTTAACATTCTCTTACAGGCTAGCAGAGGATAACTTCCATTGATAGCTATAATGATATCGTAAGTGATATGTGTTGGCAAACGTTTTATTATTTGTTCTTTTCAAGTATATTCCTCTCGGTCATTGTTATACCATCAAAGCCCCAACTATCTGGATTAAGCTCATTTATAACAAAATAATTCGTAATATCACTTGTGCCCAATACACGATTCACTAAAGCTCTACCTGCTTTGATAACCTCTAACATCTGATCTGGATTACTTGTTCCTTTTGATATTTTTACTTCAACATAGATTGCAGATCCGTGTTTATGGCCAGTTTTTGATATTGGTTGACCACCTATAAACCAATTAAAGAGTCTAACTCATCTAATGTAATTACCGTAAAATCCCTATCCCTACCCAATATTTTTACAATAATGTCCATTATTCCATCTATTAGCAATTGCTTTGATTCATTATCAACTTGTTGTTTAACCAATTTAACATTTACAAATGGCATCATTTTAGGTTTTAGGTTTATGAATATGTTTCTCTGTTTGTGAAAAATCTTTTTGTTTAGGTTGTCAACGGTTAGGATACCCTTAGTGCCACCGTTTAGGTAGTATTATCGCAAATATATTGTTGTGTGTGGTTTATTCTACATTCACCTTAATTCGGTTGTAGTAAATTGTAGTAGTTGCTTCAAACCCAGAGTCAGTTCCTACAATTACCCAAACTTCACCATTTGAATTGGACATAACACTTACCGGACTAGTAGTTTTTAGAACTTTTAGTTTGTAATCAAACAAATCTGTTCCATTAGCAAAATCACCAATAACCTGCATATTTGCTCCACCTTGGGCTTGACAACCTTTATCAATATTCATTCGGTAATTATTCTCTGAAATATTCAGTACTTTCAATGGTTCATTAGTAGATGTACCAGCTTTAATGAATACACTTTCCCCGGGTGAACCTCCTGCACCAACAGTACCGGAAGCTACATTTGTGGCGAATTCAATTTCCAGATCTAGTTTGTAGGTTGTATTTGGGTCTAGCCCAGTGAGAACCTTTTTGACGAACATAAATAAATCATCACTATGATTATTGCCTGATTGTCTTAAAGCCCCTTCACTATTATTAAGGGGGCTTGGTAACATCGAATGTGAATACTCCAATTCGTAATAGTCTTCTACATCCGGATTGTTGGGATAATCTGCAAAATCACCTATCCAGCCTTCATCATTGGTCTGGAAATTAAAAGTAAATTCTTTGGGTTCGACAGGATTTGCATTGTCATCTTTTTTACAACTTGCAAAAGTGATTAGTAAAACTGCAAGTCCAACTAAAAATAATTTACTCATCTTATTTTAATTAAGTTACACCTACTATTAAAAAGGTTTTCGGCTTTTTCACTTATCTACTTTTTCATTTAGTGTTGTTTTCAGTTCAACATTCTTTTAAATCAAACCCAACGGACAGAATTATTTACAGTTGCCGACTGCGGTGCGCTTTGCTGTTGAGCCACGCCGTGGCTAATGCGGACTATATGCATCATTGTCGGCACGGAAACGGCAATTAACATATAGTTTTTGTTGAACTAAACCCCTTCGGGACAGCTCCTTTCAAAAATAACATATTTTTTTTAGTCACAAGCCATTATAACTGTATTATTCACTTTAAAATAATGCAGTTATGAGAAAGAAAACAAGCTTAACTATTGTTGAGCGCGCCATGGTTCTGGTTGCTGAATTTAAGGACAGAGCCTTGAAGCTGGTGCATCAGGTGATTCTTCGTGGGCAGAGTGCAAAATAGCCAGGATGCTAAAACCAATAATACAAATATAATTGCAACAACAATTAACAATTCGTTTTTCTAAAAACAATCTATTCTAAATACCTTTCCCAGAGTTTAATGCCCTACTTAATCGAATAAATGTACTTATTAATAACAGTAAATTAATTAATGTGAAAATGTAAAATGAATAATTAGCATCAGGGCATTCTTATTATGCTTTATCTCAAAATATTCATTTTAACATCGTGAGGTAAGAATTGCTTTAAAGAATCAAACTGAGCAACCAACTTTTCTTCTATAAACTCTTGTTTTTTGGAAAGGCAATAGACCAAAAATATAACTTCATTCTCTGCCAAACAATCATCTTCCCTTCTGGGTATAATCAAGTTTTTCTTATAATCTTCCAGCCTACAACTACAACCAAGAAATGCTTTTATTGAAATCCCTCTAAACTTTAATGTATCCAGTTCATAGTATCTATGCGCAGGCGGAGATAGTGTCATAATTGAATCAATAAACCAAACAGGCTCTGCAATTGATATGCCCATTGCATCACAAACCCTTTCATTCACACTAAATCCCAACACAGAAACCTTAAGTTCATCCAATCCGATAAGAAAAACACTATCTACATATGGATTAGCAGATATAGATTGCTCTATATCAATATAAAATTTGACGTTGTCAAATGGGTGGTCTCCAACATTCACTAATACTTCAAAATAGTCTTTACTTTTAAAGGCACTTTTGATATTTCTTGTTGATATATTGTCGAACATACCGTTATGCCACATAAACAAAATCAATATAAACGGCATATAAATCAATAGACCTATTTTTACAGTTTTCTTCGCAATTCTAAAAAAGGCAATTAAAATCAAAAGTAATGCAACAAAACAAGTAACAAAAGCGATGTAGAATACCGTACTTTCATTAAAAAAATTGCTTGTTGTATTTAAAAATGCTAAACAAAATAGCATTTGAACAAATGGTGCAACCGCTATTATAGTTTGCAATTTTTTACTGTAAATTTTCATCTTATTGCTTTTTTTCTAAATCTATCAAATCCCCACAGCTTCCAATTTTTTCTCGCAAAACACCCTTCTATCATAAGGCAAATCTTTTAAGCCATCACGAGCTTCTTTATACCTACCTTGGTAAATAAATATGGTTCATTTTCATACTCTGCCGTTGCATAAACTGGCCAAAACATTTCTTCTAATGCATGGTAGTACTTGCGTAATCGGTCATAAAACTCACCGTCAATTATTTCGAATAAGATTAGAGATACACTCTCTCTTGTTTGGTTCTCAGATAAATAAAAACAAGAAGGCTCTGAAACCGGATTGAAAATATTGACATACTTAGAGCCAAAGCTTTTCAAGTAAATTAAATCTGCAAAAGCATCTATGACCCTTACAAAACTTTAATTTTCAACACATTGTTCCAGACACAGCATTTGGATTTTATTTCGGTCCTGACTCGGAAAGTAATGCACAACAAATCGTTTTGTATTATGCATTTTAAGCAATATTATCAACAAATAAATGCGAAAAGTTAAGCTTACATCTACTGAAATTTATTTATTGATAAAATTGCAAATAGTAGTTTTTTGCGCAGTCTGACGTGCGCCGGTAGCGCAGTTGCCACTTAGCTATCTCGCTTGTTGCGTTACCTGCGAGATAGCTAAGTGAACAAACATTAGCAACGTGGCAATTGCGCATGACCGATTGTTAGCAATAGAGCATTTAATATCCCTTCTCTTTGAGCTTATTTATAAATTCCATTCCAATTTTTTGCCCCCATTGTTGGCCAATTTGCATTGATTCTTGCATAATCAATGGATTCTTCTCTGCATATTTTTGTCCAACTGGTGATTCATAAAATTTAATTAATTCATTAAGATCTTCAATTGTCAAATGTTTGCTATACACTGGTATCAACATTGATACTAGATCATTCATTGAAGTTTTATTCATTTCTTTTTCTAAATCGACCCATATTTCTGTCGGTACGTTGGACTGTTGCTGTCTAAACATTGAAAACATCTGCTTTACAGCGGCTTCATACGTCTGCTCGGTATGTGAAACTCGAAACAATTCAATTAGTGTCTCTTTATATTTTTCATCTGACTGAGCTGATGCTAATTGACAAAAAGATAGTAGAAGCAATCCTAAAAAGTAAATTTTTTTCATGGTATGTATGTTATTTAGGTTGAGTATTTTTTGCATTAATGCTAACGACGCCCACATTTCTCTGCTCTATAGATATTAATATATTCTTTATTTCCTCCAAATTCCCCGCATTGACAAAATTCAGCCAATAGTTTAAGAGTATCATTCCGATAAAGCTCTCCTAAAGGGTCACTTAATTCTGTATTATCTAGAGGTTTGTTTTTTTTGCTTTCAGTTGAAAGTAAAAAAGTCAGGTTAATTGTATCTTCAAAAGCCAAATATCCTCCATAACCCGTTATTATTGAGTCATACTTTGAAATATTTTGGATTCCTGCCGACTCTGTGTTACTAGAGTTATTAACAACACAATAATCCCCCATAATGCTTCAAAATCCTAAAATAATAAAAAGCTCAATAAACACCCATTAAACCCTGACCTAAAACAATACCCTATTCAAAAAACAAAAAACCCAAACCGCCGCGGCTAACTTCAAGTTAACACGGAGCGGTGAAATACAATCTAGCGAACTTTATCCGTATAAGGAAGATGAGATTAAAATTAATACGATCAGCTTTATTCTCTTGATCAATTTTTAATATTTTACAACCTTGATGATATGATGTAGTTTGAGATTACGTCCCTCAAATTTGATTATGAAATCTTTGTTTCCGAGTAATGAATCATTTAATTGCTGATTCATTATAAATAATACGATACCCATTGCCCTCAACTGATAGTTTCAACCCAAATGAATTATCCGGATTAGGACTCCTTTTTATGTTACCGGCTAATACATTATGGCTTAAAGTCGCCATATCTTTTATTTTATTAAGAGTTTCCATATTGTTTTCGCTATAATGGCCCGGGTATAGATACTTAATTTTTTGTGTTTCCATTATAGTGCAGATTTTTTCGCATGAAGCTATGAAAGTAGAGAAGTCCACTGTCAACAACAGCAATCCTGTCCCAAATGAATCCCCACTAAAACCGTAACCCGTATTTTTATCAATAAAAGTTGACGACCCGGGTGTGTGTCCGGGAGTATAAACAACATCCAATTGTCTATCTCCTAAATCGAGTATCTCTCCATCTTGTAAATACTTCACCACACCTTGATAATCGCCCATATAGGTGGGTACTAAAACCGTGTCTCCCGGATTAATATATATTTCGGGGAAACAATTTATTGAGGGTCCTGTATGGTCAGGGTGAACATGTGTTGCAATTAATGTAACCGGTTTTTCAGTAATAGAAGAAACAATTTTGTCCAAATCTTTGATATTTGTTCCGGCATCAATCAAAATAGCCTTGTCGTTTCCCTCAATGAGGTATAAACTTTCATGCCATAATACATTACCTGATCCAACCCAGGTATGCTCATCAATTTGACGAAATACAACATCATCATTGCTAAAAACAATTTTACACTCATTTTTTGAAGAATCTTGTGTAAACGCTAAGTTCCCAATAAGAACCAATAGGATGTAGGTAAGGGTTAACTTTTTCATTTTGAATAATCTAATTTAAATAAGTCCAAATAAATCATATGGTAATTATCTCACATTCTTTGTTTTAATCCTTCGCAGGAAGTTTTGACAAATGTAGTGCTCAATATTTGATAATCCAGACAGTCGGGGATTACAAGCGATGTCCTATCAGTTTACACCAAATGTAAAGACGAGAGACAAACTTTGCACCCGGAAACCCCGGCCATATCATATTACCGCGTATTAGCTGGCATTTTTATAATCTTAATTTAAATCCAAATCTCCAATTAACTGGATTGAAATTTATCGTCCAACTTGAATTATCAGTCTCCCAATCAATCATAGAATATCCTAATCCACCTAAACCAAGACACAAACCAAATTTTGAAGAAATGAAATATGTCAATTCTGGTAAAATTTCAGCAGTAAATAAATCAACTTCAGAGTTCCTTTCATAGCTGTTCATATATGTTGAAGAATACTGATCGACTATTGTAATCAAAGTACCGGAAGGATAATAGACGTTCCCAGCAATCAAAGTGTTAGATTCAGATTTAATTTTACCATAACTCAATTTCAAATTAGCATTAACGTATAGTTTGTTAATAATTGGATAATAATATCCTACATATATATTTGGCAGAAAGGCTTTTGATTTTACGTTCATGGCTTCAGCTTGAAAGAACCTATTAATCATCATTTCGGTTGTTCGGGACTCTTTATTCCAATAATAGTCAAGTCCGACGCCCAATACAAATCTATCTGTTATAAAATATCCAACCGATGTTCCAATATTTAAATTTTTAATTTGTGACACATTTTGATTTGATGTCACTCCATTTTCAGTATTTGTTTTTATATAATTACCATCAATTGAAACAATAATTTTTCCTTTTTCAATTTGTGAAAATAAATCTATGGTTGAAAGTACAATTAAAACTATGAGAACATTCTTTTTCATCGATTTTTCAATTTATAAGATTAACACCATCTATATACTTGTTTTAAAATGACAGCCAACGGGAGTCTGCACAAAAACGCTCAAATTTCAGATGCAAGATACAATTTTATGAGAAAATTGAGATTACATTTCTTAATGCCTGTTTTTTATTATGTAGCGGAATTGCGTCTCTATTGTTTCGTACTTAGCTTTGCGTTTTTTTGCGTCTCGATTTTCTGTCTGAGTTCGGCCTTTTCTTCCTGGATTTTAGCTTCATCTATATCTCGCTCAAACTCAGCAATTCTTTGTACTTGGACTGACACTCCAGTTTTCGACAGGAACGTATCCCGTAACGGTATCCATATAGATATAACCTTAAGAGTGTTGCTGGATGACAGGGTGGACGTCCTTTCTCTTTTGTAGTAACATGCTTAAATCCATAGCTTTTCAAGTCAATTAAATCTACAAAGACATCGATGGCCCTTACATAACTTTCTTTTTCAACACATTACTCCAAACACAGCATACGGCCGTTTGCGGAAGGCCAATTCCTTCGTTTGATAATAATGATTCCTTTGCCAGTTAGCTCGGCTCCAGCATTCGTTTTATCGCCTCGTGAAGGATTCCATCTATTGTACGGCATTTAACCAACCTGCGTTGGTTGATTCAAAACACTCACTGTTTCGCATATAGCCAGAGGCGGACTTCAGGGCGATCACTTGTCCAGGTAGCACTGAACTACCCTTGAAACGCAATGATTAGCGACTTACTGAGCCCGACATTGGCTATATGCGGTGTTTTATACATATAATATCTCGTTGTTAAATAATACTTAAATGGCCAAAAAACATACTATATAAATCATTTTATCATATTGTTCTAAATATGTTTGAGTTTTAACAGCACCTCATTTGTTTAATGCACTTTTTAGGTAAGGCCATCCAATAATTGACGTGTAACCTCGATTGCATCAGCGGCATCTTTCATATTGATGCCGCGCATCTGAATTTCAATTTTATGTCTTGCACATATATTCAGCAGCTCCCGGATGAAAACTCCGGGACCTATAATTTCCTTTCCCTCCGACCAGGTAGTTTCCACTCCACAGGTCGGCGATGCATTTGTGCCCAGCACACCGACTACGGTGAATCCGTTGCGGATATATTGTTCTATCTGGTAAAACGCACTTTTAGCTAAAGTTTGACAACAACGTCTACCGGGATGCTCTAGCATCAACACTCTGATCCGTGAGTCTTCGGATTCTACCGTTCGTTCGGAGCTGATGTCCACATTGCGGTCAAGACCCAGATAAACTAACTCGGGACACTCAAACTGCACAATACTGCAGTCTGATGCCAAGATCATTTCAACTACCTCACGGACGACACCCGGATAGGTGGGTAATCCGTCAATCATAGCATTTTGGTTCAGAATGCAGTGCGTAACAAAAACGACACGCTTGCTGCGCTTATCCCTGAATAACACTTCTTCGGGCTTATATTCTGAATGGCAGCATGTCGTTTGGTTCTTAATTAATTGTTTCATTTAATATTTTTATGTCATGATGAAATAAACAAATCTTTTCTATGAGTAATTATATTGTTTATATTTTCATATGTTTCATTTGCAGGGAATAATTGATGAATAATGAAATTTCAAATATAAGATTCACAAATAGTTCTTTAGAAAAGAATGCCAAAGCATACCTAAACTTACTTTTGTCGGATTTGCTTTAATATGCATCGGGGTGTTATTGAAACTGCGAATAACTTTCAACAACATATTATCATCAGCATATTTTTTCTTGATCATAAAATAAAAATTCGCATTTACTATTTGAATTTTCGATAACGCCAAACCTGTGTTGAACTAAATCCGCCTCCGGCCGGATAGCAAAAGGACAAATCCCTCAAATTGTTTTTCGTCTTGAATTTCGCATTTTCAAAACAAATATCGATAAAATGTGGTCA
>CAZSQG010000062.1:0-27171 GCA_964608615.1 uncultured Marinilabiliaceae bacterium
AAATGGTATACTTTTGGATTGAACTACTGGTATACTTTTCAGTTGAAATAAACATGCGCTCGTATCACGCCATCGTTGCTTAAGATACATGCCCTTTCGATACAATTCTCAAGTTCACGGATATTACCCGGCCAATGGTAAACCATCAGCATATCTATAGCCATTGAGGTAATGCGTTTAATATTTTTGCCATGTCGTTTATTAAACTTATCGATAAAATGATTAGCAAGAACAGGAATATCATTAACTCTTTCGCGCAAAGCAGGAAGATAAAGCGGGAAAACATTAATCCTATAATATAAATCTTCACGAAAAAGACCTTTACTGATCATATCTTCAAGATTACGATTTGTAGCACAAACGATGCGTACATCAACTTTAACAGGTTTGAGGCCTCCTACTCTTTCAATTTCGCGCTGTTGAATAACACGCAATAGTTTAACCTGAGTCGACAAGGGTATTTCTCCAAGTTCATCTAAAAAAATAGTTCCTCCGTGTGAGGCCTCAAAACGACCAATTCGTTGCGATATTGCTCCTGTAAACGCTCCTTTCTCATGACCAAACAATTCACTCTCAATAAGATTTTCCGGCAGAGCGGCACAATTTACCTTTACCAAAGGCATATCTTTTCTATGACTGCTTAAATGAATCGCATCAGCTATCAATTCTTTACCAACACCACTCTCTCCTCTTATCATAACTGTTGCATCGGTACAGGCAACACTCTCAATCAATGAGAATACATCATTCATCTTTCCCGAATTTCCAATAATAGAGTCGGATCTTATGCGCTGCGATAGCTCCCCTTTAAGAATAAGATTCTCATTTCTCAGTTGCTCAAGCTCCTCGGCATATTCCTGTCTGCGCCTAACAGCCCTTCCAATCATAGAACCAACAATTCTTAGCAATCGTACATCCTCGTCAAAGGCATAAATGCGACTATATACTTTATGAAAACTCAATGATCCAATAATCTCATCTTTATATCTTATTGGAACACAGATAAAAGAAACATCCTGACCATTTACTTTAACCGGGGAGTGTGTCCTGTTCAGAAAATCAGTTGATTCGGCAATCTTGGAAATTAACACACTTTTACCTGAGGCGATAACCGATCCGATTATTCCTTCGCCCAGATTATAATTTATCTCATCCTTTCCCTCATGAGAAATGCCAAAGAGACCTTCAATAAAAATATGTGAATTTTCACGATTTAAAATTGCAAGAATTATCCTCTCTGCATGCAGGTGCTCTCCCAATCGTGACATAACCATATCAAGATTAATAACCTTATTGCTGAGCAAATCGCTAAACTCAAGGAGTAAATTTAATTCCCGCCTTCCGTAGCAATCATCGCCTAATGTTTCATAAGTACAGCCCATAAAATTTAATCTATTATATTCAATAAAAACAATAGCATAAAAAACAGTAATGGTTTTACTGCTGATCCAAAAAGGAAATCTTAACAATCCTCTTTTGGGGTAGCAATATATTCATTTTATATATTAATTTTGACATACCCCCTCATTTTTATCACCTCAATTTGTTTATTGTGTCTTTTTTTCTTCCATACCCTATTTTTTTAACTCATATATAATAATATTACACAATATATTCCTTCCTTTGTATAAAAATTGGATTGAAGAAATAATTGTTCTGATATAAATTTTAAATAGATATTTTAAAGTACAAGAGTTGTTCACTTCTTCAAACAGATCAACATTAAGATATCTGATGAGGATTTAAACAAAATACAGATATGAGAAACAATCATTTTAACCTAAATGGGACTATCAGCATTTACTTCGATAACGAGGTATTAATAGGCCCGATGCATTACCGGTTACTTAATTTAATTATAACCGACAGCAATCTCAATAGCGTAACAGAGAAACTCAATATTAGTAAGCAGAAGGCATTATCACTTATAAACAGCATTAACCGCGTGGCTCCTATGCCTGTTACAAATGCTATAAAAAAAAGAGAAGAGACAATTTTTAAGATAACTGATTTTGGCTCCAGATTAATTAATTCCTATACCCAAAAGGAATTAGATTTTTTTATGTTTCTACAGAAGAGCGATAAGCACCTTAATAACAGCTTTATGAATTCGATTGAAGAGAATCATTCATTTAAAAGCTTCACTAAAGATGTCTACTAAAAGAAAAAAAGGCACTAAATGAAACAATATCCTAAAATATCATTTCATTTATAAACGGCAGATTTTTTCTGAAACTTTATATCTCAATCAAATGATTACGAATAGCATAAACCACAAGGCTGGCAGTGTTTTTGCATCCCGATTTTAAAAGAATGTTGGCCCTATGTTTTTCAACTGTACGCTTGCTAATAAAAAGCTTGTCAGCTATTTCATTATTCGATAATCCCTGGCATATTTCAACGAGAACTTCCATTTCTCGTTCCGAAAGGTGCTCGTCATCAGCTGTTCCGTTTTCCTGATCTTTCTTTGCCAAAATTAGATTTCGCAATAATTGGTGCGAAAAATAGTTTCCTCCTTCCGCAACCGAATGAATAGCTGTTTTAACCTCTTGAATGTCGCTATCTTTTAAAAGAAAACCTCGTACACCACATTCCAGCATTTTTGAGTAGTACTCCTGCTCCCCAAACATCGACAGAGTCACAATTTTCAGTTCCGGATCTGCTTCAAGAGCCAGTCGGGCCGCCTGAATACCATCCATTTCAGGCATAGCTATATCCAATAAAACCACATCCGGATTTGAGGCCTTATAGGTATTTAAAAACTCCCGTCCATTTGATGCCTGCCCAACTACGTCAAACTCGGGCATTGATTTTAATAAAAGTTTTAACCCGTTTAAAAACAGGGTATGGTCGTCAACCAGGAAGACTCTAATTTTATCCATTTTATACTTTTACCGGAACTGTAATTGCTACCAAAATGCCTTTATTCTTATCAGAGAACACCTCTAACGTACCTTTAAGAGACTGTACCCTGCTAAGCATATTAAAATAACCCGTACCAACCTCCTTCTCATCCATAAAAAGGCTGCCTGTATCAAACCCTACTCCATTATCACGGTAATTTACAAGAATTTCTTTACTGTCCGCCGTTAACTCAATATTAACTTTCGAAGCTCCCGAATGTTTAATGGAATTATTTAATAATTCACAAACTGAACGATAAATTACAACTTCTGTTCCCGTTGAGAATCGGGCATCAAGTATATTGGTTTTAAACATAACCTTCATGCCTTTGCTTTGATTAATCTTATTCACAAAGTTACGAACAGCCTTTGCAACACCAAAATTGTTAAGCACATGAGGACTAAGATTATTGGATATTTCCTGAATACTTTTGATGGCCTCACTTATAACCATGTTAGTGTTTTTTATAACTGATATACTTGAGGGATTAGTTTCAACAGCAGCAAGCGAAGATACCGACATTTTAATTGTCGATAGTAATGGTCCCAATCCATCATGTAACTCAGTTGCAAAACGGCGCCGTTCTCTCTCCTCAGCTTGAATAATGGCATTTAGTATTGCTTTCTCCTGATCACGGGTTTTTTGTTCAACACGTTTCATATATCTGAAAATTTTTTGAATCAGAAATACTCCAACAGCAAAGAAAAGACTGGTAATAGCACCTAACCAGATATAAAACAACCTGAAATCCTGCGGTTTAAAATTAGTTACAAAGGGTAAAAACTCGGCCAATCGCTGCACCGCCATAAAAATAAACCCAAATGAAATAAGAATCCACGACAGGTTGAACTTTGTCACTTTAGTGAGCTTTACCGCCACAGCAGCTGCAAAAAACTGCAAAACAATGGTTATTACAAGAGTTATTTGGAGAGCCATAATTATTTTTTATGTAAAAATAAGCCCTTCAACCACAAAAACCATATATAAGCAAAAGAAAATATTTTTACCAAAGATCGTAACTATAATATGATCATTTACGTTTGAGAGAAAGTGATGCATTTTAAATGTCCAGATTATTGTTTTGAATAATGATTTAAGCTATTTTTACAAAAAAAAAGAACCTGTTATGAAAAGAGTTGTAACATTTGCCATCTTCCTTTTTCTGGTTGCTATTTCATTCTCAGCCTGCAAAAGTAACCAAGACTGTCCTGCATATAGCCAGGCAGAAACTGAACTTCCGATTCATGCTTAATTTAGATATTTAGTAGAATCTGAGAAAAAAGGAAATCGATGGTTTCCTTTTTTTATGCTTTTTATAAAAGAGAATAATCTAAAGAATTTGATGATTTATATAAATGAAATTTCAAAATATCTCTTTTCTTAAAAATTAACTTCATTTCACATTAAAAAAACCAATTCAACATAACCTTTCCTTGACCAATTGATTATGTTTTCATATTTTTGTACCGCAAAAAACAAACACCTCTCAATTTTAACGCACATATTGCCTTTTAAATAATCACTTAAAACAAATATAACATGTCAAAAATTAAAATTGGTATTAACGGTTTTGGCCGTATTGGTCGGTTGGTGTTCCGCGCCGCTCAAAATTTCGACAACGTTCAGATTGTAGGTATTAACGACCTTATTGACGTTGACTACATGGCTTACATGCTTAAGTATGATTCAACTCACGGAAAATTCAATGGTACTATTGAAGTAAAAAACGGACAATTAATTGTTAATGGCAATGCAATTCGTGTTACAGCTGAAAGAAATCCAGCTGACTTGAAATGGGATGCTATTGGTGCAGAATACGTTATTGAATCAACCGGTTTGTTCCTTGACAAAGCAAAAGCAAAAGGCCATATCGACGCCGGAGCTAAAAAAGTAATCATGTCGGCTCCTTCAAAAGACGATACTCCTATGTTCGTTTGCGGTGTAAACCTTGACAAATACACTAAAGACATGCAATATGTTTCAAACGCATCATGTACTACCAACTGTCTTGCTCCTATTGCAAAAGTACTAAACGACAAATTTGGTATTATTGAAGGCTTGATGACTACCGTACATGCAACTACTGCAACTCAAAAAACTGTTGACGGTCCTTCAATGAAAGACTGGAGAGGTGGACGTGGAGCTGGTCAAAACATCATTCCTTCATCAACTGGTGCAGCTAAAGCTGTTGGTAAAGTTATCCCTGAATTGAATGGTAAACTTACCGGTATGGCTTTCCGTGTTCCAACTCCTGATGTTTCAGTTGTTGACCTTACTTGTCGTCTGGCTAAACCAGCTTCATACAAAGAAGTTTGCGCTGCAATGAAAGCTGCTTCTGAAGGCGAATTAAAAGGCGTTCTTGGTTACACTGAAGATGCTGTTGTTTCTAACGACTTTGTTGGTGAAACCAACACTTCAACTTTTGATGCTGATGCCGGTATTTCCTTAAACGACAACTTCGTAAAAGTTGTTAGCTGGTACGATAATGAAATGGGTTACTCAACCAAAGTTGTTGAATTAGTTCAACATATGTTTAAAGTTGACCATGCTTAATTATTAAACTCTATGAATAAAAAAAGGTGTCTGAAACAGACACCTTTTTTTATTTCAAATAGTTACCAAAATCAGGGATGTTTCAAATAAAAAACCATTTAGGACTTGATTATACTTTTTTTTTTACATCTCAAAACCAGACCTGTATAACAACATAAAAAAACTGTGATAAAAAATTTATAACGAGAAGCTACAGAAGCAAAGCTATTAAATCTGACTTCTTCCAGTGGTGTTATTATATTTTCCCTCTCTTATCAGCAAACCAAGCAAATCACTTAAACGTGAAAGTTCTTCAAGAGCATCTTCCAATTTTTTAAACCTGCAAATAGCCATACCTTTGCGTTCGTTATTTATAAAAAGTGATACACGGAAATCGTCAGTACTAGCACCAACTGAACGATTACTCAAACTATAAACACGGTAAACCCTATGATCTTCAGCAATACCCACACTCATTTTTGGCGAAACATATCGCCATCCTCCAACACGGATAAATCCAAAAAGATCATTTGAAAACCGGATTCTGAAATTATCAAAATCCACAGTACAACCTGAAGAAGAAAAAGCCATAAAACTTCCCAAAACAATTAAAGTTGCTCCTGAGAAAGACTTAAAAACAGTTATTACTCCAATAGTCAATAAAAAAAAACCAGCCGCAGCTCCGGGGGGGCCAAAACTTTTATCCAAACGATAATAACTTGTATTAGGTTTCTTCTTTTTATTATCCATAATAATATTACTTACTGCGTTTAAAACAAAGCTTCTGCTCACTAATAATCTTTTCACAGGCTACTATTAAACAAGCCTTGGAGCTAAATCTTCTTTAGTCATTACAAAACAGAGAATAGTGAAACAATCATGATTGAAATTTACTAAATAAAGTATTAGTTCGCAAAAAAACAGCCTTATCCGGGAATTAGTTTTACAGTATTTTTTTTAACCTTAACATGCATTATAAGTATGAATTATCAACTACTATGAATTGAACATTGCCCATTAACCATCTGTTGATATTGAGATAACTGAATTTTGTTTATTTTTGCCTAAAGATTAATCATACTGACAAAAATCATATTATGACATTCGACATCGACATGATTCATAAATTTTATTCTCAGATTGGGGAAAAAGTGAATCAAACAAGAAAATTTCTGAATAGGCCTCTTACATTAACTGAAAAAATTCTATACACCCACCTTGCTGGTGAAATATCTTCAAAATGCATTGAACGAGGCAAATCATATGTTGATTTTACACCTGACCGCGTTGCCATGCAGGATGCTACTGCACAAATGGCATTACTTCAATTTATGCAGGCTGGTCGTAAAACCGTTGCAGTACCTTCAACAGTTCATTGCGACCACCTCATCCAGGCTCAGGATGGTGCCACTGCTGACTTGAAGAAGGCGTTGGATTCCAGCAAAGAAGTCTTTGATTTTCTTGCATCAGTATCCAACAAATATGGAATCGGTTTCTGGAAACCTGGCGCTGGAATCATACATCAGGTGGTTCTTGAAAATTATGCCTTCCCTGGAGGTATGATGATTGGAACCGACTCGCATACCGTTAATGCCGGTGGTTTGGGAATGATTGCCATTGGTGTTGGGGGCGCCGATGCGGTGGATGTTATGGCCGGAATGCCCTGGGAATTGAAATTCCCCAAATTGATTGGAATAAAATTGACCGGACATCTTAATGGCTGGACATCAGCCAAAGATGTAATTTTAAAAGTTGCAGGTATACTAACGGTCAAAGGTGGTACCGGAAGCATTGTGGAGTATTTTGGAGAAGGAGCCATTGGTCTCTCATGTACAGGAAAAGGAACCATTTGTAACATGGGAGCTGAGATTGGAGCCACTACATCAACTTTTGGTTATGATCAAAAAATGGCCGAATACCTAATTGGAACCGGAAGAAATGATATAGCCGAAATGGCTAACACCGTAAAAGAACATCTGACCGGCGACCCTGAAGTATATGCCAATCCTGAGAAATTCTTCGACCAGGTAATAGAAATTAATCTTTCAGAGCTTGAACCACATATCAATGGACCCTTTACCCCCGACAGGGCCACTCCACTGTCGAAATTTGCCGAAGAGGTAAAGAAAAACAACTGGCCCAAAGAACTGGAAGTAGGATTAATTGGGTCATGCACAAACTCATCGTACGAAGATATTTCGCGTGCAGCATCGGTTGCCCGTCAGGCCATTAGTAAAAAACTGAAAGCAAAAGCAGAATTCACCATTACTCCCGGTTCCGAACAGGTAAGATACACCGTTGAGCGCGATGGCTTCCTGTCCGATTTCGATAAAATTGGCGGAGTGGTGCTGGCCAATGCCTGCGGGCCCTGTATTGGTCAGTGGGCCCGTCACACCAACGATCCTAATCGTCGCAACTCGATAATCACCTCATTTAACCGTAATTTTGCCAAACGTAACGATGGGAATCCCAACACCCATGCTTTTGTAGCTTCACCCGAAATTGTAACAGCATTTGCCATTGCCGGTGATCTCACTTTTAATCCTGTTACCGACACATTGGTTAATGAAGATGGTAAAGCCGTTAAATTAGACGAACCACAAGGGATTCAATTACCCCCAAAAGGATTTGACGTAAAAGATCCTGGATACATGGAGCCAGCTACAAATGGCAGTAGTATTGATGTAATTGTGCAACCCAACTCGGACCGACTGCAGCTTTTGGTGCCTTTTACTCCCTGGGATCGTAAGAACATCACTGGTTTAAAACTTTTAATCAAGACTAAAGGTAAATGTACTACCGACCATATTTCAATGGCAGGACCTTGGCTTAAGTATCGCGGACATTTGGATAATATTTCGAACAACATGCTTACCGGAGCAGTTAATTTCTTTAACGATAAAACCGATAATGTTAAAAACCAACAAAACGGACAATATGATTCCGTTCCTAAAGTTCAACGCGAATACAAGTCGCTAGGCATAGGGTCAATAGTGGTTGGCGACCATAACTACGGCGAAGGATCATCGCGCGAACATGCCGCCATGGAACCACGTCATTTGGGCGTTAAAGTGATATTAGTTAAAAGTTTTGCCCGCATCCACGAAACCAACCTTAAAAAACAGGGAATGCTGGCGCTGACCTTTGAAAAAGAAAGCGATTTCGATAAAATACTGGAAGACGACACCTTTAACTTCCTTGATCTTAATTTGTTTGCACCCGAAAAACCGCTGACGCTTGAACTGGTTCACAACAGCGGTAGCAAGGAAACCATCAGTGTACTTCATACATATAACCAGCAGCAAATTGAATGGTTTAAGGCAGGATCGGCATTGAACCTGATTAAATTGCAAAACATATAATATTAAAAGCGTTTGGCAAACAGACAATACATCTGTTAGCCAAACGTTTTTAGCCTATTTATTAACCTTGGTTCTAGATCTTCTTTAAAACAACTATAGAGTTATCAAGGTTGCTTACTTTATCAAAGAAATCATAAATCTCAGTGTAGTTTTCTTTTTTGTAAGTGCCGCTTTTTAAAACCAGCTTACGAGTATATTTAATCTTTCCATCCTGCAGTTCACATGAACAGGAATAGGTACCATAGGGTGAATCAACCGTTTCAGCCTTTGGCAAATAATCTACTTCATAACCATCCGGAATTTTAAACTGGGCATTTACCACACGCGTTTCATCCGACGGAAGCATTATATCAAACATACGCTCTTTCTTCGATTTAAAAGAGATCTTTGACCGGTCAACTTTATTCAGCGGAACAAACAAGCGGTTACCCGAAACGTCTCCGTATTTTCCGGCCTTAAAACTCATCTCAAGCCGAGCAATAGCAGTCCGCTCCTCCCCCTCTGTTGTAACGTTAAACGACTCAATCTGGAGGTTATTCAAGGGGAACGTTCGCAACAAATAATCCCTCTGATCCTTCTCCGTGGCCACTTTTAGCCCGGCCAGACTTTCAAACATCAAGCCCTCAACCAAATACTCAACAGTACCGGTAGCATTGCCATCGGGATGAAGAACAAACCCGGCCTTTTTTGTTACAACGTTTTCTTCCGACGTAAAGCGGGGCATGTCAATAAGTTCCCCCCCATCATTATTGACCAACAAGGCTTTTCGGTTGGCTATGCCATCGCCTACATAACCAAACGGTATATGGGGGTTGGTGCACTCGAGCCATACAGTATCATTTTCAAGCGGTACAGTAAGTATCACATGATTAGCCTGAGTAAGGCTTGCAAAATCAGGGAAACGAATGGTCGCATCTCCCGCTCCGATAATTGTATAATACGATGGTATGTCAATGGCTGCTAGCAAGGTCATGGTATAATTACTTAAAGCCTTGCAATCGCCATAACCATATTTATCAACATCGTTGGCCAGCACAGGTTGATAACCACCAATACCAAGACTTACAGCTACATATCTGGTTTTATTCTGCATATACTGATACACCGCCTTAACTTTTTCCCGGTCACTGGGTAAGTCATAGGTTAACTCCTTTATTTTTAAAATTGTAGTCTCACCTATATCCATCCGATTCTTCAACAATTCACCACTCCAGGCCCCAAGAGAATTCCAGGAAGCCAGACTTCCCGAAAAGCCGTCGTATTTAAATTGTACAGGAACCAACAAAAGGTAAGGATATACCGAATAGGTCTTCGGCATGAAATGCTCTGATTTAATTGCGTTAAAATTAGCTAGCTTCCATTCGTGGACCTCAAAATTCTTTGCATCAATCTCCTTCTTATATTCAAAGGGGTAGTTCCCGCTTTTGGTTTTATATTCCTGGCCAGGATCCGTTGTAAATCTTAATACAGCCTCTTCAACAGCCAGCCCTTCTCCATGAACCGGCATCCAGGTTTCAATATGAGAAAACCCATTGTAACTCACCTCATATTCAAACTCAATGGTATAGGGAAATTCTTTTATATTTGGCGCATACATCTTTGCCCTATTATCGCTAAAAAGAAAAAAATCAGAGTAGGACGACGAATCGTAAAAATCGTTCATCTTCATAGTTTTGACCAGCGCCCCTATGCTATTGTATATGCGCCCTGTCAGACTTCCCACTTTCGAAAGATTATCGTAGGGAATATTAAGTCGGGCATCGTAGTTGCCTTTCTCATTCAAAACCGTAATAGCTTTAAACACCCGGTGGGTCATTTTATCAATATTTTGACGATTGACTTCCGTCACAAACTTCCGGATAATGGCATCCGCATTTTTCGTTAATGAATCGGGTACCAAGGCATAATCGAACTTGTTTTTTTGGCCCGAAGTGTTTGCCAATAAGAGAAAACTAAAAATCAGGTAAAAAATAATAAATATTTTGAATCTCATCTACAATCATTTAAGTGATACATCTTATTCTTTCCCAAATACTAACAGAAAACAGAAAATAAAAGCCAAAAATAAAGCAGGCTGGCCGGTTGAGAAACGGCCGGTTGGCAGGCGTGCAGCATTAAATATCAGCTTTTTTTAAAACAATTTTCTCACTGTGTTTATTAACAATAGTGGAAAAAACATTCTTAATGGTTTCATATTCCTCAGGAAGAAACATTGACCGGTTTAATGAAAAATCATGGACAACCTGAATTTTATTCCCAATTTGGCTTATATTGAATGTAAACTGAAAGCTTTTATCCTCAGCAATTATCCTTTGGGGTGCAGGCAAACTCTCAACACTATACCCTTCGGGGAAAGTATATAAAAACATCACTCTCCAGCGTGCCGGATATGAGAACTCCACCGGATAATCACGTTTTTCAAGCTTGAAGGGATTCTCATCTTCCGAAAAGGAAAGCAGAGGTTTAAAAACAACCATATCGCCCATTTGATCAACTTTCCCCTCAAGAGAAACCTGAAATTGGCTCTTCAGCGCAGTATAGATACTGTCGACACCTGAAATGGTATAATCAGAAATCTCAAATCCTCCGAACTCTTTTTCAAGAGCCTCTTTAAAGGCATCGTTATCGTTGTGCATTTTATATTCATCCCGACGGTCCCAGGCTGCATAACCATTCTCAACCAGTTCGATTTTACCGGTAAAGTTGCCTTCCTCATAAAGTGCCAGTGTTCCATATATCATCTGGTACGATTGGGCATTATTGGTGAGACTAATCCATTCCGATTTATCGTTGCCAATGATACGACCATTGTCATTTAAACAGCGTTCGGGCAACTGGTTAATCCCTGCAAAGGGCTCCGTTGCATCGAGCAACACCTTTTTGCCATCAACAATGGCCACAGCCACTACATAATTAAAACTTGTACGAGAAGGATGAGTAATGGGAATGATTCCATTGTCACGGGTGCTTAATGCTACCGGATAAGCCTCAACGTTTAGCAATTTCAGTAAAGACACCAGAGTCAGATTGACATCAGCGCTACTGCCTGAGCCATTATCCCAGGCTTGTTTTAAACTATTAGTTGCCAATAACCGGTATTTACCATCCCAATTCATTTTATGTTTCACCCGCTCAAAGGCATACGAAACCAGATCAATGCCATTGATGTTTTTTAATTGAGCATTGGCCACCTCTTCTTTTAAGAAACCATCGTGCGTCATGGCCATGCCAAAATTATCGTAGCTCATAAGTTCCTTACTAACGGCTTCCCATGTACTACTAAAGTTTTTATAGGCACTTCTGGGAAATTGAATTCCTGTAAGTTCAAAACCGATTTTGCTGATATAATTTCTTGGAGTTCTAAGGTAAGGTTCTACCTTAAAGGCCGGAATATCGCTTGCATAAAATTCAGTGATATCTTCACGGTAATCTTCTTTAATTGTATAAGATTCATTCCCCCCAAAAGTTTGCTCAATAACTGTTAATGTCACTACCTTGGCTGCAGTGCGTTTTTTGTTATTAACCTGTATGTATCCCATCATATCAGGGCTGTATAAATAGTACTCCGGGATAGCCACAGTGTATTTACTGTAAAGAACAGGGTACGTTTTCTGAAATTGCCATTCCTGAAGGTTAGAAAAGAAATCGCTCAACACCTGATAGGAAACATCAATAACCGATCCTTCGCGAACCTCCGGCATTGCAAACTTCACATGAACCCAGTTGTTATCAGTCTGCTCCGTAATAATCTGTTTCAAATCCAGTTTGGTTTTAACAATTTTCCCATCAACCAAATTAAATGTAAAACCTTTTAATCCTAGTATCTGTTCTTTATTTGAACCTTTTTCGTACAATGGAATATCAAAATCGCCCAGATCAGAAGCAGCCTTATTCAATATTTTAATGCGGACATGACGTTCAAACTTCATCTGAAAACCTTTATCTGATCCAGCTTCATCAACACGAATGGTAGTATTCAGATAAACAAATTCGGTACTTCCCTGATCAAAAATATAGTAAGCTTGAGCCCCTGTATCAATAGGGCATTGTGTGGCAGTTAATTCCTCCATCGACATCTTGCCAAATGATGGTAGTTTCCTGTCTTGGGCATAGACTGAGAACTGCAGATAACCAAATAATAAATAAGTTAATAACAATTTTGCGGGAAAGGTAAACTTAGTGTTCGATACTCTGCATAAACCATTAAAATGCTGTTTATGCCATACAGATTGCTTCATAAGAACGGTTAGTTAAGGTTTCAATGATTCTAAAATAATAAAATATTATTATAAATACAATCAATACCTTATAAAAACAACCTATTTGAACGATACCTTCAAACTGTCAATCTTTGAAATATCAAATAAAAGCCATGACCAGCAGGCATTTACGCTGATTAAAAAATTGGTTTTGCTGACACATGCTAATACGAACCAAATAAATATAATAATGATAAAAAAGCTGTTCCAAGGAACAGCTTTTTTTTATCAGATTTCAAAAGTACTCAGATATCTTTCTCCTGTATCAGGAAGCAATGTTACAATGCGTTTACCTTTCATATCAGGTCTTTTAGCAACTTCCAAAGCAGCCCATAAAGCGGCTCCTGAAGAATAACCAACCAATAGTCCTTCTTCTTTTGCTGCTGCATTACTTGTTTGAATAGCAGCCTCATTTTCAACAGTAATCACCTCATCAACAATACTTCTATCAAGATTATCAGGAATAAAACCGGCACCTATTCCCTGAATTTTGTGAGGAGCAGGCTGACCTCCCGACAGAACCGGCGAAGAAGCTGGTTCAATGGCAATAATGCGTATTGCAGGGTTTCTTTCCTTCAAGAACCTCCCTATCCCGGTAATAGTACCACCGGTTCCAACTCCAGCCACAAAAGCATCCAGTTTCCCATCAGTATCGTCCCATATTTCCTGAGCTGTTGTTTCATAATGAATCTTAGGGTTTGCCACATTTTTAAACTGGAATGGCACAAACGATTTGGGAAAGGTCTCAGCCAAATCAAGTGCTTTTGCAATTGAACCTTTCATACCTTCGGGGGCCGGAGTAAGTACTAAATCGGCACCAAACTTCTTTAATAGTTTACGTCGTTCAATAGACATACTTTCAGGCATGGTAAGAATTAAGTGATAACCACGAACAGCAGCTACCAGCGCCAGACCAACACCCATATTACCACTGGTTGGTTCAACTATTACAGTATCCTTATCGAGCTTACCTGCTGCTTCGGCAGCCAAAATCATGGCAAATGCAGGTCGGTCTTTCACCGAGCCGGCCGGATTAAATGATTCCAGCTTTGCAATAACTTCAGCTCCTGCACCGGCAGCAAGTTTATTAATTCGCACCAATGGCGTATGTCCTATTAAATCAGTTACATTGTTTGCTATTTTAGTCATTATCTTAGTTTTTATTGATTATCACTATATTCTACTTTTCCAGCAACATCCTTAAATATAATAAAGAGGAGCAACATCCTTTTGGTAATGTTTTAACATTTGTTCCATGTTAATTCCAGATAATCTTTCATAAATAGAACTACTAATATCATCCATAAAAAGCATAACAGCCTTTTTACCCTCCAACATTCCTTTTGTATCAAACTCATGATATACCCAGTCAGACTCCAAAACCGAAAGCACCTCCATTAATTGAATATCTTTTAATGATCGTGTTAAGCGATAACCCCCTCCTGCACCTCTCTTTACCTCAACAATCTCAGCTTTTCGCAAATCAGAAGCAATACCTTCAACAAATTTTTCAGGAAGATTCTCCGCTACTGATACTTCGGTAACTGTACAGTATTTTGGCCATTGAAGACTTAACCTCAGTAAAAAAATAAATCCATATTGAGTGCGTTTCGAAAATTTCATTTTGATAATTCCTTAACTAATAAATCATATTTTTCACACCTTTTTTATATGTTATATACAAATATATATCATTATAATGCACAATGCAAGCATTTAAACTTTATTTTATTCCTACCTTTTTAGTAGGCTTTTATAATAAATCCATTATTATTTGTTCAGAATGGTTCCTTAAGACAAACAAAAAAGCCATTTAATCCTCCAGATGCCAAAGCTGCATCAATTCTGACATTAAGAGGTTCATCAGGGAGAATACGAAAACGCAACCCAATACCACCTGAATAAATTAGATTATCAAAATTAACAGAGGGCTCAACAGATGCCTCTCCCATGCCAGCAAAAACCACTGCTCCAAAGCGCCACCACAAAGGCATCCTCAGCTCACTTTGCAACAACCATACACTTTGATTTATTATGCGCTGCGAATGGCCTATTCCTCTTAAACGATCTTTTCCTCCAAGTTTTGGTAGCATATAAAAGGGAACATCTCCAGGTGAGTATTCCCATAATAATTGTGTTGCCAAAACTTTACGATTTAAACTTGTGAATTGTCTAAAATCGAACAAATAATTCTGAAACCTGTAGTTTCCTCCAAAAACATCATCATTTATTATCGCTGCTCCCTTAAAAAAACTACCATGTAGCGGGTATAAAATATGATCACGACTATCAAACATAACAACAGGACCTAATCCTGAAATTAATCCGCCTTCTGAACCAAAAATCGTGGTAGCATCCACTTCTTTGTCCCAATCATTAAATGAATAGTCAAATAATTGAACAGTGCCTCCAACAAATAACTTTGCCCCTAATTTATAAAGAATCTCAGCTGTAAAACCCACATGTTTAGACAAATATTCAACACCATCGTCCACGTTAAGACTTGGGATTCCCCATAAACGATCATTAATTTTCACAAATTCACCTTTGGAACGAATCTGCCAATGCTTAGATGGAAACCACTCTAACTCGGCATTCAATTCAACCATATCATTAGTCGATATTTGGAAAGAACTTGTTAAAGAGTTAGGATGGCCGTCCCAACGATTTAATTCTGATTTATTTTTCCAGCTATACATAGGCGTGGCCCCAACATATAAACCTGTACGAGGTGAATAACCACCTGAAGGGTATACCACCAATACATTATCATTTCTTTGCCAGGTTAGGTAACTTATGATTTTTTCGCCCAGGCCAGAAATACCTTCGTAAAAACCAGGTTTGTTTTCCTTAATGTTTATAGAATCGGTTTGTGTTTGTGCTTTTGCATTAACAACTGCTAAAAAACAAAACACGAATAATACGAAAAAAGCAGGTATGAAAAACGTTCGCATAATGATATAAAGATGAGTTATTGCAAATTAGAAAAGTTTTTTATCTGACAATCGCTTTTTTATAAAAAAAATGAAACATTAAAGGCTCTTGAGTCGTTAATATTTTGATTTTTTAATGGCAAATAATTGTTTGAAATTAATAGATTTGGTTGGTTTTAAGTCTCATATTTGTATTTTTAAAGCTTTAAAAAGTAATTCCTTATGATTTACCACTTTAGAGTCATCAGCAATGAAGTAGATGACTTTATTTTTGAAATTGCCATCGACAGCAAAACACTTTTTGTTGATTTACACGCTTATATCCAAAATGAGCTCGGGTTTGACAGTTCCCAGGTTACATCATTTTTTATTACCGACGAGGAGTGGAATAAGGAAATAGAGATTACCCTTTTGGATATGATCGCTGATAGCGATCACCGGGTGATGGATCAGGTTCGCCTTGAAGAACTGCTTATTCATAACAAACAGCGCCTTTTATATACATTTGACATACTTGCCGACAGGGTTCTTTTTATGGAACTTACAGAGATAATAAAAGGAACTCTTGAGTATCCTGCTTGTTTACGCAAGGAAGGAACCCCTCCTCCTCCATTTTCTGAAGACAACCTCATTTCACCTATTGATGAAATAGAAGACGAATTCAACTCTTTTGATATTGACGAGGAAGATCTTGACTGGGATAATGATAATCAGGAAGACTATTTCAGGGAAGACTCAGAAGATAATAATTACTATTAGCAAACACCGGCATGACCAAAACAATGGTTGTAGTTGCCGGACCCACCGGAATTGGCAAAACCCGTGTTGGAATAATCCTGGCAAAGGCTTATAACAGCATCATTATTTCGGCTGATTCACGCCAAATATATCGGGAAATCCCCATTGGAACAGCAGCTCCAACCCAAGATGAACAAAAAGAAATACCTCATTATCTGGTTGGTACGCAGTCTGTTTTTGACTATTACAATGCCTATGAATTTGAGCAGGATGCATTGAACCTTACCAACAAACTCTTTGTTGATCATGATAATCTTTTTATGGTTGGGGGATCAATGATGTATATTGATGCCTTTTGTAATGGAATTGACGATCTGCCAACTGTTGACCCTCAGATAAGGTTGGATTTAATGGAGCAATTTCAGCAGCAAGGAATTGATTCCATACGCCGCCAACTAAAACAACTTGATCCTGATTTTTACCATAAGGTGGATCTTAAAAATCCAAAGCGTATAATACATGCCGTTGAAATTTGCCTTATGACAGGCCAACCTTACTCACAATTACGTACTAACCCAAAGAAAGAGCGTCCCTTCAGAATAATTAAAATAGGGCTGGACATGGATCGCGAAGAATTATATCAAAGAATTAACCAGCGCGTTTTAGCAATGATGGAAAGAGGGATGGAGGATGAAGCAAAAAAACTACAATTGCACCTGAATGCCCTTAATACGGTTGGCTTTAAAGAATTATTTGCCTGTTTCAATGGACAGCATAGCAAAGAAACAGCTATCGAACTTATTCAACGTAACTCGCGACACTATGCAAAAAAACAGCTTTCCTGGTTTCGAAGAGATAAGGACATAAATTGGTTTCATCCATCCCAAGTTGATCATATTATTGACTTCATAAAAACAATCATTCGATAAATTGCATCTAAAGACAAGCAGACAAAACGCAGTTTTTCGATTACTTGAATTTTAGTACCATCAAATGCTTCCTTTACGAAACCTGCACAAAAACCCAGGCAAAACCTTCCCGAAAGCCTAAAAAAAGATACAACAATTGAATAAATTAGAGATTCTGTTATACCTTAGTAATATAATGACCCATCGGCATAGCAATTCTTTCTCATGGTTCACAATTTTAAGTATGGCCGCTGTTTTTTTATAACCAATGGATAAGACAAAAAAGACTCAATCAATCGCAAACTTCAACATCAGAGTTTATGGCATTGTCATTGAAGACAACCACATCTTGCTTTCAGATGAATTGTTTAAAGGAATTAAAATGACCAAATTTCCAGGCGGCGGATTAGAATTTGGAGAAGGAACTATTGACTGCTTGAAACGTGAAACGCTGGAGGAACTCAACTGCAAAATTGAAATAATCAACCATTTTTACACAACTGATTATTTCCAACCAACCTTATTCTTTACCAACACTCAATTAATCAGCATTTACTACTTAATTAAACTCAAAAAAAGTTTACAAATCCCAATCTCTGAAACCCCCAATTACCCTGACCATGAGCAAATGCCTAATTTTCGATGGGTTTCATTATCTTCACTTGATCCACAAAAACTAACCTTTCCCATTGATAAAATAGTGGCCGAGTTGATCATAAAGAGATACAAAAAAGATAAGTAGTTATAAATTAATAGTTTTTCAGTAAAAGAGTAATAACCTAAGTTTATATAAAAAAACAAGAGAGTGTTCCAACAAACGAAACACTCTCCTGTTTTTCTGAAAAGAATTTCTCTCCTAGTTTTTTGTAAAATATTTGTTTTTTAAGTCATACCCGTATTGATAGCTATATTCGCGTCTTTGGAATGGTATTCCATTAAGCAAAATGCTCAAACGTTGAATCTTTGTAACTTTTTCATCCTTCAGGTTAATCTTTAAAAGTGGTTTTGGTGTTACATTGTGTCTAACAACCAAAATATTAACATCTGTATAAGAAGTCAAAAGGTGAGCATCGGCTACTAAAGCCAATGGAGGAGTATCCAAAATTAATACATCATACTCCTTTTGCAGTAATTCAATAAGTTTAATAGTTTCTTTACTGGCAATCAATTCAGAAGGATTAGGAGGAATTTGACCCGCAAAGATTATGTGAAAATTAGGAATATCAGTGTCGGTAGTAATTATTTTTTCAATAGATGTTTCGCCTGTATAATAATTACTTAATCCCACACCGTTTCCATTAAACCCTGAATGCCTGGATAAAGATGGGCGTCTCATATCAAACTCAACAAGAATAGTTTTCTTACCTAATTGAGCAAATGAATGTCCCAGATTAATTGCACAAAACGACTTTCCTTCACCAGGTAATGTAGAAGTAACCAGAATTGTTTTATTGGTTTTTTGGTTAGCATAATAGCCCAGTGAAGCCCTAATACTTCTAAATGACTCGGCTAAAAGAGTATTGGGCTGATCATTATTTAGCGAACTACCTCCTTTTAATCTTTCAAATGGAACTTGTCCAATTATTGGAAGGGAAGTAACGGCTTTAACATCATCAATCTCCATAACCCTGTCGTTAAAGAAAATCAAAAGAAACACTATTACGGCAGGTAATAAAAACCCTCCTAATAAAACTAAAATAATTATTCGCTTTGTATCAGGTGCCACCTGCCCAACTACAAGTGCCTCTTCAATAATTTCATTATCCGGAAGATTGGAAGCTTTTGCTAATTGAGCTTCAGCTCTCTTTTGCATTAAAAAAGTGTACATGTCGTTATTCATCTTGAAACGACGCTCAATACCCACCAATAATTGCTCGGTTTTGGGTAATTTCTGAATTTCCTGACTTAATGAATACAATCGACTATTTACATCGTTAATTGAAAGATTAGTAGTTGCAACAATACTCTTAAGTGTTTCAAGAATGCTGCTTTTTAAAGTATTAATACTATGCTCAATTCGGATCACATTTGGATTTTCTTCACTTGAATTAAACTGCAAGGCTGATTTCTCGGCGTTTAAAGTAGATAATTGTCCAATCATCTGACCTAAAACCGGATCCTCAACACCCATTGACGAAGGTGAAATCAAATCCTGAACATTACGGTTGTTTTGAATATAATCACGCAGATAGGTGTAATAATCAAGCCTTACATTAAGCGCTGCTTTTTGATTTTCTAATTCATTTGACTGAGTAACAATCATCTGTCCCTGATAAGAAACGTCCATCACTTCATTTCTGGAGCGAAAACTCTCAAGTAAATTCTCCGCTTCTCCAAGTGAATCAGCTACACCAATCAATTGTTTTTCGATAAAACTAACAGTATTGTTTGCTATCAGGTTTTTTCTTTCCAGAGTATAATAAACCGAAGCGAGAGCCAGCTTATTAAGAAAATCAAGTCCTTTCTCCACATTATTTTCTAAAATCCAGATATTTACAATGGAAGCCCCATATTGAACCTTTTCCAGATTGATTCTATCCTGATAATAGCTGATTAACCTATTCATTGTGTTAATCCGAAACTGGTATGTATTATTTTCGTATCCTGAAGAACTAAGCTTTTCTTCAACAGGTACTATAGTTATTGAAAATTTGGGGTGGTTAACTTTTTCGAAAAACTTTACAACCTGTGTGAACTCTTTACCATCGTCAAGGCTTAACTGAAATTTATCTTTAGAGATAAAAACCATTTTAAAATTCAAATCTGCAGGCTTTACTTTTGCAGAGTCAATAAGAACACGAAAAGGAGAATTTTTATATATTTCCTGAGTCCTAAATAACTCCTCTTGATAATAAGACACTTCAAAATCAAGTTGACGCAGTGTTTTTTCAATTTGCTTTCTGGATGTTAATATTATAGCCTGGTTTTCAAAATTGCTTTGTCCACCTAATGTTATACCCGGAAGAGCTTGCACCTCACCAACACCTCCGGACACATTAGAATCTCTTGATTCAGATACTAACAACCGTGCATTGATTTTATAGAGAGGAGAAGTTGTTTTATAAAAAACAAATGCTAATACTGATACAACAACAATAAACACGAGAAACAAGGGCCAGTAATCTATACTGCGGAAAAAAATCTTCTTTACATCAATACTTTTTTCCATTTCCATGCCTTCAATACTTTTCATCTCTTATATTTTAGAAAAAATTACCTACTTCGTGATTGAATAAATCAATATGGCAGCACTTATCATACTCGTTGCAAAACTTAATGAAATAGATGAAAGACTCCACTGTTTCAATCTTCTGGGTTCAGCATAAACAATGTCACCCGGTTTCAGATAGTAAAAGGGCGAATACATTATTCGTTCATCAGTTGTATCAATAATAAGCATTTGTGGAGTATCTCCTTCTTTACGGATTAGTCTTATCCGTTTTTTATTGGCATAATCAGTTAAATCTCCGGCAAGGCTTAATGCTTCCAATATTGAAATCTCCTCACTATTAAGAAGAAAACGACCTGGAGCACGAACTTCTCCCATGATTGTAATATTATCATTAAGCAACTTAACAATAGCACTACTTTGGTCAACGTATTTGCTGGCGGCTAATTCAATTTTTCTGGCGATCTCGGTTAAACTCAGCCCTACAACATATATCTTACCAATAAATGGATAATCAATGGCACCATCCAACCCAACTCTATAACCTAATAAGCTGGCCGACATGGGGTTCTCAGCCATCGCAGTATAACCCGACTCGTTGTTTAAAAACGCTGATGATTTCTCATCTAAACTGGTTACCCTTATATAAAGTAAATCACCATATTTCACTATGTAATCCACTTTTTCTGTCCTGTATTGACCTTCAACATCTTCCAGTTTTTTTGCAATATCCCCCTGAAGATAAATTGAATCTTTATGAGAGACGCAAGAGTTTAATACAAATATTCCCAATATGATTAATCCCAGATATCTAAATCTTATTTTCATTGTTTTTCTTGTTAACAAAATAATAGTTGGTTTTTTTTTGACTTTATTAATTTTTAACCCAGAGCTAAATACAACTCAACATCTTTATATCACTTGACTATCAATTAGTTTCACAAATACACAATCAATATAAAATGATTTTTATTGATCTCTTTTACTAAACTTAATTCGAATGCAATTTAGTGATTTGAGTTTAATGATACACTTCTATTTTTAATGGTTTTATCATCATAAATTTGAAATTAGTCAAATTTTATCATTTATTGAGCCAAAAAATAAATTTTCAGTGTTATAAAACCAGTAAAAGTCTGTCAAAAACTTATATCTATAGGCCTGATTCCAAATATTTGTAATTCATACCATGGCATTATATGCTTTAAGTCAAATAATAACCCATGTTGGTAACATTAGGGTGCAACCCAATCTGAACATTTTCCGGAACAAATAACACATTAGTATTGCATACAACAGTCTCTGATCAATAACATATTCATCTGTAATGTTACTTATATGCTTAATTATTGTGTGTACCTCCAATAAACTCCATCACCTACAAATATATTGTAATAACATCTTCATAAGGTATTTCTAGCTGCCTATTATTGCAAACTGCTCACAGTAATACTATTGTTTAATGTCGTTTAGTTAAAAATGCAATTAATTATTTCTCAACGCTCACCCCTCGTTGCCTAAAGGGGATGACCTGACTACTATTACATTTAAGGAAATTAAAAGCATTCCAAGGCATATTGTTAACTAAACGACATTGTATTGTAATTATTTAAAATAATCACAGCTAAGAAAATAAAATATCATTAACTTGTTATCATTGTCCTTGAGAATAATATTTAAAGCTACTCCTAAACTGACTTAAAAATGCTGATTCTCAAGGATCAACCAATGACTTTACGGTTTTATTTTTTGTTCTTTACCTGACTTGTTTTCTATTTAGGATCCGCTCTTAGTTGGCATAACTTAATGTTTTTGACATGCATTTGCTGAAAGAGATACCTTTGTTAAAACTATTACTTCCCCTTTCAGGAGGAATTTTTTCTTCTTATTGGTTAAAAGGAGGCCATTTGGAGATTTTTATTGTACTGGCAATTTTATCAATCAGTGCATTTTTCATTTTTCATATTACAGAAAAACTTTACCGTAGTTTTAGGAAAAGATGGATGCCAGGAATATTTGCTTATATATTCCTTTTCTCTGTGGGTTGGGTGATTACCGAAATAACAATGCCTTCACAGATAACCAAGGATACTCAGGTTATGGCAAAAGGAATAATTGTTTCTGTTGAAGAACGTTCCTCGGAATGGATTAGAATTGTGCTAACGCCAAAAATGTTAAATAACGACTCAACACCTTTGAAAAGAGGGGACTTATGGCTACTAATGATAAGGGGAGATTCTTCAGTCGAAAAATATAAAATGGGATATGAGCTTTCAATTAAGGGCCTTCTTCAGGGACCAAAAAAACCGTCAAATCCCGGTGCTTTTGATTACGGGCAATATTTGTTCCGACAAGGAGTAGCAGGCCAAATATTTCTAGATACAGAGGATCTTAATATTACTAATCCTAATCCTGAATGGAGCATGCAGCTTTTTTCAGAACAAATTCGCGCAAAATGTATTAAAGCATTTTCAAAAAGTGGGGTAAGTGGTTCACGATTAGCCCTTCTAAATGCTTTGGTTTTGGGAGAAAGAAAAGGAATTGATCGCGAATTAAACGATAAATTTATCCGGTCGGGTGCAATTCATTTTTTAGCTGTATCGGGGTTACATGTTGGAATTGTATATCTCTTTTTAAACTACATTCTGGGATTCTTTTTTAAACCTTCAAATCCTTTAAGGTTAACCATTACAATACTGTTTCTTTTTTTATATGCCTTTATCACCGGTTTTTCGCCTTCAGTTACCAGAGCGGTTATAATGTTTTCTTTTATTCAATCGGGGAAAGCCTTTTCACGATTCATTAATATTTATAACATACTATGCCTTTCAGCCTTTATAATTCTGTTATGTAATCCCATGTATCTTTTTCATACCGGATTTTGGTTAAGCCATCTGGCTGTAGCAGGAATTGTGGCATTTTTCCCTGTTATTAATAACATGCTTAGCTTTAGATTTATCCTCTGGAGATGGCTCTGGTCAGTTGTTTCAATAGCCTTGGCGGCACAAATAACTACCTTGCCTCTTTCTCTCTGGCTGTTTGGGTGCTTCCCCTCCTACTTTCTTTTATCCAACCTTTTTTTGCTTCCATTGGTAACACCTGTTTTACTCCTTGCCTTTATTATTCTTATTGTTTCAGGAATTCCCCTTATTAGTCAAATCCTTGGCGCACCACTGAACGATATGATTGGTTTTATGGAGAGTATTGTTAGTTTTATTGAAGCTCTCCCCCATTCTTATATTATAAACATCTGGGTTTCATTGCCACTGGCATTAGTAATGTACCTGCTAATTTTCTACTGGTATCAAAACTATGAAAATAAAAACCCCCGATTAATACTAATAATAACCATTCTAATAGCTTCAATTATATTAAGCATCAATATTCAATGGAGCATAAAAAGCAGAAACAATATGTTCATTGTTTTTGATGCCGGACGTGAATCCTTGATTGAGGTAATTAATAAGGGCCATTGCATTGTTTTTTGTTCACCCGGTTTGGAAGCAACACAAAGAGTTTTTATAGCCGCCGGTTTCGAGAAAAGAAATATTGTGTGCCACACAGAATCCTATTATCTAAATGAAACATCGAGTACTCAGGCTCCGGAAGTATTTCATATTAAATCCGGAAACAAATCGTATTATTTAGTAAACGGAGGTAAAGGTTCGATAAATAAAAACGATTCTCTATTAGCAGACGTGCTTGTTGTATCAGGCTCTCCAATAATTGAAATGGACGAATTGGTAAAAAGCATTCAATGCAAAACTGTTGTGTTCACATCCAACTGCCCACCCTGGAAGGTGCGAAACTGGAAAAACGAATTGAATGAACATGATATACTAATTCACGATATTAGAACAAAAGGAGCCTTTATTGATCGTAATTAAGCATACTTAGTTACAGTATTCATTTACTGAATTATTTCGCTAATTGGTTTTTATTCTCTTACTTTGCATGCTATTTTTTGCAATATTTTTAAGAGCATCAACCACGTCGATATTCAAAGAACTGGTTGATTAAAAAATAGTTATATCAATCGAATTGTTATATTAAATATTTATACAAGTGAAAATTTTGATATCGGGTGCCGGTGAAGTTGGTAATCATCTTGCAAAATTATTTTGCAACGAAGATCATGATGTAATTCTGATGGACGAGGATGAATCAAGGTTAAGAAAAGCCGAAGCTAATTTCGACCTCATGACCATAGTGGGCTCCGGAACATCTATTGAAGATCTCAAGAACGCTCAGGTCAAGTCGTGCGACCTGTTTATTGCTGTTCCCCCATATGAGGAAGTCAGCATTATTTCAGCTATGCTGGCAAAAAAACTTGGCGCAAAAAAAACCATCGCCCGAATAAATAACTTTGAATACCTTTTGCCTGAGAATAAAGAATATTTCAGACAGTTGGGTGTAGATGAAATAGTTTATCCCGAGCATTTGGGGGCCAAAGAGATTATTGCATCTCTTAAACAGGTGGGTACCCGTCAAATGTTTGAATTCAGCAATGGTAACCTACTGCTTTTTGCGCTAAAAATAAGGAGTAATGCTCCAATAGCCAACCTATCATTAATAGAAACAGGTAAACTGCATGCCAAAAACGAGTATTACACTGTAGCCATAAACCGTGATGGAAAAACAATTATTCCGCGCGGGCACGATACTTTTCAGCATAATGACTTAGCGTATGTTATTACAACACGTTCAGGAGTACCTCAATTATTGGAAGATGCTGGGAAAACAAAGTATGAAGTAAAAAATATAATGATACTGGGAGGAAGCCGCATTGGAAAGAAAGTTGCCAAGGAGCTGGAGTATCAATATAACATTAAAATTATAGAGATAAACCGTGAAAAAAGTTCACGATTAGCCAATTATCTTGGAAATACTCTGGTTATTAATGGTGATGGACGTAATCTTGATTTACTAAAAGAAGAAGGAATCAGTAAAACTGATGCTTTTATTGCTGTAACAGGAAATTCAGAGGTTAATATTCTGGCATGTCAGCTGGCAAAAAAAATGGGGGTAAAAAAAACAGTGGCAGAAGTTGAGAATATGGATTACATTGATTTAGCCGAAAACATTGGTATTGGAACTCTTATCAATAAAAAGCAAATTGCGGCAAGTTATATTTACCGTCATACTTTAAAGGCCAACGTATCGCATGTAAAGTGCCTTACAGCAACCGATGCCGATGTACTGGAGCTTATAGCCCAACGCAATTCGAAAATAACAAAAGGAAACCTGCGCGAACTTGATTTACCCAAAGACATGAACATTGGCGGAATAATAAGAGGTGATGAGGTTATGATTGCAAATGGAGATTCCCGTATTCAACCCGATGACCATGTTGTGGTTTTTGCGCTTCCATCAGGGATTAAGAAAGTTGAAAAAATGTTTATTTAGTATTTTTTAAGATGCTCGTAAGAGTCATATTTTTTTTAAGGCATGATATCTGCAAATCCGAATATGACTATTCGTTTAAGAAAACATAGAATTTCAAATCCCTATTTAAGTCAAATCCCTACTTATTTTTCTGACAAATATTACGAAGCATTTGGCATTTTCTTGAAAAGACTAATTAATAATATTCCAGTTCGCCCTTACCCTGGCGAATCAACTGGAATGGATAAGAAGTACAATCTACAATTGTTGATCCTTCGTTACCACCAAATCCTCCATCAATAACTATATCAACAAGGTCTCTGAATTTTTCATAAATAAGCTCAGGATCAGTTGTGTATTCTAAAATTTCATCCTCATCTTTAATAGAGGTACTTAACAATGGATTACCCAGCTCTCTAACTATCTCAAGAACAATAGAGTTATCAGGAACTCTTAATCCAATAGTTTTCTTATTGGTTTTAAACAATCTGGGAACGTTATTATTTGCCGGAAGTATAAATGTAAATGGCCCCGGAAGATTTTTCTTAAGCAGCTTAAATGTGGGACTGTCGAGTGGCTTGGTATAATCTGAAATATGACTCAAATCATGACAGATAATTGAAAGGTGTTCCTTTTTCAAGTTTATCCCCTTCAACTGTGCCACTCTCTCTACTGCCTTACTGTTGTTAAAATCACACCCTAAAGCATATACCGTATCAGTAGGGTAAATAACCAACCCCCCTAACCGCAATACTTCCACTACTTTACTTATTTCTTTAGGGTTAGGATTTTCCGGATAAATTTTTACTAACATAATGCATTGTTTATAACAAAGATAATGAATTTATCCGTTGATATGCATTTTCATTTGGGTAGATAATTACGAAACAAACAGGCACAAAAAAACCGGCTTGTCACCGGTTATCTGTGGGGGGAGGAGGATTCGAACCTCCGAAGTCGTAAGACAACAGATTTACAGTC